>JAMPEH010000067.1 GCA_023665245.1 Muribaculaceae bacterium
ACTTTAATGATAATCGTTTCCTGTAAAACATCTTCTTTGTCAAACACCTTGTTCCGGCTTACAAACAAATGAATATGCTCTAATTTCCCCTCTGTCAGAAAATACTGTCTAAACCGCTTGAAATAAGCGCCTGAAGTCCACGAGCGGGGAATGATATACACCATTTCCCCATCGCTATCCAGATTAAACAATCCCATTGCCGCAAAAATAAAATATAAATTTGGCGCACCATAACAAACCTCCGGCATGGCAGTTGCTTCCGGCGCATCCTTCGGTATTTTCATATATGGTGGATTGCCAATCACAAAATCATATTTTTTCGGCTGCGGATTGCCGCCTATCATCTGATTAAAGTCCAAGTACTGACTTATAATATAATTATCCGTAATAATTTCTATTTGTATATCCTTTTTAGAATTCACTTTGCAAGTATGCAGGTTTTCTTCCAGCAACCCCAAAATATTTTCATCATTCTCATAACAGGTCAATTCAATCGCCCGAATAGAATCCATCTGCTCTAATCGTTCTATAAGTGCACACGATAATATTCCCGAACCTGCCCCAGCATCTAAAATACTGATTTTAGGCTTGCCGTCAGGAATATTATATAATCCAACCATAAAACGGGCTGTTTCCTCACTTGTAAAGAATTGACCATATTTTTTGCGTTCTTTCTTTGGCATGATGGCGATATATAAATTTGTTGCTTCAATGATTTTTTTCAACATATTTTTGCCCCTCACTCCCTCGCCTCCGCAAACTTCGGCACGCCGCCCCACACGCCGTTCATATAATTTTCTTCGAGCACTTTGTCGATGCGCACCTGCTTGTCTTCAAGACTGTACAGTTTCGTGCTGCCGTCTTCCGCCGTATCGCAAAGACGGATTTCGTCGCGCCGCACAATCTCGTGGTCCATCAAGCGCGTTTCGTGCGTCGTCGTAATCAGCTGCACTTCCCTTCCTTCAGCGCTCGCGCACTCCAAATATTTTTTCACAAACTGCACCGTCAGTTTCGGATGCAGGCATCGGTTTATCTCGTCGATGACAAACACTTTCGGCTTTTGCGTCATAAGAATTTCGAGCAGCTGGAAAAGACGGTACGTGCCGTCGCTTTCGTTTTCCATCGTGAATTCAACTTTGCGCCCGTTCAAGTCGTGAATGAATTTCAATGTGTAAAAAGCAAACTCTCCGTTCTTTTCCAGACGCGCCGCAAAAAAATTGAAACGGTTTCTGATTACGACCGCCCAGCTTACAGCGCTCTTCTGCGCACGCGGCACATTTTGCAGACGCGAAATATTCTGCATATCGGAATTAAGCCGCAATTGAATCGCGGGCTCGAGCTGCGAATACATTTTTTCCTTGCTCATGCTTTCCATTTTTATTTTGGAAATTCCCGTGTCGAATTCACGCAGAAGTTTTTCGAAGCGTTCGTTTTGTCCGCCCTGCAAAAGCGACGTTTCGGCGAGCGGCTGATCGGGAAAAATTATTTCGAGGCATTCCGCAAACCACGAGAACGCAAGCCAAAGCGGCTCCGTGCCTTCGTTTTCCCGCATGAATTTTTTCGCGACGAAATTCAAACTGAAAAGCAAAGGGCTTTCGTTCACGCTGAATGTCTTCGAAAGCAGCTCGATTTCCCTGTGCTTTCCCACCGCCGAAGAATGAAACACAAATTCCGCGCTGCCTGCTTCCCGGCAGAAAAGATTCGTCCTGCGTCCGCCTTTATGCAAAGAAAGGCGTTCGCTCACGATTTGTCCCGCAGCCAAAACCACGCCCAAGGCATACGACATTCTTTTTCCGTTCATTATAAATTCCGCTTCGAATTCCGACGGAAGATGTTCGTTTTCTTTTTCAATCCTGCACCAGCACCTCGGCGCGTTCTCGCGCATTCTGCCGTAAACCACGAAATGCCTGAAAAAAGAAAGCGCCTTGACGAAGTTGCTTTTGCCCGCGCCGTTCTTTCCGAACATCGCCGAAAAACGCAGAAGCGATTTGTCCGCGCCCTTGAAAAGATGTTCCGGCTTTTTCGTCGCGCGCCCCGATTCCATCGAAAACGTCGTTCGCTTGTCGAACGAAAGGAAATTCGAAACAGAAAAATTTACGAGCATGGATTTGCCGCCTTGAAATTTATTTTTGCGAAAAAAGCCGTTTGCAAATTTCCGAAAACAAAAATCGCTCCTGCGCTCTTGATGCGCGCCGCCCGCCGGATGCGGGAAAGCTGTTTGCAAAATGCTTTTTTATTCGTATATACTGCATTATATCGCTTTTTATTCGAAAGAATCAACAAATAAAAGAAAAAACGTTCGATTTTTTCGAAGATTTTCCACAATTTTGCTTGACAACTCCTGCGCACGGCAGTATGTTAAATACGATAACATTCGATTTTATCGAATAAAAATAAGTTTTATTTTATAAAGGAGGTCAAAAAATGTATAAACTCGATTTTTTCACATTTTTTGGCATTCGAGTAAATCGACAAACTCATTTTCAACAAGGAGGCAAAAAATGAGCATTGCTTATTATTCGAGAAAGCGGATCAATCCGCAAGATTTGGAAACGGAGCCGAAGTTTTACCCTGCGCCGTTTTATATTTCGGAAGTGGGCATCAACAAGATCGGTGCGGAGATTTCCGAAAGCATGTCGCTCACGAAAAGCGACGTAATTGCCGTGATAAACGGGCTTTTGGAAGCTGTGCCGAAGTACCTGATGATGGGCTACAAGGTGCGCCTCGAAAACTTCGGGCGTTTCCGCATTTCCTTTTCCGCGCCGAACCAAGCGTTTGAAAACGCGGAGAACGTAAACGCCGAAGGCATCGGTGCGCTGAAGATTCTTTTCTCCCCCGACCCGATGTTGAAGGACAAGCTGAAAAAGCCTGACTTCGTGAAAATCGATGCAAGGTTTCTTCCGCCGAAAGACAGTGAAGTTTCCGAACAAAGCGAAGCACAGGGCGAAGAAGTAGCGGCGGAAGCTGAAGCAGTCCCCGCCACGTAAAAAAGCGCGCAGGCGGTAACGGCGAAAAATCTCCCCGCGCGCATTTTTTCCATGCAGAAAGTTTTCCTAAAAAGGTCGCATTCATAAGGGTGCGGCCTTTTTTTTATACGTATGAAAATTTCCGTTTATACTTATGAAATGAATGTTTCATAAGTATAAAGTGCATGCGTTCATACTGATGAAACAGTTCGTTTATACCGATGAAATGCGGCGTTCATACGGATGGAGGGGGTATGAGGGGTATGCGAAAAAAAGGAGATGGGGTTGGGGAGAGAAAATATTAGTTGAAAAATTGATTTTTTATGTTATAATTTAATCATAAAAATGAAAATCAAAAAGTGTGAACATATAGATAAATTCTCTGATGAAGCTCCATGCAATATTTATTATTTGGAAATAATTATCGATGATGTTTATAAACATGCTGGTGATTTAATCATAAAAATAAAAGATAATTCTTGGATAGATAAATTGGATGCCATATCGAAAATATCATACCAACAAAAAGTATCTGATACTGCAAAAAAACTTGAAGAGATATTTAAAAATCAAATTAATAGCGATGCTTCTGAAATTTCCAAGGACTTTGGAGAATATATGATTTCTCTTGACTCCGCAGAAAGCTTAAAGCAATCTTTAAATCATAAAATCATTCCTTTAGCAGAATTATGGAAAGAAAAAATCACGGGTAATCCAGGCTTCGATTTTCATACAGAATCTCCACAAAAAACAATTGCATTTGGAGAGGCAAAATATCGCTCAAGTGGCAATGCTTATGGAATTGCGGCAAAACAAGTAAAAGAGTTTATAGGAGAAGAAAAAGACAAAGGTGATGCTGTTAATTTACAGCATCTTGGTGTAAGTGAAACTGCCATCGAAAACTTAATTGCTAACAAACGAGATTTTATCTTAGCATATTCGGTTAATTCAAAAAATCTTGAAGAAATAAAAATAAATTGTTTAAATAATGATGATGTCAAATTTCTTAATGTACAGGCACAAACTTTGTATTTAATCGGAGTGCATATAAAATGATATTTGATATACTTGATAAAACCGACAAGGAAATCGATATAGTTATGATTGAAATTCTTTCAGAATTGCATAAAAATGGTCCTGTAAATCAAGAATTATTAGAAAAGTGTGCGTTGATAAAATATTTCAAACAAGATGTGTTTAGTAAATACGAATCAAAGTTAATGTATTTATTAGGATTGTTTTATAAGGTTTCAGAACCGAAAGATTTATTGTCTTTTGTTTATAATATGTTCAATGAATCAATTTATGAACAAACAAATAATCATTATACACCTGTACAAAATAGTATCTATATGGATATAAAAGAAAACAAAACCTATTCTTTCTCCGCTCCAACAAGTGCTGGAAAATCTTACTTATTACGAAAATTAATTTCTGAAACAGAAAATGATGTAGCAATTGTTGTTCCATCAAGGGCATTGATAGCAGAATATATTTTTACACTGCGTAATACTTTTTCAGAAGATAAATCGATTTTAATTCTGTCATTTGTTGAAAACATTAATAAAAAGAAAACAAGAAAAAGAATATTTGTTTTAACGCCAGAAAGAGTACCAGAACTGTATAAAAGCGAATACCAATTTAACATCTCTATGTTTCTTTTTGATGAAGCACAAATTGCTGATGATAAAATTAGAGGAATAAATTTTGCAAATGTTGTAAAAAAAAGCGAACAAAAATATCCAAACGCTAAAAAGATTTTTGCACATCCGTTTATAGAGAATCCAAAAACACAATTAGACAAATTGAATCTAAGTGGAGAGGCAAAAAGTTTTCAGCAATCGGTAGTTGGAAAAATATTCATCACAAAGAAGAAAGACAAGAATTATCTTTTCAATCCCTATATGGAAAAAGCGAATTACAAAAAAAATCAAAGAAAATTTAATAAAGATATTGTCAAAGAATTACTATCTGATGGAAAAACAGTATTATTTTATATCAGCAAGAGTAAAATAACTTCAAAGACATTTCTTTCTAATTTTAAAGAATATATAGGTTTATGCAATGTTATTTCAGATGGAAAAGCAAAAACAATAATTAACAGGATTTCAGACTTGATAAACGCAAAAGAAGAGCGAAATTCTATGATTGTCTATCTATTGGAAAGAGGCATTGTTGTACATCATGGTTCTATTCCTTTAGACATAAGATTCTTACTAGAACAATTTACGACATTAGGATATGCCAAAATTTGTTTTTCTACTTCAACATTGTTACAAGGCATCAACATGCCTTTTGATGCAATTGTGATAGACAATTTCAGATTTTACGGAAACGAAGATGATAAAAACCTTGCCCTTAAAAATCTTATAGGAAGAGCAGGAAGGACAACCAACAAAAAAGATGCTTTTGACTATGGATTTGTAATAGTAAATAATGAAAAAACTTTTTCCGAGCGTCTTTGTCAAAAATCACGATTAGCAGAAGAATCCGTATTGGAACAGGAATTAAAAGAAAATACAGATGTTTTTGATAAGGAAAATATAGAGGCAGTAAAAACAAATTCCGTTGACATTGAAACAAATGAACCTATTTCAAGAATAAAGCGTTTAAAAAGCGAACAATGCAAAAACAATATTGCAAATATTTTAAATATATTGTTTCAGTCCAATGAAATGAGACCTTATGGAGATTTTTCTGAAAATGAAAAAGAAACTATAAAATGTAAATTTCAAGATATTTTTGAAATTTATATCAACAGACAATTGCAAAGTGGAGAACGCTATGTTTTTAAGTCAGGATTGACAATTCTTCTTTGGATAATGCAAGGAAATTCATTTAAAAAGATTTTAAATTTAAGATATAACTATTTGGCACATGGGAATGAAGCACATAAAATATATTTACAACATAAAACTGGAAAAATTAATGATTATGAAAAAAACTTAAAATTGGAATCGCTTAAACTAGAATTTTCTCCAATTCCATATCATTTGCCAAATATAAACTTGAAAAATTGTCCATCCTCATCTTTTGGATACAAAACAATGTTAGACTTTGATTATGACTCTTTAGTTTATGACACCTATGATTATGTAGATAAGATTGTGGAATTATCTCTACTCTCTCCTTTTCTGACAGCATTTAAAATCTATGCAGATGAAGAACATGATGAAAGAGCAACAAAAATGTTAGATTATTTAAAATATGGAACTATTGATAAAAAGCATATAATGCTTAAAAAATATGGCTTTTCGGAAGAACATATAGATGAAATCTCGAATATGGTAATTTTTGCAGATGAAAACGAAATTAAATTTGATATGATAAAAACAGGAGAAATAAAAGATCCAATTTTAATGGATTTAATTTCGCGATATTCGGATTAAATATATGCATACATATTTATCATTTGAAACAACATATTTTCTCACTAGAAAATCTTACGGAAACATAATTGTTTTCAATATCAAATGCCACAATATTTGAATTTCCATATAGATTTTTGCACACTTCCATAATTTTTCTTTATATCTATTAATGATATAGAATAATATTTTGCAATTATAACAATATGTGCTTATGTATATTTTCTTTCATTTATAATACAGAGGATTTTTATAATTGGAAATACATTATGCATAACAATTCAAACAAGTTAGAATGTTTTTCTCTTTTTTCTGGTTGTGGCGGAATGGATTTAGGAGCATTGGGAGGATTTGTTTTTCAAGGAAAAGAATATTCAAGACTTGATACAAACATAGTCTTTGCAAATGATGTCAATTGTGATGCAGTGATTTGTTATAATTCAAATTCCCTTTTTGTAAATGCAGAAAATGAAAAGGCAACGCTTGGTGACGTTCGAGATGTGCCTCCCTCATCATTGCCAGATTTCGATATTTTGCTTGCTGGGTTTTCCTTGTCAGCCATTTTCAAACGCAGAAAACAGAAAAGGAGTGAATGACAATAATAGTCGCAGAGTTTTATTTGAAGTATGCGAAAATGTGTTGAAAGAAAAAGTTTATAATGAAAAAAACAAACCAAAGGCTTTCGTTTTTGAAAATGTACGGGGAATCTTATCATCAAAGATGCCTGATGGCGTTTCCGTTCCAGATGAAATAAGAATCAGAATGAAAAGACTTGTGTTTTCTATTTCACAACAGTTAATTTATGCAAGTGATTATGGTGTTTTCCAACAACGCTATAGAGTTTTAATTATTGGAATCTACAATCCAGATAATGACAAGCAAAAGAAATTTGATTTTTCTTATTTAAAAAAATTAGTAAAAGCAGAAAATATTCCATCATTGACATTCAGTGGAAAAGAAAAACTTGTTTTAGGGGCAATTCTGAAAGATATTGAAACACCAGGTGAATACCTTGAATATAGTAAAGGCACTCAATATATAATTGATAAAATTGAAATATTCCAATAATGAAGACAAGAAGAAATTCTGCGAATATGTTGGAGATGTTGTACTGCTTGGCAAAGAAACCGATAGTTTATTTACAAAGAATTTTACAAATAGTGTAGAAAAACATTCCAATTCTTCGGACTTTCACATTGGAAGTAATTTTTTTAGCACAAATGTTTATTCAACTGCAAGAAAAGCACCAATGCAAAAATTCATATGGCCCGCTAGAGACGCAGAACTTCTAAAAATAAAATACCAAAATATTGAAATTTATAATGAAGGTTATAGAAATTTTTATACAAACTATTTGTCATCATCTTTTCAAAAATGTGCGATATTAGGCATTGTGGCTTTTTAGATTTGAATCATTTTCTTCAGAAAATTCCATATTGAATGAAATAAAAAATTCCTATTGGCTAATCGTGCTGGGCAGTGGCAAGTCCCATGCCATCGAAGAAAAAGCGAAATGGTAATTTTCGGAAAATGCCGTCGATGCACACGAAACGCTAGAGCAAGACATCATCACAATTCGCGACGGTGTTTCTTACATTCATGACGGAAAATATTATGTTCTCCGTCATGACCGCGAATGGCATTTCAAATCAGCCCGGCATTCAGAACGTAATAAAACAATTTGTGTATCACAGGCGTTCAAAAATCTTTTACAAATCTCTTCACTTGAAAAGCGGCAAACGCCTTTTGCTTCCGCAAAAATTTCCGAGCAGCAATGAAAATGTGAAAGTCTTCGACATAGTTGAGTTCGGCTTGATGCAAAATTTCGCGCAGAAAACTTTTTGCCAAATTTCACTTGTAAAATTGAATCCCGATTTTGTCTTTGAAAATTATGTGCAAGCAAAAAGCGTTCCCGACGAATTGGGAAACATCAACGCGAGCGCGGTTCAAAAAACCGCCGGTTCGAATTATGATTAGCAAAAAGATTTTATTCCGCGCCTTGATTTTACGATGGCGAGATTTTTGCAGAACTCATACATCGAACAAATTCGCATGCGGCAGAAATTGCAAAAGTGCAAAACACAGGCGCAGACATTTTCGCGCACGAAAAATCAAAAGACGCGATTGCAAACTTTGATGACAGCGACAGCTTGCGCGAAAATTCACCTTGATCTTCACGCAAAAACTTACATTTATGCTATAATGTATTTATGCAACCAAAAAATTTATTAAACGCAAAAAACCGTGACGAACTGCGTCTATGGCTAATTGATAATCACGATAAAGAAAATGAATGTTGGGTTGTCGTAAAGCGCAGCAGACCGCAAAATGATAATACTTTTTGGTATATCGATGCTGTTGAAGAAGCAATGTGTTTCGGGTGGATAGACAGCACGGAAAAACGGCTTGATAACGGAATAACCGCCCAAAGATTAGCACCACGCAAGAAAAATTCTTTATGGTCTGAATTGAATAAGGAACGTTGCCGCAGAATGGAAAAATTAGGGCGTATGACCGACGCTGGTCGTGCTGTTCTGCCCGATATGTCGCCGTCGGGTTTTGTAATTGACAGTGATATTTTGAACGCATTACAAGCAGATTTAATCGTATGGAATAATTTTTTGAGTTTTCCGCCTTTATATCAGCGTGTAAGAATTGATACCATACAAATCAAGAAAAAGCAACCTGATTTATTTCAAAGCCGTTTGCAAAAGTTTATTGATAATACAAGACAAGGCATAATGTACGGCGAATGGAATGACAACGGACGATTACTTAATTATTAGAAAATTATGAAAATCAGAATTTATCAAGATACAGATAGCAATACGATTTCAAAATTGTATTATGAAACTATTCATAATATAAATATTTACGATTATAGTGATAAACAATTAAACGCTTGGGTAAATAGCTCTGAAAGCTTACAATTACGACGAAAAGATTTACTTAAACAATATACTCTGATAGCCGAAATTGACGATGTAATTGTGGGTTTCGGCAGTATTGACAGTTTAGGTTGTTTAGACTTGCTGTTCGTACATAAAGATTATCAAAGAAAGGGAATTGCTACGGCGTTATGTAATGAGCTTGAAAAGGGATTTACAGTTGTAAAAACTTATTCTTCCATAACCGCAAAGCCTTTTTTTGAAAAGCGTGGTTATGTTGCAGTAAAATGTCAAGAAGCAGAGCGTTTAGGCGTTAATCTGAAAAATTTTGAAATGGAAAAGAAAAACGCAACCTAATATTCGAATTAGGCTGCGTTTTGTGCACCAGCAAATGACTTCGATATTTGCGGGGTCGTTTTTGCACTGTAAATATTTAAAAACTCCGTTTTATTTGTTATGCGTTCTGCCCTTGCAATTCGGACATTCTCGCATATATGCCGCCATTTGCTTTGAGTTCTTTGGGCGTTCCTTGCTCGGCAACCTTGCCGCCTTGCAATACTACGATTTTTTCCGCGCCGTCGACCGTTCTCATTCGGTGCGCTATTATAAGCACGGTCTTGTCCTTTATAAGAGCGGATAACGCCGTTTGCACCTCCGTTTCGTTTTCGGCGTCGAGCGACGCGGTTGCTTCGTCCATTATGACGATGGGCGCGTCTTTGAGCATAGCGCGGGCTATCGAAATTCTTTGTCTTTCGCCGCCCGACAGCATAGAGCCGTTTTCGCCGATAACAGTATCATATCCCTGCGGCAACTTGCTTACGAATTCGTCGCATTGCGCTTCTTTGGCAACACGCAAAACTTCTTCGTCGCTTGCGC
>JAMPEH010000068.1 GCA_023665245.1 Muribaculaceae bacterium
AACTCGAAAAAAATAGTAAAAGCACTTGACAAGTGTCCGAAAACGGACTATAATCACATCATATATTGTCCAGAAACATAAGGGGGAACAAAAAATGACTTTAATTAGTGAACAAAGACGAGAAATAAACAAACGCACGAGCGAAAACGACTGTCTGTATCATTTGTTGGCGCAGAAGTATAATCTATCGGATAATGTGTTTTATATTTTGTATTACCTATATGAAGAAAAGGACGGTACGGTTTCGCAGAGTGATTTATGCGAGTATTGGCTATACTCGAAGCAAACGATCAATTCGTCGATTACCGTAATGAAAAATAAAGGTTGGATCGAACTTGTAACCGTTCCGAATACCCGTAACAGAAAGAATATCGTATTGACGGACGAGGGGAAAGCCTTTTGTCAAAAAGCGATAGGCGAAATAATTGCATTGGAAGAGAAGGTCTATGCGCGTTTTAGCGATGAGGAACGAACTACGTTCATAGCCTTTTTCAGACGGTTAAACCTTTATATGGAAGAGGAGTGCAAAAAATAAGCGATGTTTCAAGTGTTTAAGTTTTTAAGAAAGTATAAAAGGCAAACGGCTTTGCTTGTACTGCTGATTATCGGAAGAACGGTCGGCACGCTGTTTATTCCTACTTTGACCGCAGACATTCTGAACGGTATTACGTCGTACCCACCGCACGATATGAGTTACGTTTGGGAAAAGGGTGGAATTATGCTCGGCGTTGCGGCTGCTACTGCAATAGCGTCCATTGTAAGTACATATCTTTCCACCTATATCGCTACGGCAATGGGCAGAGATATACGTGGAGCGTTGTTTCGCAAAGTGCAATCGTTTTCGACAAACGATTTCAATCAGTTTGGTGCGGCCTCGCTCATTACACGAAGCACGAATGATGTAACGCAGGTACAGCAATCGTTTTCCATTATCGTGGATATGCTACTGCCTGCGCCTTTTATGACGGTTGCAGCATTGGTACTCGCATTCCGCAAAAGTGGCAACTTGGCGTTTATTCTCGTCGGCTTTATGGCGGTTATTATGGTAATACTCGTGATAATCGCATTAAAGGTTGTACCCGTATTTGAGAAATTACAAACGTCGCTCGACGGAATCAACCGTAAGGTGCGCGACGAAATTATCGGTGTTCGCGTAATCCGCGCTTTCAACCGCGAGGGAGACGAAAAGCAAAAAACGGACGAAACCTTTAATAAGTATGCGAAGATTTCAATTAGAGCCAACAAATTGTTTGCGATTATGCTTCCGCTTGTAATGTTTCTGATGTACGCTTGCTCGGTCATTATCATTTGGATTGGTGGCGATAAAGTTATTTCGGGTTCGATAGGTCCAGGTGACATATCGGCGATCATAGAGTATTCGATGCTTACTTTGATGTATCTTATCATGGGCGTTTCGTCGTTTATGTTTATTCCCCGCGCGCATACTTGCGCCAAACGCATTAATGCCGTTTTGAACGTAAAGCCTGAATTTGTCGAAACGGAACATTCCGAAAGTACGGAAGAAGAAACTTCTGCAAAAGTGGTATTCGATAACGTAACTTTTCGTTATCCGGGCGCGGAAGAAACCGTGCTTGAAAACATCAACTTTGAAGTGCCGAAAGGCAAAACTACGGCGATTATCGGCAGTACGGGATCGGGAAAATCAACGGTTGCAAATCTTATCTTGCGGCTTTACGACGTGAGTGAAGGACGCATCGTCGTGGACGGAAAGAACGTTAAAGATTATACGCTCGAAGCGTTACGCGACAAAATAGGAATCGTTCCGCAAAAGGCGTTCCTGTTCAGCGGTACGATAGCGGATAACCTGCGGCATGGTAAAAAGGACGCGATCGAAGAAGAAATGCGCCACGCGGTAGAAATCGCGCAGATAGCGGATTTTATCGACGGCAAACCCGAAGGCTTTAATTATCCCGTTTCGCAGGGCGGAACGAATTTTTCAGGCGGACAAAAACAGCGTTTGTCCATTGCAAGAGCAATCATTAAAAAGCCAGATATATATGTGTTCGACGACAGTTTTTCGGCTTTGGATTTTAAGACAGACGCAAAATTGAGAGCGGCTCTAAAAGATGAAGTCGGGGACAGCGCGGTAATTATCGTTGCACAGCGTATCAGTACGATTTTAGACGCCGATCAAATACTTGTGTTGGACGAAGGAAAACTCGTAGGAAAAGGCACGCACAAAGAACTAATAGCAAATTGCGAAATATACAGGCAGATCGCGCAGTCGCAGCTCAGCGAGGAGGAATTGGCATGATGGAAGACGAAGTATTGGAACGGGACGAAAGTCCAGACGTGTTTGGAGACGAAATGTCTGCAGGACGCGCAAAAAATTCAAAAGCGACGCTGAAAAGATTTATACGGGAACTCGGTAGTCAGAAATTGCAGATGATAACAATTATATTCTGCCTTGCGGTTGCCGCCGCGTGTTCCCTTATCGCGCCTTATTTCGTGGGCAAAGTCATAACCGACATTACGAACGGCGCATTGACGAATTATGTTACTGCTAACCCCGAAATCATATTTCTATATCCTGAAATCGTACCGGAGGGCTACGTCGAGGGCGCGACGTTTGCGATGACGTTTGATAACGTGGATTGGCAAATCGTACTCATAGCGGGATTATACACGCTCGCTTCGCTTACAAGTTATATATCTTCCTATACGCTTGCAAGCGTTTCGCAAAAAATTTCTCTCAATATGAGAAAAAGAATAAGTGACAAGTTGAACAAACTACCGCTCAAATTTTACGATACGCATAAAAAAGGCGATATATTGAGCCGCGTAACGAGCGATATAGATAGAATTTCCGACAATTTGCAGGAAACGATGTCGCAGATGTTTACCGCCGTAATGACGATATTAGGCGCGTTTATCGCTATGTTCGTCATTTCTTGGCAGCTTGCGCTTATCGCTCTTTTGACGGTTGTCGTGAGTACCGTCGTCGCAGGGCTTATCGCTATGAGGACGCAACGTTACTATGTGGCAAACCAAAAAGCGCTCGGCGCGTTAAACGCAAATATAGAAGAAGTTTTTACGGGCAACAACATAATACGCGCGTTTAATTTGCAGGACAAAATGACGGAAACAAACGACGCTCTAAACGAAAAAATGAAAAAAGCGTCAACGAAAGCGCAGTTTATAACCTACGCTATCAATCCCATCATTCGTCTAATGGGGCAAATCGGCTACGTTCTGATTGCGGCGTTCGGCGCAAGTTTGGTGCTGAAAGGAACGCTTGCGATAGGCACGATAGTCAGTGTATTTATGTATGTAAGCCAAGTTTCCGAGCCTGTTACCGAACTCGCTTATACGATCAATATGATGCAAGGCGCGATTGCTTCGGCGGAGCGCGTTTACGAAATTGAAGACGAACTTGAAGAAGTTCCCGATAAAACGCAGGAACTCTTGCTCGGAGAGCCGCAGGGAAGCGTTGCGTTCGATCACGTTCGCTTCGGTTACAGCGATGATAAAATCTTAATGCAAGACATCAATATAAACGTAACGCCGGGCAGTAAAATCGCAATCGTCGGTCCAACGGGCGCGGGCAAAACGACGCTTGTAAACTTACTTATGCGCTTTTATGAATTGCAGGGCGGAAAAATCAGTATAGACGGCGTAAACGTTGCCGATATGAGCCGCAAAGAATTGCGTTCCACGCTCGGTATGGTATTGCAGGATACTTGGCTTTTCAACGGCACGATTGCCGATAACATTGCCTACGGCAAAAAAGACGCGACCTTCGACGAAGTGCAAAGAGCGGCGAAAGCGGCAAGAATAGACAGGTTTATACGAACGCTTCCTGACGGATACAATACCGTGCTTGACGATGAAGTGGTCGGCATTTCGGCAGGACAAAAACAACTTTTAACCATAGCGAGAGCGATGCTTGCAGATCCCGCGATTTTAATTCTTGACGAAGCGACTTCGAGCGTTGATACGAGAACAGAAATAGAGATACAAAAAGCAATGAATAAACTTATGCAAGGACGGACGAGTTTTGTTATTGCCCACCGCCTTTCCACGATTAAGGATTCCGATTTGATATTGGTAATGCGTGATGGAACGATTGTAGAACAGGGCACTCACAACGAACTTATCGCGCAAAATAGATTCTATGCAGAACTTTATAATAGTCAATTTGCTACAAAAGTTTATTAATAAAAAAGCAAATATGAGTTAAATTAACGTATAGAGAATAATGAAAAATAATTCAAATGGAGGAATCTGCAGGGAATGACTAAAAGAAATCTTTGGATTGTTATCGTAAATTCAATAATCGGCATAACGCTCATTCTCGCGCTTGCTCTTTGCTTGAATCACTTGGAATGGTATTTGCAGATTGTGGGTTATTTTTGCGTTATAGCCTTTACGCTCGGCGATATTATAGCATTTATTTTGAACAAACAATCCATCGTCAAAAGTTTGTTTCTCTTTAACGTGGTCGCCTTTATCGTTATAGGGAGTTTGGCAATTTTGAACTTATGTGGTGTTTTCGATAATATGTCCGATTTAGAAAAAGTAAAACAACTGATTTTAGACAGTGGAAGTTGGGGCTATGTGATTTACGCTTTGCTTACGATTTTGAACGTAGTTGTATTGCCTATACCCGCGCTTATCATGATGCTTGCTGGAGTTGCTGTTTTCGGCGCACCCAAAACTTTTATCATTTCCTATATAAGCGTAATGATAGGCTCGGCGATTGCTTTTATCATAGGGCGGTATGCGGGGAAGAGATTAGTTACTTGGTGCATAGGCGAAGAAGCGATTGAAAAGTACACGAAGTTAATTGGCAAAAAGGGCAATGCGCTTTTTGTTATAATGCAACTTTTACCATTCTTCCCAGACGATATTTTATGTATGATTGCGGGACTTACGTCTATGAGTTCTTCATTCTTTATGCTATCTATGCTGATAGTCAAACCTATCTACATTGCGACGGTTTGTTTTATGGGTACGGGGTCGGTTATTCCGTTTTCGGGTTGGGGTATTCCCGTATGGATAGCGATATTCATTATAACTGGCGTTGCGTTTATTTTGTTTTGCAAATATCAAAGTAAATTTGAAAAGTGGCTTTCAAAATTTCAAAAAAAGAAATAAAAATTTACATACTGACAATGACGAGTAATGAAAGTGTTAACATCAGTGTTGATGAGTGATTATTAATTAGGTAAACTCAAAGGTTTTGCTTGTCAAATTATATCACAATGTCAGCTGAATTTATTATGAAGGAAGGATTATTTATGACAATTACTATTGTATGTGATATTTTTGGTGAAGAAAATAATGGCACAGTGATAGCAATTATGAATCTCATACGCTATTTACAATCAGCTGGACATATTGTACGTATTTTATGTGCTGACCAAAGTAAAAAGGGGCAGGATAATTATTATATTGTACCCAATAAAAATTTTGGAAAAATGATAAATTCACTTATAAAATGTGTAGGTGTAAGCCTAGCAAAACCTGATCGTAATATAATTTTAGAGGCACTCAATGGTACAGAACACGTTCATATTATGTTGCCCTTATTTTTAGGATTAGCTACAGCAAAAATTGCACACAAGATGAATATCCCACTTACCGCTGGATTTCATATGCAAGCGGAAAATCTTACAAGTTATTTCAAAATGAATAAAATTAAGTTTGTGAATACATTTGTTTATAAATATATTTACAAGCATCTATATCGTTTTTGCGACGGAATACATTATCCTACACAGTTTATAAAAAATGTTTTTGAAAGCCGTGTAAAAAAGTCTACTAATGGTTATGTTATATCCAATGGTGTACATTCTTATGTGAAAAAATATGATATAAAAAAACCTAATGAATACAAAGATAAAATTGTTATATTAAGTATTGGTAGATACTCAAATGAAAAATCACAGGATACTCTCATCAAGGCTACTATGTATTCGACATATTTAGATAAAATTCAACTTATATTTGCAGGACAAGGTTTGAAAGAAAATAAATACAAGCGACTTGCAAAACGCTTGCCTATACCACCTATTTTTAGATTATATTCACGCTATGAAATAGTAGAGGTTTTAAATTATTGTGACCTATACGTTCATCCAGCTATAGCCGAATTAGAGGGCATTGCTTGTTTAGAGAGTATTGCTTGTGGTAAAATGACTATTGTTTCTGACTCTAAAAATAGTGCGACAAAAGACTTTGTAATCGATGATAAATGTATTTTTAAACATAAAAAACCAAAAGATCTTGCACGAGTAATAGATTATTGGATAGAACATCCTAAAGAGCGTGAGGAATATGAGAAAACCTATTTGCTAAAATCTATCATTTATAGACAAGAAGATTGTATGAAAAAATGGGTGCTATGATTGAGGAAGTAGCATTTAATAATCAAAATCATATTAAAAATAAAAAGTGTAAACTCTGAATGAACAATATTTCTAATGTTCAAATTATTTAAGTCCTTTAAAAGTATACAGTTGATTATTTAGATTACGTAAAATAAGGTTACTAAGTCAAGAGAAGATGGTAACCTTATTTTTATAGGAAATATAAATTTTTACATAATGTAATTCGAGCATTTTCTTTAGCACCGTTTCGGTGCTTTACTTTTTAGTATTAAATTTATATAATGAAATAGGTGATGGCTTTATGTTTTATGATAATATAAAAAGATTTCGCTTAAATAAGAATTGGACACAAGAAGATCTTGCAGAAAAATTGAATGTAACTAGACAAACCATTTCGAAATGGGAACAGGGAATAAATGAACCAGACATTGCCACATTTAAGAAGCTGAGTTGCATTTTTGAAGTTTCTCTTGATGAATTGTTAGGATTAGAAGAACAAAAGAAGGTAGATAAGTTTCCTTATATTGTTAAGATATGTAATATAGTTTCTATTTCCTTTTGTGTTTTCATTTCTCTTGTTTTAGTTATATTTATCAGGTATTTATATAATAAAATCCCAATGCACTATAATTGGGATTTAGAAATTGATCGCTTAGGTTCAAAGTGGGAATGGCTATTTATGTTAGCGTATTTTATTGGTATACTTGTCACAGATTTATTATGTTGTAGGCTTGTTGTAGGTATGCCAAATTCAAAAGCTAGCTTTTGGATAACAAAAATATGTTGTTGGTGTTCTCAAATTGTAGGATTGGGAATTTTCTTTGGTTTTGCAGGAAGGTTCTTAAAGAAGGATACTTGGTACCCGATAACAAATGGTGTAGTTTACTCTTTCTTATTTTGTTTTAGTATATTTCTACATCCAAGCATAATAAAGAGGAACTCTTATTTTGGATTTATAACAAAATTTACCTGTTCCAATGATGTTGCCTGGAATAAGATAAATCGGTTTACGTGTTATGTGCTATGTATAAATTCTTTCATTGCTATTATAATCCAAATGTTTGTCAATCAATTTTGGTATAATTTTCTCATTTCAAACTTGCTATGTATTGGGCTATTAATAGTGTGTATTTATTATTTTCATGTTAAGCATAAGTTAAAATAGTTCATATATAGTTTTAGGCTTTTCATTAGGATGACGCTTGTAGTATTTATAAAGGCGTCTTTTTTCTTTTATATAGTAAACAAAAGGGGGAATGGATATAATTTTTAAAACCTTATATATCCACTTTTTTAAAGGTTTTAGGATGGTATCGAATTCTTTATTATGCTTTAAAACAAGTTTAGAGAAGGCTAATTTGGCAAGATATAACCCTAGTAAGTAAAACAATATATAAATATGAAATATAGGAATATCATATCGGTTTGATGTATGGATGATTATGCCAGATAAAAATCCAAAATAAAAAACAGTTTTGATAAATAGAAATCTTTATTGATGATAGAATAGAATTTGATAAAGAATATAAGAGAAGAAGCCCAAATAAAGAACAAGTAATATTTTGAATAAAGCTTGTAAAGATTCCATATTATGCGAATAGTTTTCTTAGGAAGCTCTTATTTTTCTTTACCTGAACATTCTTTTTTTCTAAGGAATTTAATGTGCCTGTAATTTTTATTGTTTTGTTATCATTGCTAACTTCCTTAAGTATGAGATTGGTTCCTGTAATTTCATAGGGTATGTCGTTTACCCGTAAAACAAATATAGTTTCTGAAAACTCCTTAATTTCTGTAATATTGTTTACTATAATCTGATCATCATAGATAGTAAAATTTATGTTAGACATATGAATCACCTAATTAAAGATATGCAATACCTTTAGAAAAAAGAAGAGTTAGATTTGTCTAATGCTTTATTTAATTTTTAGTAACTCTAAGATATCCTTTTTTATGTCCTCTGGTTTTATAGTTGGAGCATATCGTTTAACTACGGTTCCATCACGATCGATTAAGAATTTTGTAAAATTCCATTTGATTTTACTTCCCATAATACCACCTTTTTGTGCCTTCAAAAAAGTATATAAAGGACTTTCTTTTTTTCCGTTTACTTCAATCTTTGCAAATTGCTTAAATGTGACATTGTAATGTAACTGACAAAATTCGACTATTTCTGTTTCTGTTCCTGGCGCTTGGTGTCCAAATTGATTGCATGGGAAATCGAGAATCTCAAATTCCTTTGATTGAAATTCCTCATATAAATTCTGCAAGCCTTTGTATTGAGGTGTAAATCCACAGCCTGTAGCCGTATTAACAATTAGAAGTATTTTGCTTTATAGTCAGATAGATTAATTAAGGTACCTTGTGCGTCTTTCATAGTAAAATCATAAATTGTCATAAATAAGACCTCCTAAAATATTTAAATAAATAATAATAATAACAAGAAACAAACAGTAGGTACACTTATAGTATCCCATCCTTTTCTTTCATTTAATCAATTCTATTATATCTTTTTTTGTCCCTTTAAGCAATAAAGCATAGTGTAATTTTTCTTTTTAAAAACTACACGCTTTCTGAAACTAAACTTTGTCTTCCTTTTTGGTGTTTCACAATATAGTTTTTTAAACTAGATAACCTAATGCTATTGAATATATGATGTGTTTGTGATATAATCAAGCATAGGTGATACTATGGAAGAATCAAAAGAATTATTAGAATTAGAAAAGAAAAATCAAAAGTTAAATGAAAAAAATAGAAAAGTTGAAGAAAAAGAAGAATATAAAAAAATCAAAGCTGAAGCTAAACAAGAAGAAGAGATTCGCTTAGAACCAATAAGGATAAAGAAAAGGGAAAAGAAGGAGAAAATTCGAAAATTAAACGAACCTCCGAAGCGTCCAGTTCTTGAAGAAATTGGAAACGCAGTTACACATGGTGTTGGAGCAATTCTAGCGATTGTAGGTTTTATTCTGATGATTTTAAAAAGTGATACTGGATTAAAAATAACAGCCTCTATTGTATACGGATTTAGTATGTTTTTTATGATGTTAATGAGCTGTTTGTATCATTCCTTTAAAGGTGGATCTAAAGTGAAAAGACTTTGGAGAAGATTTGATTATACCTCCATATATCTTTTGATTGGAGGTACATTTGCGCCATTATATCTAGTATATTGGGGGAATACATTGGGAATTGTCTTGTTTATAATTCAGTGGGTATTCATTATTACAGGTGTTACATTTGTATGTGTGTTTGGCCCAGGAAGAATTAAATGGCTACATTATGGCTTATATTTTTTGATTGGTTGGAGTGGACTTATATTTATTCCTGATTGGATAAGAAACAATTTAAATTTACTTTGGATGATTTTGGGTGGTGGAATTGTTTATACATTAGGAATGATTCCGTTTGCAAAGAAAAGTGTGAAAAGTGCACACTTTATATGGCATTTCTTTGTTCTTTGTGGTGCAATCGTGCAGTACTTAGGTATACTATTCTTTGTATATTAGAAGATAAGAGGTTAGCCTTTTATCTTTTTTTAAATTTAAGATTTATTTAAAGTTTTTCTAATATAAAAGAGGTATAATAAAATTGGAGGTTTTTATGAGAGTGGATTGTATTATTATAGATGATGAAAAGATGCTTGCAGATAGTACAGCAGAGTATTTCAATTTATTTGGTGTTTCTACACATGCAGTGTATAGTGCCCAAGAATGCCGTTCCTTTTTTAAAACGAATACAGCAAG
>JAMPEH010000069.1 GCA_023665245.1 Muribaculaceae bacterium
CTTTCCCCATTCTTTGGGGAAAGCAAGTACCCCGCCGCGAAGCGGCGGGGTAAAAATAAAAGCGTGGAAAGCAAGGGGGAAGGGGATTATTCTTTATTTGTTTCGTCGGTGACGGCGGCTTCCGCAACGGCTTCGGCGGGAACGGGAGCGGGAACGGCGGCGGGCTTGATAACCTTCTTGCGTATTGCCAAAAACGCGTAGTAGCCGCCCGTGAATATCCAGAACAGCCCCACGTAAACGAGATACAGCACTATGAGATAGGAAAGGTAGAACGTGCACCCCGCTATATTAAAGGGTATGTAATTAAAGGGAATGGGCAGGGGATTGACCTGCGTAAACGCAAAGTTGGGGTAGTTGAAGTCGCCCTTTTCAAGACTTAAAGAATAGCCGTTGTAGGTGTAGCCGTCGAGGAAAGAGGTCACAAGTCCGCTTGCAATCGTTGCGACCACAATTACGAGACAGTAGTAGATAAGGGGAATTATGCAGTCGCGCGGGGTGAATTTGTAGTGACCGAGCGCGGAGGGCAAAACGGACAGCGCGAACAGCAGGCAGTGCGTAAGGCAGAAATAGAGTATGGAATAGCTGAAAATTATTCCGTAGTTAGACATTTCGTCCTTGCCGAAATAGAAAAATACGGTGAGCGCGCCCGCCGCGTGCACGAAGAAAGAAATTGCGTATAAAACGCGTTTTTTGAGTATAACGGATATCGAGGCGACGTACACGCCGATATTGCATATAAAAAGGGGTATGGCGGAAAACACGTATTTATATACGTTGTAGCCGTCGCCGAGAAGCATAGAATCCTTGCTGTGATACTGTATGAGCAGAACGATTGCAATAGTCGCAAGCCAATCTTCCTGACTCTTTTTATCCTTTTTTCTGAGGAAGTAATATCCGCCAACCGTCGCGCCCGCGAGAATTGCGAGGGCGAGAAAGTGCCAGACGGTAAAGTTTTTAAAACACAGAAAGTGCTCGCGGGAGAAATTCGAAATGTCGAAAAAGTTTTCGAAAAAGTTCAAAGGGATTGTCGCAAACATTGCAAAAGGTAAGTAGTTGAAGCTGCGGGCTTCGACCTTAAAGCCGTCGCGGACAAAGAGGAGCGCGCAGGAGATAAGGGAAAGAACGCTTGCGATTATAAAAAGCGCAATATTCGCGGCTTTGGGCATAAATTCGTTTATGCTTGCAAAGCAGTCCTTTACGGGGTCTGCGCCGCCCGTGAACATAGAAACGTCGAAAAAGCCGCCGAACGTAAACAGGGAAATTACCGTGAATACGGGGAGTATGTACTTAACCAAGTCCGAACAGCTCTTTTTGTTATAGAACACCGCAAGCGGCAATAATAAAAGCCCCGCCTTTTTCACCCATTGGCTCAGAACGAAAAATACGTTGAATTCGCCTATTCTGTTAAATATGTAATAGTCCGAAACGGTAAAGGTTAATACAAGCGATACCGCAAGATAGACCGCCGTGCACGCTTTGAGCGCGATAAGCGTATATTTTTTCATATTCGCATTCATAATTATATTATAATGTTTATTGCGCGCATTGTCAATTAAGCCCGTTTGGTAAATATTGCGTTAAAAATATTTGTAAAAATCAAAACTCGGTGCTATAATGATAACGCAAAACCCTTTCCTGCTTTCCTGATTTTCGGCAAGCAAAGCGGTACTCGCTTTCCCCAAAGAATGGGGAAAGTGTCACGCAGTGACGATAGAGGTTGAAATAATTGCCCCACCTTATTATAATGTGAAAATATCCACCTCTCACGTCGCTCGCAAGCTCGCGCCACTCTCCCCGCCAGCGGGGAAAGCAAGGGAAAAGCAAGGGAAGAGAAAGAAATAACTTTTTAAGGAGATAATATTATGGCAAAAATAACCAAAGACACTTTAATTATGGACTGTCTTAAAATAAACCCTAACAGCGCGGAAATTCTTCAAGCCGTAGGTATGCATTGCTTGGGTTGCGCTATGGCTCACGGCGAAACAATCGAAGAGGCTGTTTCCGTTCACGGCAACGACTTAGACGCGCTTCTTGCCAAGCTCAACGAAGGCGTCGAATAATATAAAATGGAAGAAAACCACGACTATATCGTAAAAAAATCCGCCGAAGATTTGGAGAACGAAAAAAAGCAGGAGCGCAAGGAAAAGCTCGGACGGCTTGGAGTGATAGCTTGGTTAGCTTTGGGTATAGGGCTATTGTTCGGCGGAATGTTTTCGGGTATAAACCCGCTCGTGTACGCGGGTATTGGGGTTTTATTCGGCGGCGCGCTGTTGGCTTCGCTCATAGCGCTCGGCGTTTGGTCGTTTAAATCGGCAATCAAAAATTACAAAAAGCACGGCGGAAGTAAAGCTTCGTACATAATGAAAGCCGTAGTCTGCATTGCGCTCATACTCGGGGCGCTCGCTTTGGGTGTTTGCGGCTTTTTAATTTCGGAGGGCTTTATCTTCGGAGCCATTGGCGCGTTTTTCGTGTTTATTGTAGTTTTCTTCGGCTGGCGACTATAACGGGTATGCCGTATTAACAATTTTATATTCCTCCGCCCCCGCAGTGCCTGCGGGGGCGGTTTACATTAATTGTATGTTATGGAAAAATCTTTGCATTGCCTTAAATTTAAGATTTTGGTATAATATAGCCAAGATGAAAAACTCAAAGAAAATTATAACTTTACTTACAGCGTCGCTTGCGGCGCTCACACTCGGCGGGTGCTCTGCCCGCGCTTATAAAGAGGAGGAAGAAATTTATACGCCGCCCGTCACGCAGACGGAGGAAGAGGAAGAAACGCCCGCAGTCGCTTTGCCCGAAATTACGCTTCCCGAAGTTCCCGCCGTAAAGGAGGCTACTTACATAAAGGTTACGGGCAACGGCGTGAATATACGCTCGGGCGCGGGCGCGGATTATTCCAAGCTCGGCACGGCGGAAAACAACACGATGTACGCCTACTGCGGGAAGTCGGGTTCCTGGTACAAGACGAAGTACAAGGACAGGACGGCTTACATATCCGAAAAATATTGCTCTCTGACAAAAATGACGGAGAGCGGCAACGAAAAGATAGAAAGCGTTATTCAGAGCGGGCTAAGGTTTATGGGTGTAGAATACGTCTACGGCGCGGTGCGGCTTCACGACGGCAAGGGCAACAGACTTAAAAATTTTACCACGCAGGCGTTCGACTGCTCTTCGCTTATGCAGTACATATTTTCGGACGGCGCGGGCGCGCTTCTCGATGTGAACACCCGCACGCAGATTTATCAGGGCACGACGGTATCCCGCGCAAATTTGAAGAGGGGCGATTTGATGTTTTTTACCAACGCTTCGAGAAAGAACAACAAGGGCGTTGAACGCGTTGGACACGTCGCGCTGTATCTCGGCGATAATTACATTTTGCACACCGCTTCGGACTACGCCAAGATAGAACAAATTTCTTCCGCCCGCTGGGGGTACTTTATTCAAGGACAGCGAATACTGTAAAACTCAGTTCACAAATTTTCGCTTCTATTCTGCGAAGTGAAAATTTCGTGATTTTCAGAAACTAAGTTTCTCAGCCCGCATTACTAAGGGCAAACGATAATAAAAATGCGGGCATTCACTTCCAGTAAGCCGAAAGTATTCGCAAACAGGGTGCCAAACAAAAAAGCGTGGTTTTTTGTTTGGCGCAAAAAATTTAATTAAGCCGCCGACGAAGTCGGCGGCTTTTTTTAAGCCCCGCGCGAAGCGCGGGGCTTGCTATATCATTTTTTGGAGAAAGTAAGTAAGGCGTAGTCGCGTTTCTTTAATTTAAAATTTTTATATTAAAATATTGATTTTTTTACGCGCGTTGTGCTATACTGATTATGCCAAACAAATCTAACGCCCTAATCAAGGAGTAGGGGTAATTTTTTAATTGAATAACTGTTTTTCCGACGTGCAATAATTGAATTTGGCAAAAGCGCAAATTCTTTTTATCGTACGTTGGAATTACCCATACTGCGTAGATTTGTTTGGCGACAGTCGGAGTTTGCGTTTTTCGTGCGCTAACTTCGGTTGGCGCACTTTTTTATTTGCGGAGGGTTTGGTATGTAATATCGTAAAGCATAGATATATCGGCAAATTCCGCTGTTCTCGGAGGGGAACATAAAAACTACTTAATAAAATTTTTACGAGGTTAATTATGAGAGAAACAAAAATTGTACAAGTGTACCCGAGCGATTATGCCATAGAGCAAGCCATAAAAGAATGGGAATCGTTCGGATGGGAAATGACGGACAATCAGCATTTTTCGGACAAGCAGGATTTGTGGTCGCCCGTAGGCACGACAGTAAGAACCACGTCCTACAACAAGCTGACGTTTTCGCGCGAAAAAAACAGTTCGTGGTATTCTGCGGTTAAACCGCTCGAAGAGCAGTATGAGGCTGTGCAACGCGAAATATCGGCGGTAACGAGCCAAAAGCCTGTTAAAAAGGCGTTGGGGTACCATGCGTTGGATTGGGTTACGCTTATTTTGCCCATTCCCTTCTTTTCGTTCATCGTATGGCAAATTATAAAGAGCGTTAGCTACAAAAAGAAGCTTAAACGCTATGAATCCGAGTCGAAAGCAAAGTTGAACGAGTTGGACGACAAAGCAACGGACATTATGCGCGCCGCACGGAAAATTATAGACGCGGCATAATAAACATAATCGTATATAATTACTACTTAATAAAAAATATTAAAGTGCTGCATAAAAAAATATAAAAGCCGCCGACTTCGTCGGCGGCTTTTATATAGGACGGCGGGGTGTCCTTTATTTATAAAAACTTGGGCCTATCACCGTCGTTGCAATGAATAATAAAGTTGCCTGCATTATAATAACAACCGGGTCCTAAAAAAACATTAGCCCAATCTTCTTTACTGCCGTTGTAATAGATATCCTGCAAATTACTGCAATCTCTGAATGCGTTAATTCCTATTTGGTTTAAACTTTTATCAATAGTTATCGATGTCAGAGAAGTACACCCGTTAAACACGTTGGAGCAAATTTCCTTTACGCCTTCGGGTAAGGAAATTTCTTTAAGATTACTGCACCCCGAGAACATATCATTTTCTATTTTGCTTAGTCCTGCGGGCAAGTCAATTTGCGTAAGCGATTTGCAATCCGCAAATGCATAGCTACCTATAGAGGTAAGATTTTCGGGCAAGGTTATGTCTGAAAGGTTATCGCAAGAGCGGAACGCGCAAATTCCGATAGTTGCAACGCCGTTGGGTACGGTTACGCTCGACAGCCCGTCGCAATTGTAAAAGGCATAATCTCCGATAGCTTTAATATCGTTTGGAACCGTGCTGTTTTTGCATCCCAAAACCAAAGTTTTGCTTGCCGTTTCTATAAGACAGTTGTTTTCGGCGTAATATTTTGCGTTGCCGCCGTCAACGGTTATCGATTCGAGTTGATTACAGCCTGCAAAAGCATCACTGTTTATATCTGTAAGATTGGCGGGAATATTTAATGTTTTGAATAAAAAGCATCCGTAAAACGTTTCGGAACCGAGCTTAGTCACTCCTGCGGGAATGGTTATCGCCGCAAGGCTTTTGCAATTTTTGAACGCAGAAACTCCTATCGTCGTTACCGTTGAGGGAATGGAAAGAGTTGAAATATTTTCGCAATCGCGAAAAGCGTAATGGTCTATCGTCTGCAATCCGTTTGGAAGATAAACTGCCGTAAGCCGCCTGCATGTGTCGAATGCCGAATTCCCTATTGTCGTAACGTTTGCGGGAATTGTTATTTGGGTGAGTCCGTCGCACCCGTTGAACGCGGAGTCGCCGATATATGTTATGCTTTCGGGCAAGGTAATTTTTGTAAGGCTATCGCATTCGAAAAACGCGCCGTCGCCGATACGGGTTACGGGGCGGGAGTTATAAGTTGCGGGAACGGTTACCGTCTTGGGTTCGTCGGTGTAACCCGAAACCGCATACGTATTGTCTTGAAGAGGGCTGTAAATAAGCTTGTCGGCATCGTCGGACACGGCGGGTTCATCGTCGGTCACAGTGGACCCGTCGTCGGATACGGCGGGTTCATCGTCGTCGCCGCACGCCGCAAAGCCCAAAGTGCAACAGGTTGCCGCGATAATTGCAAGAAAGCCTATAAAAAATTTCTTATTCATATTTGCCTCCGTATAACTTTTTACATAATAATAATTTGCTTATTGAGGAATTGAGAAAACTTTTCGGCGTCGTAGCCGGCAACGGTAATTTCGTACATTTCGCCGTCGAGCTGGACTTCGGCTACAAGGCGCGAGCCTATTTTGCGGTAGCCGCCGTTTACCGAGTTGGTTATTCCGCACTCTTTCGCCTTTTCCTTGCTTATTTCAACCATAGGGTAAAAGCGCGTTTTTGCGTTTAGGATATACGCCGTCATAATTTGCGAGGCGGGTATGCCCGTAACCTCTACGCCGTCGGAAAAGCAAAGAAGCTCGCCCTCTTTAAAAACCTTCATAGGTTGCAGCTGGTACACGGGGTTCGCCTTGTCGCTGTCGGCAATGAGCATATACACGCTTTGGGCGTTTTCGGGTACCTTTAAAATCTCGTCGGTGAGTTTTTCCTCTTCGGCAACCGATTGCTTAAAATAGGGGTTTTGGTCCAGTTTTTTAGTGCGCACGCGGCTGATTATCAGAATTACCCACCCGAACACGCAGAGAACGCCGCCGACAATTAAAAATATAAGATTTGTGTTTGTAAAGCTTTCAAAGCTTTCGGGAATGCCGACCGCCACAAGCCCCAGCCCCACCGTTGCCGCGAGCATTGCGACAATGAGCAGCCAAAAGGGAAGAGCGGCGGTCTTTCTTGCCGACAGATTTCTTTGCGAAATTTCGTCGAGCTTTACGCTTTGCAATTGGTCTAAATCCCTTATAACGTATTTGTCGTTATAATTTTTAAGCGGCTTTTTCTCCCAGCCGAATAAATTTTTCATTTGTTGCTATCCTCGTCCTTTTTCACGGGACCCGTTATAAAATCGCCGACGGGAGGGGGAGGGTTTTCCTTGCGTTCCTTTGCCTCTTGCAGGTTTTTGAACACTACCATAAGCGTTCCGAAAAGCACCGCCCCGCCGAGAGGGATTGCGCCCCACCAAGTGAAATAGGCGAATATAAATACCGTCACCGCCGCGCAGACGACGGCAAGTATGCAAAACAAAATGCGCAAATTCTTTAACATATTTATATGATATATCTTTTGCCGCAAAATAGCAAGCGTTTCACCCGTCGCTGCGGGTTCCTCTTTATATGATATATCTTTTGCCGCAAAATAGCAAGCGTTTCACCCGTCGCCGCGGGTTCCTCACGCGCGTGCGCGCGCGTAATATACAATGAAAGGGGCGGCATATCGGCATATGCAAATACCGACGCACGCCTAACATAAATTTTGTAAATTCAGTCCTAAAATTTGTCGTTTGCTACGCTTTTACGTTTGCAAAAAAGTTTGAAACATGCTATATTGTTTCTGCTACATAATTACTACACCCTAACTAGGAGTACGGGCTTTTTTAATTTTATAAAACATGCCAATATGACACGGATAGAATTAGGTAAAAATGCAAATTCCATTTCGTGTGTATTGGAATGTTTCCGTACTGCGTAGTAATTGTGTAGCGACAGTCGGAGTTTGCGTTTTTCGTGCGCTGGCTTTGGCTGGCGCACTTTTTTATATTGTCAAAATTTTATAGTTTATTGGAGGTAAACTTATGAAGAAAACAACTCTTTCACTCTTGGCGCTTGTAAGCGCCATAACCTGTGCGTTCGGTTTGTCGGCTTGCGGCGGAAATCATACGCACAAATGGCAGGATGCTTGGTCGGGCGACGCTACGCACCATTGGCACGCTTGTAACGGTTGCGACGAAACGAAGGACAAAGCCGAACACGTTTGGAACGCAGGCGAGATAACCGAGCAGGCTACCGCCGAACACGACGGCACAAAAACTTACACCTGTACGGTTACGGGTTGCGGTAAAACCAAAACCGAAAGCGTAAAGTACGCTCCGAGATATACCGTTTCCGAAGACGAATGGGCGGCTGCGTTCGATTTGAAAACCACAAACTGCACTATTTCCGTCGTGTCAGAGGCAAATTCCGATGATTTTTCGTATACTATTTATTTACTTGGAAACAGGGAACTTAAATACGAATCGCCGAACGGCGTCCGCTATACAGTAAAGGAAAACGGTGAATATTATTATTACGTGCCTCGTTCAGGCGGCTGGGAAAAATATAAAAACGATGAACCGGAGCTTATTGACTTTACCGGAATATACGATTTGTATGTTTATACGCTTTCAGACAAAATGCAGTATTTTACGTACAGTGAAGAAAATAAATGCTATATGGGGGAAATTCAATCGGGAGAAAAACAGGAGGTGATAACCGTCAGATTTTTAGATGGAAAATTGGTTTTCAACCGCAATGTTGTAAGCAGCGAACAAAACAACGCTACATATGAATTAACCGTAACCGATTACGGAGTTACAACGTATTCATTGCCGGATTTCAATTAATTTAAAGGAAAAAATTATTCGGTCCGAAAACGATTTATATTGTTTTCGGGCCTTTTATATTAAATATAAAATTGTGTTGCAACGTTGAGACGTTAGTCGTGCTTTCCAAAAAAATTCCCGCAATTCATATCAACATTGAATCTGATATTGAACCGCTTGTTATTGAGTTCATTAAAGATTTGGTGCAAGACGAACTTTTTGCAACCGAAATAAAAAAGAAGATAGGACAGCAAGTTGACACATCGAAAATCGATACCGAAATACACAACTACGAAAACAAATTAAGGGAGGTAGAATTGAATAAAGCTCGGCTGGAACGGGAAATAGATTCGTTACCGATAGATACGGCACACCGTGAAAGAAAGCTACACGATATGACTTTAAGACTTGATGCGCTATACGATACAGTTGCGGAAATCGAAGACCAAATCGAAGATGCGAAATTGAGAAGAAAATCAGTGGAAGCGGAATTTATCACAATGGAAAATATTTATAAAATTTTGCAACAATTTTGGGGAGTTATATGATATAATCAGTGATGAGGAAATGAAAGGGCTTATTTCAACTTTGGTTAATGAAATTCAAATTTACCCCGAAGGAGAGAGTGAAATACCGTTAAAATCGATGAAATTCAACTTTCCTGTATATCAGGACGGAAAAGAAGTAAGGGAAATCGTTTTGAATAAACAGACCAATGTCGAAATGTTTGAATTTTACGCAAAATGTCAAAAACAAACCTGCGAGGAAAATTTAAAAATAAATTTATTATTTAGCTTGACAATACTTTTATCATATGTTATTTTTGATAGGCTTTCTTCGGGGGCGGACGATAACGCTAAAAAAGCTATAAAAAGTCAAAAAAAATTAAAAAATTTATGAAAAAATTTTTGAAAAACTATTGACAAACATTTTTAGTTATGTTATTATAGACAAGCTCGCAAGTGAGCAAGCCGACTTTTGTCGGTATAAAGTAGCTTAAAAATTGAATAGAAGGAAACGAATTTAAAAAAGTTTCTGTCAATTACTTTGAAGTACAAATAGTACCAAAAAGCAAAGTCAGCAAAGATAAATGACTAAAAATAGTCGAGATAGAGCCACGATTGAAAAATCGGTTTTATACAATTAAACTTAAGAGTTTGATTCTGGCTCAGGATGAACGCTGGCGGCGTGCTTAACACATGCAAGTCGAATGTAGTTTACTACATGGCGGACGGGTGAGTAACGCGTGAGCAATCTGCCCATATCAGGGGGATAACAGTTGGAAACGACTGATAATACCGCATAATATTGTCGAAAGGCATCTTTTGACAATCAAAGATTTATCGGATATGGATGAGCTCGCGTCTGATTAGCTTGTTGGTGAGGTAACGGCTCACCAAGGCGACGATCAGTAGCCGACCTGAGAGGGTGATCGGCCACATTGGAACTGAGACACGGTCCAAACTCCTACGGGAGGCAGCAGTGGGGAATATTGGTCAATGGAGGAAACTCTG
>JAMPEH010000006.1 GCA_023665245.1 Muribaculaceae bacterium
CCACAACTCCTCCGAGTGCTAAAGACGAGCACCTGTGGTTCGAGCTTCTCGTCAACGCTGTTCCTGAGATTTTCAACGAGCAATCGTTTGAGATGATCAAGTCCTTTGGCCTCGATCCTCATAATATGCCAGATGATCTGAAAGCTGGCATGTACACCCTGAGCCTTGATCCCGACTCCGGACCCGAGGAGTACACCGAGTTGCTGTTCACGTACTTTAAGCTTGGAAAAGCACAAAAGAAGTACCTTGTGTTCCAATATGGCGATGGCGTTGACGACCCGCGTATTCAGGTATACCATGACATGATGCATGGTAAACTCCCGGATGATCCGAGCCTGAATGCAACCATCATCGACAACCCCGCGTTGGATACAACTGAGCATTTCAGTGACTACGAAGAGACCAAAGGCCCGCCGCCGACGGAAGGGCGCCCTGTTGGTTCTATCTCCGTGAGCAGCGACAAGGATCCCGACGAGTACGACGGTGAGTTCGACGATGTGCTTGACGGTGTCACGATCGGTGATGTCGACAACGATACGTTCGCCTTGGATAGCATCTCCTATATGGATATGGAAACCGGAAAGTCTATCGACGGCGCAACGATTGCATCCTGGACTGTTGAACAGAAGCGGTCCGTCATAACTCGGTACATCACAGAGGGGTCCGAGGAAGATCGAGCTGCAGTTCTCGCGCTGTGGAATAAGTATCTTGACACTATGGACGAGGACTCGCTGAACGTCGCAGTGTATAAGGTGCTGCTCACTGACTTCGCATACAACGCGGCCATCGAAATGAGAGAACCTGGCTCCTCTTTGGTTCCGATGAAGGATGTAAAGTATATCCTGTCCGAGGATACGCCGATTGACCAGGATATTGGCACTTATTGGCTGGATATCCCCGGCGATGCAGGGTTACCCATTATTGCAGAGGCTAAGAAGCATAACCTAACCTACATCTACTCTGCGCACGAGCCTCCGATTGAGGAGATTGGCGCAATCTGGATCAACATCCATGGCCTCACTCTGCAGGACTACATCGACGACATCATCGGCAATCCCCTCAGCGAGACTGTCTACTACCTTCCCGAGGGATTCTTTGACGGTGAGAGAGCTTCCGTTACCTTTGACTACGGCGCACACGGTGATGATCAGGAGCTTGAGCTGTTTAGGGAGCGCAATGATCAGAGACTGCACAAAGTGCACTTCGGTGAAGCCTTCGTTGGTGAACCCGAAGATGGCGATGTGTGGTTCGAGTTCCTCGATGAAATCGATAACCGGGTATGCTACTCTGATACTGAGGCGATGGTGCTTAATGTCAACGAGCGCCTGATCTATGTGCAGTTTGATCGGGACAATATCACAGCATTCGCTTTCGACGACATCGTACTGAACTTCCGTGGCAAACTTGGTATTCGCTACATCAGTATCTTAGCAGACCTGGTAAACTCTGGCACTATCAAGCAGGAGGATATCAATATCTTCTACAAACGGCTTGTCACTGGGCCGGACTACTTCGAGCCTGGTCTCCAAAGGCTGTATACTGGGCGTTCACACGTTATCTCCACGGCAAAGGTGGATACCACCGACTACACGATCGCATACTCTACAAACATTGGACGGCTGCACATCGACTACAACTCTGAAGATGTGTTGAATCGTGAACGTGAGTCGGCTTACCGGATGGTGATTGACTACAGCAGGCGTGACATCGCATTCTTGTCCGATCGCATGATGCTCTTTGTCAATGGTCGGTATATCCCGAGAACTGAGTACGAGGAGATCGCCGCCGGAAAGATCCGGTTGCAAAACTTCAATGAGATCATTGCCTGTGTCGACATCTTCTACAGCGTAAAGGATATCTACCTCAGCCGGGCGAAGAAGCTCTGTCTGAAGTACTGGACAACTCCCGACACATCGGTGAGTATCCAGAGGCCGGACATCAATTATCGCAAGATGGTTCCGATGCATGTGTGCGAACATACCTACCGGGGCTATTACGACGTCCTTTTGGAAGAATTTATACTGAACGGGCGTCTTGTGAGAACTCTGAGATATCTTCAGGAGCATCCTGAAGAAGCAAAGGCATGGCGTACCGATTTGATTCGGAAGTTCCATGCTATATCTGACATCGACATGGTCAAGGTTCCTGACGACCAGGCTCGGATCATCATCCCGTGTTTTGGCACTGATGAAATTCCTCCTTATGTAATCAGTAACTGATAAGACACCGGGAGGGGATATCCCCTCCCGGTACGTCCATAGGTCGGAACATCAGTATAAATTTGAAACATAAAGGAGGGCAATTAACCATGACGCGTGATCCCGTACACAACACGATCTCGCCCGAAGAATCCGCTCTTCTCGCCAGCATTTTCCGACTCATTCTCCAGGAGATTCGGACAGACGAGGATAAGCACAAGCTTGCACCGGGCGAACTCGGCATCAACTACAAGACGAAGACCCTGTACATCAGAAACCCGTATACCGGGGATATCTTTTCCCCCAACAGCCTCGAGCACCTTGCACAGATTCTGACTAAATATGACTACAAGAACAACATCCTCAACGCTGACCGGGTGTCTGAAATCACTTTCTACAATCGGCTTACTCAGCTCGATAAGCTCGGTATCGACTTTACCCCGGATAGCGTCATCAGGCAGATGCATGGCCCGGCTATTCTCTTCAGTGCCGTAGAGTATGCGAACTATGAGACACTTGGCTGGCCGTCTGATAGTGGTATCTGCGTGGCATATAAGTCCGATGAGGAGCATGTTCTGATCCGGTATTACGACAACCGCACCTATATCACATATGAAGGCCGGTACAATCACGCGAAGCATCTGTTTGAGGGATGGGCTATCGGCGGAGGATCTGGTGATTCGATCTACGCCGAAACGATTGGCGGCGGAGACAGCACTGTTGTGAGAATCGAGCCTTACGACATGGAGCTCCAGGACTTGATGATCATTACGGTCCGTGTCACCGAGACGCTGAATCCTGGGGCAACTATCGCTGTCAATAGCTATCCCCAGATGCCTATTGTTACGAAAGATGGCGAGCCCCTGGGGACGTACATTACCCCAAACAACATTATAATGCTGGTTTACGACAAACCAAACAGCAAATGGATCCTATTGGACTCGACAGAGTCCGCAATGCATGTTGTGGTAGCCGTTACGGCCGAGCGTCTTGAACTTCTCAAGTCTGAGACAGAGCGGCAGTTCATCGAGATCGGTAATAGGATCACCAATGAAGTCACGGCTGTCGAGAACAGATTCAATGAACGGATTACTGCTCTGTCGAAATCGTTCACCGAGGTTATCACGAACGTCAACGCCGCCTGGGAGAAGAAGTTTGAGGCGCTGAGAACTGCCCCCGGCAATATCGTTGCTCGTGTGTCCAACGTCAAGATCGACTCGGATGGAGTTAAAGGAATTCCGATTATTGCCGAATTCGATGGCCATGTTGACCAGCTGGTGGTCAACTACAACCAGACGGTTCTCCGAATCGGTGTTGACTATATCATCACTGACACGGGAATTGATTTTACCGACAACATCACCCTCATGGCGGGCGATGAGGTCCAGTTTGTCGTACTCAAGCAGAACAAACTCTAAATAAGGAAAGGATGAACACAAGTATGGCTACTGCGCAGAAGTCTACCATCCGGCGCTATAATGGCGTCGACTGGGATCCTATCTATCTGGCAACCACAGCCGACATCGTGGCCCTGGGTAAGGCTGCCACCATCGAGAAGCTGGCCGAGTCTCCGTTCAAGTACGGCGAGGTCCTCGAGATTGGCGATAACCTGGCCGATCTGGTTATCAACCTGGTCAACCGTATGGCCACCCTGGATACCGACGTCATTCCCGGCCTGTCCGGCGGCTCTGCCATCACCGAGCTGGAAGTCGAGAAGCTGAAGGGCATCATCGACCGGGCCAACCTGCCCGCAGATGTCGGCGGTAAGACCGTTGAGACCACTGATCTCAGCACCGTCACCGCTGATGATGTGAACATCGGCGACCTGGTCCAGGTTGTTGATGGCGACGGCAACGTTGTCGCCTCCTATCAGGTGAAGGGCATCAAGGAAGGTGAGGGCGAAGGCGCTGCCAAGACTGTCGARTATGCKCCCCTGACCGACAGCACCTCYGATGTCGACTGGAGCCGCGTCAAGAATACCCCCGACACCCTGGAGGGTTACGGCATCACTGACGCGGTGAAGGAGTCTGACACCGTGGACCACGGCACYGCCACTGAGGATGACGCTGAGRACTTCAGCGCCGCCAACAAGGTCGTTAAGACCAATGCTGACGGTAAGCTGGACTTCGACACCACYGGTGATGCCGGCAGCGTCGGTGGCAAGACCATCGAGGAGCTGGCTCTGAAGTCTGTGACCGATGCCATCACTGCCACTATCGGCGATGCCGACACTGAGGGCACTCTGAAGAATCTGATCGCGGTTCTGCAGCAGCAGATGCTGAACCAGGATGCGTCCTGGATCAAGTCCGGCATGCTGGACCTGAAGGTCATTCCCAAGGTTGCCCTGTCCGAGATGCACATCATCACCTCCGCCGACGACCTGGCTACTCTGACCACCGAGCAGGTGCAGCAGGGCGATACCGTCAAGATCGCCGATGAGGTCGATGAGAACGGCAAGATCACCAAGGCTGGCCTGATGTACTACGTTGCCGACGAGACCAAGCTCGGCACCGAGGATTGGGAGGACGCGTTCCTGCCCTACACCGCCGGCGAAGCTTCCGCTGTCCAGTGGAGCGGCGTTCTGAATAAGCCCACGACCCTGGCGGGTTATGGCATCACTGACGCCGTCAGCTCCGATCTGGTCACTGATACCGCTGAGGCTGGCAAGCTCCTGAAGCTGAATGCTGATGGCAAGCTGGACGCCGATATCACCGGCGATGCTGCGACCCTGGGCGGTCACGATGCTGACTACTTTGCCGCTGCCGATGATCTGAAGACCGCCAACGATAACCTGACCAAGGTTACTACTGACCTGAAGACCCTGCGTGAGGAGATCCTGGGCTCTGAGGAAGGCGGCGAGGGCACTACCCTGGCTGAGCGCCTGACTGCGGTCGAGACTGCCATCGGTGATGCCGACACTGAGGGCTCCATTCTGGCTGTCCTGGAGACTCTGAAGAGTGGCGAGGGCATCACCGCGCTGGCAGCCAGCAAGCTGACTGGCGTCATCGACCGGAAGAACCTGCCCACCGACATTGGTGGTCGCCTGATCGAGGTTGCTGATCTCGAGACTGCCATGGATCAGCTGACTGCTGAGAACGCCGCTGAGGGTGATCTGGTCAAGCTGGACGACGGCAAGGTGTACATCATCGATGACATCGAGGCTATCGGCACCGAGGCTGGCTATCGGCTGGTTGTTGACGTTGCCAGCGCCAAGGTTGCCTGGGCCAACCTGACTGGTACTCCCACCACTCTGGAAGGCTACGGCATCACCGATGCGGTGAAGGCCAGCGATGTCATCACCGACGGCATTCCCGCTGAGCCCGCTGAGGGTGAGGAAGCAGCTTCCCTGGCCGGCAAGATTGTTGCTCTGGGCGACGATGAGAAGCTGCATGCCAACCTGGCTGGCGACGCCGAGACCGTCGGCGGCAAGACCGTTGAGGAACTGGTCTCCAAGGAGGCCTTCGACGAGCTGGCTCTGCGGGTGCCTCTCATGGTCGAGAGCCTCGACGAGATCACTGATCCTAAGGTCGGCCAGTTCGTGCTCCTTCCCGTGACCTCCAACACCATCGTCACCGATCTGGAGACTGGTGAGGAGTCCCGCATGGACGCTATGGCTGCCCGTCAGGGTTACACCATGACCGATACTTCTACCGGTCAGACTGAGGTTGTTGATCCCGCTGCTCTCCGCACCGAGGACATCTAACCTGTAAGACAATAACAGCCCGGGGGATCATCCCCCGGGCTGTGTCTTTTTGGAACATTTCTATAGAAAGGAGGTTTCCAATATGAACCGTTATATGCGCATACGTCAATATAATGCAAAGACCAAGGAGCGCGTGGTCTTATTCCCGCAGGCAATGACAGGCAACATCCTCCGGAGAGACAACGGGGGTGTATTGGAGAATTTTCTCCAGTATTACGATAAGCACTTGGCCAATCCTGGTCCTCACCTGAATCGAGCGACGAGCACTGGAACCTATCGGCACCTTGAGGCGCACATCCACAATAAGGTGCTGGTTGACGGGTTTCCTCTTCTCCTGAAGGTGCATACGAACGTGGAATGCGAGCCGACCCTCGACTTCAATGGCAGCGGCCCGAAGCCAATCATCAGCGGCGCTGGCGACAGGATTCCGGGTGGACAGTGTGAAGGCACCACCATGTTCTTGCTGTGGAGTGAGGAGAAAGATGCCTGGACGCTCCTCAGCAGTGACACGTACAGCGACATCACCAAAGTCGTTCTCCCCGTTGTGCGGACTTGGACTTTTGAGGCCCAGTATGATGACCAGGACACGATCGTAATCCCCGGGTTTGATCACAACTCCGAGAGCATCGAAATCAACTACGGACAAACGATCCTCCGGCTTGGTCTTGACTACGAGTTTGTTCACAATTCTCCGAATGCGATTCGGTTGCTGAACTTCCGGCTCATGGAAGGCGATCTGGTATACTTCAAGATCACTTCTTATATTACGACTGCCAAGCGCGGAACGTTTAAGTATGATCTTGAGGTAAACGACTACCCGGTAACCATTTCTGAACCGGATTGCGTAGAGCTCGACATCCCTCTTCCAGCAATCGACGTCCATGCTTTGGAAATCAATTATGAACAGACTATCCTCCGGGCCGGCCTTGACTACACCATCAGCGACGACAAGACCAAAGTCCGGTTCAACTTCCCTCTTCAGCCGCCCGATATCGTCACTTTCCATGTGACACAGTTCATCGAGGCAAATGGCTCTATCGTTCCGAACAACTGGGGCGCAACCGGTAATTATCGTTACAGCCTTAAGGTTCTGCACGAGGAGTATACTGCAACCGAAGAGCACATCACGGTGATCCCTGTCCCGAACTACAATTATCGGAAGGATGAGCTCAGTGTCATTCGTGACAACCACCTTCTGGTGTATGACGTCGATTACACGATCGACTCTCTTGGGCAGGTTGTGCTTCTGACTTCAGAGATGGGCCCCGGTGACCAGCTGTTCTTCACCATCCTGCAGGGTGCAATGATGGATGTGCCCAACTTCAATGTCATTGATGCAAGTGGCGTATCGGCACAGCATCTTCTGTTGGACATGTCCTACGACCAACTCTGCAACCATTACACGCTGCTGGTACGGTTGAAGTACGACCTTGAGACCGCTCCTACGGCTAAGTGTATAGACGGCCCGGCTGAGCCTATTGCTGATTGCTTCGGAAATCCCATCTATGGCGGTTACAAAGCCGGATCGTTCCTGTGGCTGGTATACAACGAGGATCAACACACGTGGTACTCGCTCGGACACGGCCAGATGGATATCACATCCAGATACCCCATCTATAAAGTGGCAGAGGGAGAGGACTACTTCCTTGGAGGCGCTTCTCCGTACCCGGAGATTGACGAGAATGCAGTCGGAGAAGTAACCATTCCGCACGGCCTTGGAATGAAACCTGCCCAGGTGGATATCCGTCCGTGTGAGCCGCCCAATCTCAACGCAACCACTGGCGAGCGTACCTATATCGGTGACATCTGGTCTTACGCCGACGAGGAGAACATCTACGTCGGCAACACTGGAACTGCTACCAGCAAGTTCCACTGGACCGCCAGCACTCAGGAGCAGACTGCCGACCTGAAAACCCACCTCGAGAAGCTCATTGAAGAGGCGAAGAATCGTCCTGGCAAGTTTGTCACCAGACTCGTCACGTTTGACTGCCCCACAGACAACACAACAACCATCATGGTTGATGGGTTTGATTCCAATCTGGATAAGCTCGTCGTCAACTACGGACAGACTGTTCTGCGCGAGAGCATCGACTACAACATCGTTGATGGCGGCATCGAGCTCATCAATATGGAGCTTATGATCGGTGACATCGTACAGTTTGTCATTATCGTCCAGGAAGCCTGATAGGTTGCAACATTTGTATACAAAGGAAGAAAGGAGTGTTGTAGCCCGTGGGTATTTTCAGAAAGAAAGGGACTACTGATAAGTCAGCGTTTGCTAACCAGTTGGCATCAACACTGGCTACTACATCGAAACAGCTCGTCTGGTTATTCTCCATCAATGGCATCGCGTGGATCTGGTGTTCTTATATCCTCGCGTTCATGGGAAAGACCCAGATTGCTGAATCCCTTTCCAGCAACGTATGTACCATCATCATCGGAAACATGGGAACGTACCTCGTCACGAAGACAGTCGAGAACGTATTCCAGTATAACGACATCTTTGGTCCGAAAGCGAATGGTATCGTTGCCCCAATCACCGAGACTTCGGTATCACCGGTTATACCTACCCCTCCGGTGATGCCTGTGGTCCAGACCGTATCACCCTCAGTGTCGGTCGAACAAACTACATCTGAAGAGGAGGAAAATTTCAATGTCGCAAACCAACTCGACGACGGCGCAGCTCCAATCCCTGATGACCTCGAATGAGCAGCTGCTCGCCCTCGCCCAAACCATCGTGGAGTCCCAGAACACCAAGGTCTCCCTGAAGGACAAGCTGAAGAGCCGGAAATTCTGGATGTCCGTTGCCGGCTTTGTGGCTGGCCTGATGGGCATGATCGGGTGCAAGGACAATGTCATCGCGCTTGCCGTGTTCGGCATCGTTGAGATTGTCTCGATCCTGGTGTACTGCTTCAGCGAAGGCACTGTAGACAGTGCCCGGGCCAAGAACCTGGCTGAGGCTACGGCTACCTTCATCGAGATGCTCGGCCAAGTGATCAGCGAAAACAACACCATGATTGCGGTGTACGCTGAAAACGGCATCCTTATCCCGGATGATCCTGCGGCCGACGATGCTGCCGGGACGGAAACCGGTGAAGGTGACAACGCCTTTATGGTCTAACAGACAACAAAACACGGAGGGGCCAAGCCCCTCCGTGTGTCTTTTTTTACTCAGCTTTCTCCTCGAGCGCCTTGGGGCTCTTGTCCACAAAGACGATTGCGTCGCCGGACGCATGCTCAACGACCGCCTCATAGAAGGCCTCATATGCGGTACAGTCGCCGTTGTAGGCAAGGGTCATCTTGATGCCCCCATGGGACATGAGATCCTTGCCGATCTTGCTGAACAGACCGTAGCGCTCCATATAGTCCATGATCAGACGAGTGCGCTCGGTGATACCAGGAGTGCCGTCGATCTTGCCGGTCATATCGTCCATGAAGATGGTGCGACCCCGCATCACAGCAACCCTGGAACCGTCCTCCTTGGCGTAATCCGATGTAGTGACGCATGTCGATCCTGGGATGGCCACGCTGTTGGGGAATCCGAACACCGGGTGATCGCGAAACAGCTCCCCAAGCTGTTTCTGGAGACCCTTTATCAAATCGAGGTTCTCCGAAGCCGCTTCGCGACTTGCATCAGCGTCGGCGATGGCAGCGTCCATATTCTTCTTCAGGGTGTCGGCGGTGAGCTGTGCGTTGTCAGCCCTCTCACGCTCTGCCGTCAGCTGCTTACGGAGGTTCTCGACCTCGGTGGTCTTTTCCTCCAGCTTTGCGGCAATCTCCCTTGCGGAGACCTTATGTTTGTTGAACTCGTCAGCGAGCTCCCGCTGGGTCGTCCGAGCTTCCATATACTGCGACTTGGTATAAATACCAATCGCATTCAGGAACCGCACGAGCATTTCGATGATCTGCATAACAACAATCCTTTCTTAGTTGAGATGATACTGTGGTGAAGTAGGGCAGGTCAGAGGAAGCGGACAAACCTCCTCTGACCCACACTCTACCGGAAGGAAAGACACTTCACCATTGTCGCTCCACGCCACTGGAGCATTCCACATTCAGGAGGTTACCTACGCATGGACTGCCGGACCCCAGGGTGCGACCCTGCTGGACTCGTCAAATAAGTAGGTCCGGATATAATTACAACACACCCGGCAGGAGAAAGCGATCTGATTACACTCCAGCTTCGAGACGCAACGTTCCTCGACTGGAACCTCCCCAAACCAAATAGGCTTTCCACAGCCTCATCAGATTCACAATCTCCCAACCGGGCATATCGACCAGGGCACAACAAACTATCGGGCCTCCGCACCGTGCACCTCGCATACACGTCTCCCTGGATTTGTACATTTACCCATGCGGCTGGGCTGTGAGCTGCAATTTGTGACCGTCCCGGCATTGGCTCACCTCAACGCACTAATGGGCTGGGTCTTTACGGCTTATCGTTGAGAGGTTGCGATAAGCTGAGCTGAATTCCGCTGCCATCTTGTTCCCGCATGTACAGTCGGCGATATGTCAGGCGCAAAGGAGCTGGCCCATCCCGGAGGCTCACCACAGGGCCATAGCAGGGCACCGAACAATCTGCCGATAGAAGATATGCTTCATTCAATCGGGTACGCAGGCATCACGTACCACCAGGCTTCAGCCAGGTTCTGGTTTATACAAATATTATGGATCTCATCTTTTAATACTACGACATGATCACGAATCCGGACGATGCAATCATATTGGGTGTGGGGACTGTTATGACATTGCAGGAGCCCGTCATCCGATATCCCTTCACCTTACGCACGAACACCTTGTCCCCCGGTGCCCCGCCAAGGCTCGCCAGAGCCGTTACATAGTGCTTGGTGTTAGAGGGAAAATTCACAGTGATATGACACGGGTCAAAGTCGGAATAATCGAGCAGCGCTCCGGTGGCCCCAAGAGTGACAGTTAGGTCGTCCTCTGATGTCACTACAACCTTCTGATGAATCCCTTGGTTCTGAACATCCGTGATCGACATAGTGCCAACAAGGGGCTTCAAGATATTGTCCTGCCGTGACTCTTCAATGGATTGAGGATCCACATAGTAGATCTTGTACAGGCCAATCCGCCCCGCAACATACTCAGCGTAAAGATTGCCAAGTGTTATTGTAGTCGTAGCTCCGCTCCTGGTTACCCATATGGCCTGATCCATTGATGCTCCGGTCACGTCTTATCAATCCCTTCTGTCACCCAGGTATGGATGCCGTTGAATACGGCGGAGTGTTGGAACGGCTCCGTGAATCCGAACAACTCCAGATCAGGGCCCGTGGTGATCTCCTTGAGGGTGGCCGACCGGATAGTGCCATCAGGCATATTCCACGAACCGAGAACAGTACCCGGGGTAATGTTTCTCGCGCAATCGCGATCACCAGACCCGAGCTTGAAGATATGACCGGGGTTGCAAAACAGCGTAGCGCCGTTGTCGAATGTCATGATCACGGTAGGATGCGTTTCCTGGCTACCATGAATTTCCACTTCGGAGAACACCTGCCCGTTCCAAACCTTCACCGTTTGGTCGACGACGTCGCGAATCTCAACCTCTCCAGTATCAGTCAGCAGTTTCGTCCATCCCGCTACCATCGGTATCATCTCCTTCCACTGCAGCATCCTCGTCAGTCCGCCAGATCTCCTTCACCGTCACGAGAAGATTCTCAGCGATCTTCCCGGCCACGATACTGGGAGCGGGGAAGTTCTCGGAGTAGCCGAGAATCTCGTTCTCGTTGGACGAATATGTATCGGTCCAGGTAAGATCGCCGCCGGAGCCAGACGGGCTGGCGTCATCATCCCACTCCATCACATACTGGACCGTGTACATCTCCTTGCCGCTCTGGTACTGGGAGAACGTGGCCGTGATATTGTATTTTACCTCACTGCTGTCAGGGAAACGGAACACGCCATCCGTGACAATCTGAGCAAACTTGCCCTCATTCACAGTGGCAGTCGTCACGTCGGGAACGACCTCGAACACCCCAGCACCGCTGTTGCAGATGACCTCGATCACATCGATCAGAGTCTTCATGCTTTCGTAGGTGCGATTGGCGACGCTCGACAACGTCTTCACACTGTTGTGATGGTTGCGATTCGCGTTGACACGTTTGCGGATATACTCCATATCCTGGATGGCGAACGCAGTGGCGACATGGGGATACTCGTGATGATTGACCGTAAGTTCCATCACGCCGTCGCCGTTGTAGATGTTTTCACCCATAGTTTACACCTCCATATTATTTTGGGTTTATACGTAAGTTGAAAACTCACTGTAAAAAGAATGCTTCCCGCCATGGGTGATAGCGGGAAGCATGTCTTTACGCAACGTACTTCAGCACATCAGATAGTTTGACGTTGTACAGCTTGATCGAGACATCGTGTTTCTTCTTAAGCGACGCATTCAGGGTAGACCCGGAAATCGACATGAATGCGAAGCCGATGTTTCGGATACCGATACGATACGGCCGGTCACCGACGCAGCACGAACAGTACTCCGGATCCGGCGCTTTGCAGTGAATACCGCTACGCATTTTCACCGTCTTACCGTAATACGACTTGATCGACTCCGGGGTAAGCATGACCGGTTTAGACCCCTCCATGATATAACGGTACACATAGTCATCCGCATTATCTTCGGTGATCTCAACGTTGAGTGTGTCGGTCGTCTTACAATCCGATCCGCGAGCCTGCAATCTTACCCGTTGGAACAGCGCGTTGTATCTCTTACCGTTCGTACCAGAATCCTGGGTGGCAACACCGCTGGAATACGCTGTCGTAACTACAGAGTCTGCGATCTTGGACATATCCTCTTTGGACACGCCTTCGTCGTAGTTTGACGTCACGATCTTGTACCCAGTCGGAGATTCTCCAGTGTTGTCCTGAACTGCGCCCTTCATCACAAAGATGGTCTTGTACTGGTTATACGGATCAAGCCCGCAGCCACTATCGAACAGCGCCATAGACGGGTCAGGATGCTTCCGCATTTCGTCTAACGCAACAGAGACAACCTCCTTCTCGATATGGGCCGATACCTGAGGGTCATTGCGCTCGATCCCAACCTTGTTCTTCTCGAGCAACTCCTGCCTCCTGGCTTTGGCAGCTTTCGGGAGAGACATCACGGTTTCGGACAGAGATACATTGATGATGAATGCCAACGGCCCACCGTACAACCACTGAGCTCTGTCGATATACACGCCGTATTGCTCACGAGTAATGTCCCCGGCCTGCAGAGCCTTAGCCATCTTCTCGTCAATCTTGCCGTTGAGTTTCCCTGTGATTGCAGTGTTAATGTATCCGAAGATCTCGAGGTCCTCGAACAGATACTTGTTGGCGATGTAAAGACCCAGGGTGGTCTTTGTGCCTCGTTTCACAAACTTCGACTCGTCAGGACCTATCGTGATGACATCGCTCGGGTTAAAACGGATCCCGTACTTCTTGGTGTATGCAAACAAGGCGACAATATTGTCAACAGTGAGATTCTTGGGATCTCCCATCAACGCAAAAGCCTCTTTCTGCTGTGCTTCTGTAAGCACTCTGGCCATTTAGTTTCACCTCCGGATCACACGTAGTACAGCCGATAGATGTAGGTGATAGTAGCCTCCGAATCCTTGAGCTCACTGTTCTCCGTATTCAGTGTCGTCATCATGCGGCAGTTGAAGACTTCCTCGAACCCATCCTGCGGATCAGAGCGCCCAGTACCGGAAGGCGGAACCATCGCTTTGCCCCAGTAGCCGGTAGCCAAGCCAACGGAGTTAACCAGCGACCGCATGGTGGAACCCTGGGACAGCTTAAACCCTTCACGGATGTCAAACTCGTCAAGGGTGGCGGTGTACTTGGTAAAAGTCTTGATAAACTTGCCGTTGGAATCGCCGATGAGATGCACATTGGTAGGCACAATCGTACCGTCCTCGTACATCACATTGATCTCACGGTCCACCGTGAACTTCTTCCCATAGTAGTACGCATACTCCCCTTCAATCTTACGGAGGAAGTACTGCTGTCTGGCAACACCCTTCAGGTCCTGGTTGAGGGGTACTACCCGGATAGGGAGCATCCCGGGGACTTCGATGTCGGTGCGGTGTACTTTGTGGACGGTGTTATACGTGTCGCCACAGCCGCCATTGCCGACACAGATACCGACAATCTGTTCCTGGGGAACTGTAGCAGATGTCCGATCAATCTCCTCAACCGTATGGATACCCAGATTGTAATCAATCGGGTTGGTCAAGAAGGACGACCGGATATTATTGGACTTCTCGGACAGAAACACTGCCCCGGTGACCAGAAGGTCATTGCGCCGGAGTTTACGGGTGAACACCGCTTTCCCGCTCACTTTCGACTTGTGGATGATCTCCACTTCGCCGATGATTTCATGGGATTCGCCCCTCGCAAGAAGCCGACCATGCTGATCCTGGAGGTCTTCCAGCACTCGCATATGGTCGCCCTTGTGCTGTCTAATTTTAGCCATATTCCTATCACTCCTTATTCGATATTAACGTAAACTTTATCGCCAACCGACACATACTCATCGAGTATGATAGTCTTATGAGAACTGAGCTCATCTTTCACATGAACCCACTCGTCAATGGCCTCTTTGCGGTGAACAACCTTCCCATCAATAACACGGATCGGATCCCTGTCACCGAGATAAAAGAACACATTGATCGACCGCAGCTGCGTCGGGGCAGACTTGAACACGTTGATCGCAATTCTGATGTACTTTCCGATCAACGTTGCGTAGACGGTCGGTGTGTTCAGGAACAGATAATGGAGCTCATTGGAGTTGAACATCTCCTCAAGTCGCTCAAAGATATAGATGATCAGAGCATTGAGAGAGTCGTCGTCTTCGAGTGTGTCCAGTTTCCGCTTCAGCCGAGGCTCAAGATCTTCGAGCATTTCCTCATAAGTACTTGCAATCTCACCATCAGCTTTCATGAACGTCTGGCGTTCAGTGGCTGACGTGAATAGGATGTCCTTGCAGTTGGCGAGGGCAATGTACTGGTCGATATCTGTTGTCTTGTTCATCTCTTCGACAATGGCATCAAACAGCGCTCGGTTCTGGGCATACACATTGAGGATGCTCGACGGATTCATAACGCCGTTAGGACGCTCCAGCTTCATGTCGAAGCCAGTGAGTAGAACGTCGTCCACGTCAATACGAAGCTCGTACTTGGCAACAACCTCTTTGATCCGATCCTCGATGTCGCCGTAGTTGAACCTCCAAATCTCTGCGATATCAGCTGGTTCATAAATGATGTTTCCATCAAAATGTGCCCGCTTTGACATCGCCGCCAGCAGGAAGTTCAGCATCGTAAACAGAGAACACTTACCACCAGTAGCATAAACGTTCTGGATGCTCACTTTAGAAAGATAGTCTCTCGCGTAGAGTAGCAGATTGATGAAACAACAGACCTCGAATACCAGGGAGGTGATGTCGTATGCCGCCTCAACATCCACGTACTTCGTGAACATGAGGTTAAAGTCTTTCTCCAGAAGCTTGGTCTTCTCATCCGGGGTAATCTGCCAGAGGTAGTCTGCATCAGTAACCGTAGAGTATGCAAGCCGGTCTTCCTCCTGCATGCTGATATCGCAGTCGCTGATGGCAGCCCGGACAAACTGCAGGGTATAGTCCTGGTTCGGGTCACCGCTGAATATGATGTTCCCATCAACATCTTTGGTATGCGTTTTCATCAGATAGTACCGATTCGCAATCAAATCGTTATCCGGAGAGAATAGCTTACAGACATCAACGAGAACCCCGTCAGTCCCCTTAACTTTGAGCAGCTGATCCATCGCTATGACCAGTCTCCGCTTATATGTGAACGGAAACTTCTTGAAATACTTCAGGAACCCGTAGGATTCAAGAATTGCATCCAGAATCTCCTCGAAGTTCAGGTAGTCCTTTTCGGACGGGACCATCGTATTCCGTACCGCAAGTGTAAGCATCAGAATTCCAACAATGGGGTCATAGATCTTCTTTGCTGTGAACTCCTCCCGGTGGTACACCGTCGCGAGAGTATAGTGTCTCGCAATGTAATAGCTCTCCTGGAACATCTCGATCGAGCGTTGATTGGATGCAGAGCCCATGCGAAGAATATCAAACGGGCGCGCCAGTCGCGCATCGATCAAGTCGATGGAGTTGATCCCAAGGTAGTGCAGGTAATCCTTGTCCGGGAAGTCTTTCTGAAGTTTTGCTAAGATGCCTCGGATTTCCAGCCTGGAGATCTGTTCAATCGTCAGCTCATGCACCGGGACGTCCTTAGGGATGTCCCTCTGGTCGCGCACATAGATCCAGTAGTGATCATCGAGACGAGGGAGGCCCATGAGCATGCGGTAGTACTCATTCTTCTCCACATAGTTCGCGATGATTCGATCGGCCTGGTCCTTCACAATGCGATCCCTGAGCCTCTCCGGAATTAACTGCGGGTCTTTATGACATCTGAACGCAGTATCAGGATCGAAAAAGGTTTCAAGCAGATCGAGGTCATACTTCTCAAACGTGCTGAAGTACCTGGTGCCATTCACACATGCCAGATAGGTCTCAAACGACCTGAGAGATTCAATCGTTTCGTTCTCGCGGGCCAAATCTGTGCGCTTGACAACCAGCCCCTGTATAATGCTGACCAAGTCATCATACAGGGTTTTGAGAAAATCGTACGTCAAGGCATGACCCCTCCTTTCCTAATAGACTTTGAAACGTGGCATAATTACGTTATAGTGATGTTTCGCTTATCTATCCTGAGCCGGCAGAAAAGACGATGACCACCACGCTTCCCGCAGGCGTGGTGGTCATCTTTTCAGAAAAGGAGTAGGAATGAAAAAAGCAATGCCCAAACTGTACCCGGAAACCCAATCGAGCACAATCTTCCCCCAGATGCCCGACCTTCAAAAACGCGTCTGACATCCTTATAATTCTGTTATATGTATCACTGGAGGTGTTTGTAATGTCTTTCAAACCGTTACGTGTCTATGGTTCGGGTCTCTACCATGAAGAGTACGTATCGTTTGAAGCTGAGGCAGAAGACCTTTTGCAAGACTACGATAGGTACGAGAAATACGTCAAGGGCTGCGAAGAAATGGTCCGTGAGGATGATCGTTACACCGCATACATCGCTAAGCTCAAGAATGGAGGCATGACCAAATGTGCCATCATGGGAAGTCTTCCCACGGATGAACCGAAGCTCAAGATAGAGATGCACCATGGCCCGATCTTCAATCTGTTTGACATCTGTGATATTGTCCTGCGTGCAAACCTTCTGCGTGGAAATAAGAAGGTCACAACATTCAGCATCGCAGATATGGTTCTCACCGAACACGAGAACGACAATATCATGATTGTTATGCTCTCTAAACCTGTGCACATGGGCGGAGCTCACAACAAGAGGTCAAATCGTGGAATCTTTTTGGATATTCGCGCAACCTTTGGACGGCTTGATCGATTTATTGATCACTGGCACGATGGCATGGAGGCCGAGCACAAAGGATACATTCGGCGATACTGCGAGGAATGTCGAAGAGCCGAGCATCAGAGCCTCGATCAGGGTCTCTTTGATGTCGCAGAAAAAATGGAAAGCTTTGAATAAGAGAGGGTCAGGGGCGATTGCCCCTGACCCATCTTCTTTAGAACCATTCGTGCATCCGCCGTGCCACTGAGGTGATATCACGCTCTTTCTGAATGATCGAACTCGCCACATTATCGTGCTCAAGGGCAAGATACGCCTTGCGACACCACCGATCAACGTACTCTTTTCCGTAGTAGTACTCGATAGCTGCAACGGTTTCCTCGCCGAGAAATGCGTGAACACCTGACAGGGCGGTTGCGTATAAGGTCTCATGCGCATTCTTCTGCTTCTCACTGATTTCCTGGTCGGATGCGAATATCAGCTCCCGTGAGAACACAACCGTGAGATATGAGCTGAGTTCCGGAGGCGGAAGGGTTGCAATCTTATTGTACTCCTTCTTCGTCCGAAGCTCAACCTTCTTCACGATGTCTTCCTGCATCTTGCAGTACTTGCGCGCCTTTTTGTAGTATCGGTAGGCCAGATATGCAAACCCGCCGCCAACCACAATAGCAATGACCGCCCAGATGTACAGAACAACCAATGCACCTACCATCTCAGCACACCTACCACGACGAACGCCAGGATCAGCTGCAGCAGATGGAACAGCTGGTCAGCAATCAGGTTGATCCTTTTTCGATTGGCTTTCATGTCGTCAATGAGAGAATGCAGCAGCGCATTTCCGATCAGCATAATGTAGAATGCTGCTGTGGGCTTACCGCCTATGCACACCATCAACGGAATCATGGTGGCAAACGACCAGCTGAACCCGTGGACAAGCAGAGCCACAATGTAGTCGTGCCGGTACATATGGTCCGGCGCGTTCCTCTCCCACCAGGCCCTCTGCTTACCGTCTACCAGCCAGCATGACTGGAGACAGAAATCATCCAGAATGTGGAAGAAGATCATTGTAAATAACACGTAGAGCATTGAACAGACCTCCTAAATATATTCCTGTATCAAGGGAAGCACAAACCGTTTGTAATTGTACACCCCATTGATATCGTCTCGATCTCCATCTCCAGCTACCGTAAGGTTGAACGAGAACTCACCTGTGTTCATATACGTCCGATAGATATTATACGCATTGAACTCCTTATAGTACTGGACAGGCAAAGTTTTCTCCTTATAAGCAGTAGAGAATTCGATCAGATACTTCCGCAGGCTATCTTTCCGGTCGAATACAAGGTATCGCATCACAGTGACAAAGAACTGGATCATACCCTCCTGATGATCAGGGTCCTCCACCACCTCATCACGGACGCCTTTCACATCCACCCGGTTATCAGCCTTGCTGTAATAAAACTCGATGCCCTCGATGTTCATGTACAGCGAATATGTGTTTTTTGGGCGGAACTCTATCGCTCCGAATTGGGTACGGCGAAGTTTACGGCCAATGATGAAGACAGCATCGTTCTTGATACTGAGTATCTCTGAATCTTGTACACCATTAGCCTCGAACAGCTTACGCTTAGCTTCAGTTACGCCCTTGCTGATCACTTTCTGGAGAGATTTGTCTTTGCGGATCATCTTTCCCACGATTACCTTGCGGTCTTTCCCGGGAAGAGCTTCCAGCGCGTCCAATGTAGACGACTTCAGACGATGAGCCTCTCTCAGAATCGACGTGTTGGAGGATCGGATATCGTACTCGGTGATGCGGTTCTGTACGAGATAGATCCCCTTCGCAAGATAGTTGGTCTTTTTGAACAACTCGCTGTAGGTTCTCCGAAGCTTATAGAACCCAAGTCGATCGTGGTCTTGATCCATTCTTCATCACATCCCCGCGAATCCAGCAAAATCGGCAACACCTATGCTGTTGTCCGGACACTTATGGTATTTAATGAGCGGATATCGAGACTCTCTGGGCGGGTATATGCTCTCGGTTACCACTACCTCCAGAGTAGAGGGACTGAACTTGGGATCCGCCGCAACAGTAACAGGCTCGCCGCTCGTGTACAGTGCCCCACAAAGCCGACACTTATATTGCCTGGTGAAACTCATACTTACCACTCCAATCTGATAAAAAGAGCGGGTCCCCGAAAGGACCCGCTCTCTGTTGCCATCGCTCGGACTCGATTACTTCGAGCCGCCCTTGGCGTAGGTGTTGGCAGCCGCGATGAACTGCTTGCCGAAGTCGCCGTCGAAGACGCTGCAGACGCTCTTCATGTGGGCGTTGTAGTCCTTGGAGCCGATCTCCAGATCCAGCAGTACCGCCAGGGTGTGGCCGTAGATGGGGATGAGCATCCGCCGGTTGCCCTTCTTGCTGAAGAACTTGGTGAACTTCTTCACGTTCATCTTGGGGCCCTTGGCCTCGCCCTTCTTGTTCTTCTCCTGGCCGTACTTGACCTTGGGCATCTTGATGTCGGGGTTGACCAGCTGCAGGATCTCGTAGAGGGACTTGTAAGCCCCGACGGCCTTCTTGTCCTTCTTGGCCAGCCGCTTGGCGGTCTTCTTCTTGACGTACCGCAGGTTGTCGGCCGTGTAAACGGTGACCAGGGTCTTAACGCAGGTCTTGACCACATCCTTGTCCAGATCGCGCAGATCCAGGCCACTCATCGCGGACTGCCGCAGCTCCATCTCGTAGAAGATCATGTTGGACTTCTTCAGGGCGGCGCCGGAGGTGCTCAGCGTGCAGTGGTTCTTCTTCTTGTTCACATAGGCGATGACGCGCTCCTTGGCCTTGCTCTTCTTCTTGAAGAGATCCTTGATCACCTTGCCCTTGGTGAGCGGCTCGATGCCGAACACGTTCAGGATGGCGGTGATATACTGGACCAGGATCTTGTTCCGCTTGGGATCCTCATCGTCGGTGATGAAGGCCACCACAACCTCGCCCTTCCGGGACTTGCGGTTGGCGGTGATCAGGCTGATCAGCTGGGTCACGCCCAGGCCGATGATGGCGTTGTCCATGCTGGGATGAACGACGGCGTCGACCGCCTCGCGGATCACCTTCTTGAGCTTCTTCTCGCCCGCCTTGATGGCGTTGATGGTGTCGTCGTCCGGCAGGAACGTGAGCTTCTCGTAGTCGATCTGCCGATCGTCGACGGTGGCGCCCGTCAGACCCTTGCTCAGGGTGAAGGCGGCCACGTTCTTGTACTTAGCGAACACCTTATCGCGCACGGTGTTCTCGTTGGCAATGATTACCAGTCCCATTGAAAATTCCTCCTTATAGTGATGTGTCGGGTTGGTATGGACTGCTTGAGATCGTGGTTATACACATATTTCCCGCGCAGTCTATTTATAATGCATCACGGTTTCCCGTGAAAACATCCGCGGTTACCGGTCAGTCATCCTGACCGTCATCGTCATCTTCGTCGGAATCGTCACCGGACGAATTGACGCTCTGCTCTCTCAGCTTGTCAAGATAATCCCGGTCCTCAACCAGGTCCTGAACAAGCGGCTTCAGCAGATTGCACAGTGCATCAGATGAGAGCGCCTGCGTGACGCTCCCGTCATCTCCATCGATGGAGAGGTAGACGGGGATTGCACAGTTCTCCAGGGCCTTCATGGGGTCGCCGGTCAAGCGAAGATAGATACCGGCCGTTCCCTCGTTGGACCCGTCATAGTTCTCGACGCTGAATTCTCCGGACGGCTCCTGATCGTCGTCTGTCTCGTAAGCCATGACAACCTTCTTAACGCCATCCTCAGTATCATCATCGTCATCTCCGGGCTCTTCAGCCGGAGGGGTTTTATTCCCGCCATATGTCGGAAGGCCGCCGTTGAGGACAACCACTTCCGTCTTGGGGGGCTCGGGGTCAGGCGGCACAAAGACACCACCGGGCGCTCTGTCAGCAGGGATCTCTTCCTGCTCGGGTTCCTCAGGTTCCTGCGGGGGTTCCATTTGCGGTTTCCCCGAGGCTGCATTGGTCCCACGGATAGCTGCCATCTCCTGAGCGATCATCTCTTCCCGCTCATCGAACGACATGCCATCAGTCATAGCATTTGCCATTTTACCTTTATCCTCCTTATCTTTCGGTCGGATCTCCAAAGGAAGGAACTCCGACCTGCATTTTGTGCACACAATATGGCTGAAGTCGGCGTCATAAGCCAATCTCCCTCCACAACGTCTGACGCGCTTCTTCTTATCGTCGTACCCAACTGCTTTTGTACACCGGACCTTGTCCGGCATATTGATCAGCGGGAACAGATCAGACGCGTCAATGAAACACCAATCACCGTTGCGCTCCACACCGTAATTCAAGTGATACTCGGTGGGAGACAGATCAACGATGAGGAAGTCTTCCGAGAGTTTCCTGAGAGTCTTCAGGATATCTGCTCGGAAGCTATCCATACGATCTTGGTCAGCAATTACGACCTTGCGTTCCTGCACAGACACGATTGCTGACGGATGTCGTGCCAGTGTCCGGGCATACCGCGGAACGAGGTCCTGCAGGATTGTGTCGTTGAAATTGTCAGCCAGCCCATTATCATCCAGCGCAAACTTAAACACCACGCCAGGGTATGCAGGATTGGACATGACAAAGATGTTCGTGCCGAGATTCACTTCCTCAAAGCCATAGTATGACATGGCCTTTCGGATATAGTCGGCTTTCTTCTGGTTGTTGGAACACGAGTGCATGATCTCGAAGAGATCACTCACGATGACTGGAGTGAAGAGCTCCAGCCAATTCTGGGAAAGATCAGGCTCCCCAATCTGCTTATACTGCCGATACTCGTATGGCAGCAATCGCTTCTTGGAGAGTTTCATAGGGTCTTTCTTATTACCCTTGTTATGCTTGCTCAATGTTAATACTCACCTCACGTTTCTCTATCGGTATAGTATATACGACAAAAGACCCTACCCATCATAGGTAACAGCAGGCCCGTCGTCGATAGAGAATGTTATCGGAGTTGGCTTGAATCCGCGTTCTTTCATGAACTGCTTCATCCTGGCTTTCTGTCTGGCCATAATCTCTTTGGTTTGCTTGTCAAACTTCTCGAGCATTTGCGACCCAACAGATTTGTCCTGAATAAGAGAATCCAGCATCTCATGGAATTTCTGAACACGGAGTTCGTTCTCTTTGCCGATTCGATTTAGATTCCGTATCATCTCCTTCTCGTTCACTACAGTCATTGCAAACAGAGGGTCATACATCCGCATACGTTTCCGCGAATAGTACTTACCGCGTTTCTTGTAGCGATACTTCTTGAATTTCTTTCTCCTCTTAAAGACGTCACGAGGGCTCTTCAGAGGATGAGACTTGCAGTATACTTGGAACTCCTTCCACTGAGTCTCAGGGATGTCCAGTTCGTCCAGCGGAATATCAGGAATCATATCCATCGGATCCACATCCCGCTCAGTGACAAACGTTGATAGTTGTACAAGCGCCATTGCCTGTTCGTATGCATAGTTCACAAGATCTTTGAACTTCGGATACTGTATATAGATCTCATGAGCATACTTCGGTTTTAGATATTTCTCAAGGTACCAGTGGGCTATCATCCGTTTACGGAGTTTACCACCGGCCGCATACCTCTTGCGCTCCCGCTCTTGCTTAGACACTTTCTCATGAAATGTCGGGAGCTTGACTTCTCTCGGTCGGGCAACATCCCGCACCGCTTGTTTCAGTTCTTTCTCGGTCAATCCAACATCTCGTTGGATCCGGTGAAGCCTGTCGGCATAGCTCCGTCTGGCAGCCATACGCACGTCTCACCTCCTTTCCGTTTGTATAGTATATACCCTCAAGTCAAATGATCAATCCGACGTCGTGATCCACCAACACAGACTGAAGATCTTCATATGACGGATAGTCATTAGGATCAAATGACTTTCCGTATCCGTCTCCGGTATACTCCCATCCAATGTCGTCACAAAACTCCTTGGTAAATACCGCGTTCCGGCTGACCCAATCCTGAATGTACCGGCGACATACGGCGTCATAAGTTTGAAGATCGATCTTGTAACCTCCAGCTTTTGCCAGCTGGACAAAATCGTCCGGGACAATAGTGTGGTCGCGCCAGATATCAAGCTCRCGCGAATACTGAGCATATGCGGGATCGTTCTCCACATTGAGTTCCTTCACCTCAAGAGTGACAGGATTCGCAATGAAGATGGAGTACCACTTCTCGTACCGCTCCACGCTCAGGATGCACTCAGTCATCTTCGGGAGACCAAGGGGCTGGGTGATAAGAGGAATCCCTCTGTCACTGAACCAACGGTCGCTCGGTCTCGTAAGGTCTCTATCAATTTTCATATCGGATATGCCTCCTCAAGTTCATCACGCAGCATGTCGTACTCAGCACCAGTAATGGCGCCGCTGCGATACGCCTCGCCGATTTCAGCTTCGATCTCATCATAATCAATCAGGCAGTCTACACCGCCTTCGATAATCTCATGGATCTCGTTATACCGCTCACCCATTTCAGTCACCCTTTCGTATAAGTCTAAAGTAGTTTCCGGTCGCCTCTTCACGAGCTCTCATTTCGGTAGTGATTCCTTGTGCGATTCGATCCACGATCGCATTCATGCCCATAAACATCTGGGCAGTCTCTTTCCGGACATTCACGCCGTAGTCACGAAGTTTCCGTTTGGTTCTCAGCCACTCTTTGTCGTTGAGATGGGAGTTTACGTGAGTAACCCTTGCATGGATCTCCGGGTGATTGTTCATGAACGTAACGATCGTGCGGTACAGGTCTTGATTTTTCACAGGAGACCCGTCCTGCTTCTTCCAATGCTTCCAATCGCGGAGATCCCAGGCATAGGGAATATATCGGCTCAAGATCTCCACGTTCAGTTTACTGTCCGTAACTACAAGGGCTTGGACTTGCTCGCCCTTCTTAGGCGGATTCTCTTTTGCGAGTTCAGCAACTTTGACCAACCCGCGATAGATTGCCCAGGCTTCACAGAACACCACAGATCGCGGGCTGAGCTCGCCGCCAAATGTGATATAACTTTTTGTTTCAACGTTCAACACGGCAACGCCGTAGCCACAGTATGGGCGATCGTTCTGCCCTTTTCTGCGTGATGCATCAGTGAACACGATATACTTCACTGGTGTTCCCATCTTTGTTCCTCCTTTCTCTCGTTAATCACGTCTATAATATGTAGACTGAAAACGAGTCGGGCAGACGAGAATCCACTCTCGTCTGCCCAGTACATTATGATGCGTTAAGGTCTCTGATGAAGGTTACCAGCTTCTTCGTAGAGATAACCTCGAGGTGTTCGTTGTCGTCGCCATCCTGACCCTTCGGCTTGATGTAGATATACTTCCGCATAAGCTCCTGAGGAATATTCGCTTCGATGAGGTTATACCCTCGGTTCAACTGCTGGATATTCTCGTACTTCGTCCGGATGCTCTCGGTTGCATGATCCTTGTACATATCGTAGAATGCCTCAGGATTTCCACTGACGTTTGCAATCGGGATAAACAAGTCATTGCCGGCGTGGTCTCCCTGGGGATGAGCATATGCGTGACAGAGCATACAGAGCGGATACAATCCGACCAATCCAAGGTAGTGCAGTTCCATGACCTCAGATACAATGTCCCCCATCTTCAGGGATTGACCTTTATCCAGTCGCTTCTTGATCACGATGTGAACAATATCCTCAAGACAGAACGGGGTGTGGTGCAGCTCGATTCGGAACCCATTCTTGAGCGACAGATTCGGATGTACTCCGCAGTGATCCATGCCCCTCTTTCGCTTCATGAAGTAAATCAGCTGCTCGTACTCGTAGGATCTCCGAATCATCTGTTTGACCCGGATGACAAACTTGATGTACTCCTTACGATCCTCAAATAGGCCGATGTCATCCAGGTATGCTTCCGGTCGAATGTCGACCTCTACCTCAGCGGAAGGCGTGAGCTCTACATTCTCCAGGTGAAACTTATGTACGTGTGGGATTCTCACGGCAGGTCGCCTCCCAGCACCCGGTGCAGAGCGTAGGCATAGGCAATCGGATCTTCCGGGTAAACGAATTGAGACCCCAGAGCAGTCTTGACAAACTGAGCCATCTTCTCTTCACTCGGAATCATCAGCGTCTGGTACATATCAACAACCTGAATGTCAGTGGTGTCTTCTCTGATGTCGTTGTTGATATACTTGACGGCTTTCGGGTTCCATGCCTTTCCGCAGACGCAAGCGACCATAATCTCATCTTTCGAGATTCCGAGCTCTTCAGCTCTCTGATCATTACGGTCTTCTGCATCAATCAGGTCATCGGCGATACGAGAGAATGCATCCGTGATGGACCGTACAGGGATGAACTCGTATCGCATGTCGACAGTGTCCTCATACTCATCGTAGTCCTGGACATCCATCCCATCCTGGTGATAGACCTTGAAGTACAGGCCAGTTGCACCATTCGCCAAAGGCGCAAGTACCTTATCGGTCAGGTGGACAATGATGAAGTTCTCGTGATAGTCAGTCAGACGTTTAACTTCAATCGGGTTGCACGTTATCGTGTGCAACATGACATTCTTCAGCTCCTTTCACGCTGGAGAGGTCAAACTCGGATCAAGTTATCGAACGTAGCGGAGGAACCCACAAAGTTCCGAGAGCGAAGTGAAGATAACCTTGAGTAGAGTTTGCTTGTAGTTATTTATCCTGTTGTTTACCTGATTTTTCAAAAAGCATAGACCACGGGCGGTTGAGAAAATACTGAACATGTGTGGGATAAATTGATTCTGGTTTTTAGGACCAGAATCAATTTTCCAGGTGGCGCTGATGCCGCCCGTGGTCGTCCTCTTATTCTTTATTTCTTATTACGCTTCTTTTTGCTTTTCTTTTTGCACCATTTCAGACACACGGTTATAATCAATCTGGGAGGTGATGAGCTATGGCAGCAAATTACTTCGAGCTGAAGCGTCGAGAACCGTTCAAACCCAAATCATGGCAGAGCAAATCCTGGAAGTATGGAACCGAGGGAATCGACTGGACAAAACCGGGGTATATCCAGGGAAGGTCTGGTAAACCGATGATTAAGCGCGTTGTCATTGCATACAAGGCATACATCAAGCGCGATAACGGGAGCAAGCGTATCATCGGCAAGCTGAAGACTCGCAAGTCCGTCAACTACCACTGTGTTGCTGACAACCAGCAGGAACTTGAGGATCTCCTGCAGGACGTGAAAGAGCTCGAGAAAATGGCTAAACGAGCTGATGAGAACAGCAGCGGGAAGTTGAAGCATATCGTCAAGTGCCTGGTGATCTTTGACGATGCAACGACGGACTGTATCATCAGTTTGTCTGCGTTACATAAATACTTCAGGAGGGATTGACATGGCCGAGAAAGTCGGAATATGTGGAACTGGTGGATGGAGAAGCACATCAGTTGATGAGATCATCGATGCCGTTATTGCTGCAGGAAAACGGACCGGCGCGTTCGAGGTCAATATGATTCCTGATATACCTGACGCGACGTTTGGTCCGAAGCCCCGCAACCGTGCTGAAAGGAGACGTGCTAAATATGGCAAAAGAAAAAGATGACGGGTTCTTCGCACTGATCCCGAAGAAACCTGCTAAGAAGACTGAGAAGCCCAAGAAGGAGAAGAAAGTAAAGCCACCAAAATTCAAGAAGGGCGGCTGGAAACACTGGCTCTACAAGAAACTCAAGAACTGGAAGTCCAGTAAGTTCGTGGACGGTTTTCGCTTTGACAAGCGTGAGAATATACTGATCGCGTGTCACAATGACCCGGTGGTCATGTTCTTCAATCGAAAAATCGATAAGCATACGATGAAAGAACTGAAGGCTCTCGCTGGCAAAGATATGGTCGTTCTTATCGATGCATACGACAAAACCTACGTGGAGTTCTCCATCAAGAGCTATTTGAAGCTGATGGAAATTGACAAGTTGATAATAAGCTTCCGTCTGCGTGCAAACAACGACGGAATTGAAATCGTTGATGTCTTCGAGCGCGAGGATGTCATTGACAACATCAACGACCTGGCGGCTTATATCAACCACCACCGTCAGGGGATAGAGGGCGTCTATGAGATTCAGGCCAACTGCAGTTGCTACACTGACTATGAATTCAAGATGAAGATCGTGGTCATGAAGACCGACGGCAGTGTTGAGACATATAAGGGCGACATGAACGATTTCATGAAAGCCTATGACATATACCCATTCTGATGGAGAGGTGACAATCATGAACAAGACGCAGAAAGGTTATGGCAACGTTTCGGCGCAGGCTGCCGGGATCTATGAGCCGGTAACTCTGGTCCCCAGAGATTCCAACCCCCAGGCGATGCTGTTTTCGACGGATTCGTTCCCGTCCAATGTGACCGACATCATTGCGTGGCTCGGCAACTCGTTCTACGCATTGACGACCGGCCGTGAGATCAAAATCCAGGGAGCGAAGATCAGCAGGGAGATCGACCCCAACGCCGAGTCGACCCTGGACAATCTGGTGATCGTGATCGATAACTCCAATGACGGGACCGATCTGGTGGTGGTTGTTCCCGGCAACTGGATTGTCTGGCAGGAGAGAACTGGGTACAGGGTGCTTACCCAGGAGCAGGTGGACGAGGGCTGGACGTACACCAATGTGTAACAAGAATGGCAGGCGGGGAATCTCCCCGCCTGCCGTCTTATTTTACCCCTTGGGCTTGCCCTTGTACTTCTTGAGCTCTTCTTTCACACGTGCGCCGTACTGACGCTTCATGCGGAGCTTTTCTTCGACGAGGACTTTTGTAAGAATGCCGATCTTCTCCACGTCAGCAACCATTCGCTTAAAAGCGCCGAACGATGCGACGTAGACATCGATCTTCCTCTCTTCGTTGTTCTCGGTGTAGCCTGCGAGCTCGGTGGGGATGACATTACAGGTGGTGAACTTCAGGGCTCCGATAGATCCCTTATCACCATTACCGGCAACATCCTCGTACTCGATGTAGAAGTCAATGATGACACCATCACCAATCTTCACCCCGCCAACCTTGCCTCTTGAATCGGGCACGGACATTTCGGAGTTTTTCACAATCGTGTTCGCATCCCGCACGTCACGGTATTTCCCAAGAACCTTTTCGCGCTTGGCCGCATCTTTGGAGTATTCCTGGACAACCTTACGCAGGGTGGGGGACATTCTCTCCAACGGGACTGTGTAGGTGATGCCGATGTCTTTGATTACGCCGCTGTACTTGCTGACAACCGGTGCGCTTGTGGCAATCACCTCATCGAGGTCCTCCATCTGATCAGTGATCGATGCCAGGAGTTGGGAGGAGAACTCGTCCTCAGTGTCATCGAATGCCAGGATGGGGTCGTTGGCCTGAACCTTCTGACCGATCTTCGCGATGTACTTGATGTTGGCGAATTCAGAGATGATAACCCGCTTCTGTCGTGTGATCTTTGTTGCGAACCGATGTGCGAACTCGTCGGTGATGTACCCAGAGTCCTCATAGACTGACCCGTTGGATTCAAATGCAACACGGGCCAGTGTGCCGACGTTGGCACAGGGATCACCGAAGAAGTCGAGGTCGTTGATGTATTTCTTATCAAAAGCCAGAATCTGCCCGGCCTTGAACTTAGCCCCAACCTTCAAGTTTGTGGACATGCTGTTCATGATGAAGAATCCGCCGTCGGTATTCTTTGCCGGATGTACAGACAGGTCGATGTCATCGTAGCTACCATCGGCATACTGGATCACCATCAAGTCCTCAGAGATCTCAATAACCTTGCCGTCCTGCTTAGCCTGGAATGCGAAGTCATTACTGAGGTAAGGCGCCACTCTCTCGAAGTCATACGAGATGGGGCAGGAGCACTGGGATGCCACCGGGACGAGGTGCTTTGCCTGAGAGATGGACATACACAGACGTTCGATATCGGCAGACTCAGCTCCGAACGGAGACAATGCCTCGCCGGGGGACAACAATTCTGTGCCATCGTACTCGCCCTGCCGCTCAATGCTGATGAATCCGCGAGCGTCGAGGATGTTCGGGTTGATGACGAGATGCCTGTTGATACCGACTTCGCCAGACGGGGTGCTGTTGGTAGCCACAATGCCTCTCATGCTCGGATGATACGCCCGCTTCTCGATCGTGAAGGAATGGTCTTCGTTCATACCACTCGGGCCCTTGAGTTTCACGTTGCGATCACTCTCGAGCTCGAGGCTGATATTCAACTTGGACTTCGGGTCGATGATCTTGGATGTCAGAAGCAGCGTGATGATGGCGTTCTCAGGAATGGAGAACGTATCAGTTCTACCAGAGCGATAGTTGCCCCAGGCCACAGCGAGCTCACGGTAGAGGTGCGCCATGATGATCTCGGTAGAACGGAGCCTGGTGTTCTGATAGTTGGAGTCGATCTGATAGGAGTTATCTGCCAGAACGCCATTGCAGTAGTAGAGCAAGGTGACAAAGTCCGTCGGCATCCCGAGCTTGGTGAGCACACTCTTTGTAATCGGATCAACCATCATGTAGTTGAACGCTGCGAGGTTATCGGCAAGGGTTCGCTGCCCGCACATGTCGCCAAAGATCTCAACGTAGGTGTCCCTGGTATTCAGATCATAGAACCCATACTCCTTCGTGGGGAAGGTGCTAAGACCGTTCAGCAGGAGGGAGTTTTCGTAGGGATATCGATCGAAGACCAGATATCCATCCGCGAACGGAATAACGCCGGTAGTGCTCTTGTCCACGGTGGGTCGCTTATCGACGAACTGATAGGAGATGTTTCCCTTTTCGAGGGCCCCGACCAGACCATTGGGATCGGAAGCGCCCATAACGAGGATCAAGGGAATATCCTGAGACATAATGCGAGCTCTGGAGTAGATAAACTTGGTGCCGGCACTGGTGTCAGCAAGCTCCTTCTCAGCGGCAGGATTGTATTGGATAAGCGTATCGACCATGAAGTCAGACAGCTCGCCATGCTCGGTTCCGCTGGGGTCGTAGACCTTGTTGGTTACACCGCTGAGCCAGTATGCTGTACGAGAGTTGCCCTTGCGCCGATAGCCGAGGGGCACAAGCTTGTCAGAATCCTCACCTTCGATCTCGGGAGTCTTAGCCGTCCCGATAGATGCGGCAAGGATGTCAGGATCAAATGCGAAGAGAACAGAGTCCCCAGCCTTGCCAATCTCGATTGACACGAACGCGGCTGCAAGTTCATCGAACTCGATGGTGGTTAACCGAGAACCATTCAGCTTGGTACAGTCACCCTTTCGGATCGATACGTTCTTCAGGGTTCCGCCACTGAGGATCTTCTTGAGCTTTGTCATCCTCGGAGACAGAGCCGTGCCGTACCGGTAGACGAACACCTTGTTGTAGTTTGTAACCAACTGGCATCTGTCAGCGGATACTTTGGTGATCGGGAACGGGAACTTCTGGTGAGTGATCACCAGTTCCTGCCCGTTGAGGAAGAGGTACTTGTGCTTATACATCTTGGGAAGACGGAATGCGAAGTGGTGGCGCTTACGGTTCTCGTCCTCGAACTCTACTGTGTACTTAAGAACCCGATCGGTGCGGGTCGACACATCGTCGATCTTGATGTTCTTATTCAGATACATAGCGGGTTTTACGCCGGAGAAGTGCATCAGGATGCTTACAACATCGTGCTGCATGAGTGTCTTCTCGTAAACCTCTTCAAACCGCTGCCCCTTAATGTGGGTGAGGGAGGGGTTGATGGTGTTCGCCAGGACCGGAACATCCGGGATCTCCGTCGCGCCCTCTTCTTCGATCAGTTCCTTGATCGGCTTATCACCAATTTTCAACTCAGAATACTTCTTTTTCAACATCTCATTGCGCTTTTGAGACTGAACGGAGCGACCTTCCATCTGGGCGGTCATCAGCACGTCGACATCTTCAGGGCTAAGGGTTGCCGTATCGGCAACAACCTCTTCGGTCTCTTCCTGAGGCGCGACTATGGGAGGCTGATTTTTCGAGGACTTAGGCGCTGCAGCAGTCTTTTGAGCATTAGACTTTGCTACGACCTTCTTTGCAACGGCCGCCACCTTCTTGGCCTGCTCCTGACTGAGGGAGGAGCTATCGATCTTGGCGATCTTTTCGATTTGCTCAACAGCCAGAACCTCCTTGGTTTTTGCCTCAGCCTTTACCAGAGAAGAAGCACTGGCGTCGTCTTCATCATCCGGATCCTCAACATCATCGTCGCCGTCGCCAATGTTTCTGCGGTTCTTGAGCTTTGTCATGTAGGTCTTATACACACCACGAATAAACCCACTCGCATCATCGGCGTCTTTCTCAGGAATACCATCCGCGTTCAGTTTGACGAAGAGGTTCCCATCTGCCAGTACCACAGTACCGAACGACTTGAGGGTGCTGACATTTGTGAGAGCATTGAGGATATGCCCCATGCAGTTGGGACTGATAGGGCGGTAAAGATACTCAGGGTTGACGTAGTCCTCCTGAGTGAACCAGAGGTTCATCGGGATGATTATGGTGGTTTCATAATCACCGAGGTCCTTGATTCTGCCGATTTCTTTCAGGAGCTCCTGAATGAGAACCTGGGACTTAATGTTTGCCTTGCGACGATCCTTCTCGTTGCTGAGGATAGTCTCGAACACATAGTTCATCTCGATATACACGTTGAGTCTCTTCAGGGGGTCCATTGTTCCATTTGGGTTGAACTGGGTCACGCCGTCAACGTCCTTCAGATTCCCGCTCTTATTCTTGGCCAGCATTGCAGTAATTTCCCCGTCTCCATTGAACTTCAGGATCTGCTGGCCCTTAGCCTGAAGCTGAATAGTCCACCGTCTGGGAATATAGTACTTGCTGAGATAACGACACCGGAACACCTTGGAGCTGTCAAGGAACTGAACCCCCTGTTCCATTGTCGGAGCAAGTACAATGTAAGCCTGCCCCTTCTTGGGGAGCTTTGCGGTCTCGGGCATAATGACGGGCGTCTTCACTCGATATACGGTGAAATCATCGAGGAACTTTAGCTGCACCATGTTATGCTCACATCCTTTCTTTCGAGAAATACTTGACGCACAATAATAGTATACGTTATAGAGCTGTTCGATAAAGTAAAAACACATGAAGCCCTCTCTGAGGGCAGTTTAGCCTTTGTTTACTGATTTCTATGCCAACAAATTGATAATGCCAAAGAAAGGAAGGAATGCTATGAGTATGGATGTGAGGGCTCTCCTCATGAAGAAGAGTGAGGAGAAGAGCAACTCCAACCGGCGTGTCGTCATGAAGGATGTCAATCGCGATCTGATGGTGGCGCTGCTGGCCATCCCGGTATACGGGAAAGAAGCCCGCGATGAGGAGATCTTGTCCGTCATCATCAATGCCGGCACGCATGACGTGAGCGACACGATCACCAAGCTTCGGGAGAACTACAACAAGCTGGTGGCTGAGAAGAAGGTCAAGAAGACCAAGGCCGGCGGTGTCCGCGATCTCGATGGCTACATGGTCCTCGTCCCCAGACCGTAAAGTGAGGTGATCGTATGGTCGAGCATGGTGAGCCGAGTAACTCCCTGCAGATGATGGGGATACACCGGTCTGAGCTCGAAAGTCTCGGGGGTAAGACTGTTCTGATCTATCAGGGGAACAAGATGGTTATTATCATCCCTGACAGTATCGACTTTACATCGCTTGATGTTATCGCCAAGACAAAGGATATCACGGTTAAAGCAAACGACATCCGCATCGTGTGTGATAGCATCACCATTGAAGCAAACACAGTTGATATCACGGCCGATGTTACAATTCATGGAAACTTTACAACCGAGGGCGGCCAGGTCCACCTCAACTGATAGGAGGTACGCATGGCAGCAGCAACACGACTTGGGGATTGCTGTACAGGTCACGATGCCTGTCCCGCGGTTCCTCTCGTAGAAGCAAGCGGAGATGTTCATGTGAATGGACGTGGTGCCGGTCGTGTCGGAGACCATTACTCATCACATGGATGCATTGTGCACCCCGGGCACCAGGACGTTATCGCGTCTGGTAGCTCGTCCGTTTTCATCAACGGCAGGCCTGCTGCTCGAACTGGTGATTCAGTATCGATCGGCGGTGCGGTCCGGGATGGGAGCGGCGACGTTTTTATTGGCGGATAGCCAAATCTGTAAAATGAAATAGGAGGAAACAATCATGAGCGAGAAGAAAAATGTTATGGCGAGCGTTGACGCCATCATCGAGGATCTCAAGAAGAACCCGTCCAGCCGGTTCTCCAAGTCCGATTTCCAGGGGCTGGTCTACGCCGTCCTGGCCGACAAGGAGTTCAAGGCCAAGAAGTGGTTGCTGAAGAACGACCAGCTGGTTGAGGATTCTGCCGACATCGAGGGCGGCCTGCGCAAGTTCATGGATAAGCTGCTGAAGCATGCTGGCATGACCAAGGACAGCGAGCGTGCGGCCATCATCGACAGTTTCGAGTTCGGCGCCCGCGACGTGGAATGGGTATCCGACGCCGTGGACGAGGCCATGTACATCTACACCGAGTGCGGCAAGAACATGCGCATCTTCCGGGATAAGATGCTCAACCTGAGCATCCGCAAGATGACCCGCTCCGGCAAGTACGACGGCAAGGTTACATACAAGAAGAGCGTGGTCGACCGCGCCCTGGCTCTGGAGAAACGCCGTGCCAAGAAGGGCGACGCCTAATGGCGGGCCTCACATTGCGGGAGGTCTTCGATCAGATCGGATCGTGCGGAGCTTCATTGCGGCGCGAGCCTGACATCAAGATTCCTGGTGTCGAGCATGTTGTGATGCACGACGAGGCTGCCGATGACCTTAAGAGCATCATCGACGTGGCATCAAAGTCTAAGAATGCCGAAGGGCGCGACAGCATCGAAGTGATGGTCCAGTTACGCATCGACCTGAAGGACAATACCCTTCAGCGAGTATATCCCATTCTTCGCAATGGTAGTCTCCAGACGATGCGGATAAAGACCCACAACGGTTGTCCGACTATCGGTGAAATGGCCGATGCTGATGAACGCAGGACAAACAAGGCACTGTTCGGCGGAAGCAGTCGATACACCGGTGTCATTGCGATAGAAGATCCCCCGAGCGAGAATTGAATAGATAAACCCCTCCCCGAAATGGGGAGGGGTTGTCTTATTTGCGCGAACATCCTTATATATGTCAAAAGAAAGGGTGAGTAACCATGCCTGGCAGAACTGATAACATGACAAAGGATATTCGAGCAGGTCTTCATGCAGCGGCTGCAAAAGGTGGCAAGTACTTTAAGGGTACTGCCAAACTATTCCTCGCATCTGGGTCCGAGTTCGTTGGCAATCAGCTTCCGACCGTAGGGGCAATGGTTGAAACCAATAGGGAGCTTCTTCAGGATACGGCGAAGTTCCTGAGGAACCCGGTAGATACGGTTAACCGCACCATCAATAAGGCAATGGGGACCGATGACTTTAAGGCTCTCCAGAAGTTTGCCAAGAACATGGTCGCGGACCTGAGGTCTGGCGATTTGTACGACCCTGACCGTATGCGATCCTCCTTTGGTGAAACCATCGACGGCTTACTGGATGACTTCGGCGACTTCGATATGTCCGGCTTCGATGCCGAGGGCGAATGGCAGGAACCCGAGGATTCTGGGGACTTCGAGAAGGACGCTGCGCTTGCGGAGTCCCAGGAGAAAGCTGCCGATACCCGTACCTCGGCAACCATTGAGGCCATCGGCCTCGGTACCGACGCTGTAGTGAATACAGCAAACGCGAATGCTCAGACCAATATTCGACTTTCGCTGAAGCAGCATTCTCAGCTTATGGCTGGAATGCAGAATATGGTTACACAGCAAGCGGCAACTCTGCAGGCTGTGAACCAGACCGCGGTATCAATTCTTGATGTGTCCCGTGAGGCCCACCAGCAGATCATGGCCGGTATTAACGGGATCTCTACAATCCTGCAGAGGATTGAACAGAACACCGCACCGGTTAAGCCTGAACGTGCTACGGCCAGGGAGGAACTTGAGATCATTGGACCCAACGGTGAGCTCAACGTTACGAACTGGCTGAAGCAGGTCAAGAAGAACGCTGACGATAAGTACAACATCAGTAGCATGATGACAATGGCGACCGGCGGTATGAGCATTTCGTCTCTGCTTGAGCAGGTCGGCGATAACCCGTGGCAGCTCGTTTCCGATGCACTTCTTCAGCGGATGCTCCCGCCGTCTCTGAAGAAACAATTTGAAGTAACTGGCAAGAAGCTTGAGGGATTTTTCCCTGCACTCCTGTCTAAGATGAATGACCGGGGCAAGAAGTATGGTTCCGGTGAGAGCACAAAGATCACTGACTTCCTGGCCGGTTTGTTTGGCCATGAGGAGCGGTCTAAGAGAGCGGTTGATACGTCTGTGAAGGAACCCTCTGCTCAGGCAGTATTCACTAACCGCACGGCGACTGCAATCGAGCAGGTTATCCCGATGTGGCTCTCCAAGATCTACACCGCACTGACTGGTGAGGATGAGAAGATCTTCGACTATGGGGCTGGTAAATTCACAAGAGTTGTCGATGTCCTTGCTAAGACGTCCAATGACGTGAATGACCTGGCCAACCGTATGGGAACCGCTGCCGGGAACTTTATTGATCTCGCAAAGTCGGTCAAGTTTGAGAAAGTGGAAGACGAAGAGGACTTCCACAAGTATCTGTACAAGTACCTGCAGCGGCAGGCTGAAACAAGCGGGTTTATCGATCCGTTTGTGTCCAAGGAAAAGTTCAAAGAGACCATGCCCGGCGGGGCGAAGAATGAGGAGCTGTACTACAATATCATCAACACGGCTCTTCGCAAAATGGACCGGACTGATCTCTTGGCGCTGTCGTCTGAGATTCAGAGCGCGCGTCAATCCAGAAACCGCGCCAACCCGATTATCAACAACCGACTGCGTGACAATGGTACCATGATTGCGTTTGGTGACGTGATCGATAGTCTGACCGCGCGGTCAGTGATCAGCGGATCCCAGGATACCGCATACGGGCTATACGGTGATGACCTGCAGAAGGTTCTCGATAAGCGCAAAGAGAGAATTATTGCTGCCGGAGGGCCTCAGGCATCGAACATCCACCTGAATGACATTTCCAGCATCCTTAAGCGTGGTATTATCACGTACACCTACATCATGGGCAGTGCGTACTCCGCCGAGGGAATTCCTGATCATATTAGGAAGAATCTCACGATCGCTGAGGATGTGTCCAGGAAGGAGCAGCAGCGGCAGGACGAAATTGCCCAGAAGAAGACAGATGCTGATCTGAGAGAGAAAGCTGCGGCAAGACGTCGTCAGGAAGAGCGGGATGCCAAAGTAGGGAACATCAATCGTGCACCGGATGAGTATTATGTGAATGGTGAAACTGACCAAGGGTACATCGCCCAACGGATGACTGAAGGGAGGTTACGCCAACGGACGAGCACTGATACCATCTTCGACAATCCTGAGCTTGAGCGCTCTGAGCGCGGAACTTATGACGCCGGTCAACGGCGGCTTAGGGAAGAAATGGCCCGCCTGTCTCGGGATGTAAACGGGCGTCTCGATAATGGCCGTGTCAAGGGATTCCTGGATAAAGCAAGGGAGTATGGAAAGGCGCCGTTTGAACTTGTTGAGAACGGGCTAAAGCTGGTAGACAGCTTCCTTTTCAGAATCTTGTATGGGGAGGATGCCTCTGATGTAATGCTCGATGAGCACAAGCTTCCCTCTATTCTCGATTCTGTCCGCATCAACATCAAGGCCCAGTGGCTTGAGGCGGGCAACTGGTTTGCTCGGAATATCGGCGAGCCTTTGAAGAAGAGTCTGTTCGATAACGACGAGGGCATTATCCCTCGTATTGCCGACAGGCTTAACGAGAAGGTTGTTGAACCGGTTAAAGAGCGCGCCAGGGATTACAAGAATAAGCTGATCGGCGCCCGTGAAGTTGGCGAAGATGGCAAACCCATAGGAGACTACAAGGGCGGTCGATTCAGTGACCAGATCAATCGACTGCGTCATCGTGCCGATGACATTAAGTCCGGGACCTCTGGTAAGATCACCAGTGGTGTCATGGGAACTGTTAACCGGTGGCTCTATGGTGATAATGTCGAGGGGAAGGGTGTCGGCCATAGCCTGCAGCAGGTTGGTACGACCAAGACTACCCGTGGTTATACTGATAGGACTGGTTATCATGAGGAAGAAGTTGAGACCCCGATTCTGGCGGATGTCCAAGAATTTACCGGTATCATCGGAAGCTTGAAGCGCAAAGCTCTTGATCTGCGTGGCATGCTATTCGGTGAGGACGAGAATGGTGACGACCATGATTCCTGGAATAAGTTCACCTTAGTTAAGGATGAGCTGAGCAAGGCGTTTCCTGATATGACTATCGGTGCCGGAATTGGTCTGCTTGGGAGTTTCTTCCTTCCCGGCGGTCCTATTCTTGGCGCAATGCTTGGGTCTGCTGGCGGGTTCGTGGCATCGTCCGAGAAGTTTAAGTCCTATCTCTTTGGCGATGTGGCCGAGGAGGATCGAGTCGAGTTCAACTGGGAGACCGGTAAGATCGACAAGAAAGTTACGGCAAAGACCCGCAAGGGTGGAATTATTAACCAAGAAATTTACGATGCCTTTAAGAAGTTCGCTCCGAATATTGCAATCGGTAGTGGGCTTGGTATTGTAGGCAGCCTGTTCCTTCCGGGTGGCCCGTTTATTGGAGCTTTGGCCGGTGGCATCGGCGGGATGGTATCAGCATCCGATCGGATGAAACAGCTTCTGTTCGGAACCTACACCGATGAGGATGGCAATGAGCAAGATGGCCTACTCGGCCCTAAAACACGAGAGGCCATTAAAAACGCGGCTGGTCCGGCTCTTGGTGGTGCAGTCCTTGGCGGCACGGCATGGTCGATGATTTCCAGCCTCGGTATTATTCCCGGCCTATCTCTGCTTCCCGGTGGTCCTATCTTCGCTATGCTCGGTGGCATCACTGGTGCCATGAATGCCGATGCTATTAAGAATTTCTTCTTTGGTACCGAGGAAGAGACTACTGAGAATGTAACGGATGAGAGCGGGAACGTAACTGGTACCCGTAAGGTGAAGAAGCGCATTGGCGGCCTGTTCGGAAGAGCGTTTGATTTCGCGAGAGACAAAATGCTCAATCCGTTTGCAGAGAGGCTTAATAAAGCTGGCGAAAAGGTCGGAGAGTGGTTCAATGCGTCGGTGGTAACGCCGTTCCAGAACGCAATCCAGCCGATGAAAGACCAGATGAAGCGGGCTGGCACTGCCATTAGCGATTCCATGAAAAACATTGGCGAGAAGATCAAGGATTCGATCGACAAGGTGTTCGAGAAGAATGTCGGTCAGCCTATGGGTGAGTTCTTCAAAGAAAAGATCATCAAGCCGATGGATGAAGCAGCAAAGAAGATCTTCAGCACTCTTGGCAAAATCATCGGAAGCATCATCTCTGCTCCGTTCAAAGCCCTGGAGTTTATTGCTACTGGAACGATTGGCGGCAAATCTCTTGAGGATCTTCAGGATGAGAGGGCCGCTGCCAAGAAGGCGAAGGAGGCAGAGCGCGATCGGAAACGTGCTGACCGTACGAAAGGTCGTCTCGGTCGGATCTGGGGTCGCACGGGCGGTAGGCTCGGTAAGATTCTCGGTAAATACGTACCTGGTCAGACCGCTGATACCACAACCGATAGTGAGACCTCTGAGGCAACTGCCGGTGAAACTCCAAAGAATGGATTCTTCGCAAACCTCAAGGATCGAATCTTCAATAGAGGACAGACGCCTGAGGAAGGTGAGGTCTCCCCGTTTGATACGGTAGGGAATGCCGCCCCGGAGGCTGCCGGAAAGACCTATACCCCTAACAGCAAGTCGAATGATTCTGAGATGCTTGGCCCTGACGTGAATCGTAATCGTCAAAGAGAGGCTAACGAATCCGCTGCGCGTGATGAACGTGATCGGAGAGAAGAGTCTCAGCAGTCCGAGCGCGATCGACTTGCTCAGAAGGCCGCTCAGCGTAATAAGAACCAGTCGACTACAAGTTCCGGCACTGATACCACAACCGATAGTGAGACCTCTGAGGCAACTGCCGGTGAAGATGGTGGAAGTGCCAAGAAGAAAGGTGCATTTAGCCGTAAGAGCAATAACGAGTACCTGAAGTCCATCGATAAGCATATCTCCAAAATCTACGATGAGATCAAGGGCCAGCTCGGCGGCAGTGGCTGGAACATCGCCTACATTAAAACGCTGCTCGATAAGCAATTCGGGAAACTCAGTGCTGAGGAACTTCCTGAGGAGATGGAGGGCAGTAAGAAGGTCAAGAAGCGTCGTGGTATCATCGGTAAGATGGTCGATCGTGTGGAAGGGCTGTTCAGTGCGGTAACTGACCGGGTCGGCAATGTCATTGACAAAGCTGTCGGTTTTGTTGTTGCGCCGTTTAAGGCTATCGGTAAAGTTGTCGGGTTCCTTAAGGATGCAGTTGTTGGCGCTGCCAATACTATCTGGAGCGTTGTTAAAACGCTCGGCGCTGCAGCAGGTGAACTGCTGAAGGGCGCGGCGAAGGGGCTTGGCGAAATCATGGTTGGTGTTGGCGAAACGATCAGGGCTGCTGCACCTTCCATCGGAAAAGCGCTCGGAGATGTATTGTCCACGTTCACCGGTGTGCTCAGTGATGGTATCCTGGCAACGTCTGCTGTTGTCCGTGGACTTGTTGAGAGTGCCGCAACTATTGCTCCTGATATCGCAGCGATGGCCTGGAAGGGCATGAAGACCGTCGGAAGTCTCATTGGCAAGGGTGTTGGTTTCCTCGCCAAGGGTATGGCTGAAGGCGTGACCGGATTGTTCAAGAAGGTCTTTGGTGGCGATAAGGATAAAGAAGGTGGAAAGGGCAAGGGTAAACATCTCAAGATCAAAGGGCCGGTTCCGATTGCTATCAGCACTGAGGGTGATGGCCCTGATCGAGTCCAATACCCGTTCATCAGCACCGCTGCTCCGGTAATGCCGACGCACGCTATTCCGGTGTACCTGGTCGGAGCATTTGACAGCGCTGTTGTGACCGCAAAACTTTTGGGTGATACAGATTCCCCGGCTGAACCTGATACGCAAAACCCGGTCTCCCCGACCCCAGCAGGGACGGCCAGCCCCGCTGTTCCAGCTCTCGGTAGCGCTGATACAGTTGGCGATGAGACCGTGAATCAAGATGGTCCTGAGCCTGGAGCTGAGGGTGGTGGAGCTCGTCCCACCTCTGGGAGAGTCAAGTCGCGGTTGCGTAATCCCATCAGCGCCCTCGGTCGTACGTTTGGCGATCTCCGTGAGAACATCAAGGGTCGCATTCGTGATCACCGGATGAATCAGGTATGGGATCAGTATATGGCTAAGCATACAGACGAAGATGATCAGAAGGTGAAACACGGAAATCCTCTGGACATCTTTAAGCGCAAATACAAGGCCATCGATACCAGATCTGAAAAGTCTGACAACCCGGCAGAGGAGTATGACGATGCTATCGAGAAGGCCCGCAGCATGGACGAGATTCAAGCTATCCAGGCTGCACACCAGATGAATACCAACAATCAGTTGGTTGCCGTTGGGGAGCAAGAGGAGAAGAAGACCAGTATCCTCGACCTACTGCTCGGTGGACTTGCCGGGCTCTTTACTGGGAAGGGAGTGCTCGGAGGTATTGGCAAAGCCGTAGCCGGCAGTGCGGCTGGTAAAGCGATTAGTAGTTTCGTAACCGGCAAGGCTCTTCCGTTCCTCGGAGAGGCTGCTGGTATGGCCGCGACTGGATACCAGCTGTTTGGTGAGAATGGCAACAAGCTCTGGGGTGCTGAGCAAGTAGCACAGGGCGCCTTGTCTATTGGTAAGGCTGTCGCCGGAGAAGCCACTGATGTAAAAGGCCCAATCAAACAGGCGATTACGAAACTGATCAAGTCTCTGATGGAGAACAAAGTAGTTGTCAGTATGTTCAAGGGTCTGAAGAGCAAGATTGGCACTCTTACTGCTAAGCTTGCAAATAAGCTTGGTGGTGAAGTGCTTGAACAGGCAATGAGGAGCGGCGCTCAAACGATTAAGAATGGCGCCAAACAAATTGCCGGATATCTATCAGCAGGCACGATCACTGCGGCATTTGCTGTGGCTGACTTCATCTCCGGTTTCGGTAATGCCAAGAAATACTTCAACGTGTTCGGGTCTGATGTAACCCTTGGCATGCGCCTAACCTCCGCCGTTGTGAATACACTTGGCGGGTTGCTCACCATGATCCCAGTCGCTGGTCCATTCCTGAGTGTTGCCGCGGCAATGATGCAGGATAGTATCGTCCAGCTGGTATATGGGGTTCTCGCCGATGATGCAGCAAAGCAGGAACTCGCGGCTGATCAGCAAAAACTCCAGGCTGCGACTGATGCGTATAATGCGGAGAATGGGACGGACCTGACTACTGATGAGTATGCAAAGAAGTTCAACGAAGACGGCAGTAAACGCGGGATCCTTAGCACAATAGCTGGGGGCGTAAAAGCCGTAGGTGGTGGTATCGTCGGTGGAGTTAAGAAGGTCGGCGGTGCTGTCGTTGGGGGTGTTAAGAAAGTTGGAAGCATGGCACTCAATGCGGTAACTGGTATACCGGACTTCATCGCAAAGGGTGCTAACTGGATCGGTAATGGTTTTGAGACAGTAGGAACCAAGCTGAATGAATTCGTGACGAACCTTCCCCAGATGGTAACGAATGGCGTCAACAATCTTTTTGCTAAGGTTGGAGATGTCTTGACAAACCTTCCCACCACCGTTGGTAAATTTATCGGTGATACCGTGGGTGGAGTGATTAAGGGTATCGGTGGAATAGGCGAGTTCGCAGTAAAGCTTGGTGGTGGCATTATCAATGGTGTCATTAAGATTGCAGGTAGCCTGGATCAGATGCTCCTCAGCATTGCAAAAGGCATCGGCAATATCTTGCTGTCCGGCGTGAAGCTCGTGTTTGAGACCCCGCAGATCCTTGGAAACCTTGCGGTTGGGATCGGAAAGGGAATCATCAATACAATCGGATCTGCTATCGGCGGAATCAACAACCTGATCTCTGAGATCGTTAAGGGTATTGGTAACGCCATAAAGGATGCCATTGGTGGCATCGGAAGCGCCATCGATGAAGCGGTCGAAAGTATTCCCGTTGTCGGAGATGCATACAAGGGCATCAAGGGTGTAGCAAAGACCGTGGGAGATGGACTGTCCGCAGCGGATTCGTTTGTAGAGGATATACCGGTAGTAGGCAGCGTCTATAGAGGGGCGAAAGACCTCGGTGGTAAAGCCCTGGATGTTGCTGAAAAGGTTCCTCTGCTCGGCGGCTTGGTCAAGGGTGCTCGAGACCTTCTCGGCGGATCTTCTGATGAGGAGGAATCCGGAAAGGGCCCTGGCGGCATTGCAACCGAGCTTAGTCCGATTACATCTATTCTGACAAGCATCGGGGATAAGATTTCTGGTGCGATCCGTGATGCGAAAGGTGTCGCCGATGAGAATGGGCTCAATACAGGGTCTATTGGTGGATTCATCACAAGCGCGCTGAAGGATCCGAAAGCGCTGATGTCTACGTTCCTGACCGTCGGTAAGGGGATCGGTGGATCTCTGATCGATATGGTCACTGATGTGTTCAAGGGCAAGAAGAATGGTCCGACCATCTTCAGCATTATGGGCGAAGGTCTTGGTAGTAGCCTGATTGCTGATATGAAGAACAATGAGGGCCAGGATAAAACCATCACGGATTCTATGACGACTGCTATGACAGCAACAGTGACCGGAACGACTGCTGCTACTGCGAAGAAGCAAACGCTACTTCAAAAGGTTGGTAGCACGGTAAGCAGTTGGATGCCGTGGAACTGGGGCAAAGGTGCCGGGTGTGATGATTGCGGAGATTGGGGAACCGGTAAGGTCACTCCGATGAGTCAGTCGTCCGGCAAATGGAATCGTGGGTCCGATGATATGGCTAAAGCTGGCTGTGGTCCTACTGCAGCGGCAATGGTCGCATCCTCGTATGGAGCTAAGTCCGCGAATCCGATGGAAGCAAATGTCATGAGCAAGCGCACCGGTATGCGAGCCAGCGATGGGGGGACTAACCCGAAGTTCTTTGGCAAGTATGCATCGGCGCATGGTTATGGCATGTCTGAAGGTCCGGTTGATTCTGGTTCTATCTCCAGTAATCTTAAGAAGGGTCGGCCGGTTGTCGTAATGGGCAAGGGTGGTGCATTTGGTAACAATATGCACTACATGGTTGCCGAGCGTAACACTGGTCGTGGCGGTGTTGGTATTGTCGATCCTCTGACTGGAGCTCGCAAGTCCACAACGATGAGCGGGTTGGTCGGAAACACGAAGACCGCTATCTACTCCTACGGTAAGGGCAGTGGTTTCTGGGGTCGCGGCCCGACAAGTGCCGCTGACGAAATGTGGGATCGCAATAGCCAATCGGATGATTCTAAGTCTGAGGCAACCAAGACGATTGGTGACACCGGATATACCACAACCCAAGCCCAGCAAGCGCTTGTCAACAAGATGGCGAGCATTAAGGGCCAGATTGCTTACAGCCTTAGAGGCGGTGAGCAGAACCCTGATATCGGAAAGGCATCGTGTGCGTCTACAGTTGGATGGGCCTATCGGAAGGTTCTCGGTGTGGACAACATGTCTGCTGGCTCTACGACGCAGTCCAAAGATAGCCGGTTCAGTACGATTTGGGTGAATAACGGGACACCGCTTGACCCGAGTATCCTGCAACCCGGCGATATCCTGTACCAGCACTGGGATCAAACCAGAAACAACGGTAAGATGCAGCACACTGAAATGTACGCCGGTAACAACCAGGATCTGAGCCATGGTGGTGGCAGCAATGGTAAGGAATATGGTCCTACCTATAAGGATCTGACAGCCTACCGTAAGTCTCATACCATGATGGTCCGCCGGTACACGCCGTTCGTTGAAGGCACTAATGTCCAAGTCTATGACACCTCGACTGGTGGATATACCGGAAATACGGGTGGAAGCTACAGCAGTAGCGGAGGCACGAGCGCCGGTGTAATCGGTTCGACAACTGGCCAGGGAATGCTTGACGCATTGAGCACTGTGTTCTCGGGTCTGTCCAATAAGCTCGGTAACTTGCTTACCATCCTGATGGGCGGCAAACCTGAAGATGACACCGGTGATGCTGAGAGTGTTGACGGTACCACCAGTGCGACGAGCACTACCGGTTCGACTACGTTTAACTTCGGATCCAGTGCCGGCGTAATCAACCCGACAGATTCTACTTCGGCTATCTGGAAGTTCCTCCGTCGTGAGGGTTACAGTGAACCGGGTGCAGCCGGAATTATGGGCTGCTGGCAGTCTGAGTCCAGTAACCGCGCGGATAGACTTGAGGGTGATTACCTGAAGGCCTGGAAGAGCAAGTATAGTTCGGTGGACGATGTGATGGCCAGTAATGCTACGCTGAACGACTACGTGGTGAACTATCTGTTCCCTGCGTATGATCGGTCCAATATCAGCATCAGTAAGTCTGGCTACAAGATGGCCGACGGCAACTATTATCCCGGAATGGGTCTGGCACAATGGACTAAGGGTCGTGCCTATAATCTCCTCAAGTTCGCACAGGAGCGTGGGGAAGACTGGCGCAGCCTGAATACTCAGCTCGAGTTCTTTAAGCATGAGACTGAGACGTCGTATCCGAAACTGAAAGGTCAGCTTAATGCGGCTACAACGCCTGAGGAAGGCGCCCGTGCTGGCTTGGATGGGTTCGAGATGTACTCTGGGTGGAGTAGCACTACGAAGGGTCAGAAGCAGTGGAGTGAACGTGCAAAGAACGCTGCTCAGATTTATAACACCTACAAGGGAACATCGATTCGGACTGAGGAAGAGGAGAAGCAGATTGAGGCTGGTCGTGCACGCAGGACTTGGACCGCCGACGAGGATGGGAACATTGTTGTCCCTGATTCTACGGAGGAGACTGGTTCCGGCTCCGGATGGGGTACTGGTGCAGACTTGAGTGCTAACGTAACAGCACTGAATCGCAAGATTTCCTCGATCAACAAAGACATGGAAGCCACCCGTGCAGAAGCTGCAAGTGAGTCTACTGTGGCTGAGGTAACGCGTAAGCTGACCGACGCTATGACAACTGGCAGCTCCGAGACGGGCGATGAGCAACTGAAAGCGCTGAACGGGATGATGTCTTTGATGGCCCAGATGGTTGAGCTTCTGTCTGATATCCGCGATAACACCAAGGGTAAGGGCAAACGCACAACTGAGACGGATGAGGATTTCCCAAACGTCCCGACAGCCCGACCGGTATACCCTAACGGAGACAGTGATGTTGATGATGTAGGGGCGGTAACCATCGACCGGTTGACAAAAATATAAGCAGGATGTATGCGATGTCGAGGGGACACGGGTTACGGCCTGTGTCCCCTCCTACTTCATTTGAAAGGATGTGATGATATGGCGGAGTTTGTAACTCAGTCGCTGATGTGTCAAGCTTCCCGACCGACACGCGTCTACCGCTCCGTTTACGATACAGAATCGTCCAGCCTCATTCTTATCGCAAAACGGAAATTCTATTCTCGCAAACAGTATTACGATGGTGATACCGCAATGCTGTACATTTCTGAAGCGATTGATGAGGATATCCCGACTGGCTATTGGTGCCCTGCTGCCACTGTTCGATCCTTTCCTATCGAGGAAGAAGGAACATCTGATAAGGATGATCCCCAGTCTGATGATGGGTCTGTTGCGGATCTGTTGATGATCAGCATTAAGGGTACTGATGTCACCGTGTACCAGACATCGCGGTCGACGTCTCCTATTCCAAATGGCCTTAAAGTTGGCGACCAGGTTCTATGTGACCGAAAGATCGAGATTGATTCTAATGGAACGATTGAAACCAGGTATCGCATCTCCCAGGTCATCGGAGAGGACCAAACTTTAGTCGGTGGATGGATTCTGATCAACCGCGCAATCGCAAAGCCGAATGCACCGAAGGTCACATTCCATAACAATTCGATTCAGACCCGAAAGGTTGCTTCGTATGCAAGAGTTCAGGACGCAGGCATTATGCCGTTGGACGGTGATGATACAACGACTACTCCGCAGGTGAACCCAAATGAGGTTATTACCGCAGATGGAACCACCATTACTGTTCCTGGCATCGATACGAATGGCGTCGATGGTGATCCCAATGTCGTTATCAACACGGTTGACATAACGACGGAAGAAGGCCAGAAGGCGCTATACGAGGCATACGGGTACAACTACACTGGTACTGCGGACAAGTCTCTTATGAGTATCCCGATTGGTCGTATGCTGTTTGTGCACGGCATGCCTTTCCAGTGGACGTATATTACCGATCGCCGCGGGAACTCTATGTACCCCCAAGGGCAGTCCGGTGCTGAGGCTGAGCAGTCCAAGATCACAAACGGCTCCGTTGACCTGTATGGTCGTACATTTGCCAGAGACATTGCAGCCAATATGCCGATTGCGGTGTTTGCCCCAGGTAAGCCGAAGTTTATGACCTCGGTTAAGTCTGGTCTGTTCGGATATTCCGGAGAGAATGATGCACGAAACGCGTTCCTCCCGATGTTCTCTGATCAGAGCGATACGGTTCTCGGATCTGTTCTCTCTGCAATGAATGACATTGAAGGGGACTACCAGTACTATAGTATGGAGATTGACACCACTGGGTACTACAACTATGTGAACTCGCTGTGCCAAACTTCTGCCCGACTGATGGGCCTGTCCAAGACAACCTATCGAGGTAAATCCTGCGAGGATATTGACTGGGGTAAATACAACTCTGCTGCTGAGCAGGACTTCTCTATCTTTGAGAGCGTAATGGGTCTGTCCGCTGGTGTATCGTTCGCGTTTGATCCTCAGTCGTCCATTAGCGACACAATCACCAACCAAACTGCTGAGTCCCAGTTCCTCAGTATGTTCACTGACCTCGGTTCCAAGGCTCGTGAGCTGGAGTTTGTTTTGGGTTATACCGGCACTGGTGCAAATGAGCTAATCGACTCAGCGAACTATGTAGAGCAGGCGAAGACTGAGCTTAACAGTGGCGCTTTCGCAGGATTGAATAATGCTGTAGATCGTATCGGTGCATGGATGAAGAATACCGCTCACGGTATGAACATCCGGTTCCCTGAGCTGTGGTCGGACTCCAGCCACTCCCCTTCCTACGATCTGGAGATGCACTTCATTGCCCCATATGCAACCGCATTCTGCAAGTGGCGGTATGTGTTGGTGCCGTTCTTCCACATCTTTGCGTTGGCGGCACCGAAGTCCGATGTGAACAATTCTCAGTACAGTTCACCGTATCTGATTCGCGCATTCTCGAAGGGGTACTTCAATATCGAAATGGGCATGATTGAGTCCCTGACCTGGAAAAGATTTGGCGATGGTGACATGATCTCTGAAGACGGCGTGCCCACCCAGATTGATGTGTCCGTTAGTCTGAAAGACTTGTACCATACCCTTGCCATGACAAATCTCTTTGATAACGGGGAAGGGTTTACCAATGTTGGTAACTTCATGAACAACACTGGGTTGATGGACTTGATTGGAACGTTATCAGGGGTGAATATGAACCGCATCTCAATCGGTGAGAGGATCTCGATGTTCATCTCCAGTGGCACGAACGCATTCGGCGCCCTTGGAGGAAACTTCATGAGGTCTATTTCTGACCGTGTCCGGAATATCTCTGGCAGTCTCAACTTGTATGGAGTGTGATGATATGAGACGAATCCGGTTTATCCTACGCGAAACGGGCAAAGCCATCATAGCCGCTTGGATTCCGTTAGTGCTTGGTGTGCTTGTCTGTGTGGCTGCCATTGTGCTACGCCATGTTAACTGAATTAACGGAGCAGGGATACCCCTGCTCCGTTATATTTCGATGAAATGAATAAAAACTATAATAATCGGAAGGTTGTGAAGACCAATGAAGATTAAGAGTCGTGACCAGAAACTTGCCGAGTACGAGGAGAAGCATTCGGGGCGCACGGGGGATCCCGTGCAGGAGCTTCAACGTTACTTGGCAAAACAGAAGAATCCAGATAAGTGGATTGCGAAGGCCCGAGAGAAAGCACTTCTGATCATGGATCAGCGAGAATATGAATCCATTCGTATCACGGCCTATGAGTATCCAATGAAGACTGACAGGCCGCGTACTATGAACGGACATACATGGTCGCCGAATGCGGCAGCAAATAAGTCGTATTTCGATAAGGCGATCAAAAGTGTTGTGGAGACAATAAAACTGATCAACACTCCAGGGGAGATTGAAGTTGAGGCATACTTTGAGATGCCGGCTCAGGTTCCTCCGGATGAGGTCATTCTTTTCGAGGCCAAACTCTTGAATCCTGTGGATAAGCCTGACTACGATAACGTCGGTAAATGCTACACCGACGTGTTTACTGATGTGCTGGTATCCGATGATGATATCTTCTGGAGAGGAGAGGTACGGAAGTACTACAGCCTCCTCCCCCGTGTCGTTATCACGATTACCTACATAAAGAAACACGAGTCCAACTATATCTACAAGAAGCTCAAGAATCGTAAGAGTATCAAAGCTGGAATAGAATCTGGTCAGATCATACTAACCAAATTGGAGGGGATATAACCAGTTGCGCTTGGCTACCGTAACATGAATAATGACACATCCAGGTTCGGGGGCGACCGTGGAGGGTGTCTCACAACTTTATAGAAGGGGATATAGCGCTATGAAAGTCAACAAGAAGCTGATGTTCAGCGCGTTGGGGCGCACGCTGTTCAGCCTGTATACTCCTACTGAGATCGCCAAGACGGTAGTCGATGTGATCAATGAGGAGAAGCCCGGCGTGGTCGAGCTGAATACTTCGCGGGAGAACGGCTTTGTCCTCCGGTGCAAAAAGGACGCATCCTTGACGGATGAGTACCTGTACAAGGTTCTGGCAGACGTAACTCAGGAGCTGTGCGACGAGAAGGTCGACGAAGTGACCGACCACATGTCGGATAACTTCGATATGATCTACGACAGCGACTATGCGTCGAAGGACTACGCCAAAGAGATCTTCGAGATCTCCCACACCGGCAGGCTTCTGTACATCGAAGCTGATATCTAAAAGAATACACCCAGGGGCATTGCCCCTGGGTGTTCTGTTTTTACTTCTCGTAATAGATGCTGTGCGCAAGGCGCTTGACGTCGGTCTCGGTATACTTAGTGATACCGAAGCAGCTGGCCATCTCGAACAGACTGTAGATCATGCACGCCCGGGCACGGATCTTCTCGCTGTTCTCGGACATCACAGCGCCCACAGACTGCATGTTGCCGGCCTCGTTGACACTCTTGATTGCATTGGCGGTCACGTTGTTCATGATGGCGTGCATCAGAGATGTGGGGCCACGACCATTCAGGCGATTCACCGTCTCCTCCAGCGCAGTTGCCTGGTCAGCATCCGTAGAAGCCTGAGCTTTGGCCACGTCGACGGCATCACGGATCTCAGCGGCCTTCTCGTCCTCAGCCATCAGGGCGGCCACGGTGGCATCCCGGATCTGCTTGATCTGAACGTCATTGGGGCACTTGCAGTCGAAGAGCTGATCCAGGACAGCCTCATCCTCATCGGACAGTTCGACTTCCTGCTCGGCGGGAATCTCCATCTTCTCCTCTTTGGCGTCATCCATCTTGTCGTCGGCGATGTGCTCAGCGGTCTCGACACAGTCCTTGATGAAGCTGACGCTCTCGGACAGACGGGCCTTGGTGGTGGCGACGGTGGAGTTCGGAAGGCTCAACTCCTCGCTGAAGAACGCCTCACAGAGTCGGGCGGCCATGGCCTTGTCCTCAGGGCTGTCGGCGCCGACAGCGCGCTCATGGATACGGCAGAATGCCTCGCTGAGGGCTTTGTTGAATACTCTCCGGTGGTACTCGAGATAACTGAGATTTTTCTGCTTGATCATAATAATCATGCCTCCTTATTTAAGTTTCATCAAGATCGATTTTGATGTCTGTAACATTGAGTTGCTCGGGGATATACCTTGTGACAATATCTTCACTGATGAACACCGGTCTGTTGTAGCAGAACTGCTGATAGGATGCGTCGAAGTTATCGCAGCCCATATACTTGATCGACTTTACCGCCCGGAATGTCTCCTCGACTGCGGTGCAGATGTTCGACATGAAGACATGGTCATCCTGGATGTAGTTATCCCGGAGGTACTCGTAGATGAATTGGTAGATCTCGTCAACGGGTGCACCGAGTCCGTATACCTTGAAGTAGAAGGTCGGGTTCAGGTTGTTCAGGTACGCCGTGGTTTCCTCACCGTCAAGCGTGCGCCCGCCGGTTACGGTGATGTACTTGGACGGCCCGTAGGTGGCGATGAACTTCAGTGCAATATCGAACCCGGTAGTCAGTTTCAACAGTGAGCCGTACACGATCGTCATCTGCTTGAACTTCTCGTAGAGGGACGCGGTGTTTGCAACACCAAATTCGTACTCAAAGAACGGAACAGCCCCAATCGAATAGTGGTAGGTGGTCTCCGTCGCTTTTGTCACGATAGTCGGCGACCGGGAGAACTTGCCGAACTCAAGCACCAGATTCACCAAGTTGTTTGGGTTGTTGTAGTAGGAGTTCATCATGATGTAACCATCGGTGAGCTCGGTGGGAATCATCATGTATGCGCTGTCGGTGCGAGGGTAGATGTTCTCAGTATCCTCCATCTTGTGGAAGAAACTCACCTGGAGCGATGCATCCTTGTAGTCGATGACGGAGTTGTAGTTGGTTTTGGTACCGATAGAATACAACCCCTCAACGATCTCCAATTTATCCTGCTCCGTGATGTAGTCAGTTGTCCGCATGGAACCAGTAAACTTAAACCGACGGGTCTTCTGGTTGTAGCTGTCGATCGACATCGGGAGATATGCACAGGGGCTACCATCCCTCGTAAAGAAGATGTAGCATTTCACCGCTTCGGTGTCGATGATATTACCGTCCTCATCAACCAGGAGGCTGTCGTTTTCCGTATTCAGCATCGCTTCGATTGTGAAGGTGTAGAGGTCGTTGTTAGTCGAAGCGTGAGCATTACGGTAAACGTGAATCCCCTGGGTGATCATCTGGTACGGGTACAGGTTGTTTGCAATCTGCATTGTGAGCAGCGCGGTCTCATCGGCGCTTGTGAAGTAGTACGACACGATATTCAGATCATTGATGATCATCATGTACGGACAGGTGAGGTAGAACGTGTCAGGCTCATTCTCATCATGAGGGCATCTGGTCACATAGTCGTGGTCAGGATTTCCGTCAACGACATGTAGCTTGAACTTGCTGTAGGCCCGGATCAGCTTACGGTCGACCGTTTTGTCATAACGATCAAAGTCGCCCCAGTTCTGGATAGACTTAACGCCATTGATTTCCAGCCGTTTTGTAGTAGTTGGCGCAATGCGACGATCGTCATACCGCATGAGCACATACATGTAGTAGTTGTGCTCCTGGCAGTCATTACGCTTCTTGACCAGCTGGACATTAGCGTCAATGTCGTTGATGTACTGGATGATGTCATGCTCCGTCGTGATGTTGTCGCGACGAACCTTCTTGTCAATCAGAGCTTTCTTCACGTCAAGGAGCTCATCACCATTGCTTGCACCAACCGTATCAGACAGCATCGTTACAATGACATGCACACCGCTGTAGTTGTACGCCGCATCGCGATAGACAGAGAAGGTCGCGGTGTCGGGGCTGTTGATGGTGACCTTGGCATCCTCACCGAGGGTCTCTTTGATTTCACAACGGATGACCGCATTGGCGCCGAGATTCAGAGCAGGGTTGTTCATAATCTTCAGAAGCCCAGATTCGTCGTCGTTATAGTACAGAGCCTTCGACGGCGTCATGGTGAGGTAGTGGTCGAGGTCTGCCTTGCGGAAGGTATCGTTCGCGGACCGCTTGTAATACACCTCAAATCCAGCAAGCCGATCCGTGTAGTCGAACGACTTCCCATCATAGGCAAATTCGATAAGATCGACGATATGCTTCTCAGCAATGTTGTACCGGCACTGGTAAATCTGACAGATCATACCAACCAGGTCTTCACCACGGTCGTTTGCGGTCTCAAACATCTGGATGTAGGATTCGTAAGAGGAATGCTCCCCCGTATAGTTCGCAGCGTACAGGTATCCATTCCCGCGCCGAACCGCACGGATCAGGATATCATCCTCCAGGGAGTAGTTGATGCCGTTGTAGAGGATTGTAGAGCGCCGATCGATTGTGAATTGGATTTCGTTCCCGACTTTAACACCCTTTCGGAGGATATCCTCCTTCAACACTGCAAGCATGGCAAAACACCTGCCGGGGATGGCGCGGTTTACTCCAACGTTCCACAGCTTCGCGGTTTGGTTTACACGGATCTCGCTGTTAGAGAGTTCAGGGCAGTAGTCGTTAGCGCGCCGCTGCTCGAGGGTAATGGTGTCCTCAATCGAAGCAGACAGCGCTTCGTTGATGTATGCATAGATACTCGTGCGGTTTTTGTCCAGGGTTTCTTTCGGATAGTAGATCGGGGTTACTACGTTGACTAAGTCACGCAGGATATCCACACGATCCACGAGTTTCTTTACTGTAGATCCAGCCATAGCTAATCGTCACCTCCATGTATAGATTTCTCGTTAAGCCGAGATGTACTGGAGATGATAAGATACATCTCCGTTGGTCACCTGTCTTTGGACGATAGGCCGAATTGCGAAAGAGTTACCAAGCCCAAACGGGCGTTCGTAGCTGTCGGGTCTGGCTAAACTTCCCCATGTCACATTGGTGCCATTGAACTTCGGAGTCGACTGACCGGTTGCGCCGCGGTTAAAGTATAGGACTGCACCGTAATAACTCGAAGCTGACAGCATATTGATATCGAACAGCACATCAGGGTCGCACGGATCAGACTTGACACCGTAGTCGAACTCAACTGAGAGTTTGTCCTCAAGGATAGGAGCGTCGTTGTAGCTGAAGATCGAGAACGGGGATACCTTTGGGAACACACCAGTAAGCTTTTCCCAGTAGTACAGTCGGCTCATGCCCATATCGGTGACGAAGTAGTACAAGGACCCACCGTAGTCGAGGATGCCGTTCTTTTGACTCGTATCCGACGGTTCAATCGAATCGTTCTTCGACACAATCCAGATATACGATGCCCATAGATGCACGGTCTTCAGAATACTGTTGTAACGGTCATTGCGGAAGTCGAGACTGATAGACCCGCCGATCTTATGTTCTTCGGAATGCTTGCCGTACTTAATCACATGCCCGTAGTACGTCTGGGCTTTCTCAACAGTTTTAAGGGACACGTCCTGAACGCTGTAGCTTGTCGCCCTGGTCGTGAAGATCGGCATGTACGGACTGGTATTGAATTCACTGAGCATGTGAAGCAACCTCTTGCCGTACTGGTCGTTCACAAATGTGGCAGTCATGGGGTTCGAGAGCATTGCGTTATAGTTCGCACGAGCTGTGCCACCGGATCGACCATAGACGTCTACATAGAGGCTCGGTCTGGTAAGGATGATATGCCCGACAAGGGGAACAGGCATACCGGCATAATCGGGAAGGCGGGAGATGTCGAAGTATGAGATAAGATCATCAAACGTGGCATACGGCATGCCATACCGAATATTCTTCGACTTCATCACGGCATCGAAGTCGAGGGTAGATTCAGCCCGAGAGGCCATAAGGTCGGTATACTGCTTCATAATCCCAGCAACAGCAGACCTGCTAATGTCTGCCGCTTTTTTAACAGCCATATCGGTTCACCTCTTTTCCATAGTTACGTGATATATTTCGGCATTATAACGATGTTCGACCTAATATAAATAGGTGGTTATTTTCTGATTTGGATCTGTACACCACTATACTATTGAATATGGAGGGTTGATCATGACTATCGAACTGATCATCGCAATTTTTGCGCTGCTTGTGGCGCTGGCATCCTTTCGGAGGATGAACGGCGGTATCTTGACAAGAATCGAAATCAAGCACCAGATTCAGAAAGGGCGCATTGAAATCTCTGATTATGACCCCAAGCGACTTAATCCTAACAGCTATAACATCTCGGTGGGAGACCAGGTCACGGTCTACCGCAATATTACCAGGATCGATCTCCACGACAAGGAGTCGTTCTCTGAAACCGAGACGTATCAGATCCCTGAGACCGGGTTCGTCTTGCGGCCTGGGACAGTATATCTTATCCCGACTAAGGAGCGCATTGGGTCTGACCACTATGAATTCATCATTACCGGGAGATCGTCCTTCGGTCGCCTCGGCTGTAGCGTCCACCAGGAGGCTGGGTTTGGTGATATTGGGTTCCACGGGAATCTTACCATGCAGCTCATGGCCACGTATCCCACCGTGATCTATCCTGGTGATACGATCGCCCAGATCTATTTCCTCACGCCGCACGGTCTCATCGACAAGCTGTACGACGGTCGATATCAGGAATCCAAGGGAGCCGTACCCAGCAGATTTCGGGACGAGATCTAAGTACATATTATAAATGCAGTGGAAGGAGTTGAATATCACTAATTGGTTGCCCGTTTGCACCAGGTACACGGAAGAGAACGAGATCAAGAATATCGGTGCAATCAATTAGGAGGTAGTAACAACTATGGACAAGAACACACAACTGTACGGACGAGACGCAGACGGATTCATGGAACTGATTCCGAGAGTTAAGAACGTGACAGGATGCTCCATCCACCAAGGAGACGACTCCGCCGAGTACTGGAAGAACCGGTGCTTACATGCTGAGAGCAAGTGCGATAAACTCAAGAAACAGATTAACCGGACATACGGTGCCACACGGACGCCTGAGCCGGCTGATGCCAGTCTGTCAAGACTTGAAGCAATGCTCGACCAGATGGAGGCCGAGCGTGAGTTAGCAAGTATTGATGATCCCCCGATGTCTGCTGGGGTCGGACTGTCTTTTGGTCCAGGAAGAGACCCGAAGCTATATCGGGTGTCTGATGGTGCCGATCTTGAGGATCTTCCCAAAGAGCACTTTGTTGGCGGAGAGATCGAAATACAACCCGGTCGCGGATTCCATATCGGATTCCACTGGCGTCGGAAGAAATAGAGAGAAAGAACGGGGCCTTCGGGTCCCGTTCTTTTTCCGTATTCTGCGATGGGCTGTCTACATATTATACATGTAGAGACCCAAAAGATAAAGACATCCATAGGAGGTAAAGAAAAATGGATAACGTTGAAAAGATGCGTGCGTATATGGATACGATTATGCACCGCAAGACGGCGACCTACCGCCACGGGAAGCTGGACTTCAGCAAGGGCGAAGGCGGAAACAACCACATCTTCATGTACGACGAGACCGGCAACGAGATTGGCTACATCTGGTTCGACACCCATGCCGGCACCGGGTGGCCCACCAAGTCCGACCAGATCCTCGGGTTCTGCGGCACCGGTGTGCTCTCTTGCAACGGCTCGTTCCGCAACATCGCAACCTCGATGTTCCCGAAGAAGTGGGCTGAGTGCTCCTACCGGATGGACTTCACCGTCGACATGTTTGTGCGGTACTGGGAGATGATCCTGAGCCGCATCCGCTGAGAGCGGGGAAAAAGAAACGGCAATTCCCGGGCCGTTTCTTTTTCTCCATTGTTAAGGAATTCTGAATCTATTCGTAAGAACAATACCTATAATGTATATGGGACGTTACCGTAACATGTGCGTTAATCCAACAGAAAGGAGAGATGTACTGATGATTGCTGAGATCTTCTCGTTGTTATCGACAGTTGATACAAGTGGTAGCGGCGGAACGCGCAAACTTCGCGTCAATCTGAACCGGAATCATATCCGGTCCATCTCCGCCTATAGTTCCAACTCCATCTTTTACTTTACCACATGCATCCCTGACGACGTTACACCGAGCGAGATGGGTATGATCAGCCGGATGTTCGAGAAAAACTATGCGTCCTTCGTGGTCACCTGTATCAGCCTGATGCCGTTCCACCGCGTCAGAGCCGATGACCAGGCGTCCATCGAGGAGTACCTGTCTCAGTTCCACCAAAACCTCGGAATTAGCGCAACGTCCGGGTCTGCTGCAGTAATGGGTAAAGTTCTCGGCCTGGTCGATACCCTTGAGGAATCGGTTCAACTTCCGATCTCCGAAAAGGCTAAGGGTAGAGTGAACGAGGATGGCGATCTGGTACCTGATACATGTCCCAAGTGTGGCTCTAAAGTCGGCGTATTCCTTCAGGGTGAGCCGGTCTACTTGTGCTGCAATAAGGACTGTAAAAAGTACTTCGGTGTCGTCCCGTTTAACGAGGCTGTCGAAGACGCAGCGGTGAAAGAGCTGCAGGACTTCCTTTTGGAATGCTGGGAAAAGTCCCGCAGAAACTGCTCCGACTACGTCAAGATCGTAAGCGAGACTGTGTCTCTGAATGACATGTATCAGGTCGATCCGATCGACCCGAAGACGCGTCTGATGCAGGAGACATTCCATCGCAATATGGAAGAGCTGGACACCTGGGGATTCCTCGGTGAAGCCACTGCCGACATGTTCGATATCAGCGACGAAGCCCTCGAATCCATGTCTGATGCTGAGATCATCCAGAGCGTGATGGGTATGATGGATGGCGATGACGATGAAGACGGCCTTGAGGATGAATATTCCGAGTTTGACGAGTATCTCGGCGAGGCCGCGATTGGTCTTGACCTTAATGAGTTGCGCGCCGCTCGGAAGAAGCTCCATGATAACTGGGAGAAAGAACATCCCGGCGTACCGATGCCCAGAGGTCGGAATCGAGCCCACGACAAACCCCTCTCCGAGGGGAACGTTAAGTCCGCCATTGACCACATCATGTTCTCCCTGGAGTCCGTATCCGAGAACAAGATCCTGTCCTGCTCCAATCTGACGAAGCTGAATGCGCTTGAGTCGAAGCTGAATAAGCTGAAGAACAAGTATGCGAAGTACCTCAACCGGTACAAGAAGAAGTACCAGGAGAACAAGAAGAAGGGCTCCAAGAGCAAACTCTCTATCCGTTTCAACGGCGCCACGATTTCCAACCCGAAGGCGTTTATGAAGCAGTATGGGGCCTACATCAAGATCATCAACAAGCGGCTGAAGCTCGTTGAGAAACGCCGCGCTGAACTCCGCAAGAGAAAAGGTCTGCCCGCCAGCGATTCCAAGCTGGAGGAAGCCGCTATGACCGTCCTGACAGAAGTCGATTTCAAGACCATCGATTACATCGATGAGACGATCCAGAAGCAACTCGAGGCCCCTGATAGCGAGATCTTCGTGATCACTGAGGCCAGAGGCCCCACGAAAGCTGAACTCGAGAAGCGGGTCGCTGAACTTGAGGATCAGATCGATGACCTTCAGGGCAGCGCGTGGGACGACGAACAACGCCTGCAGAATATGTCGAAGGCGTATGCCAATGTATCTGACCAGAATCGTGATCTCCAGAAACAGCATGCGTATGATGAGCGTAAGATGGACCACATCAACACGGAATCTCGTAAACGCAAGATGCAGGTTGACCGTGCGGCGAAAAACCTTGAGCTGAGTCGTCGGACCGAGAAAGAACTGAAAGACCGCATCGCAGAACTGGAGAAGCAGAAGGCCAGCCTTGAGAAGGGTAGGAGTGATCCCGACCTCACCGTGGATGGCACTGACGTCAACCTCGACTACGACCGCCGCCGGCCTAAGTCCGGTCTTAACTATGCTCGTGCTGCGAAGGCCGGGTATTCGTACAGATCCACCTTTGGTGACAAAGTTTTCACCGACATGGAGATGAAGAAGGCTAACGAGGCCGTTCCCACCTTCACTAAGGCGACAATCGGCTTTATCGTTGATGAGACGGAGCAGGTGGTCAACCGTGATGTTCTGGTCGGTATCAAGGTCCAGCTCCACAAGCAGTCCGCTATGGATATGATCGACGACATCTACAACTGCTTGATTAACAAGCGGAAGTTCCTGAAGTTTGTCAAGTTCATCAGCGGCGAAGAGAAGTCCCTGGCTGACCTGCTGTTTGGCTTCAAAGAGCTCAAGGTTGATGCGGCCAACAGCACCGGGGCTAAGCGTTGGAACAGTGCATTCCGCCGCCGTAAGCGCTGGGCTAAGATGTCTGTTCCTTATCTGATGAAGAACTATACCCCGAACGGCACTGTGGTTATTACCATGAACGAAGTGCAGTTTATCCGGGATGAGTATGGTCTCGACATCATGACGCCTGAGCATGTTCGGATGCTGATGGATGCCGGGTTCCTTCTGGGATTCGCAGTCCTTGATCAGGCAAACGAGATGGTCTACGTTACCTATGATGGGCATGGTGGAGAGTTCCAGCAGTATACCTATGCGATGCTGGAGCGTGAACAACAGACTACCGACCGTATGATGCGTGAGCTCTATCGGTCGATGGCTCGGTAAAGGAGGGATGATAACCGTGGCCTTTAACTGTGCAAAACTGCTCGACGAATGTGCGGTGCCGTACCAAAGCTCGGCTATCGCCTTCCTGTCCGAGGAAGCAAAGCTCCAGGTGAGCGACGATGTCCTTACCGGTATGCTGCGCTTCATCACCGACAAGTACAACGCGATTGACTTCAGTGAGATCGAGAAGTCTGCCGGTGACATTTCCAAGTTCCGCTACAATGCGGTGATCCTGGAGAACTGCAAGATCCTGACTGACGTCTACAGCGCATCCAGTGATCCTGGGGCTCAGAAGTACGTCGAGGTTGCCCAGGCTGTCGATCGGGTCATGAAACACCTGGCCGAGAATCGCACCCGCTACACTACTCTGTATCGGAGTGGAAACGGCGTGGTTCAGCTGCTGTATACCTCCATGGTTGCGGCGTGTATCTACTCGGTCGGCATTCTGATCAGCAATACTATCCGCTTCGTTACGACGGAGCAGGACACTGAGTGTCAGGTCCTCTTCGATGAGATTCCTGGTACTATCAAGCACGTCCATATCAAGAACATCCTGGCTGCTGAACACGACCTTCAGGCGATTGAGCAGTTGCTTGCCGCCTATGATTCCCCTAAGGGTCGGGCAGTGCAGGAGTCCGTTTCCATGGCAAGTCTGGCGGTTGGCGCCATTGGTGCCGGCTTGATTCTGATGATGATTCCGCGGATTATCGTTCTCATTCGGGAGATTATCTACTCGGTGTATTTCAACCGGGTTAAGGTCTCTGAGATGCTCGGGGTTCAGATTGATCTGATCAACACGAACATCGAATCCCTGGAGCGCGGTCGCGGGAACAAGAAGGTTATCGCCAGACAGAAGAAGATCGTGGATAAGTTGACCAAGTGGAAGAACCGCTTTGCCATCAAGGCGGACACAACAACTTCTATGGTCACTGTCCAGAAGCAGAAGGAGAATCGGGCGCTCAAGGTTGACGACAACAGCCCGATCATTCAGGCCCCGGGGTCCTTCGACGCCGGCGCTATCATGTTGTGAGAAAGGAGGCCGGACAGTGTTTCATAATTTTTCCCTTTATCCCGGCGGTGCGTTCATGCTCTGTGAGTCCGTCGGCGAGTTTGACGAGAACGTCCCGCTTCCTACTCCCCAGGAGACCCCTGCCGCCGTCATTGCTCCTATGATTGAGCACAGTGATGATCCTGTGATCAAAACTACCGCACAGCTGTCTGCTGTCTACGAGCGGACTGTGGTGCCGATGCTCACCATGGATCAGACCGGTGACACGGAGGATGTCCAAGGCACACTCCATAAGCTCGAGACCATTTCCACTGGCATCAGCGATATCGCTAACAACATTCGCAAAGCGATCGGGAAGCTGAGCGGGTTGGTCCGGGTCTATACTTCGGCGAATGCCGACTATGCGGAGGAGTCGTTCATGTCTCACCTTGGCCTGTTCATGAAGAACACGGCTACGGTTAAGCGCGAAGGCATCGCGTCCACTGAGTACTGCTACGACACCCTCCCGATCTACGAGCGGATGTGGAAGATGAATTTCCTGATCAGCTCCCTCCACAGTACCCCGGAGGTGTTGGATGACATCATCTACGCCGCTACGTTCGATGCGTTGATCGCTGGTGATTCCGAGCGGACTTTCGATATCTTCGAGAGCACCATCGACATGCTCCAGTGCATCTATACCAATCCCGAACGACTGGCCAGACTCCAGGTCCGCGTGACCAACAAGATTGAGTTCGACAGCTTGATCAAGAATCGCGCTTGGGCCGAAGAGTCGAATTGCCAGCAGGCGGATAACGACAAGATGTGTCGGCAGTATACCTGCCTGCTCTCAACGAGCTTGCGGCAGATCTCGCAGTCCTGTTATGATATGCAGTGCTATTTGGTCGATGGCACTCTGTCAAATGCAGAGTTCAGCACGAATGTTCGCAAGCTTCTCAGCAGATGCATCAATCTGTTCGCCATCGGCACATTGGTGGCAATGACCCTTGCTACCGAGCTCCGTGCCATCATCTCCAAGAAGCAAGAGGTGGATGAATACACCAAAATGCTCCTCACCACGCTGAAAGCTGTCTAACCCCGACAGATTTCATACCAACTACCATAAAAGCTGTACTTTCTGAAAGAATACCCCAAACAATCCTATAAGTATCTTTTCTATGCGGAAAGATCCCTACTACCCCAAAATATCCCTATGTAATACTTCCGAAAAACGAAAATCATAAAGGAGGCAAAACGTCTATGATTAACGTGACCATGCTCCAGACTATTACTGAGAGCGCGACCGGTTACACCGGCGGTCCTGCTGTCGACACCATGCCCCACATCGGGCTGTATGAGGCTGCCGGCATGCTTCCCGTCGCTATCATGGAGTCCCAGCAGGCGTTCAGCGCCGTACGTTCCAACAGCATCGCCGCCCTGAGCGAGGCCGCCGAGATGGCTATCAGCACCGGCTCCGCTGCGGACTTCGGCCCCGTCGTGGAGGCTACCTGGGGCGACCTCAAGGCCAAAGTCAAGGCCTTCTTCGACAAGATCATCAAGTTCCTGGATTCCATCATCGCCAAGCTGAAGATCCAGATGGACAAGATCACCAAGACCGGCCGCCAGCTGTACGACAAGTACAAGGACAGCCCCAATTACCGCGGCAAGAACTACAAGGATCTGACTGTCAGCGGCTACAAGTTCCATGGCAACGGCGCCGCCCGTCCCTTCGGTGAGGGCGTGGCTGAGTTCACCAGCGACAGCAAGATCGGCGAGCTGCTCAAGGCTGCCACCGGCACCGAGGTGCCCGATCCCTACGCCTTCCAGACCAGCCATGGCAACAAGCACTACGAGGCCGGTTCCCAGGCGGCTGATTCTGTGAAGGAAGAGATCAACAAGCTGACCGACATCTCTACCGCTGAGCGCCAGCACAAGATGGCCGAGAAGGTCGTCGGCAGCGTGGCGTCCCTGAGCGAGGGTTCCTGGGCCTCCGATATCCGTAAGGAGCTGTGGGGCGACAAGGCTGACATCAAGTACGGCGAGGAGACCTTCACCGAGAGCTGGATCAGCAGCGTGCTGGGCAAGGCCGACGCGATCGATGCGATCACCAAGGACTACACCCAGATGAAGAAGAACGCTGAGGCCTACAACAAGAAGCTGCAGGCCGAGGTCGACAAGATCGAGAAGGAGATCAGCGCCCGCCGCAAGAGCACCTCTGGTGCCAGCGAAGCCGATCGCAAGAACGCTGATAACACCAACAACGCTCAGTCCGACATCAGTGCGTACTTCAACGCCTACATGGGCCTGGTGCACGATGCCTATGGTGTCATCACCAGCCTGAAGAACATCGAGCTGGACTACGAGAAGGCCCGCCTGGCTCAGGCCAAGACCTTCTTCGGCAAGATGCTGAGCTACAACGACAAGAAGAACAACTCCGACGCGGCCGACGCTGAGGATCTGGCTATCCTCGACGCTGAGCTGTAAGAGAAAGGAAGGTAAACGACTATGGCTGTTACTGCTTTCACCCTGCAGAGAGCTCTGAGCGAGGCCGCTTCCGGCGCGTATGCCCCGGCTGTCGATGCGTACCAGTTCGGCTCTGACGATCTGGGCGCTTGCACCAACGAGATGGCCTACATCATCGCCTGTGAGGCTGCTGACTACAGCGAGCATGCTGCCAACGCCGACGACGTGCTGACCGAGTGCGCGCTGGCCAACCCCGACAATTTCACCACCCTGAGCGAGGGCGTGTTCTCCACCATGAAGACCAAGATCAAGGCCTTCTTCGACAAGATCATCTCCATGGTCAAGGGCATCATCGACAAGCTGAAGGCTTTCGCCTACAAGATGACCGGCAAGGTCGACAAGTGGGTCAGCGTTATGGAGCCCAAGCTGCGTGAGGCCTCCGGCAAGACCGGCGCCAGCGAGTTCAAGGCTGAGATGTACAAGTACGACGAGAAGTTCATCCTGGAGGGCCTGAAGGGCGGCCTGGCCAGCATGATGGGCGAGTGGGATTCCAATAACCCCGCCGGCACTGTCAACCTGGACCAGCTGGCCGGTAAGCTGAAGGGCGTCAAGGATACGAAGATCCAGGGCGTTAACGATCAGGGCGGCAACGACACCAGTTCCACCGAGGCCACCAGTGCTGCGGCTGACTTCCAGAAGCAGGCCGAGGATTCCAAGAAGGCCCGCGAGGACTTCCAGGACGGCTGGGCTTCCAAACTGGGTGGCTACTTCGGCGCTTCCGGCTCCAGCGTGGACGAGATCTACAGTGATCTGATCAAGAAGGGCCACAGCGGTGAGTCCCAGAAGACCACTGAGACTGTTGGCAACCGCTGGTCCTCCATGCTGAGCACCATCAAGTCCAGCAAGAAAACTCTGACCGACATCCAGAAGGTCTACGACGACCATCTGAAGTCCCTGCAGAAGTTCCGTGCTGCCCTGGAGAAGAGCGGCTCCGGCCTGGACATCAAGGATGAGTCCAAGAACAACATCCCCGCCAACGTCGCCAATGCTGCCCGCGAGGCCTACAAGGAGTACTACAACCATATCATGGCGTATACTCAGGCCTATGAGGGCGCCGCCGGCCGGGTCCGTCAGGTCAACACTGATCTGCTGAACGGCATGACCAGCGACTACATGACGGCGCTGTCCAAGTTCGCCAGCTTCAAGGGCGAGAAGAAATAATCCCGGTACGGATTTCCTCCTACCGTACAAAAGAAGCACCCCGAGGAATTGTCCCCGGGGTGCTCTCTTCCCATAAGATGGGACATTTTTATAACAGAATTTGGAGGTGATATCTTTGATCAGATACCTTGCCCCGTATGGCATTGTCGAAGAGGATCTTATGACAGAATCCGTGTTCAATAAGGTTATGATCTTTGAGAGTTGTATCGATGCTCTCGGTAGCGGAGATGCGGTTCCTGACATCGTTAGTACCTCAACTGCCTATACCTACTCGATAGTTATGGAAGTTTTGGATAATGCGAAAGAAGTTTTGCTTAAACTTATCCAAAAGGTACTTTCGGTGCTCAATAACTACTATTTGAACAACGTAAAGCTCATAGACAAGTATCGGGAAGTGATACTGGATCGTCTTCCGACCAAGGGGCCGATTATCCTGCACGAGACATATGAGTACCCTGCAATGAAAGACTACCCAAAGGCGCTGAAAAGCACTATCTCTGCTGAGAAAGACATTCTGCGACTGCATTCCGATTTGATAGCCGACCCCGGTCTTGCTGTCGGGTACCAGGTGGACAAACTGCTCCAGCGTTTCGGTAAGGAAGTCCTTGGTATGGAACCTGACCCCGATGACCTTAAAGGATCTACTGCGGATATTGTCCGCGCAACAATGCGCGGCGAGATGACGAAGGTTCAGATCGATAGGAAGACGTTGAATTCATACATTGATCAGATCTCTTCCTACAAGGCCGACAAGGAAGATCTTATGCGAACTAAGAAGAGTGTGGTTGATGACTATGAGGCGCTGAAACGTACGTACGCCAAGGTGACGAAAGATCCGATGTCTCTTGCCAGAAATCGCATCGAGCAGATGGCCCACCCGGAAAAAGAAGCGTTGCTGTCCCATGAGTATCAGCGGTTTGCAAATATCCATATGGAGATGATGCGGCTGTTCAACGGATACATTACAATCTACAAGGTTGCATTCGACACAAAGCTTGATGAGATCATGCAGAAGGTTGAAGACCGGAAGAATGTGATTACGGAGATCATCACTCGTACAGGTCTCTTCGCAGCGCTGAACACCAAGAACCCTGCAAAAGATGGGAAACCGATCCCATACAAACCTGGGCTGAATTTGTAAGAAAAAGACACGGAGAGGCATCTGCCTCTCCGTGGTTTCTTTTAGTCATCGATGGTGGAAGGCGATGCTTCCTCTTCACTGGCCTTACGCTCAGGGTTATACAGTGTCATGGTTACCTCAGACAGGTAGTTATTGGTCCCTTCGCGGTGGATACCGAGAACCCAACCGAGCAGTCGATAAATGTTACCGGCAAGGCCGAGGTTCATATACGACTCACCAGTTGCAAAGGTGTAATCCTTATACGGCTTAATGAATCGCACACTGCTATTCAAAGCTTCCAGAGCAATGATATGCCCGGAGATGAACTCATTCAGCATCTGGCTTTCGGTCAGATCGGTGATTGCGTAAATATAGGTCAATGCAGTTGCGCTTTCATCCAGTGTAGTCTTGGTGACCTCACCCTTAGCGTTGACCGTGGTGATCGTAGAGAACTTCGCACTGGTATCCCGGACCGACTCGTCGTAGATTGCCGGTGGTTGGTTGAGGTTGATCCAATGTGTCTTGTTCTCAGCATCATCGCACGACCCAGTAACCTCGTGTGCAGGATCAGACGGATCGAGAAGGATAAACGACACATTGCCATACTCCGTCGTATCCTCCATTACGATATCCGGATTTCGTTTCGACAAACAATACAGATACGTCAGATCGTGGTACACGAACGGGACGCAATCATACAGACCATACGTGTGGTTCAGGTGATAGATGTTGTGAACCAGGTCCTGCAGAGGGATCGCAACCTTTTCGATCTCCTCTACTATGAGCGGAGGGGTTGCCACGATAATAGACGGAGGGATCTCGCGTTCCAGGAATACGGCGTTCAGCGCTTCAGCGTGAGTGACCTTTTCGTAGGTCGCAGATATCTGCTGGTTGAACCAGTTCACTACATCCATATCGACAAGGTACATCTCGAAGTTTTGCAGCGTTTTCATAACGTCGGTCAACTTCTCTGTCTCCTGATCTGTCGCAGTGATATAGACGTTAATATCCCGCATCGGCACGATTGAGAACGTATGCTGCATGAACAGCGTTGTTCCGAGGATATCTCCATTGATGGAACTGAGTTGCTGCTCGTACACATCGAGCTTTATTGTAGCAGTATCCTTGTACTCGTAGAGTAGTTTGATCAGACGAGTTTCCATCTCAATTCCGCACTGAATGATAGGCAAACGCCGCTTGCGGAACTCGTGAATGAAGTTCAAGTACGTGACAGACCCATCCCGGAAGATGTAGTTCTGATCAAGCATAATCTCTACATTCTTCGGGATATATCGGTATTGGTATATCTCCATAATATCACCATCCTTTAATACTCATATCGAACAGCTTCGCTTAGGTTCAGGTTGCCGATTTCAAGCAGCTCAGGGTCGACCTCACCGAGAGCCAGCAGCTCGTTGAGTTGTTCCAGCTCTGTTTCATCAAAGATGTCATAGCACATGGATCGGACCTTGGCAACCTGATCAGATGTCACCGCTGCTGCAGCAACTCTTGTAGACAGCACCTTGTATCGTCTTTCAAGTTCGGCACGATCTGCTTGCACCGAAACCTTGGACTTCACATACTTCGGGGCAACGTCCAGAAAGCTTTGGATGCTCATCCCAGGAGTTAGATCGCCAGCGTCAACCATTCGATTGGCGATGCGAACCATAGGAGATATCCCTGATACTACGCTGCTCGGTTCGACATTTACATCTTTGCATCCTCCAAGCGTCCACAGCAGCGGAAGCATATCATGGGTCAACTTACTGCTGGCCTCAGTTTTCTTCTCGTACAGTATTCCTTTCTCGTAACAGTTGGCCTCCGTTATAATGTGGGAGTTATCACGACGGTTATACAGTTGCACCACATTCTTGCGAATGAACTGTGTGCAGAACATGTTGCGAGAGTATATGGTGTAGAAGATATCGTCGGCAAAGTCCATGCGAGCCATCAGAGTGAATTCATCCACTCCGATGTCGTCTATGCAATATATCCCCTCAAAGTATGGGGACAAGCTTACAATGAACTTATAGGCTTCCCGAATAGCCTCAGCATGGAACCCAAAGTCCGGATGCTTGGTATCGTATCGCTTATAGCGATCCTTTCCATAATCTGGGCAGTACTTCTTGTGGTACTTCGGCTGGTCAGGGCAGAAGAAGACATAGATGTCATTATCCATCTGTAGCCGGGTTGCCATGAACCGACGATAGTGACCAAGCACGTTGAAGAATCCAACAACAAGATCCCTCACCAGTTCTACTTTACTGTCTGCATAAGCCGCAGCGAGATCCTTCTCGCGGAACAGACGATAGAAGATGCTATGCGCATCCACATACATCACGCCCATGCGATACTGGATCGTCGGGATCGTTGCATACAGTTGCTCAAGCACCTCATACTTTATTCGTGATGCTCCGATTAAGTATCGGATCAAACTTGTCAAATCATCCATGGTTAAATCACCTCTTATTAGACTGTCGAATTTCCAGTCTAAGATGAAAAAGAACAGGGGCCATCTCGGCCCCTGTTCCTCTGCTGGTTAGTCCATATTCAATGACGGATCAACGTACCGCTCCTTAAACGAGCCTGTCGTCTTGGACGAGAAGAGGAGCTTGGCGATCTCTTCGCTGCGAGTAGTGTGCAGCTCGGGATTGCTCCCAGCGAGCCCCATACGTTCCAGCACCGCATAGGCACTTTCTTCGGGATCACACAGATAGTTGTCATATGCAGAGTCAAGATCCCATGCGGTGGCGATCAGTGCAGCGTAATCCTTCATGAAGCTCATGGACCGATTGAACTTACCATCGGCCCGATCGATGAAGGCGTAGGTCGGACACATCGTCAGGAAGTACTTGTGGTACTTGACATTCTCCCGCCCGACCGTCGTAGCCTGGTCGCCATCAAAGTCAGCAGCCAACAGTGCCAGAACGTCCTGCGGGAGATGGAGTGTCATGTCCGTGGGATCGTCATGGATCTTTCGGATCTTGACATACTGAATGCCATATTCCGAAATGGTCGGATTGCGGTTATCCAGGATCCACTTACCAAGACCATTCTTCAGCAGCTGGTTGATGATGTTCACGAAGAGCTCGTTGCGCTCCATCTTGTTTTCCTCAACCATCGTGATTGCCTTAGAGATGGGGATATCCTGGATACGGGACAGATACTTGGCGATCTCGCCCTCATACTGCTCCATCATCGTCTGATACGGGACATCCACTTCATGGGCTTTCAAGTCAGTGCCCAATGTGATAACCAGGCGAGAAGAGTTATCCAGTCGGCCGGATGCAAGTGCCCGTCTGAATACGCCGGACTTACCGTTGATCTGTTCCATGATGATCTTGAACACACCGTTGATCTCCTGCTGGAGCTGGTTCAACGTGCGCTGGATCTCAATGTCACGACTGAACGCCGGCATCAGTGTCGTGGACTTCAGGATGTTTGCCAGGTTGACGGCACTGAGATAGTGCTTGTTAACGTCCAGGATGGTGAGGGTTGTCCGGCCCATTTCCATCAGCGGACGAAGTCTGGAGCTGTATACCGGGATCTTGGTCATGAACACAATGTTGCGATCAAGTCCAATCCTCTCGGCGTAGACCTTGTTGTAGTCATCATACAGTTCCATCAACGTGGGGATGCCGTTATCGACCACCTTACCAGCACGGTTGATCCGTCTGGTCGTGGTGATGATTTCGTCCATGTTCTTGAAGATCTTCTTGAAAGCCTGGTAACCATGGAACGTGAGAATGTGATATGGGGCGATGTCAATGTGCCCCATGATGCGCAGGTCGGCTTCGATCGTGCGAACGGTGGTTCCACAGTCAGGGCACACCCGACCGACGTTTACACCGCCAGTCAGTTTGTGGCAGTCACAGGTGAAGATCGGCGTATCCTGCGTGGAGTCGGCTCCAAAGAGTGGGGAGAAGATACCGTCCATGGGTTTCTTCCCATTGACGGTAATTTCAGAGTTACTGATGTCGATGTTGAGGCCTTTCTTTTTGAGCCTCTCGTACTTTTCGTCAGGGGAGACCTTCTTGAATCTCACGCTGCTGACACGGGTTTTGGTCGGATACACTTCGACCGGGGAAGGTACAAACAGCGGGTATGTGTCGCGGTTTACGATGTTAAGGGTTCCAGTGGGCATGATTCTTACCTCCTGTTATTTCCGTTGATGAAGTTCACTGCTCCAAACAGCAAAATTATGAGAGCGACCTTCTGGTAAACAGACAAAACCGTTTCCTCCTTTCGATCTTATAGTATATGGATAGGTTTGAAACTCGGTATATCAAAGTGTTTATACTACAATCAATTCAAAATTGCATATGCTGACAACACTATAATCCCAAACATAGTAAGGAGGGTGTTTTAGATGGACCAATCCATATACGACCTCGGTCGTGCTCAGTATCGCGATGCGATCGGAATCAGCGATATGGACCGGGATGCTGATGGCTTCCTGGTGCTTCGCCCTACCGCCCAGCATGTCGATAAGAGGGTTGCCTCTCTGACGACTGATATTGACACGCTTGAGGAGAAGCTCCGTCAATTCCGCGACGAAAAGGCCAAGGCGGTCAAGTACCAGAAAACCGAAGAGTACAGAGAGTCAAAGAAGAAAGACAAGGACAAGAAGGCTAAGAAGGCCAGGAACACATTGCTCGAGATGGTCTTCAACAACGCTGATGCAGTCAATGCTGAAGCCGAGACCGAAGAGGAAGACGACGAGAACTACCGTGATAGCAAAAAGAAGGGCCCGAAGAAGACCACGCTGGATACCACGTACGGCAAGCGGTTTGCTCCGGTCGTCTCGATGCTTTACGACACGATTTCCGATTTCGATCGCATTGCCAGAGAGATCGATGAGGAGCTCCGGTCGTCTCGTGGACAGACCAGAGGTATGTACCGGTCGTCTCAGATCGGCAACTATATTACTGCCAAGAACAGTCGTCTGTCTGCGGTAAAAGAGCTCGGTTCCATTGCCAAGACTGTCAGCGATCTTGAGTACAAGCGCGATAAGGATAAGAAGGCGGCAGAGGGCAGTGATACCACCAAGGCGATTACCAGCCTCGGCGCCAAATATCTTCGTGGATCCTTCGGTATCATGGACGAAGTCACCAGTGATAGTGGCAAGAAGGGCAAAGGTAAGGATAAGGGGAAGGGTAAGAAGAAGTCTGGCAGTAACTTCTCCAAGTCCTCCAAGGACATGGGATATGATCCCGACGAGGACGATGATGACGAGGAGGATAGTGTCCGGCGCGCCAAGAATACGGCAAGCGATAGCGACCTTGCAAGGGAGCTTGCCAGTACAGTCCTTAAGCGCAAAGGCGATCTATCCTTCAGCCCGCACGAGCGGCACCTCTCCATCGAAGGTAAGTATGTTTTCGTAGTGGCAGTTGACCCCACCGATCCAGAGCGTACTTGGAAGTTCCTTGCCGTTGACCCGAAGACCGGCAAAGAGATCAAAGGCTTCAAGGACGAGTACAAGGAGCTCTTCCCGAAGAAGAAGAATGTGCGGCTGCGCTTCGATATCAATAAGAAGAAGGCCACTGACCTGAACACATCCAAGACCTACAAACTCGTATTCACCGACTAAACGAATCCGCCCTCTCCCGAGATTGGGAGAGGGCGGATGTTCTTATTACGGGACGTACGGAGTTTCGCTCGGATTGCCGATGATGGGAGGCTTCGGCGGGGGAGGCGGACGGTGTCCGTGATGATGGTGAGGCGTGTCGTCTTTCCCACAGGTACATCCGGTGCAACCCACGCAGTTTCCACTATTGGTGTCGCCCGTACCCCCGGAGGTAGTGTACTCGCCGTTGACGACGCTATTGCCAGCCATCATCAGCCTGGAGGCATAGCCAGTATTGGCCCAGGCATCCAAGAACGCCAGCTCATCGATCATGCTGATGAGAGAGGCTTCGTTGGTAGTGTAGGGATAACACCGCCGTCCAGCAGGGCCAGTGATGACATTGGCGCTGTAGAAGACGAAGTGGCTCAGCAGGTTGTGCTCGAGGATCACCGTGTAGGTATCGGAGTTCTCGAACTTCCCGGATTCGATCGCCATCTGCTGCGGAACCGTCACCTCATACGTAACCAGTGCCCCGAGTGTGACATGGCGGCCCCTGGCGACATGGTCGATGGATCTGCGGAGCGCCTTGCCAACTTGCTCGATGAACTGAACGCCGCTGAACGGGGTTTCTGCCTCAAGGACGAGATCCCCATTTGTGGGGCGATCAGATTCGAGCCGCAGTTTGAATTCCAACAGTAACACTTCCTTTCAATTAAGTGTAATCCCGACCCTGGAACCTCTGTGTGGCCAGATAAGTGCGCATGATCTTGTCGATGATGCGGCCCTCAGTTGTACCTTCACGAAGTGCCAGTTCCGTGATATGATACGCGGTTTGGCTCGTGACATTATAGCGTTTCGCTACCACCTTCGGCTTGTCGCTGTAGCCGTTGACGGTGTCACGATTGTGGACTGCTTTCTTGTGGTGATTGTGCTTACGCATAGGACAGAATCCACCTTTCCGGTAATCATTATACCATTGTTCAAATAACATGGGGTACCGATTATCTCGGTACCCCACATTGGATTACTCAGCAGTTTCGTTAGCCGCAGCGGCAGCAGCCTCGGCAGCTTTACGAGCCTCACGGCGCTGTTTCTTGGTCATGCCGGCATACGGATCAGAAACAACAGTCTCCACAGCCTGGGCCGGCTCAGGATCACCGACGGACAGACCACCATTGATCACAACCGCCTCATCACCGGTATCAGTCTCGGCTTCGACTTCATCGGAGCCATCGTTCTCGATAGGAGCGTGATCCTCCTGCGAAGCCGTACCATCGGCATTGCAGGCGTCGATCAGATCACCATCGGGATTAACGCCAGGCGTCTCGGGCAGCGGTTCCTCTACCACAGGAGCAGGATCTTCGGCAGGAGTCTCAGGCTCAGGCTGGTCCTCGACAGCAACCCCGTTGATCATGTTACGGATGCTGGCTGCGGCAGCCTTATCGGCCTCGGTGATCGTGGGTTTGACCGGCTGACCGGCGTTGGTGACGGGCTTGGTGACCGTCTTTTCCACTTTGACCCCGCGGAGGATATCCTCGTACGGCAGGGTATAGTTGTCCAGGGTCAGCTTGACGGGCTCAGAGCCGGGGTTGGTTCTGGGGTTCAGGACTTCCATGATGGTCAGGGCGTCCTTACCGTCCTGGCGCAGCAGCTGGCCGATGATGTCCAGCGTGGTCGGGCAGGGCTCCGTCAGCGGACCGTGCGTGGGGCCGAAGCATTTCGCCATCGCCCACAGAGGCTTGTAGTCCGGAATCAGGATGTACTTGCGGGTATTGTTTTCCATTTCGTGCACCTCATTTACTTAGATTTCTTCTCAAGAGAATCGATTCTTGTTTCGATGGTTTTGATGATCGTATCCATCATATCCACCGTGCCGTTCCGCGTCATGTTCTTCAGATCCTTTTCGACGATGGCCGCCTTAGTGTACGTGATGATGCTGCCGATGTTCATTTTCATAGCCCGCATGAGATGATCCGTCCACTTATCAGGCGGCAGCTTCGATGCCTCTGCGCGGAGCTTCTTCGCATGACGGAGAATGGTCTTGTACTGTTTCAACTTCTCATCGTCATCCTTAGTAGCTTCTGCCTTAGCGATCTCTTTGGACAGCATGGCGATGGCTTTTGCACACAGAACGGCAGAGTCATCTGTGGTGTTGTCAAAGATCTTCATAAAGGTATCAGTGACAACTTCTCCAGCTGACTCAGTGAGCAGTCGTAACAGTGCAAGGTTCATAGCGTCACCTTAATCCAACGCGTTGATCTGGGCTTTGATCTGCTTGATCAGCGTGTCATAGTGGTTGACAGCCTGCGATCTGCTCATAGCGGTAATGGACTCCCCGCTGCTGGCCGTTCCGACGACATCGATGATGAACCACCACCAGGGCTTGATGAACAGGTTGAAGAGCCAGTCCACCACATCATCGTCGGGCAGGGCCTGGGCCTTCTTCTTCATGGACTCGGCGTTGGAGAGCGCCTCCTGATACAGCTTCTTTGCTTTCTTGCTGTCAGATTCACCCTTGGCCTGCTTCAGCAGGGAGGAGATCTTCTTCGCATCGTCTCCATAGAGCTTGTATTTGTCGAGCTTCACCATCTCATTCAGAGTCTCGGCCGAAATGGCATTCTCTGCGAACAGACGGAAATCGCGCATTGACATAGATGTTCCCTCCTTTACCAGCCGGCGACGTTACATGCCTCGTCCATCACGGCGTTGAACTCGGCATCGTCAATTTCACCTTCATCGATGTCGTCATCGACGAGCTCCTCGGCCTCGGTATCGTCGTACTCGGGGTCCTCGACCAGCTTATCCAGCATGGCATCGACCTTCTTGTACGCCGCATCGGGCACAGAGCCGACATCGACGACGTCCTCCATCTCCTCTTCGGAGCCGGGAAGAACCTCGTCAATGCCCATAACGGACTCGTAGATAGCGACGTTGGCGTTGCGAGCCTTCTTAGCCGCCTCAAACTGGGAGTTGATGGAGCTAAATACGGATTTACTCATTGTAGTGTTACCACCTTTCTTATTAACTAATATAGTTGTGTTGACGCCAGGTTACACCAGTCCCTGAATGTACTTTTTGTAGATAGCCATTACAATGGGGATCAAGTAGTAGTTCTCGATGGTTTTGATATCGGAGATCTGAAGGTTATCCCAGTTGATGTCTTCATCCCCGTTAAACCACTTAATGATTACATTGCGGAGATACGGGTTGAAGCATGCAACGGGTTCACCATGGCACGGGCTTGGACAATCGCAACAGGCATCTGCCCCGAGATCCTCCTCAGGGTAAGGATCATTGTTGCGAATCCGGCATCTGAACTCATCATCCCAGATATAGAACATCCCGTACTTGTCAGGGTCGTACGGCTCCTTGAGGTACTGCTCCAAATGCCAAATGTCCAACCCCTGGTACTTGGTGATTCTGGGATTCCCCTCATAGATCTGCGGATACCTGTACTCATCGAAGTTCGACCGTCTGTCCTGCGTGTAGACTCTCCACAAGATTGACCGACGGAACGCAAACTCCTCCACCCACACATCCGGGCATCCGGTGAATACCCTCGGAATGTCCTTATCGAACGTACTGGACGCATAGGTAATCAGATCGTCGTAGATGATGATTCCTTCATCGAACATAAACTTCCACAGCGTCATGTCGATGAACGATGCCCGGCGAGTTCCCGTTGCCGGGTCAGGGAGCCCATCAAAAACAAATGCAGCTTTCTCATCACTGTAGAACAGCATCTTGTACAGGTATGCCATCTCGAGATATTCCTCCAAATGATGCTGGACATCTCCGATCGCCTGTTTAGAGATAAGCAGCGTCTTATCGACACCAATCTTACTCATAGACACCGCATAGACATCCTGTACCTGCCGCTCGATCTGCTTGAACTTTTCAGGATCCCGGCTGTAGAGCTTAAAGGTGAACTCGATGAACGGGTTCGATCGCATAGTGGTCGCTGTTGCGCCGGTGACCACATACAGGGCTTTCATCTCGGCGTCTTCGATCATGAAGTAACTGTTTCCCATCGGGTACACGGTACCAGGGAATACTGCGGCCGAGCTTTGGAATTCCTCAGTGTTACCAACCTCATCATCAAATGTGGACTGGGTGAGGAGGCTGTCAACACAGCAGAGGGGCAGTTTTTCGATCTTATCGTAGACCACGGTAGAAGTCGGACCAATGTAGTCGGTTACGTTGTTCCAACCATCAACCAGTCTCGATAAGTCGGGGTTCGGGCGATACCAAGTGGCGAGCACTGTCGGAGAAGCCAGAACCTGGGCAATGTTGGACATCTCGTTAGCGACGAGATTCTTGGACAGCTGCTGAACCACTGGCTGGTTCCTGATTACTCGCATTAACACACCTCCTAACTGGTTATAGGGATGTTCTGAAGATATTAACATATGGATCGGAACAACATTATAATTTCCCCGGAAATGAAAGGCTGGTGGTATTATGGTATATAAAATGACAGAACTTCGGGCAGTGGCGCTTGGGGAGGCGGCTCTGTCCGATTTTAACGACCGAAGTGCGATTCTCGATGAGGCTGCGATACGCGAATGCTTCATCATGGATGAAGCATATTTCGGTCGCAACAACGTGAAGCAAATCGAGGACATCATGAACCGGATCGAAGCAAAAATAAAAGCGGATCCCATGGTGGACCTTGATGACAGCACTGAATCAAAGGAGTTGGATGCGGCGCTGGTTAAGATCTTCGGATTTAAGAGTGCGCATGTGTACTGGGAGAGAACTCCGAGCTCCAATCCTTGCACGCTGCCTTCGGCTCGGGCATTTGGTGTCACTAATGACGCTCTGCGTTATCCGAAGTCTAAGACCGGCATGTATGACAACACCCACACAATGGTAGTCTTTGTTCAGATGGACACCGGGCTCGTATCCAACTGCCATTGCACCGGTGCTGAGATGACGGCCGTTCTGCTTCATGAGATCGGGCACAACTTCGACTACACGCCGTTCGCACTTCTTCGGACGTGGTTCGATATCATCAACATCCTGTTGGACTCTCTGCGTACCGGTCGTCTCGATCAGGCGGTCGTGATGATTGCGACAAGAAGTCTTCTCACTGGCACTGATGCTGGCCGGCAGTTGTACATGGAGCTTATGAACATCGTTGACAAGATTGGTAAGGCGCTTCCTCCGATCGGGTACGTCGTGTATGGCCTCAATGCTGTCAAAGCGGCAGTTAACAAGCTTATCAATATGATCCTTATCCCGGTGATGATGCCTGCTCGTATTCCGATATATTTGATGACAATGCCCCTTAGCTACCTGAACAACTTCTTCCTGCGCAAGTCAGAGAGTTATGCCGACAGCTTCGCAACTGCGTACGGCTACGGGCCGGAGGTTATCACCGGGTTGGAGAAGATCATGCGGGGGTCCTTGACATTCAGCAATGCGCCTCGCGGACTGTTTGCGATCTTTGATAACTTCACAATGCTGTACCAGGAGATTGTGACCCTGGCTCATGGTGGCCACGGAACACAGCAGCAGCGTGCAAGAAAAATGATCGATGCGCTGCGGCGGGATCTCAAGGACCCGCACATCGATGCAGCTACCAGGAAGGCCTGCGAGAAGGAGCTGGATCGCATCGAAGCGACCTACAACGGGATCATTTATCTGCAGGATGACGCCGGTATGTTCCTCACAAAGGCTCTGCGGATGCTCATGGACCAGTGGTACAAGGGGACCGCTCCCAATTTGATGCCGATCATGGATCCTGAGAATACTTACGTGTAATAAAAAGAACGCCACGGGGATTATCCGTGGCGTTCTCCTGTTTTCAGGATTCGTCTTCATCCTCATCATCGGTAGACGGAGTGGTGTCTTTGGGCGGCCGATGGAAGGTGGGTCCCTTCGACTTACGCGTCCACCGCTTCCGATCCTTGGCGAAGTAGTCATCCTTCTTGCTGGAAGACTTCTTGCACTTGTCCTCCGGCGGGGTGATGTTGGCGTTTGCGATGCAGAACTCGATCACCCTCTCCATCAGGGCGTAGTGATCCGCCACACTACCGGCCATCATAGGAAGTACTGACCACACCCGGTGGATTTTTGCCAGCTTTGTCCCACGGATGATGCTGTTGGCATCAAAGACGTACCCATAGTCGACCAGTAGCCGGTTGGCAAACTTCTCCGGGGTAAACGGCGTCTCGTCAATGCCCAGTGCGACCTCGAGCTCGAGGTCGATATCTTTTGTACTCACTGCGGGCCCGTTGGAATCAAACGGCACATAGGTGTTTACGACTGTATACAGGAACTCCCGATCCAGTGCCTCGATATGGATCTCGGTTCCAGTGTCCATGATAGCGCCGATGTCCTGGAAGAACTGATCGTAGTGTTCCTCCGACGTAAGGATCAGGTACCCAGGACATTCGGTACCGGCCATTACACCGGTGGTGAAATCGATGAATCCAATCTCTCGCTTAAGCAGACGGGTAAGAACGGTCTGTACTGCGATGGCGATGGTCTTGAATTCATCCCGGTCGGAACAAGTCATGTTGTACTCATACGGCCAGTACAGATACACAGACTCAGCGCCCTTCTCTTTCATCCGCATGCAGATGTCCGCGACAACGAGCTGCGCGTTTCGCGACTGCGGGTTGGTATCCCCGCAGCGGAACTTGATCTCATTGCCGTTGCAATCTTTGGTTGCGGTGGCCCACGGCATATCCTTGAAGCGCTCAGGGAGGATGAATCCGGGGTACATACGCTCCGGCGTTTTAGCCAGCTTGCTGTACAGCTTGTCCACATACGGGTCGGTGAAATGCAGGTCGGGCATGGGTGCTTCTCTGTGGGTGACGTACTCACTCACATTGACCGCCAATCCATATTTGTTGCGATCGAAATATTTTTTCAGGTTTAACACAATGATCCCTCCGTGTAAAATGATCAGCGGGTGGCATTGCCACCCGCTGTCTACTGTTATAGTATATAGCCGACCAATATCGTTTAGTCGGAATTGTGACTACCGAAATCGACCGGTATAACCGTGGGTTTGTCATCGCCCCTCTGTTTAACGTTGCTGTCGATAAAGCAGGCGCCGTTTGACAGGTACTCCGCGGCCTGTGCAGCTGAGTTTTCAATTAGGGCGACGATGCCAGTGAACATGCCTTGGCAGATGAACTCGAGATCCTCCGGCAGCACGTGATACTGATCATAGAGGTACTGTGCGAAGATCGAGATAAGCATGTGAGGATTGATGTCTTTGTTGGCGTATACCTCCTCGATGCGCTTATTCACTCTTGCCTGGAGGATTTCATCAGTGCAGCTTTCGGCAAAGCAGGGGAAGATACAGCCTTCTTCCGGGTCGGCTTTAATGCCAGCAATGAGGCGATCCTCATACTCTTTACCTACGTCGAGGTATGACATTCAGCACTCCTCCTGCTCACTGATTTCGTCGTAGAACTTGTCCTGGCATGTTTTGCTGCAGAAAGGCGCCTCAGCACAGTAGTCGATGAACCGAGTGGGTTTCCCACAGGTGAGGCACGGCTGGTCGGAACTTCCGACAATGACGGTGGTCGGAACGTCTGTTGCGGGGATCAGTTCGTAGAACTCACTCATGATCGATACCCTCCTCGTTGCTCACCTGGTATTCACGGACAAAGTGCTCAATCTGAGCGTCAGGCCGCGAGGTCAAAACAAGGTACGGGTTTCCAGTTTCACCGCTGCGGGCCGTGAAGAAACCGGTGATCTGTCTGGCCGTGATGGCGTCGGCGCTTATCATCACGATCATCTCGTCGGGGTAGGTTCCAGAGTTGAGCAGTGACTTCAGCCATGCGATAGTCATAACATCATCGCAAGGCTCACCCTCTGACACCTGGTGTACAACTTTGTGAGTCGGTTTACTCATTTCAATCATCCTTTCTGTAAATCGTTGCTTCTCGGATCTTTATCTCAGACTTCGGATGACCGAAGTCGTCTGATGCGTCATTGTAGTACACAGTCATGCGCCTGATATCGAGACGACTACGCAGGTCCTTGTACAGCTTCTTGTACTTATCGAGCCCGATCTCGCTGTCGGACCAAATATTGATTCGTACCTTAAGCAGACCATACTGCTTGCACACTCGCATGATTGTATTGGTATACTGGGATCCACAGTTAGCCACCCATACGGAATTCGGTTTCTCTTCACCGAGGTCAGTGTTCAGGTATGCCCCCAGTATACTGAATGGGCCCTCGGCTACATTGATAACTGCAGACTTAGGGCTCATGAGATCGATTTCTCTTGGGATTGAGTATATCTTGAGGTCATTTGGATCGGGTTTACCGGACACACGATACATGTAGTATCGCTTGCCAGTTCTCATGTCAGGAGTGATGTCTCTGCAGATCATATAGTCTGAGAACATCGAGATGAACCCGATACAGTATACATCCAGGTTCTTTGCTGCAGGTTTAGATACTGAGAGCTTTCTGATGTCGTTCAGCCGCAGCATGTCGAGGAGGCTCAGCTGGATCTTATATGCCTTCAGGTCATCGACCTTCAGCTTAGCGCCGAGTCTCCGGTTGATATACTTAAGCTTCTCCAGGTTGTTTCCAACCGGGAGATTGACAACAGCGTAGTCGCGGGATTCTCTGACCACGAACGGTTTGTCAAAGTCGCGACTTACTGTTGCATTGTGCCGAGCAAGTTCGGTGATAACGTTGATGTCACCGATACCCAGCTCTTGTAGGGTTGCAGTTTTCAGAGCACCCTTTGCACCACAGGATGCTCTGAAGCATTGATACCAGAGAGCCTCCCCCGGTTCAACGTCTATCTTAATGCTGAGACTGTGAGGATACGGGTCGCTTTGACTATCACCACAGAACGGGCAGCGTATGCTACAGTTGACGCCATCCCCGGCTTCGTGATAGTTCTCCATTTCCTCCAGTGCAGCGCAGAGCAAAGGGAGCTTCATTGATAGGCACCTCCTATTGGATCAAGATCAGCTTTTGACCGTGCTTTTTACCACTATGTTTGAGCGCAGATATAATCTCACTCTGTTCAACAATGATTCGATCGCGCTCACTGTTGGTATGCTCTCCGAACTGGTACATCCACTCAAGTTCATAATAACGGTACACCTTAATTGCATCAGAGCTCGCAGGGTATTTCTTCTCAAGGAACTTAAGCCACGGACTTAGTCCATCCTTCGGGGTTAGCGCTCCTTTACAACACCCGAAGTACAGTCGCAGAAAGTAGAACAGGGCAAGAGCTTCCGTCAGCCTCTCGTCTTCGGTTTCTCCCATACCGGTAAGGGCTTTCCGCATGTCTGAGAATGCTTCATTATACGGAACTGTATCGTCGAGATAACATCTCCTCCATACGGCAGTGTTTCGTATATAATGGCACATCTCGTGCAACATAATGCGGTCCAGTATAGCATTTGCCGCTGAATATGTCGGCGTTTTACCGGCGAGAGATTTGATTTCTTTCTTGATCGCATTTTCATACAATCGCAGTTGGTAGAAGACTTTGCTCGCAATAGGTCGATCCGGGTTCTCCGTTGAAGATGCCCAGGATTCAGCCATGTGGCCGAGGATCATCAGCTTTTCACCGTCTCCGTCAGTTCCACCAGGCGTGTTAGTGCTTCGATCAATATACAGCGGCGGAGGCGGCATTACCGGTACACTGAGGTCGGGACGCATTATCAGCATATCCCAGATTTTCAGATATCTTGTGCTCCATGAGAACACATACGAAGTTTTATCCGTTTTCCGGATTTCGTTATAGTCCTGTATTGCCGTCCCGTTGTTGTTATTATAGTACGCTGTATCGGGTGGGTCGGACAATACAAATTGGTCATAATTTGGCATACAGTTTCACCTCGTAAAGTATTGTTTTTCTTAGGTCCCATTTATAATATGTAGATCATTTTTGAGAACTGTGGACATGGCTATAATGGCTGGACATAGCCCTAAAGGAGGTATGACAATGAATGATGCATCGATCAGTAGATTGGTACGCGGCGTAAGTATCAGTCTTCCTGATGCCGCTAAAGAGGCGGTGGAGCAAAGTGTTCGCACATTGAGCAGCGAACTTGAGCGCGCCAGCACTAACCGTTCTACATCTGCAATGCTTGGATCGAAGAAGCTTCAGAACAATCCCGCAAGAACTAACATGATTGGGGACACTGAGGCGTTTACCACGATCTCCGAGATGATCAACGGCACGGCCAATAACTTTGCGGGGTTTGGCACCCTGCTCGATAACCTTTACGCCAAGAACAAGAAGTATTTCACGATCATCAAGGACTACGAGATCATGCCGATTTTGATCCCGCAGATCAACCGAGTCCTTATGTTCCTGGTTAACGAATGCCTGTCCCCTGATGTCCAAAATAAGCAAACATTTGCAATTCGTTACACGGGAACCGACAAGAATCAACGGTTGGACGAGGAAATTGACCAAATCAAGCGTGAGATGAAACTGGACAACATGCTCCGCGAAGTTTACACCAACCGCTATAAGCTCGGTCGCGAGTACTACATTGTCCAGGACTACACTCAGACATTTGACTTCATGCTGGAACGTCTGAGGCAGAAGTCCATGAATGAGAGCACCGGCGATTTTATCGACAATATCTGCGCTCCATTTATTGGTCAGATCAACGAAGTCTCTGGAGTTGTGCCGATCAGCGCCGTTGATACAACCGCCCCGAAAACTGGTGCAGTGGACCACAAAGATGCGAAATCGGATATCCATGAGAGCACGCTCAACCTTGACCTTAAGGATCTCAATATTGTCATCGAACGTACGTCCGCGGTCCGGATGATTGATGAGTCCTATAGCCGGGTGATCTGTGAATCGTATGCTGGATATGACCACAAGAATGCCTTCAAACAGTTTACACTGAACGAGGCGACAGCAGACGAGGGATCTAAGATAGAGATGATCGTGAACGATCTGAAGAAGAAGAAGCTCCAGCGCTGTACGATCGTGCGACTTGATCCGGCGAAGGTATTCCAGCTGAAGGTTGGTGGCAAGATCATCGGGTATTTCTACGTGTCTGACATCAACGAGGGCACTGGGAATATGGTGAACTTCGCACAGTCTCTGAAGGATCAGCTCCTGAAGACCCGCGCGACCAACCTGGCCGCGGCACAGCAGTCTGCTGAAGAGGTCATCGCGAAAGAGCTGGCTACTAAGATTCTGAATACCTTTGACCCCAACATCGGAATCAATCGGGTTGAGGACATCGACCTGATGCACGATTTCATCCGGAACAATGAGATCTACAAAGGCAACAAGCGTATTACGTTCTACTACGCCGATGAGATCTACGATATGTCCAGGTCTGACGGTTCCATCCTCATCAACGCGGTGTTCTTTACGAAACTGTATGCGACTTTGCTGTTGAACAACATCGTCACAAAGGTCCTCCGTGGCCGCGGTCGTCAGATCCATACCGTTAAGATGGGAGCTTCTCCCGATGTCCAGCGGTATCTTGATAATGCTATGGCATCTCTGGCTATGCCGGAGCATAACCTGGGTACCCTGCACGGTACATTCGAGCAGATCATGAATCCGTTCAACGGTGCATCCGACATCGTGATCCCCACAGAGGACAACGATGAGAAGTACATCACGACAGACTACATCCCCGGTCAGGACATCGACATGAACGATGATTTCCTGAAGTTCCTTCTGAACTCGATCGTGACGACGTTCGGTCTCGATTCTGCGGTTCTGGATGCTACCAACGGCAATCTCCAGTTTGCTCGTACGTTGACTATGGAATCCTTGCAGATCTCCAACAGCATCATGAACGAACAGCAGGATACTATTGATCCATGGACGGCGATGTGTCTCGAGGTTCTGCGCATTATGGGCGGTGAGGAGATGCAGTCTGCTCTGACTAACGGGCAGATTGAGGTCAAGTTCTTCGAGCCGAGGTCCTTGATTGTTCAGAACATGATTGACGATATCAACAACGCTAAGAACGCGGCTGAGGCCCTTGCCGACGTCATTCCCGAGTTCAACGACGAGGATACCGACAAGCTCCGTTCCAAGTTCGTCTTTGAGTATGTCATCAAGAACTGCAACATCGACGTTGGTCTGATCAAGGAGATTCTGACCGATGTGAAGATCGATGCTGTGGTGACCGATGAGCTGGATGCGCTGATTCGTCAGCTTGTCCGCGACTACAAGGAGAATACCAAAGAGGTAGACGCTGGCGAGCAGGGTGGTGACGAGTTCTCTGCTGATGGCGGCTCTGAAGGAGACGAGTATTCCGAAGAGGGAGAGGGCGAAGGTGATGAGGAGCTTACCCCTGAAGAGGAAGATCTAATGAGTGCTCCCGACGAGGAGGATGAAGAAGGCGAAGGTGATGACGATACCTTATAATCCTCTACGCCACGTAACATTCACATAACGACAAAATGTAGCCGCCACTCGGGGAGATCCTGGGTGGCGGCTATTCTTAAAGGAGGATGATTCAGTATGGTCATTGATGCTGAGGATTATGATATCCTGACACGATCAATGCGGGAATGTTACATTCCGGCAACAAAGTGGCTTAGATATGTGGAGAAGTTCGAGACAAATCGATACTACACATGCCACTACGGACCCGAGATTATTGAGCAGTACAAGGACCGATACGTCGTTCCGTACCCGTTCAAGGTTCCTATCTGGGTAGGTTATGTGCAGGAGATGGGATATGCTGGCCGTAGCGATGCCGAGTTCAATGGTGACGATATGGCCAAATGTGTAACCAGAATCGATGGCCGCATTGAGCGATATCTGACAAATTCTGTACATGAGGATGTGATCGCCTATATTGATCGGAACTCCGATTATGGCGTTGTAATCCACAGCGTAAGCGGCAGATATTACCCATTTCAGTACTCCGCAACACTGGGGTTTTCGTACACGGTTGGGTCGCTAACTGGACTTGCTGATGAGATGAAAACATTTTACGTGAATAACCGACCAACCAACTGGACGAAAAAGATCGATCAGATGAATAAGCTCATCGTGGATGGGCACGGGAAGTTCTACATGACGTATACCCCGGTATATCGATATCCGGATGGTGACGATTTCTTTAACCCCGGATATCACGGAGATGCTACAGAGTATTCACCGTTGAGTATATCGCAGGTCAAAGACACCAGAGATTACATGAACGATATGTATGCTGAACACGCGAAATGCCTTGTAATCACATAATAAAAAGACTGCCGGAGGGGATATCCCCTCCGGCGATTCTGTTGTCTTACTTGTAGGCGGTGCGGTTGGCATTGGCCGCGGTAAAGAACTCGTCGATCTTGGTCCGAGCATCCGCGATCGCATCCTCGGCGTCGTTGACTGCAGCACGCAGGGCGTCACGCTCCTGAATCTCGGTGGCCATGTCGTAGGGAGCAGGCTGGCCGAGGATAGCGGCCTCGTAAGCCTTGATCACCTTGTAGTCGCCTTCGGTCAGTTTGGCCTTGGCCTCGGCGATGGCAGCCTCCTTCTCGCGGATGGTAGCGTAGAACACCTCGGGGGTATTCTCGTCAGGGGTGACATCGGTGATGACGTCGTCCACCACGGTCAGGCTGCAGTAGCCATTGCAGGCGTCGAACTTCTCCTTGGCAGCGTCAGCCAGGGGAGCCCACCCGGGGATGGGGACGTCAACCACAGTAGTGTGGTGGGGATTGCCGGGCTCGCGTGCGAGCTCGACGTAAGTCTGCATCTCAGGCATCGTCGGTTACTCCTTTCTTACGTTTTATTACTCGGTGGCGGAATCGCCAGCATCCTCAGCGTCGGGGCCGGGTTCGGTGCCTGTCTGATCGGTAACGGCAGGAGTGGCATTGATCGCCTTGATGTCCGCCACCCGGACGGTGGTAACCTCGGGCTTGCCGCCCTCGGTCTCAGCAGGGATCTCGATCACGATGGCGCGGATCTCGATGAGCTCATCGATGGTGCCGAAGTGGGCATCGCCCTCGGGATCGTGCCGATAGGTGGGGATACCGTCCCACACGGTGGTCTCGCCGCGGGCAACGATGCGGTTGCCGCCGATGAAGCCCTTCACAGTGGCAGTCTCGATGGTCTTCTCGCGCCGGCCGTGCTGCAGGACCAGACCGGTCAGGGTGTCGCCAGCCTTCACGGTAACGGTGGTGTTCTCAGGATCGCCCTTCGTGCAGATGGAAGCAGAGGGGACGAGCGCAGCAGTGCTGTAAGTCATAGTAGTCAGTCCTTTCTAAAAAATAAAGTAGGATGGAGATGATCACTCAACTTGGAGCGTCATTATAACAATGTTCGGCGAAATGTATATGTAAGCCCCTTCCATGAGGGGCGGTATTTGCTAATTGATGATAACAGTTTTGATCGCATTGGTGGTTGCTTTCTCAGCGTCGCGAATGGCTTGCCGTTGTTTCTGGGTGGTACCTTTTCTGCCGCGTTTGACTGTAGGCTCTTCGCCAGTGTCTTGTATCCCGAACTTCTCGCGAAAGTCCGCTTGACGTTTTTGCAGAATGATTCTGCGAATCTCTTCCTCGTCATCTTCCTCCACGTCCTCTTGTTCCTTCTGCTTCTTTTTAAGAGCTGCTTCGTGTTCAGGGTTATTGGTGTACGAGTTGTAGACCCCAATAGCCGCTTCACAGCGTTCCATGGAGAACTCGATCCCATCAGCGAACTCTTCATCTACAATGAGGTCTCTGAGTTTGCTCGGGGACAGGTCACCATATCGCATATCGAGCTCTCGGATTCTCCGATAGAATGTTCTGGAGCACATGTTGTACTTATCCTTACAATACTTAAGGAGCTCCTTGGGCTTTACCTCACCAGTCTTCCATGAGATATAGATCTCCCAGAACTCAAACGGGATCTTTACTCTCGGTCTACCGGTCTTGATGGCTCCGCGTTTCCGTGCAGCTTCGATCCCTTCCTTCTGGCGCTTTAGCGTATTCTCACGCTCATTTTCAGCCACGAAAGATAGGACCTGGAGCATCATATCTGTGATAAACCGACTCAGCAGATCTGCCGGATCTCCACTTGTATTCAGGGTTGGCATATCGATAACGTGAATCCCACATCCGATATCCTGCGTGATCATCCTCCACTGATCAATGATATCGCTGTAGTTTCTTCCAAGCCGGTCGATTGACTTGATGACAATGATATCGCCCTTCCGCACCATGCGAATCAGTCTCTTATACGCAGGGCGGTTGAAGTTCTTGCCACTGACATGCTCCATGAAGATGTGTTTCTCATCTACACCATACTCGATCATGGCGTCATACTGCCGATCCGTATTCTGTTCTTTTGTGGACACTCGAACGTATCCATATACCTCTCCCCACTCGCTTTTAAGTTTGCCGGATTCATCTTTGGTTAAACCATGCATCCCGCATGTGATATTGCTCATGTCCATGTGCATACTCCTTTCTGCAAAGTGAAATGATAACACCCCGGGGAGTCTCCCCGGGGTGTTATCATGTATCTCAATTAACCTAACTGCCTGTAATACAGAGTGGGTCGGCTTTAGTCGTCATCGACCACCGGCCGAGTGATGAGCTGGGAGAGAGTATCCCGCTCGAACTTACGGAACGCAGTAACTGCCTTTGTGACGTTCCCGTCAAGATGCTGGTCTCTCATGCCTTCGGCGAGTACAGTTACGATCTTACTAAGCTCGTGTATGTACTCGCCGTTGACTTTCTGCTGATGCGAGAGTTCCCGCAAATCCTTTAATGTGTTCTCGTCGGCCTTCTTGAGTTCTCCGACTTGCTTTTCCAGGCCGTCGATCCGCTCGTCGACCTTGTCAAGTTTTCCGCTCAAAGCCTCAAGTTTCTCGTTGAGCTCCTTCTCGCGATCTTCCTGGGCCTTCTTCTCGGCTTCCTTCTTCAGCTCTTCAACCTTCTTGTTTTTCTCGCCACGAACGGTTATCCAAGCTACGAAGACCGTGCAAAGAGAAGGCAAGGCAATCCCCACAAAACTGAGGAGCGTATCCATAGCGCGATCATCCCCTTTCTGCACATACAGGCGCTAAGTTATATTCCTGTTAGTGCAGACGGGGATATAGGGGCTATTAGAGGAACTGAGGGCGGAATCTGACCTGGGTTGCCTTGCTGGTCAGCTTGAGCTTCTTCATTGCCAGGTGTACAGCATACTGCAGACTGCCTTCGTCGACGAACAGCTCGGGCTCGGTGTCCAGTTTCTTCGGGGCCATCCACGTCAGCGGATTTTTGCCGGGCTGGGAGATGATCTTATCCTTCTCAACGACAGCCGCATAGAAGTAGATGAAGGTCCGCTCACCGCGATGCGCCCCAATGCTATCCTCGGGAAGGTCGATGGTGCAGATATGCACCAGGTCATTCGACCCGAATTCTGCACCGGTTTCGGTGGCGATTGCCAGCGCCCCTCCATAATTCGGATAGCGCCCCTCTGGAATAGGGCCGCTAATTCCATCGAACTTCCCACTGTCGGGGCCGACGGCTACCATCTGGGTTAGGATCTCGCTTCCGTCAGGGGTGAACATAAGACAGGTAACGTATTTTCCCATAACAATTTTCTCCTTATTTCAATTTGCAATATTCACAGAGCGTCGAGAGCTCTTCTTTGGTGATCTTGCCGTCCTCATAAGCTCGTACGATCAGTTCGGTATCGAGCATGGTGTAGCCGTACATACCACGAACTTTGGAATAGAGCTTGCCGGCATCGGATGACATCTGAGTGTCAATCTCATTGAGAATATCGTTAATGCTCACACTGTATCCTCCTAATCATCCAGTATCGAAGTAAAGGATCTCGGCATGTCAGATCGGAAGTCCTCTTTGTTAACGATATCTTCAAGGCTATCCTTCATGGCGACCGGGATTCCGTACTCATCAGCCTGCTTTACGATGTTCATGATCCACTTCCGTTCCGGTACGACCTTGTCTTTGGCAGGGCCAGTCTCAGCTCCGATTACGATCCAGTCAATCTTTTCAAGATTCAGTTTCCCGAGATCCTCGAATATCGGCTCGATGCACAACCAGTAATGCTTCGCCGGGGTGTTCCATGTCATGATGTCGATCCGCTCCACATCGTCTATGGTAGTCAGAGTGGTACCCATCCACACGTTGTCGTCCTCGATCTTGTACCAGCACCGTCCCGGCCGCTTCGTAAGCAGCAAGAAGATATGCTGAGGATTGTCATGGAACGCTTTGAAGATTTTCGGACGCCAATCGGGTTTCCATCCAGAGAGATCACTCATAGACGTTGCCAGATAGATGTGGGGCTTCTGACCGTAGAGTTGGTGTAGCCGGTATTCTTTGAACTCCGGCTCGCTGAACTTGGGTATCAGCTTGTATCGCTTATTGAAGCGTCGGGCATAACAGTAGCTGCAGCCAATATCACACCCGACAACAGGGTTGATGGTGCGAATCCCATTCAACCCGTTTCGCAATTTACTCACATGTGTCTACCTCCTAATCTGCAATAACGACACCGGTTTTCACGCATTGGTTATTGAACCACGGAATAAGGGACCCGGTATCCTTATAGTAATACTGATCCCGCTCTCTTGCCTGATACGGTGCCACTCTGATGCAGCTCCGATCAAAATATGGCACCACCATAACCTGGGAAGGCTGTACCGGGTGAGGGACACTGATCAGGTGTCGGACTACCTGATCTTCACTGAAGGTTTCGGTGTTGATCAGGTATACCATGTTGCGGGGGAAGATCTCCATGAGAGTAAGACCGCGCTGCGGAGCATACAGTCTGAGATAGATGCCGAATCCGATGGGCAGCTTAGTCAGATCACTCAGAGGTGCTCTCAGGTAGATGTGACCGACGTCAACGTTGCCGACTTCCTCATTGGAGCTGATAATGTCGTCCTCGTTTACGAAGTTCAAATTCACCTTGAACTCGTCATCGGCGATAAACCGGTTGTAGCACTGAGTGAAAGTCTGTTGGGCTTTCCGATATTCAATGAGGCCGACATTGCTGGTGTCATCGATGATACGTTCGAGGTCGGCGCAGAGTTTGGTTGCTCCCGTGATAACATCCACACTGCGGTCCATGACAGGAACCGCACAGGACTTGTCGTTGGTTTCAGCATAGTACCCGCGCACCACATCGATGTTGAGTTCCATTGTACATCCTCCTTGTTAAAAGAACGGGGAGGAGAATCTCCCCGTTCGGTTGGATAGGGATTTATCCGTTGAGATGTGTCATCCCACACGGGGTGATACTGACTCCGTCAATGCCACGGCAGAGCGGCTCACGCACATTGATGGTTGTGGTTGCTTTGCCGACGTTCTCGACGTAGTACTCGATCGCAACCTCGCACATCCATCCTTCATCTTTGTGCTCATACGAGCTGATCTTGACCTCCATGACATCGGATCCCTGGGGCAACTGGCGGAGAGCCATGATGAGACCCTCCGCGCTGACCAGCTGACCTTTGAACTTCGCAGTGAGCTTCCCGCTGAGGGATGCGTCGATCGCTGTCTTGTTGGTGAAAGGACTGGCGATAATGCCCCGGTCACACGTACCTATGGGAGAGCTCGGTCCTTCCAGAACGGCATCGGCGACCATGGAATCACCACATAATTCCTGACTCATTTCTATTACCTCCTACATAGTATTGGCCATCTTCTTGGCCTCTTTGATAAACGCCTCTTGAGCGCAAATCACTTTCTTTCCCTTCTTGGGGTTGGGGTCCTCATAGGTGCACTTCGGCCCAATCTCTCTGCGGTCCACATTGTCATTCAGATAGGTCTCGATGTGGCTCAAGAGCCTCTGCTTCGGACCGTTCGCTTCAACCAGGAGCATCAGCTCATTGCGCCGACTCAGGTTCCGAGTCATCATGTCGGACGAACCGATATAGACCCGACAGTCCTTGTTGGCGCCAAAGACGCAGATCCTGGAATGCTCCAAGAACCGCCCAACCACAGAGTAGATCTTGATGTTCTTCTGAGGCTGGATGATGCATGACGACCGGATGATCAAGATCACCTTCACTCCGGCTTTGGCGGCTTCCACCAGACGTCTGGCCACTCCTTCATCGGTGAGACCATTACACTTGATGATAATCTGTGCACTCTTGTCGTTCTTAGCACGCTTGATCTGTCGATTGATTTCATCGATGATGGTGCTCTTCAGATTATAGGGTGCGTAGATGATCTTGCGGGACTTGAAGTCACCCTGGTCTGATGTCAGCAGGTTGAAGAACTGTGTCAGGTCGGCACCAACCTCCTGGTCTGCGGTGAAGTAGCTGTAATCGGTATACAGCTTGCTATTTGTCTCCGAATAGTTACCCGTACCCACATGACTGTAGATTCTCAGGCCCTTCTTCTCTTTCCGAGTGACCAGACAGACTTTTGCGTGGGTCTTGATCTCCGGTTTCGTATAGATGATCCGGATGCCACCTTCCCGAAGAATCGACGAGAGTTGCATGTTGTGCTTCTCATCGAACCGGGCTTTCAGTTCCACCAAGACAGTGACCAGTTTTCCATTGTCAGCAGCCCTGAGCAGAGCATCAATGATCCGGCTTCTGTTCGCCACGCGATAAAGACTGATCCGGATGCTCGTCACATCCGGATCCACTGCAGCGGCCTCAAGGAACCGAACCATCGACCCATCATAGCTTTCATAGGGATGGAAGCACAGTCTGTCGTTGCGCTTGATATAGTCGAAGATGTCTTCCGTCGGGAAGGTGTCGTAGGGCTCGAACTTTCTCGGCTTGTCGTTCTCCTTATAGATACTGCTGGGGATCTTCTTCAGGTCGGACAGCCGAATCAACTCGGTCGCAAAGATGATGGTGTTGGGATCCATGTTGATCATCTTCCGGATGGCCTTGATGCAACCCTTATCGGACGAAGCGATCTCGAGCTGGGTGACCCAGGATTTCTCTCGTTCGTGCAGGGTTTCCTTGATCAGTTCGTATGGATCAATATACCGCCCGGGCTGAATGAAGATCTCGGCAGATCTGAGGATGGAGAATGGAACCACGTTGACGATCTTGCGACCACGGACCACAGACTTCACGTTGGCTTTAACCAGGTCCTCGATCGCGATGACACCATGCTTTCCAGGAATTGGAATGAACCGGCCGAGGTTGTTTGGAATCTCGATATAGCCGATGGACTCGACATCATCCCGTTCCGTGACGACCAGGAGGTACATACCTTCACGGATGTTCGCCTGCCTGGTCTTGTCGACGGTGATCGGAAGCAGGGCCGGAAACACGTTCTGCTTGAAATACTTCTCCGACCACTTGAGATCGTCTTTGCTCAGATCTTTGACTCGTCGGATGATTCTGAACTCTTTGTTGAACTTACGGAACCGATCCATCAGGGTCTTGTAGTGTTTGCTAACATCCTCGACGATATCGTCGAGAACATTTTCGGGGAATTCCTCGATGGCCGCCGGATAGCGAACCTGGAGGAATTCCGCCAAGTTGGAATGGGATATCCCGTGAAACATCACGCGTTCTCCCAGGGTATTGCGTTTCCTGGCAGCCTCGTCGGATACCCGAAGGTTGAAGCTGATCCAGGACTTGTCACGGTTAACTAACGCGGGGGTGTCGCTCATTTACTCATCTCCCATCACGGTTTTCATCATGTTGGTGAGTTCGGCCACCTGGTTACGGAGATCCACCAGAGGGTCGATAAACGGTTCAAGTGTTGCGTCGTTGAGCACTGTCTTCTCACCGAGCAGGATATTGGTGATACGTTCAGCGCTCATATAGGGAATTGTGTCGATGGTCAGGAGCGGGATCTTCTTCGTGATCGCCCAGATGAAACTCTTCAGTGCACGTTCCGACTTTTCCGTTGTTACGATCTCATGAATCAGCATCTCGATATCGTTCATCTTATGCCGGTTGCCATCCAGCGTACCGCTCATGACCCGCTCACAATATCCGATGACATAGTGAGAGAGTTCTTTGTAGAACGTTTTACCGCGGATGACATTCCAGATATACCGCTTCTTGCGGAAAGGTTGATCGAGATCCAAGATGTCGTCCATGAGAGCTACGAAGTCGTTCCAGTTGCAGCTGTTGATTACCCGAATGTACCGGGCATTCCATTTGGATGTTCCGAAGACCGTACACATCCATGCTCCTATCGGTTCGAGGATTGATTTCCTCAGGAAACCCATGATTCATTCCCCTCCTTTCTTATGAATATCTTCCTTGGGTTTCGCTACTATAATATATACCCAAAGATATCATATATCGTTATCCTGATCAAACTCACTTCTGAATAGAAGTTGCTACTACCAGTAGTATAAGAAAGGGTGATGTATAATGAGTAAACCTGTAATTATCAAAGTCGCGGCACAAATGAAGGATGGCACTGTTATTATGGAGGATACAGTGTCGTATTCATTTGAGGGCGGATATCTGTTCTATAAGACCACAGACGGCCGAGTGCACAACGTTCCATTGGATAAGATCGAGAATTGGAAAATTGATCTGGATATGACGCCTGAAGTGCCGGCATTTGCTACGAGGACATTGGAAGCATTGACCGATTCCCCTCCTCAGATTCCGGGTGCGATGAGGCGGTATATGATGACACATTCATACGATTGGTTACTGAAACCAAGTGGTGTTATTAAATAAAGAATGAGGGTGGGCCGTTTGGCCCACCCTCTTGTGTTTTACCACTTGTTGAATAGAGACGTCCAGGTGTTCTTGCCGACAGAGCCGTCGACAGTCAGGGAGCGGGCCTTCTGGAAGGCCTTCACCGCAGCCAGACAGCCAGGCCCGAAGGAGCCGTCAAAGCCCTTGGGGTCATACCCGTGGGCATACAGCAGTCCCTGCAGGATATAGACCAGATTGACCGCCTTGCTCTTCTGGTTGAGCACATGCTTCTCAGCAGCCGCCTGGCACAGAGGCCCGAAGGAGCCGTCGACCACAAGGCCACTCTTGAAGCTGGTGTTCATCTGGGTCTGCCAGCAGGAGATCACGGCCTTCTTGGAAGCGGGCCCGAAGGAGCCGTCGACGGCCAGCTTCTGGTTGAAGTTGCTGTTCATCCAGGTCTGGAACTGCTTCACATAGGTCGCCTTGACCATGGAGGACAGCTGAGTCTGGTTGCTCACGGCGGTGGTATTGGTGCCGTCATAGTCCGGCTCCGCATAGCCGCGAATCAGCTTGCTGGTGAGGGAGTAGGACTTCTTCCATACACCATAGACGCCGTTGTTGGTGGTGTTACCCTCGATGGTGTTGACCTTGCCGTTGGCCACATCGACAACGATGCCAACATGGTCAGCATTGCCACTGATGTCCCAATCGTACATGATCAGGTCACCCTTCTTGGGCACATAGCCGCTGCCCTTCTCGTGCCAACGGCCGCGCTGCTTGAACCAGCTCATAGCGGTGGTGCAGCCGGCGAAGTTGGGGATGATGGTGGTCGGAACACCGACCATGCGGGCGTTGAATGTAACGAAGATGGCACACCAAGGCGTCCCATCCACGCTGAACTTGGTGCCAGCCCACTTGTTATAGGCCGTGATGAACTGATCATCACCCTTAGGGGCAGTCGTCCCGAGGTAACTCAGAGCGCTCGCCACGATCTTACTGCGATAATCAACAGCCATGGTTAGTCGCATCCTTTCCTTTTGAGAATAGAGTGAGTGGCAACAGCTGACCCTCGGCTGGGACAGATAAATCTTATTCGAGGTGTGATACATTTGCCGGATAGTTGCTGGGTGAGCACGCATCCCAGCGGATTGGTTGCAGTGAGGCGCCCAACCGTCCCCATGAGCAAAAGACGGGCTACAAGTGGCGGGGAGGATGCCGCCACTATGAGCAGGGGCTCCTCCATACTGCATTCTCCATGGCCTACCAAGCCGGCTGATCGGTCCGGGCCATTTGCATTCAGTCAAAAACGGTATGCCGACATCCCGCCAGGGGTGTCAACTGCTGTCACTCATATAGATGTTGGTAATAAACCCACGGAACAGGTATATAAAATCTGGTGAGTTACTTACCATAAGAAAGGATGTGTTACAAATGGCGGATCCAAAGGCTGGGAGCCGAAATCTTCCGAGTGCATACCAACAGATCCTCGCTAACATGCGGGTTCTGGAAGACCGCGTGCTTCCGATGGTCGAGAAGCTGGAGCAGACGATCTTTAACCCCGACTGGGAAGATCCGAGCAAACCCCAGCGCCCGAGCGATGTCGTGATGGACATTGACGAGAACACCATGAAAGTCATCGGCATCTCCGTGGTTGTGACCAACAAGGACAAGGACCTTCGCCCGGCTGATTATATTCGCGATATCACATACGAATTGAAGCAGGTGGAGGTACTCGGACTGACGGGCCGCGACGGGATCACTCTCGACTACATCACCCTGATGACAGTTCGGATGAACAGTGCCCCGGAGGTTGCCTATCCCACCTGGCAATGTGCTTTCGGCGACAAGGCTATGGCGCCCTATTTCCGCGCCTCTGTCAATGATCACGAATGGGGGAGCTGGGTCAAGGTCATCGATCTCCCCAAACTGCTCGACCAGTATCCCGAGATCATCAAGCAGCTTTCGCATCGTCAGATCATCGACTCCATGGAGCAGCCCGGCCCCGACGATCAGGAAGTCGGTGATTACTGGCTCCAGACAATTCTTCCCGACACTGGCTACTACTTCCAAGACCTGACCAATATGTCCATCACGAAGGTGGACAAGGAAGAGATGGCCAACTACTCCTTCGCTGATGCTGAAACTGGTGAGGAGGTAGAAACCAACCCCGATGACTATGAGCTGGGAACCCCTGGGGAGGAGACTACTGAGGAAGAGGGTGACTGATCATGGCACAGATGATTTTGAAACGCCAAGAAGTTGTCCTTGACGACGACAAACAGCCGATTATTATCCATCGTGAAACGGATACCGACTGCGTCATCATGCCAGACGGCACCCATACCCTCTCTGAGTTCCTCGTCAACTTCGGTGTACGTCGCACTATCGTGGTCACTGGGGATGCATCCGGTGCGGTTTCCTACAATCCGTCCGAGTCCGGCACGGTTGAAATCCCTGTGGAGATTACCGACGACAGCCATAGCCATACCGGTGCAACAGTACGCATGGCTGAAGGAAGCCGTGTCATTGTGAGTTCGGAGGATAAAGGTCTTGCGGTGTCTGTCATCACTGCGAACGAGCTTGGCGCTCTTGCTGGGATCAATGGGAGCATCCAGGCTCAGCTCAACGGTAAGGCTGCCGAGGACCACAATCACGATAGCGCTTATCTGAAGCAGTCATCCCTCGGCGCTATCAACGGTGTCGTTCCTCTCGGCGCCGACGGGAAGATCTCTGCCAAGTACTTGCCCTCTTATGTAGACGATGCTGTCGAGGGTGTCGCTTCTGAGGACCTGACCGACTTTGTCCCGAATGAGTGGGACGAGGAACTGCGCGGCCCGTTCGTGCTGGAAACCGGAAAGATCTACAGCGATACTGATACCAACCAGACATATCGCTGGGGTGGGACGAAACTGATTCCCATTGGTGGAGGCGG
>JAMPEH010000070.1 GCA_023665245.1 Muribaculaceae bacterium
TCTTCGAGAGTCTCCCATACCACAACATTGTTTTCGTGGGCTATGACAAGGAGAAAAAGCCTCGGTATGCATCCTTCCGTGCGACCAACAGCAGCCGGGTTATGGGCGACTGTTCCGGCAGCGACAAGCATTATTCTTTTCGGATCGCAAACGGCAAGAGCGATGAACTGCACCTATTTGAGTGCGCCATTGACCTCTTATCTTTCGCCACCATGGAGAAGTTGTCGGGCAGAGATTGGCAGCAGCATGAGCTTGTGTCTCTCGCAGGCGTGTATATGCCAAGGGAAAAGATAGAGGACAGCACCATTCCAATGGCGCTATCTCAGTTCCTTTCAGAAGCTCCAAATGTCAAAAAGATTGTCCTGCATTTGGACAATGACAGAGCCGGTAGAGAGGCTACAAGGGCGCTGCAAACCATTCTCCCAAAGCAGTACGAGGTCATTGACGAGCCGCCCACGCAGGGTAAGGATTACAACGATATGCTCTGCCTGCGGCTTGGCATTCCCAAAAACAAAACCAAAGAAAGGAGTTTTGAACGCTGATGAGAATCAAGATCTATCAGGTCAATCTCGAAAGAGACAAGGACAATGTGGGCCTCATGGATATGGATAGTCTGCAAAGAATCAAGGGCAGCACCGAGATCAACAGCGCTGTTTACGACAGTGTTTTTGAGGGTGAAGTCCCCTGCAAAACCCTCGAGGGCATTTATACAATGTTCAACAGCGATCATCCGCAGGGCTACAAGGCAAGGTCTCTTTCTGTTTCGGATGTAGTGGAGATCGTATCCGATGAGAAGCTCAAACCGGGCTTCTATTTCTGCGACAGCTTCGGTTTCAAGGAGGTTTCTTTTGAGCCGGATAGGTCGCAAAAGAGCGAGCGCTTTTGCAATCTGGACGAGGTTGAGACTATCTCTGTCCTGCTTGTGCAGCCGGGACAGTACCCTAAAGTGGTGGAGATCGAGAACAGCTTGGAGGCAATGCAAAGGGTTGTCGGCGGCGACATTGAGGAGTATATGCCTTTCTCCGATGAGGTCGCCATCATCTGCAATGAAGATGGAAAGGCAAAAGATTTCCCTCTCAACCGTGCCGTTTACAATGAGCCGATAGAGGTGGATATGACCTATCAACAGATGAAGCAGCGCTTTCGGGAGAAAGAGAAAGAGTACGGCGAACACCTCACCGGCTATATTGTTTTCTCACAGGCGAGCTTTGAAAAGCCTTACTCTCTCGAATCCAGAACCTATGTTGTGTCCTCTGACAACAAAGCGTTTCAGCCCAACAAAGGCGGCTATTCCATCTTCGCAAGCGCCCTTGACGGGTCGGATAACGGTATCCGTTTGGAACAGTATATGGCCTCTGAACACGGTGGAACGGACGGGTGGCAAGTAGAACGCTGCTATATGCTGGAGCAGCCCCGTGAGATGATGGATATTATTGCGGGAGATTTCTTTATCGCCTATGCCCCGATTGGTGCTGAAAAGTACCAGAGCCTGCCGCCTGACTTGGCGGAGAAATATCGTGAAATGTTCAAGTTCCCGGAGCGTTTTGTGCAGACGGAAAACGGGATCGAGGCGGTTCAATTTAAGCCGGTCTCAAATGAAATGGAGCGATAAATCTGCGTTAGATAGAGGTATGGAGAAAGCTCTGTATCATCTTAACGAGCAGTGCGTTTGTATCCCCACTTCGGGGAAACAAACACCTCGTTAGGGGTGTCCCCCTAATACCCCGTGCTGTCAGCACATCTACTCATCAGGAAGGAGGAAAAGTATGAGGCGCAGACCAGTGGACAAACACATTCGCTTCTCTGAAGATGAAGCTGCTGACCTTGCTCGCAAGGCACAGATGGCTTGTCTCTCAGAAAGCACCCTGCTCCGCCTTTTACTGAAAGGCTATGAGCCAAAGGAAAAGCCGGACGAAAAATTTTATGAAGTCATGCGGGAGTTGTCCGCCATCGGCAACAACATTCATCAACTGGCGGCAAAGGCAAATGCGCTGAACTTCATCGACGCTCCACTCCTCACCAAGGAAGCGGAACGGTGGCACAGATTTCAGGCGGATGTGGAGCGGCAGTTCCTCCGTCCAGACAAGAGCAATCTGAAATGGCAGTAAGCAAGCTCTGGCCGGTAACAGCCCGGCTTGCCTCTGTCCTCGACTATGCCACCAATCCTGATAAAACGGACAAAACAAAGTCCAGATACAGCTATGCCGACTATCAGGCGCTCCGAGATGTCCTTGCCTACGCAAAGGACGAGGAGAAAACCGAGCAGGAGTTTTTCTGTGAAGGCATTAACTGTAATGTGGAGACTGCCCGTGAGCAGTTCGTCAATGTCAAGGAACAGTTTGGAAAGAGCGACGGTATCCAAGCCTATCATGGCTACCTGAGCTTCAAAGAGCAGGACATCACGCCGGAGCTGGCACAGAGGATCGGCATGGAGTTCGCCAAAGAGGTTTGGGGCAAGGATTATCAGGTGGTCGTCACAACGCACCTGAACACCAAGCACCTCCACTGTCACTTTGTCATCAATTCCGTTTCGTTCAAGGACGGTCATCGTTGCCATGATGAGACATCGTGGTTCAAGTTCCGCAAGGTTGCTGACCGCATTTGCGAAAAGTATGGACTCCACATAATTGAGAACCCCGAGCGCAATCCAAGCCCGTCGTACCTGACGATGAAGGACAAGGCCGGTATGCCGACACGATACAATGTGCTGCGGGCCGCTATCGACGAAGCCATTGAACACAGCTCCAATAAGCTCCAGCTTGAAGCGGCGCTGAAGGACATGGGCTACACCTTTAACTTCAACGACCGGCACAAGTATTGGACGATCATTCCCAAGGGGCAGACAAAGCCTGTCCGTCTCTACCGGCTGGGCGAGGAATACGGCAGGGATAAGATAATGGAGCGTGTGGCGGCGAACCGTGGGCGTGTAGATATGCGACCTTTCCAAAAAGAGAGACCGAAGCCCCGCCAGTATGTTCTCATCACTCGGGAACATCGCATTCGCAGGAAAGGCGGTCTGTATGGGCAGTATCTTCACTACTGCTACAAGCTGGGCTATCTTCCGAAATATCAGAAACAGAATCCGGCTCGGCTCCACTATCTTCTCAGGGATGACCTAATGAAGCTGGACGAGCTGACAGCACAAACGAGGCTGCTGGGCAAGCACCACATCGGTACTGACCAGCAGCTCTTTTCATATCAGCAATCGGTCGAGGAGGAAATCAAAACTCTAACTGCCGACAGAACGCATCTCCGCAACGAAATCCGAAATGTAGGAATATCCGATGAAAGGCTGTCGGCGGCAAAGAGTGAGATTGCCGCAATCTCCGAGAAGCTGAAAGGACTTCGCAAGGAAGTCAAGCTCTGCGAAGACATTGCCCAGCGCTCTGGCGTTATCCGAGAAAAGCTCGGTCAGGTCATCGCAGAGGAAGAAAAACTCAATGGAAAGGAGAGAAATCACTATGACAGGCAGCGGTGATGCAGCAGAGCAGGTTGTCAGGCTATCGCTTGAAGGCTTTGAGGTCGCAGCCAAGCTGACCGGCTCTGCCGCCAAGGAAGTGGCTTTGTTGTTAGCCTCTGTTTTGAAACAGGAGGTCACGCAGTCCAACAAGACCCGAGGCAAGGCTCGCCTTACCAGCATGATTAAGTCCGGCAAGGAGCTGAAAGTCTTTTCCATCCAGCAAAAGGACTTGCCCATGTTCACCAAGCACGCTAAAGAGTACGGTGTTCTGTACTGTGTTTTGAGGGACAAAAGCACCAATGACCCCGAAGCTGAGATCGACATCATAGCCAGGGCTGAGGACGCTTCCAAAATCCAACGTATCGTTGACCGCTTTGAGCTTGGCAAGGTGGATAAGGCTTCTATCATTGCCGAAGCGGAAAAGGACATCGCTGAGCGTGAAGAGGTAGAGAAAGACATTCCCACCAAGTCTCTCGGCGAGCGGGTCGTTGAGGAAGCGATGGGCACACCTGTCCAAAAGGAGCGGAACGCACAGGAAAACCCTACTGCGGCAAAGACGGAAAAAAGCCCTCCGTCCGAGCAAAGCTCAGAGCGAGCCGGTACGCCCACTGACAAGGGTGCTGCCAAGACCGCAGGCAAGAAGCCTTCCGTCCGGGAAAAACTGAACGGATACAAGGCGGCTGCGGCAAAGCAGAAAGAAGCAGAGCGTACCCAGCCGGAAGCTGAGAAACCCAAGGCACAGCAGAAGCCCAGCCAGACGGTTCATCAGCAGCCAAAACCCAAGAAGAAAAAAACGAAAGAGAGGTAATCACCTATGACGAATAACTTTAAGCCCAACAGAAGCCGCCCGGAGTCTCAGCCCCGTCTCTCCACAGAGGAGTGGATTGAAAAGAAGCAGGCGGAGAAAGAAGCGGTTTACGCCATGATCGACGAGACCGCCGCCGAGGTCGTATCTGCCCCTGAGAAGTTCAGGGACTTCCTCGATACCCAGAGCAGGATGGATCGATACTCTGCCGCCAATGCGCTGCTTATCTACAAGCAGCGTCCAGATTCCACGCAGCTCAAAAGTTTCGGAGATTGGGGCGAGGATAATGTTAGGGTCAACAAGGGTGAAAAGAGCTTTTCTATCCTTGAGCCGGTGGAGTACACCAAGAAGGACGGTAGCCCCGGCGTTGCCTACAATGTGAAGAAGGTCTTTGATGTGGCGCAGACCAACGGCAAGCGCCAGCCTGCCCCTACTGCCAACCGTGACCCCAGCAAGCTCGTTGCGGTCATGCTGGATACAGCTCCCGTGAAGTTCGAGAGCGTGGATGAGCTGCCGTTCCCCAACATGGGCGCTTTCTACAACAACGAAAAGCAAACGCTTTTTGTGAAGCGGGACATTGGCGACAGCGTGGCTCTGTGCCAGTGCGTCGCTCAGGAGCTGGGTCATGCCCAGCTTGCCATCGACTCAGAGGCATACAGCCGAAATGAGGCAGGCTTCAAGGCGGTCTGTATCGGCTATATGCTCTGCAAGAAGTTCGGAGTGGACACAAAAAACTTTGCCATCAATCGTGTCCCCGAGGAGCTTTCAGGTGCAGACGTGAAGGACATCCGTGCCGAGCTTGGCAAGACCCGCACGGCGATGAGCGAGATCTACTCCCGTATTTCTGATGAGCTTTATCGTCAGAAGCAGGAGCGCTCCAAGGATATGGAGCGCTAAGAGGAGGTCAAGCCGATGAAGGAGAAGCAATACTTTGTCGCTCTGGACGACTATGAGCATGGTGTTGTCATTCGCTCTTTGAATGACAAAAAGACCGAGCTGAAAAACGAGGGCAAGTCCACCGATGCTGTGGACGAGCTGATCGTTAAAATCGGCAATGCTCCCAATAAGAGGTTCAGAGTGATAGAAAGGGACAGCCGCCATGACGAGAGATAACGACCGTCAGAGCGCTGTTATCCTCTCCATCATCGGCATAGTCCCTGTGGTGTGGGTGGCGCTGTTGATAGCGCCCTCTGTCTCCGGCGGCCTGCCTGAGATACTGCCGAAGTTAATGACCGTATTCAATGAGCCATTCCAGATAGAGCTATGCGAGGACAGTCTGCGGACTGTCCTCGTTCTGCTTCTGGCGTATGGTTTGGGCATAGGCGTCTACTTTTCGACCCGCAGGAACTATCGCCGTAGAGAGGAACACGGCAGCGCCAAATGGGGCGAAGCCAGAACAATCAATAAGAAGTACCAGCAGTCGCCGCAGTCAGAAAACAAGCTCTTGACTCAGAATGTGAAGATTGGTCTCAACGCCAAGAAGCACAGGCGAAATCTGAACACATTGGTTTGTGGCGGCAGCGGTGCCGGTAAGACACGATATTATTGCAAGCCCAACCTCATGCAGGCGAACACCTCGTTTGTGATCCTTGACCCCAAGGGGGAAATCCTGCGAGATACGGGCAAGCTGCTGGAAGCCAAAGGCTATGAAATCCGAGTTCTTGACCTGATTTCTATGAACAAAAGCCACTGCTACAATCCCTTTGTCTATTTGAGAGATGACAACGATGTTCAACGGCTCGTGACGAACCTGTTTAAGAGTACCACGCCCAAAGGCTCACAGTCCCAAGACCCGTTCTGGGATACGGCAGGTTCCATGCTCCTGCTTGCCCTCATCTTTTATCTGCACTATGAAGCGCCGGAGGAAGAGCAAAACTTTCCTATGGTCATGGAAATGCTCAGAGCCGGAGCCATTGAGGATGAGGAGGACAACCGCCCTACGCCCTTGGACTTTCTTTTCTCAGACTTGGAGCGTGACGAGCCCGACCACATTGCCCTCAAGTATTATCACAACTACCACTCTGGTAGCGCTAAGACGTTGAAATCTATCCAGATTACCCTTGCGGCAAGGCTGGAAAAGTTCAACCTTGAAAGCCTTGCCTCCATGACAACGACGGACGAGCTGGACTTGCCCTCTCTGGGCGAAAAGAAAGTGGCGCTGTTCGCTCTGATTCCTGACAACGACTCCAGCTTCAACTTTCTGGTGTCCATCCTCTACACGCAGCTATTCCAGCAGCTCTTCTATTCTGCTGACCATGTGCATGGCGGGGCGCTGCCTGTACCTGTCCACTTCCTGATGGACGAGTTTGCCAATGTGAGCCTGCCCGATGACTTTGACAAAATCCTGAGTGTTATGCGCTCCCGTGGTGTGTCTGTCTCTATTATCCTGCAAAATCTGGCGCAGCTCAAAGCCCTGTTCGAGAAGCAATGGGAATCCATCGTGGGCAACTGCGATGAGTTCCTCTATCTCGGCGGCAATGAGCAGAGTACCCATAAGTATGTGTCTGAGCTGCTGGGCAAGGAGACTATCGACACCAACACCTTTGGCAAAAGTTCGGGACGGAGTGGTAACTACTCCACCAACTACCAGATCAGCGGTCGTGAGCTGCTTACACCGGACGAGGTGCGTATGCTGGACAATCAGTACGCCATTCTTTTCATTCGAGGCGAGCGACCTGTGCTGGACTTCAAGTACGACATTCTGAAGCACCCCAATATCAACCTGACCGCTGATGGAAAAGCCGATGTGTACCGTCATGGAGTTGTCCGGGATGATGTAGCGACCATTTCCGTGGAGTTCATTGACCCGGAGAAAGTTCCTGAAATGGAACTGTACGAAACCACCTACGAGCTTCTGTCTGATGAGGACTTTGAAGCCAAACAACAATAAATCAATTTTGGAGGTATTTTTTATGAAGTTCTTTAAGAAGAATGAGACCAAGGAGACCGTGAAGCTGCCCATGCAGGGCAAGGTTAAAAAGGGGTTCCGCTTTTACAGTGCTGCTGTGCTGAGCCTGACGCTGGCCATGAGTATGGCTGCTCCTGCCTTTGCCGCTGGCGGCGATCCGCTGACCGTCATCAATAACCTGTCCGATTTCATCTTCGGGCTGATTCGTGCTGTTGGTATGATCCTGCTGGGCTTCGGCATTGTGCAGGTGGGTTTGTCGCTCAAGTCCCACGACCCCTCTCAGCGAGCCAACGGGTTCCTGACCCTTGCTGGCGGTGTTATCATCACTTTCGCCAAGGAGATTTTGACCCTGATCGTAGGCTGAGGACGGATAAACAGATTTACAAGACGGAGCTTATGGAGCAGAAACGCATAGCGTTCTGCTCCATAAGTCTATTTTAGAACGGAGGTGGCTTAGTATCGAAAGTCAGAAGAAGTATAACATCATATATGCTGATCCACCGTGGCATTTCAAAACCTATTCGCCTAAAGGAATGGGACGCTCCGCTGATAGGCACTATCCGACCATGAGTCTGGACGAAATAGTGGCACTGCCGGTAGCTGAGATCTCAGCCGACGACTGTGTTTTGTTTCTCTGGACTACGATGCCTTTTCTGCGAGAGAGCTTTGCCGTACTAAAGGCGTGGGGATTCGAGTATAAGACCGTAGCATTTGTGTGGGTCAAACAGAATAAAAAGGCAAATACCCTGTTTTGGGGCATGGGGCATTGGACACGCTCGAATGTTGAGTTGTGCCTTCTTGCTACCAAAGGGCACCCTAAAAGACAATCCACAAGTGTCCATCAGGTCGTAATTTCCCACATCGAGGAACACAGCAAAAAGCCAGATGAAGTCAGAGACCGTATCACACTTATGATGGGGACTGTTCCAAGAGTGGAGCTTTTTGCCCGAACAAAGACGGAAGGATGGGATGTCTGGGGGAACGAAGTCCCTTGCGACATTGATTTGAACGGTAGTCCTGACGAAGCAGGAGGTGGTTTATGTGTCTGACAACTGGGTAGTTCAGAACCTTGAGAACGCCCTTGAAACATGGAATGGAAAGCTATCTGAAATATGGACGCTCATTACGACCACACCGCAAAACTTCAAAGGCGGCGGGATATGGAGTGTCATTGTGAATATAAACGGCGCTGTTCAGGCTATCGGTCTTGCGCTGCTTGTCCTCTTTTTCGTGGTGGGCATGGTGCGAACTTGCAGCTCTTTCACAGATGTAAAGAAGCCCGAACACGCCCTGAAGCTCTTTGTGCGATTTGCTCTGGCGAAAGGTGCCATCACCTACGGCATGGAGCTGATGTTGGCACTGTTCAATATCGTCCAAGGCACGATCTCGACCATCATGACTGCTGCGGGCTTCGGCTCAGCAGCGCAGACCACACTCCCGGCAGAGATGATAGACACCATAGAAAGCTGCGGCTTCTTTGAGTCAATTCCCTTATGGGCGGTCACGCTTATTGGCGGGCTGTTCATCACAGTGCTGTCTTTCATCCTGATTATGACGGTCTACGGCAGGTTCTTTAAGCTCTATATGTACACGGCGTTAGCCCCAATTCCACTATCGACATTTGCGGGTGAACCCTCGCAGAATGTGGGCAAGTCGTTTATCAAGAGCTACTGTGCCGTGTGTCTGGAGGGAGCGGTCATTGTCCTCGCCTGTATTATCTTTTCGCTGTTCGCAGCATCGCCGCCCGTGGTCAATCCAGATGCGGCGGCGGTCACACAGGTGTGGGCGTATATCGGGGAGCTTGTGTTCAATATGCTCGTCCTCGTTGGAGCAGTTAAGATGGCTGACCGAATTATCAGAGAGATGATGGGATTGTAAAGCCATGAAAGAAACAACGAGAATCTACAACAGATGGCAGGGCTATGCCCTCGCCGACTGTGACTGCAAATATTGTCTTTACTACGGTGGGCAGCGGAAAGGCGAAGTGAACTGCCTTGTAGACGATTGTGTCTGTAAGGCAGAACTGCGTGAAGCTGCCCGCCGGGAGAGGAGCGAACATGGAAGTAAAGATTAACCGGGAGATCCGCAACTACACGGAGGCGATGTTCTTTGGGCTGTCGATGAGACAGCTCATTTTTTCTGCCCTCGCCTGTATGGTGGCGGTGGGACTCTATTTTATACTGAAGCCCTATGTCGGCACTGAGACCGTATCGTGGGTGTGTATTCTGGGTGCTGCGCCCTTTGCGGCGATTGGCTTTCTCAAATACAACGGCATGACCGCTGAGAAGTTCCTTTGGGCTTGGATCAAGTCGGAGTTTCTGATGCCGAAAAAGCTGACCTTCCGCCCCACGAACACCTACTACGAGATAATGAAGCCGGCTATGGAGAAAAAGCAGAAGGAGGCTATGAAAGCGAATGATTAAAACCCTCAGTAACCTGTTCAAGCAGGATAAGGAGAGATTTGTCGTGCCGAGGGG
>JAMPEH010000071.1 GCA_023665245.1 Muribaculaceae bacterium
CGCATAGCGTTGATGTTCTCCTGCACCGCCCAGTAGGCACTATCGGTCGCGTCGATCTTCCACCAGGTGCCCGTGCTGACAGCAAGCTCAAAGGGGATGGCACCATACGCCGCCGGGGCCGGAGCTGCGGTGGACTGAAATTCTGGCTGGAAAGTAGCCTCCGGGGCCGGGGTGTTTTCCGGTTCGGTAGTCGGGCCTTGTTCTGCGGCCGGCCCCTCTGCTGCACTGGTTCCCTGCTCTTCCGGCAGGCCCTCTGTGGTCTGGTCTTGAATTGCGGCCGATGTTACTGCGTCGGCATCCGCCTCATCTTTATCCGGCATAACAGGTGTCGATACAGCCTTTCCATTGCCTGCATCAAGATTCGCCGGACTGGCAATGGGCTTAACATCCTGCTCTTTCGGCCGTGCATATTCTGCCGCGGCTGCCATTGCACTTCCAATCTCTGGCGGGTTTTGTGCCGTTGTCCACGCCTCAGCGCAGGCGGCAAGAGCAAGCAGCATAGCAAAAACTAAAATCATCTTCTTCATAGGTTATCTCCATTCTATCCATCGCTGACCCTTGCTGTATCCGGGTGGATCAGCAGGATCGGCATTTGTTGTTTTCGGGCGTAATTGACTGTGTGCAGTGTCCACGACCGCACCTCTTTTTCATTGTCGAACACCGCCAGCAGCATATCTGCGTGGTCTACCAAGTAGCGGTTTCGGGCAAAATAGCTTTCGCCAGAGTTGGTTTTTCCTATGGTGATACATTCGGCGCTGTGCCGGATCAGAAACGCCATGCGCTCCCGGCTGCGCTTGTCCCACTTTGCATCATGTCCATCGAAAGGCAAGGCAATGTGCAGTTCCAAGTCTCCATAGCCGGGTGTCTCTTTCAGCCGCAAAGCGATCTCTCCGGCCCACATATCTACGCCAAGTGCGCCGCCTACGTAGACCCGGCGCACATCCTGTTCGTCATACATTTGCTTGAATTGCTCAAGGATCGCTCTCTTGATCTTCTTGCAGAGGGTGTAATCCTCGTTGTACTTAAATCTGAACCGAGTAGGCCGATGCCCTGTTACCGCACATGCTTTGCTCATTCTGTACTTCTCTTTTAATATTTTAGCTGATACAAAACAGCTTTAATCGCTTAATAATCTATATCATAGCACATAAACTTAAACTATGGTATAGGCGGTGAGTACATGGATGAGATGCTGGTACAAATTGGAAAGCGCATCTACGAGCGCAGAAAGCAGCTACGAATGACGCAGGATGAGTTGTCCGAACGTGCTGAAGTCACACCGCAGACGATCTCATCCGCAGAACGCGGTCAGAAATCCTTGCGTTCGGAAAACCTTTTTCGCGTCAGCAAAGCTTTGGGCGTCAGTTCGGATTATCTGCTCACTGGCAATATCACAGGGGATGACCTTCAGTATTTGTCCGACAAGCTTTCTGGCCTGACACCAACGCAATATCGCCGCCTTGAAGATATGATTGATATCTATCTTGCGGCAATTTCAGAACAACAGGCGTAGCGGGAGCATCCCTTGCGCCTTTTTCTTTTGTGCGGCCGGGCAGCAACACTGCATGCCTTTATCCTCCGCGGAACGCAGAGAGCGCATCCGCGACCAGAGAAAAGGTCTCGTTGTTTTTTTCGGTATCGGCAGTGGGCATTCCCCCTTTACTTTGTGCCGTGTGGTCTGTTTTCTGGGATTGCCAGCTTTGTTCCGCGGTCTGGGCAGCATCAGGCAGCTTATCCACCCCCTGCTGCTTCAGCACTTCCCGCACGATTACTTCAATGAACGCACGGTTTATTGCGGATTCTGTGCCGTCGGTTGCGGCCGGACAGTTCATGTAATGCAGCAGTGCATTCACCATAAGCTGGGCTTTTGTGCGAGGCGGCTGACTCTCCAGCAAGCAAATCACCTTCTCATGTACCGGGTCGGTCTCGTTCAGCTTGATGGTGAAGCGGCCGCGTACTTTTTTCTCTGCCATACGCTCACCTGCCCGCCGTTTCCATCTGGTAGAGAAGCTCGTACCCCATCGCGTTGGCACGCACATCCTCCACAAACCGGGCCATGCCGATTTTACTGGACTGCTCAATCTGCCGGCGCAGCAATGCCGCACCGCCGCCCACGAACACCACAACGCCGGACGAAAGCTCCAGCATCCGCTCCCGCAGGCTGCTGCACAGGTCGCCAATGAAATCCTGCGCCATCCCTTCGACCACCGCCGTGACCTGCACCGCATAGCCCGCAGTCTGGCCTTTCAGGATGGCATCAATGTCGGCTTCATCCAGCAGCAGGTCAAACTCGGCGTTGACGCGGGTGCGGATCTGGTTGTAGAGGACAATGACCCCATTCTCCAGTGAATCGCAGACCGAGAGATCGACCTGCCCCCGGCGCATCATAAGGTAGTCGGCCGTAAAACCGCCAATGTCCACGACCAGCACCTTCGGCTGGCCCACCAACTCGGAGAGCATCATCACGGCAGCGGAATACGCCTGCGGATAGCACTGCACCGTCTCAATGCAGACCCGGAACAGCCTGCTACGATACTCGAATTTGAGCACCCCACGCCCAGCAAAATAGTCGGCAAAGGCACGGTTCTGCGCACCGTAATGGGCAGGCGGCAGGCCGATGGCAAGCTGAATGGGCGTTACAGTTTCAGCATGGATGTTTTTTGCCAGCAGTTCATTCCCGATGGCAAAGAGAGTCAGGACAAAGAACCGGTCATCCTCGGTCTTGTTGCGCCGGTACGGGATACGCTGGCCGGACAGGGTGTAGTATTTGTCCTGCCAGGCCAGCACATCCTTGCCGAACGGCTTTTGTGTGCTTTCGGTCAGCCCGGATACAAAGGGCGGGCAGTGGACGGTTTTGATCTGTTTGTTGCCGTGGTCAACAGCAATCAACATGGGCATCACTCCTTAATTACAACAGATTTGAGCAAGGAAAAGCGGGCCACAAGCCCCGTTTTCACCTTTCTGTTTGTCCTATACGCATTGGGGCAACAGCTTTTCAACAAAAAATGCAAAAAAATTGCGCCCGGCAGGAATTTCCTGCTGGGCGCTGGAAGAAAGGATAGCTTGAAAACTACTATAATACAGCAACAGCCGTTTTGATTGAAATCGGCCAATAGTTCAATATCAGCATGGATACACCGAGCACCGTAAGCACTACCCCTGTCACAAGGCCAACGGTACGGCCTTTCACCCGATTGGCAAACTGCGCGGAAACAAGGGATGCCGCAGTTGCAACAACAATACAGATCAGCAGTGCATCCCAGCGTTCCAGAATGATTGCCGGGTGGATAAGGATATGGCTGACCGCTGCGATCAGCGCCGTGAAGGCCATAATGAATGTGCTTGTGCCGACAGCCGTTTTCAGCTCCATCCCGAGAAACGCGGTGAAAACGACAAGCATCATCATGCCGCCGCCTGTTCCTACAAAGCCTGTGCCGAATCCGATGGTCAGGCCAAAGAACAGAGATATGGCAATTCCTTTCGCATCAAGCTTTGCACCCTTGTCCACCGTGTTTTCCCGTGAGGTATCCGGTTTTACCAAAAAGCGGATACCAATAAAAAAGGTCAGGAACAAGGTAAAGCTGCCCAGCACTACATTTCCCGCAAGCCAGGCTACATAGCTGCCGACCGTACTCATCGTGAGGATACACGCCAGCATGATCCAGCCGCGCTTCAGATCAATATTTTTATGCTTTGCGTATGTAAGTGTCGTCACCGCTGACCCCAGAATATCCGATGCCAGCGCAATGGCTGTGGCCTGATATGCGCCGGTCTCCCCCGCAAAGCTGGGGCAAAGCACGATCAGGATCGGCACCATTACGGTTGCCGCGGACAAGCCCGCAAGGCCTGTGCCTATCCCGGCTCCCAGCGCGGCAAGGATATACCAAAGATATTCCATCGACGATACACTCCAACTCTATCGGGCTTTTCCTGTTTACTCCAGTTCCCCGGCCCATGCTGCCAACTCCGCGCCGCGCGCATTGGCCTGGAACACCCTGCCCTGCAGCAGCGTTGCTCCCTTGCAGCTGGGCGCGAGTTTTTCATTGGTTTTGCCCATGCTGCTGCCGCCGGAGGTAGCAAAGGGGATGATCGTCTTTCCGGTCAGGTCATAGCTTTCCAGAAAAGTATTGATGATGGTGGGGGCAACATACCACCAAATCGGGAACCCTACATAAATTGTGTCATACTCGGCCATATTGTCCCTCTTTGCCGCGATAGCCGGGCGGGAGGCAGAGTCTTTCATTTCAACTGAACTGCGCGAAGTGGCATCCTGCCAGTTGAGATCAGCCTGGGTATAGGGCACTTCCGGCTTGATCTCAAAAATATCCGCGCCGATTGCCTCGGCCAGCGTCTCGGCCAGCCGCGCAGTCGTGCCGCTGGCCGAAAAGTATGCTACTAATTTTCTGCTCATTCTTAATGCACCTCCGTCTTTTTTCGTCTGTTTTGCATGCTTAAAATCTGTCTGCCAGTTTCCTTTAAGTCTGCTCCAAAGGTCAATAAACTCCTCCTTACTCAAGCAGAGCATGAACCTGCCCACGCACAATGCCGGAAAGCAGCTGCAACCTGTCCCCTTCTACTCGAATATTGGGGTGCGGTGCAAATTCAAAATCGCGCAGTTCTGCTAAATCCGCCCGGATCGTCGGGGTCATAAGCGCCCGGCCTGTTTCGATAAAGCCTGCGCCCAGCCGGGGCGTGTACCGGGAGAGATGCCGCCCGGCCTGCCGGAGCTGATCCTCGTCCAGATCAAACAGCAGGCTGCGGTTGTTGTCGAACACGGGGGCCATTCCCAAAATCTCCATCGTATCATTATTGAACAAAACGCCAAAGTTTCCCAGGTGCCGGTCAATATTTAGGATCACTGCATCCAGCACGCACATCCGGCGGAAGGCATCCTCGCTGCCAATCGAGGAAAAGTATCGAAAAAGTTCAGCAACCCGATGCTCTCTGCCCACAACATCCAGCGTCTTGGCAAGCCCGATCTCCTCCGAGGTAAACAGCGGACAGGTCGAGACCAGCCTGTCGTGATAAAACGCCATGTCATACCGCACAGCGTCCGGGCACAGTTTTTCGGCCAGCTGGCTGGCAAGATATTCTGAAAGAGGCTCAAGCTCATACGCCGCACTGCCGCCCTTGTACAGAAAGATCCCATCCGGCTCACGTTTCCAGCATTTTGCATACTGGCCGTCGGTGCCAAATTCCGGGGAGGTTGCGGAAAGCGAGGTTTCGGAGAAGTTTCCATTCAGCGCGGCCTCTGCAATGATCTCGTCAAAATCGTTGCGGTATAGGGACACGTTTTCCCATCGGAGCGAGGAACCGGCTGGCTTCATCCAAAAGGTATCGTTCAGCGAAAGTGCATGGCTGACGGTCAGAAAGCCCTCCAGATCCTGACAGCCATATTGGGCAAGCAGCCGGTCAATGTGCTTGCGGTGTTTGGGGGCTTTTCGGCGCTCTAAAAACTGCTGGATATTGTGGTACCCAACCGGCCGCTGTTCGCTTTCCCAACGAAGTTCAAGGGCTGTCACATCGCCAAACTCATCCTTTTCGGTTGAAAAGGACAGAATGGGAATGTCCTTATTTTGCAGGATCCAGTTCATAATCTCATCCCCCTTCTTTCCGTCAGACGCGGTTTCTTTTCTAAAATGATACCATGTTTTCTGGGTTGGTGCAATCGAGTTATACCCGCCCATTCAAACAGCGGAAGATATTCCCTGCCGTTTCAAATCTTAATACTTTTTCGCACAACCGCAATAAAATCACGAACCACCTTAGAGGGCGATTTTGCATATACGATTCCATAGGGCATTTTGTACTCCCACCCCATAGGCAGTGTCACCAGGGATGGATGGACATCCGCCCAAATATCCAATGTTTCCATCAGATAATTCATCCGTTCACATTCATTAAATATGGATGTGTCATAGAAATTGGATACATCCGCAATTTTAATTTGCGGATGATTCTCTGATATGTCATCACGCATTTGACTCAGAACAGGGGTATCGCTGCTTCTGATAATCATGAAAGTCTCTCCATCTAAATCAGACCAGTTGAGGCTTTTTTTCTTTGCCAAACGATGCTTTCTGGGAACAGCAATGCGGCAGGGTATTTGCTCCAAAAGCAGGATACTGTGTTGTTTCCGCCATTCATTGGAATCACACGGTCCAACAAAACAGTCGATCTGGTTTCCAAGCGAGGAAACGGCAGAGCCAAGCCCTGCGGGATCGTCATCAAACGGAACGATGCGAATTTGGAACGGAAAAGTTCCATCGTCAATCTCTTCCCACAAATCAATCAACCGTTTGCAGGGGCGCAGGATCGATGTTCCCACCCGGATGACATTCTGTTCAGAAACAGCTAGCTGCCGTGCCTTTTCAATGGCTGCATTAGAAAACTCAATTATTTGTTTTGCATCCTGATAAACAGATCGCCCCGCCGCAGTAAGTATTGCTCCCTGGTTCGTGCGCTCAACCAGCTTGACCCCAATAATGACTTCCAGCTTGTTGATCTGATTCATCACAGAGGCTGGAGTAATATAAAGCTCCTTCGCGGCTTTGAGAAAGCTGCCCTGGTCAGCAACAGTAATCAGAGTGGTAAGTTCTTTGACATACATATCCAGCCCCCAGAGGTTTTAGTTTTTCTAAAAACCATTTTAACATTTTGGTATGTTCCCTGTCAATCCATGCAGCAGTACAATAAAACTTGCAGAGTTCGTTATATTAAGGGAGGAACGGCCATGATTAAACACGTTTTTATTGCACCTGTAAAACCCGGTGTAGCGGAGGAGGCAGTGGTCCAGCGTATAGCGGCCATGAAACTGTTGGCGGATAAAGTCCCCGGTGTGGAGAAATTGACGATTGGCCGGACGTTAGGATTGTATGGCTCCCCCAATGCAGTTTTGATGGAAATTGATTTGAGAGATGCCGCAGCCTGGAGCGCCCTTCTGAGCAATAAATACCATGCGGAACTGAATGCCACTGCGGGAGAAGTCTTTGACACGGACGGCTTTATCGGCGCACAAATCGAATTCTAAACGAGTACAAGGCAGGAGTTTCTTTGACATGAACAAAACCTTGACACAGGGGACGCCGTGGAAAGTCATTTTAGCTTTCATGTTTCCGATTTTTGCCGGATTGCTTCTCCAGCAGCTTTACAATACGGTGGACACGATTGTTGTGGGCAATTTTGCGGGAGAAACGCCCTTAGCGGCGGTTGGGGCCTGCGGTGTCCTTACTATGGCGTTTCTCGCTCTGGCAAATGGATTTTCAGCTGGAGCTTGTGTCTTGATTGCCCAGCATTTCGGTGCCGGAGAGGAAAAGGAAATGCGCGCTCAAGCGTCCACCGCCCTGCTGCTGATGCTGGGAATGGGCGCGATGGCAACGGTCCTTGGCATTACAATCAGCCGGTTTGCCCTGAAGTATATATTGGCGACATCGGACAGCCTGATTGCCATGTCTGATAAGTATTTCAAAATCTATGCTGCAGGACTGCTCTTTCAGTTTGGCTATAATATTGTTGCGGCCATCCTGCGGGGTGTCGGGGACAGCAAAGCGACGCTGTATTTCCTGGGGATCGCAAGCGCAATCAATGTGGTGCTGGATATTATCTTCGTCTATAATTTCAAAATGGGAGTTGCTGGAGCCGCGATTGCCACAGATATTGCCCAGGCTGCTTCTTGTATCGCTGCATTCGTCTACATGATGAGCAAATATCCCCTATTTCACTGGCGGTGGAGCGAGTTCACCTTCGAGAAATCACTTGCGAAACGAGTGTTGAAAAGCGGCTTTCCTATGGCATTACAGCAGTTTATCGTGTCCGTTGGCTTTGTGTTCATTCAGCGGGCAGTAAACAGCTACGGCGATGCAATGACCGCTTCGTTCACCGTGGCACAAAAGGTGGAAACCTATATGATACTGCCAGCCAATGCCTTGATGACAACGCAGGGAACCTATACGGCCCAGAACATTGGCGCTGGCCGCACAGACCGGGTTATCACGGGTGCAAAACATACGGTAATCCTATCAGAGATCATCTCAGAGATCATCTCAGTCTGTATTCTGGCCATAGCGTTTACCTTTGCAAAACCCATCGTAACAGCGTTTGGACTGGAAACAGAGGCCATCGGCTATTGCACTGCTCATGTGCGGTGTATTGCGATCTGCCTGATTCCCTTTGCGTCTTACTTCCCACTTTTGGGCCTGTTCCAAGGAGCGAACGATGCGCTCTATTCAACCTTTGTTGCAACCTCGGCCCTTGCTATCAGAGTGGTTTCCACCTACATTTTGCAGGGCATCCCAACCATCAGCTATCATATGATTTGGTGGAATACCCTGTTTGGCTGGGGCTTGGGGTGTGTCATTACATGGACGCATTTCCTAAAGGGAAAATGGAGAACAAAGATTAGAAGTTCAAACGAAATAGCACGGTAACTGGATACCCAACCATTCGGTAATGCCCCAAGGACCAGCGTTCGGAAAGCGAATGCGCAGCCAGCCCCGGCAAGGAGCTGCTCAAAGGGTTTGGGACGCTGTCCCAACGAGCAAAAACGGACTTCCGGCGGTCACGCTGGAAGTCCGCTTTTGCGTATTTTTAGTATGCCATAATCTTTCATCGTAGATCCAACAGAAATGGGGCGTTCCAGGTCTTTGCCCGGAACGCCCCATTTCAACCTTTAACTTTAAGTGTGCAGCCCGTAATATGCTTTGCTCATATCCTCCTGCCCGTGCAGGATAATGCCGCCGCAAAGGCCGCGTCCCTGTGCTGTTTCCTCTGTGAAGAAGAAGCTGTAAGGCACAAAGTCATCTGAGATATGGATGCAGGCAGCATCTTTCCACCGGAAATGCCCCATAAGGAACCTCCCCAGCTTTTTGCGGATCGAGTGGTTCTGTACCACCTGCTTGAGATTCTTCCGGCTGTTAAAACAGATACGCGGCGCGTTGTTCTTCTGCAAGGAAAGCAGCCGCCTGTCCCCGTTTTCCTGCCCCAAAAGGTCTTTAAGAGACGCCCGAAAAGCGGCATAGTCCAGACAAAAATGCTCTGTCCGGCCAATCACCCGGTCATTGCCCGCGCTGGAGAGCCAGGTAAAGCGTACCTCCAGCTTTTGAAAATCACCGGTTCCCTTGCAGACCCGCAACTGGAGAAATGAGGGGGCATCCATGCTCGTCACATAGCCCTTTTGCTCCAGCTCGGTCAACTTTTCCATCGGGATGTAAAACTGCCCGGATTTGCCGTACCGGTGGGATACGGTGCACAAGATCATGTAGTCACCGCTCGCGGTGAGCTTGAGCATTGTCCTTTCTTTCATGCGGCATCCCCCTTTGTCTCTTGCGCCATGCTGAAAAAGAGGTCCGGCGTCAGCACGGCCACGCCAAGCTGCCGGGCTTTCGTCAGCTTGCTGCCGGCGCTCTCGCCGCAAACGAGATAATCCGTCTTGCCGCTCACCGCGCTTTGCGCATGAGCGCCCAGCGATTCGATCAAAGCGTTCATCTCGCTGCGGGTATACG
>JAMPEH010000072.1 GCA_023665245.1 Muribaculaceae bacterium
TATGCAGATGTCACGCCATAATATGGCGGGAATGATTTTTCAAACACGCCCTAGGGCAACAGGGGATAAAAGTGAAAGGAATGGTAAAGCCATGAAGGATATATTGAACCGCCGCTGTTTTGACAGCAGGGTCAGAAGCGGACACGTCACAAAAAGTGAGCGCATTCTGGGCTATTTCGTCGGCCCGTTCAGCGTGCTGGTGATGAACAGCATCCTGAACAACTACCTCAATGTGTACTATACGGATATCATAGATGTGGGGAGCATCTGGGGCGGCTGGTTCCTGAGCCTTTTTCCCGTCGTCGTGAAGGCCATTGACGCCCTCACCTTTGTCCTCATGGGCATCATCGTGGACCGCACCCGCTCCGCGCAGGGCAAGGCGCGCCCGTGGATCCCGTTCTCCGCGCCGCTCCTGTGCATCAGCCTGATCCTGCTGTTTGTCGTGCCCGTGCGCCAGGAGCTGCTGATGGCATCCTGGATTTTTGTCAGTTACAACCTGTTCTACTCCGTCGCCTACACCGCCTACAACACGGCGCACACCCTGATGGTTCCCCTCTCCACGAAGAATGTAAGGGAGCGGGACAGCCTCTCGGTCATCACGAACGGGCAGGGAATGCTCTCCGGCACGCTGGTGGCGGTGCTCTTCCCCACGGTCATCGTCCCCGCCATGGGAACGGACCGCCCACGCTGGATCCTGTGCATGTGCATCGTCGGCGCCGCGGCCTTCCCGCTGATCCTTGCGGAGTTTTACTTTACCCGCGAAAGGGTCACGGAATCCGCCTGTACCACAAAACCCGCGCGGACAGAAAAAATCTCCTTAAAGACGCAGCAGCGCCTCTGCCTGAAAAGCCGGAGTGGACTGTGCTGATGGGCTACCTGCTCCTGCTCCACACGGTCAACTGCCTGCACAACGCATCCGTATTCTACTACTGCAGCTGGGTGCTCGGCTCCTACAATGACGGGATCACGCAATTCCTGTATTTTGCAGTCGGAAACGGCCCGCTTGGGCTTGGAATCTTCCTTGCGGGCCCTGTCTGCCGGAAGATTGGGCGCAGGCGCGCAATGCAGGACGGTTTCCTGCTCTCGGCGCTCGGCGTCCTGCTGTGCGTGCTGAACCCGCGCAGTCTGAAGCTGGTACTGTTGGGACAGATGGTCAAGTCCGTCGGCCTGATCCCGTCGCAGTTTATGGGGAATGCACTGTTAGGCGACGCACTGGACGACGTGGAGAGGGTGACCGGACAGCGCTGCGACGGCTTTTCCTCTTCCGTTTTTAATGTGATCATCACCCTCGCGACCGGGTTTTCCCTGTTCGTTTTAAATACCGGGCTGACACAGCTCGGATATGTCGCGCCCTCCACGGTTCCCACGCTGCCGGTCCAGCCGGCAGCCGTGCAGAATTTTGTCATCATCACGGTCCTTGGCTGCCAGCTTTTTGCATACCCGGCACTCGCGTGGGTGCTGCGCTTTTTTGAATCCGGGGAAAAACCCAAAAACACTCATCACAGAAAGATGGATTGAGAATGATACTGCAGGTTTAGTAATATTTCTGTAATGTCCTGCAGACGGCGCCTTTTCCCGCAGCCATCTCGTCCAGGCAGCCGATGACAGTCCCCGCCATCCCGGCGGCATACAGATCCACCCCGAAGATCTTCGCATCGGAAAGGACCGACCTCAGTGACTCCCCGTCCACTTTTTCCCCAAGCCTTATCCCTGCCACATACGGGTGGAGCGTGTCGAGCATCGGGTCGGGGCTGGGTGTGAACTCCTTCCCGTCATCATCCACCCCCATAAGGTAGCGCAGCCATCCGGCAAATACCAGAGGTATCTTTTTCAGCGCCTTCACATTCCTGTCCGGCGATGCCTGGTATGCCCTGATGAGCCTGTGAAAAAGTCTGTAAATATTCTACAAGAATAAGGTCTCCTATAATAAAATAAAAAATCATAGGAGCCCTTAATTCATGGCAAACAGAAAAAAAGAAGTCTACAAGCCAAAACCGATGACGGAAGGAAAACGGAACATTATCCAGGGACTGCTTCAGGAGTATGACATTGAAACTGCGGAGGATATTCAGGATGCCCTCAAAGACCTGCTCTCCGGCACAGTAAAAGAGATGCCTGAGGCAGAAATGGACAGCCACCTTGGTTATGAAAAGTACGGACGTTCCGAAGGGACGAATTACAGGAATGGCACAAAACCCAGGCGTGTCCGCAACAGATATGGTGAATTTGAAGTGGATGTCCCACAGGACCGCCAGGGCTCTTTTGAACCGCAGATTGTCCCAAAACGCAGGAAAGATATCTCTGCCATTGATGACAAGATTATCTCCATGGTACGCATACTATCCTTCGGATAGATTAAGGAATGACCACGCGCCAGATATCCGAGACCATAGAGGATATTTATGGGTTTGAAGTCAGCGAAGGGATGGTGTCAGACATAACAGACAGGCTCCTTCCCCCAGATTGGGGAAAGGCAAAACCGACCATTGGCAGGGGTTTACCCGGTTGTATTCATAGATGTGATCCATTTTTCCGTCCGTGATGACGGCATCATACGGAAACTGGCCGCTTATGTCGTACCGGGCATCAATGGGGACGGCAGGAAGGAAGTCCTGACGACAGCCATTGGCGAGAATGAGGGCAGCAAATACTGGCCGTGTGTGCTGGATGGGCTGAAAAACTGCGGGGTAAAGGATATCCTGATCCTGTGCCCTGACAGGCTTACGGGGATAAAAGAGGCAGTCACGGTGGCAGACGAGACGGCCGCAAGGAAACGGCTGGATGAGGTCGCGGAGAAGTGGGGGGACCAGTACCCGTCGGCGATGGGACGCTGGTATGACAACTGGGATGCCATGGCAACAATCTTTAAGTTTTCAAAGGATACAAGGGCTGCATTTTATACGGCCAACGCGGTTGAACCGCTGAATTTCCAATACCGCCGCCTGAACAGGCAGCGGAGCGTGTTCCCAGACCCGCAGTCCCTGTTAAAGGCGCAGTCCCGGTCCGTAAATACGCCTTTTAGCAGACAGATATGATCCGGGTCGTTGAACTGATACAGCCTCCCGCTCTGCCACCATGCATATGTCTGGGAAAGCGTACAGGACGCCATGGGCGCGCCTGCCTTGGAAATTGCCAGATATTCTGTCAAAACCAGGCCATTTTCCGACTCAAATGTGAGAATCAGTTTCTTTTCGTCTGAAGTCATCTCTTTATTTTTCAATACTGCTGTTCTGGTCTCGATCATTCTTCCATCCACATGATATGCTTTTGCATAGGCTGACAAAACAATGCTATCCCCCCATAACAGCTCAAAAATCCCATCAGCCTTATGCCGCCACTTTACTGCCGTGCCTGACCCCATGTATGTTTTATTGATTGATTCCATGACTGTCCTCTCCTTCCACTGCATTCCACTCAATAAGCACACTCTCGTACTCCCCCGGTACCGCATGCAGCGTGAGCCCGGCATTCATCCATGTCCTTCCGCTGTGTGTCCGGTTGTTTGCGGAACAGTGGTACTGTCTGTCCGGTGAAAGTCCCTTGACAGCAGTGTGTACCGGAAGTGGATTTCCCTCCGCCGACGTCATGACCAACACCTGCAGTGCATGCTCTTTCTCCTCATCCACAAACTCCCACGCACAGAAATGCGCGCCCGGCTGCGTAAGCCTGTAATATGTTCCTTCATGCGTGAGGGAATAATATTTGTGGAACGCGTCGATCTGCCCTCTCACCATTTCTTTCTCCGCTTCCGATATCCTGCCCAGGTCAAGCTCATATCCGAAACTCCCGGAAAGCGCCACGTGCCCCCTCGTCTGGAACGGCGTAACCCGCCCCGTCTGGTGGTTCGGTACGGCGGACACATGGGAACCGATGCTGCTTACCGGATAGAAGAAAGAAGTTCCGTACTGGATATCCAGCCTGTTTACCGCATCCGTATTATCACTGCACCAGATCTGCGGCGAATAGTACAGCATGGCTGCGTCAAAGCGCCCGCCGCCCCCGCTGCAGCTCTCCAGTAAAATGTGCGGAAACTTTTCCAGAATGCGCTCCAGCAGGTCATAGACTCCCAGAATATACCGGTGGTATACTTCCCCGTTTCTCTTCCCCGCATATTGGTGGCTGTAAATATCGCAGAGGCTCCTGTTGACGTCCCACTTCACATAGTCGACTGGCGCATATTTCAAAATATCCGCGATCCGCTCAAAAAGATATTCCCGCACGCTACTGCGCCCCATATCCAACACCAGCTGATTTCTGGAACGGTTTGGCTCCCTGCCTGGTATCCGCAATGCCCAGTCCGGATGCGTCCTATATAAATCACTGTCCTCGGAAACCATCTCAGGCTCAAACCACAACCCGAATTTCATGCCCATGTCATGAATTTTTTCTCCCAGTTCCCTCAGACTGCTGCCTAACTTCCCTTCGTTGACAAACCAGTCCCCCAGACCGCTGTTGTCATCATCCCTTTTGCCAAACCAGCCGTCATCCAGCACCAGCATTTCGATCCCTAAGTCTGCGGCCTGTTTTCCGAGGGATATCAGCTTTTCCTCATTGAAGTCAAAATAAGTCGCCTCCCAGTTATTTAACAACACCGGGCGTTCCGCGTGCTGGTACTTTCCACGGCACATATGCTCCCTCAGAATCTTGTGATATTGATGGGAAAGCTTTGTGAATCCCGCATCAGAATAGCTCAAGATCACCTGTGGCGCATCAAAGGACTCCCCCTGCCTCAGGTCAAAAGAAAATTTGTCCGGGTTGATTCCCATCAGTACCCTCGTCTGCCCTCTCTGGTCTTTCTGGGCGCATGCGGTGAAATTACTGCTGTACACAAGACACAGGCCATAGCAGTCCCCAAAATCCTCTGTCGTCTCCGCCGCACACAAGATCATGACCGGATTGTACTGGTGGCTGGACGTCCCGCGCATACTTCCGATTTCCAGTTTCGTGCGCCGCACCCTGTTCCTCTCCGGGTTCCGCTCCAGCATGTGCCTGCCCGCAAAGGTAATCAGGTCATACTCCCCAAACTGGAAATCCAGACAGCAGGAAAGGCATTTTGTGAGCGTCACCCCATGCTCCTCCCCGCTCTCCACGCGGCCTGCCCTGGTGATTATATTTTCCTTCTCAAAGACACCATAAAACAGATGCACCGTAACCCGGGAAGCTTTCTCCCGCATTGTGATCACCAGTGTTTCTCCCTGTTCATCCGCACTGTCATAGAGCGATGGCATCCCCTCCACTTTATAGGAGGACGGGATTACCTCATATCCGTCAAAGCGGAAATCCGCCGCCATGCTGCCGTCACCATGGCTCAGCGATACACAGCTTTCCCGGTAGTCCCCCACGCCGTCGGAAGGCAGCTCCTGTGGCAGGCAGTCCAGTGAATAATCCCTGTTTCCTGCCGCCTCCGGCGGGTTCCCGGAAAATCCCACATCCGCATGGTAAATCAGCTCAGCCATGTTATCCCCGTCAATTTTCTTTCCATAATAGGTATGCAGCAGGACACCGTATTCATCTGCATACATCTGGTATGTACTGTCCTTTGTGTGCAGATTGAACAATCTGCCATTCTGTTCCACTTGAATTGCCATCTCTCAAAGTCTCCTTTACCGAATCTATTCTCTTTCACGCTAACAGCTCCCGCCTGATGATGGGAGCTGTCGTACACGATATATCACTCTTTTACCGCACCGATGACCATGCCTGACACGAAGTATTTCTGCAGGAAAGGATAGATCACCAGCAACGGAATTGTGGACACCACAATCTTTGTCGCATTAAATGTACGGTTATTCATGGAAGCCATCTGCTTTAGCTGCTCCGCGTCCGCCACCTGGGTGATGTCGACCGTGAGCTGCTGGATATATGTCTGCAGGGGATACATGGCAGATTTACTCATGTAAATCAGGCCGGAAAAATAATCATTCCAGTGATTTACGATCGAGAACAATGCCACGGTAGCCAGCGCCGGCAGGGACACTGGCAGATAGATCTTCACCAGTATCTCGATCGGGCTCGCGCCGTCGATCCGTGCCGCTTCATCCAGGGATTCCGGAACCCCCCGGAAGAAATTGATCAGCAGAATGACATTGAACACCGGAACCGCACCCGGAAGCACCAGCGACCAGATGGTGTTGGTCAGATGAAGATTGCTCACCACCATAAACAGCGGGATAATGCCGCCTGAAAACAGCATGGCAAAAATCACGAACTTGATGTAAATCTCCCGCGCCGGAAAGCGTTTCTTGCTCTTGGAAAGCGGATAAGCCATGCTCACTGTAAAAAACATATTGATCAGCAGTCCCAGGATAACCCTCTCGACAGAAATCACGAAGGATTTCCAGAACTGCGAATCCTCCATCAGCTTTTTGTAGGTGATAAGCGTGAAATCCTTGGGTAAAAATCCCACTTCATTGGCCGCAACTGCATCGCTGCCGCTGAGGGAAATCGCAAGCATGTTGATCAGGGGAAGCAGACAGCTCAGCGTAAGGATAATTACCACGGCCCACACGATTGCCTGATAAAACAACTTTTTGTAATTAACTTTTTTCGTCATGATACCGTCCCTCCTTAAAAGATACCGCTGCCGGTAAGTTTCTTTGCTCCCTTGTTGGCGCCCATGATCAGCAGGAAACTGATAACAGACTTAAACAGCCCCACTGCGGTACCAATACTATACTGTCTCTCCACCATACCAATCCTATACACATATGTATCGATGATATCACCTGTCTCATATACGATTGGATTATAGAGGTTAAATACCTGGTCAAATCCCGCGTTCAGGATGTTGCCAAGATTCAGTGCCGTCATCAGGATGATGGTTGGCATCAGGCTTGGCAGCGTAATGTGGAGCGTCTGCTCAAAACGGTTTGCCCCGTCGATGGAAGCCGCCTCATACAGCCCTAAGTCAATGCTTGTCAGGGCTGCCAGGTAAACTACGGAATTGTACCCGAACTCCTTCCACACATCCGTTGCCACGATCACCTTGCGGAACCAGTTATTGTCCGCCAGAAACTGGACCGCCTGCCCCCCGAATGACGTGATCACGGAGTTGAACGGGCCGGTGAGTGAGAACATGTTTGTGACAACTGTCGCCAGCACAACCCATGACAGAAAGTGCGGCAGGTAGACGACTGTCTGGAAAAATTTCTTGCACACACCGACAGTGATCTCATTCAACAAAATCGCAAATGTCACGGGAACAATAATATTAAAGATCAGCTTTGCAAAGGCGATCACCAGCGTATTGACAAACACCTGGCGGCTGTCGGGAAGTCTGAAAATAAACTTGAAATTTTCGAGCCCCACCCATTTGGAACCCAGGATCCCTTTTGCCGGGACATAATTCTGGAACGCCATCAGAGAACCAAACAATGGTACGAAAACGAACAGGAACAACATAACCATGCCTGGCATCATCATCAGGTGGAACATCCTCTTTTCCCTGCCCGCAAACGCTGTTTTTCCACCGCCGGCCGCTGCTGCTTTATTCTCCTGCTTCATAGAACGCCCTCCATTTCTTTTTTATTATGCACAGGCCCGCATAAGAAATTTTGCCGCTTTGCGGCATGCGGGCCGCGCCGGGTCAATACCCCGCAGCTTGCTGCGAGGTTATTGATTTTTGTCGTCTCCTATTATTTTGAGGACAATTCCTCGTTGATTTCATCTGTGATCGTCTGTCCTCCCGCCGAAGTCCAGTTGGATACGAACTCGTCAAACGATGACATATCGGCCTCGCCCACAATGATCTTCAGTATCGTCTGCTGCTCCAGCTTCTCGAGGGATGCCCACTTCGTTTTCATGGTCTCAGATGTCTCGAAATAGGATGGCGTCATAAAGTTTGCCGGCTCCTCACTGAATTTATTGATTGCCACCATACGCGACATATACTGGGAGTAATCCGCGGAATCCGCTTTCTGTCCCGCTGCCACCGCATCCTGGAAACGGACAGCCGCATCATAGTAGCCAACTTCCTCCGTATCCAATGTAGCGACGTCCGCACTGCCGTCAAGGACTGCTTTCACATTCGCTGTCATGATTTCCGCATTATTCCCCGGCTGTACCTGACAGTACAGAGGCCAGTTAAAATATGCGATGGTCTGGTTCTCCATGATCTCGTTTGCGGCATCGGAAGAGTCCTGCTTCGCATACTCGGAATTGATATTTACAATCTTCATGGCAATTTCCGGATGCTCATAACCCTTTCTCACCACCACGAAACCGGCATACGGTTTTGTATTGATTGCATTGATCTTTCCGTCAGAACCCACGGGCGCACTGACGTTCACCCACTCTGCATCCTTGTTCGCATAGGACGCTGTCTGTGCCGGGTTGAACGGTGACCACCATGGGCCTATATAGGCGCCGCACTGCCCGCCGGAAATCAGCGCAACAATATCGTCCGTGGTACGTGTTGTAAACTCCTTGTCGAGCAGTCCTTCCTGATACCAGTCAGCCATGAGCTGCAGGGCATCCTTCATCTCGGGCTGTACGGAACCATATACCGCCTTGCCCTCGCTGTCCGTGGTCCACACGCCCGGATACGCGTCAAATGCCGTGAAAATATTATCCACTCCAAAATGGTTGTTTGGATAACCTCCGTATACTGTCGGCAGCACTGCAAGCCCGACTGTATTCGCCTGACCGTCGCCATCCGGGTCATCACTGATAAAAGCCCGGAGTACATCGGCTACTTCATCAAGCGTGGAAGGCTCTTCCAGCCCGAGGTGATCCAGCCAGTCCTTGCGCAGCCACAAAAAGTCTTGGCCATCACTCAATTGTGTCTTGGGAATTGCCATAATTTTGCCGTCAAAGGTCGCCGCATTCAGGGGATTGTTCGCCCCATAACTCTCATAGGACGATTTGACCGTGTCGCATGCCAGATTGTTGTATATGTCCGTCAGATCGGCGATCATATCATTTTCTACCAGCTCCACCAGGGTAGAATAATCCACAACGTGCATGATGTCCGGAATATCCTGGGCAGCGATTGCGAGAGATACCTTCTGGTCATAATCATCGCCCGCCTGTGCTTCAAAAGTGTTCTCATTCTGGACATTGATAAGATTTTTCACATACCTCGTATAGGCATTGTCCGTAGGCGTATCGTTTTCATACGAAGTCCCTGAGAGTGTGTCCGCGCCCTGTGATGTCAGGACATAACCAGTCGTGTAGGTTACAAGTTCGGGGTACCTGCCGTAAGGGTCACTTGCCGCTGCCTCCCATGCGGCTTTCTCATCATCACTCATATTTGCCGTAAAGTCCTCGTCAGAATTACTGCATCCAGCCATACAAGTCATAGCCATTGCGGCTGCCAGCATCAGGCTAAGAGTTTTCTTTTTCATTTGATTACCTCCAAATTCTGTGTTAATTTTAGCTGCTTAATCATAACAAACATGCATGTATTGTGCTAATACAACAATAGCAAAATATTTATCCCCATCAAATATAAAATTTCCGAAAAACATATCAGTTTTCCGCCTTTTTCTAT
>JAMPEH010000073.1 GCA_023665245.1 Muribaculaceae bacterium
TGCGGCGCGCCGGAAGCTGACACCCCGGCAGAGTATTACACCATTTCGGGAGCAAGGGTCACGAATCCCGAGAGCGGCTTCTTCATCCGCAAGGTAGGACACCAAGCCGTAAAGATGGCACAGTAAGGTCTTCGCCGAGCCGTAAAGGTCGCACAATAAGGTCGTTGCCGAGCCGACATTTTTCCTGCCGGACGAAGGTTTGGCAACCCCGGTTATGAATGGCAACTGCCCCGGGCACTCCCGCCCACACTCCCGGTGTGCTACATAAGTTGGACAAATACAATGGCAAGACTACCGAGCGTTATGGCGTTCCATATTATATTACCATAGAGGAGCGCGACATCATTGCAGACCATGATTTCTCCGGCAATCTGAATCCCACTACCGGCAAGGAAGAGAAACGTCCCATCAACGAACTCGCCAGCAGCCACATCGCCCGGCGCACCTTCATTGGCAATCTCTACACAAAGGTTAAAGACCCCAACCTTGTAGGCTCACTCAGCGGCCATACTGAAGGCAGCCGAACCTTTGCCCGCTACCGCGCCATTGATGACGATATGAAGAAAGAACTTGTAGGGCTACTTGAATGATTTATAAGCCTTGATAACAGTCAGTTGAATAAAATTTTGTAAATTTGCAAACATAATCATAACAAGGACTACGCAATGCGTAGACTTTTGCTCCCCCATATACAACGAATGGAGATTACAATAAAAAATACAAATTCAGAGAGCAATCTCGTTAAAGACATACTTCAACTTATTGCAAATGCAAGGGTAAGAGTCGCAGCAGCCGCAAGCGCTGGAATTGCCACTCTATATTGGCATATCGGAGAAAGGATAAACCGAGAAGTACTTGGAAATCAAAGGGCAGAATATGGCAAACAAATTGTGTCGACATTGGCTACACAATTGAAACAAGAATATGGAGGTAACGAATATTCTGAGCGAAATCTCCGACGGATGATGCAGTTTGCCACTTTATTTCCGGATATAGAGATTGTGTCGCCGCTGGCTACACAATTGTCTTGGTCGCACTTTGTGGAGATTTTACCACTGAAAGATGTGATTCAAAGAGAATTCTATCTTACAATGGCGGCTGAAGAGCGTTGGACTAAACGTACTTTACGCGCCAAGATTGATGGTATGTTGTTCGAGAGAACTGCAATCAGCAACAAACCTAAGGAACTTATTCGGGCTGAGCTCGCTTCATTGCGCAATGAACGAAAGATGACTCCAGATATGGTTTTCAAAAGTCCATACTTCTTGGAATTTGCAGGGCTTAAGGGAACATATAGCGAGGGATCGCTGGAAGATGCACTAATATCGCATATTGAACAGTTTCTGCTTGAGCTCGGTGATGGTTTCACATTTGTGGCCAGACAGAAAAGAATGATTATCGATGGTGAAGATTTTCATCTTGATTTGCTTTTCTTTCATCGAAAATTACATAGACTGATTGCTCTGGATTTGAAATTAGGCCGCTTCAAGGCCCAGTACAAAGGTCAGATGGAACTATATCTTAGGTGGCTTGAACGATACGAGATGCAACCGGAGGAAGAAACTCCTCTTGGTCTTATTCTTTGCACCGAAGGAAGTAATGAGCAAATTGAGTTGTTGCAACTGGATGCGTCCGGAATCAAGGTGGCTCAATACATGACAGAACTTCCTCCGAAGGAGGTTCTGATACGTCAGATGCAGAAAACAATCGAATCACACAACTGACAACAATAACGAAGAGATATTTTCCCGGCTCATCGTGTTTAGGCATGGCGAGTCGGTATTTTTGTTTGAAGTCACGTCACTTTTAGGCAACGGTAAGCGATTTTTCATCAGAGGGCGTGTCCTCAGGGCAACCGCATCAAAATATCTTTACTAATAATATAACGGCTGCGCCGGGCCGGAACCATTAAGAACTATCTTTAACCATTTATCAACCAGCAATATTTCAGCAATCAATGCTTTTCCCTCTTTATTTAATGCAATATACTGTCCGGTAAGATAGACCATGCTCGACCATCTTTGTCCTCGCTTCGCTCGGACTCTGCCCGGAGGCAACAGTAGAGAATAGTGCGTTAGCCGTCCGAGCGGAGCAAGGACGAAGATGGTCGAGCATGGTTGAGTGTAGATAGCTTGAAAGGCAATATTCAATGATAGTTGATAGATGGTTAAAGATAGTTCTTAATGGTTCCGGCCCGGCGCAGCCGTAACGACAGAGGTCTATCCGCACAATTTGATGCGGTTGCCCTGGGGGAGTCCTCGGCGCATTTCGAAAATATTTGTAAATTTGTCTTTGGTAAATTACACGGCAATCCGTTCAAGCGCATGGCAGACGAGCTGAAACAGTTGGAAGAAAAACTTTGGGAGGCGGCAGATAAGCTCCGCGCTGACAGCGGCCTTAAGTCTACGCAATACTCAACCCCTCTGTTAGGGTTGATATTCCTACGTTTTGCTTCCAACAAATACGATAAATACAAAGATGAGATAGAGGCTGAATATCAGGCTTCTCAAAATACCCGCAACCCCAAAACCAAGGAGGAAATAGCCCTCAGCAAGTGCGGCTATTATCTGCCTGACAAGTCGCACTTCGACTATCTGCTAAGCCTCAGCGAGCAAGAGGATATACCCCGTGCCATCAAAGAGGCCATGGAGGGTATCGAACGGCATAAACCCGAGCTTGTCGGCTCACTGCCCAAAGATGAGTATTACAACCTCGAACCGAAGCATGATAATGAAGAGTCGCATGATTACTCACTTACAGCCTCGCTCCTGAAGATTATCAATACCATTCCTCGCAACATCGAGGGTGATCTGTTCGGCAAGGTATATGAATACTTCCTCGGCAAGTTTGCAAGCAGTGAGGGCAAAGGGGGCGGCGAATACTACACGCCTACCTCGGTAGTGCGGCTTATGGTTGAAATGATTGAGCCCTATCACGGACGTATTCTTGACCCGGCCTGCGGCTCAGGAGGTATGTTCGTGCAGAGTGCCGAATTCGTGCTTCGCAGCAACTCGCGCCCCGACTCAATTTCGGTGTATGGCATCGAGAAAGAGGGCGAGACTGTCAAACTTGCACGCATGAATATGTTCCTGCACGGATTAAGGAGCGAGATAGTGCAGGCCAACAGCTATTACAGCGACCCGCATGATTCATTCGGCAACTTTGACTTCGTGATGGCTAACCCACCCTTTAACATAGATGATGTTAACCTGGAACGAGTAAAAAGCGACCGGCGCTTTAATACATATGGCATTCCTCAAAACAAGACCAAATCTAAAAGCAAGGATGCCGAAACAGTGCCAAATGCCAATTATCTGTGGATAAACCAGTTTGCCACGGCCCTTAATGACACCGGGCGTGCTGCCCTTGTCATGGCATCCATTGCTACGGATGCCGGAAAATCGGAAGCCGAAATCCGCGCTCGGCTCGTGGAGGATGGCATTGTCAGCGCAATGCTTTCTCTGCCGAGCAATATGTTCTACTCGGTCACTCTCCCTGCCACTCTTTGGTTCTTCGACAAGGCAAGACGCGAGGACAAGCGGGTGCTGTTCATCAATGCACGAAACTTCTATCGGCAGATAGACCGTGCGCATCGTGAGTTTACCGATGAACATATCGCCAACCTTGCCTGTATTCGCCATATCTATCAAGGCGACAACGTGCATTGGCAGCTCCTTGTCACCTACTACAATGACAAAATTCACACCTTGACGGCGGAATTTGAGTCATGCGTGGAAGTCAAGAACGCTGTTCTTCTTGAGATAGAGAAGTTCAAAAACGAAAATCCCGGCAAGAATATAAAGAACGAGCTGAAACGCCGTCTTGACGAAGCCGAAACGAAGTTGTCAGATGTAGAGGGCAAACTCAATCACTTCACCTCAATGCGCCAATGGTTGCTCGATAATTTTCCCGACGGGCAATACCGAGATGTCATTGGTCTGTGCAAGGCTGCCACCATTGAGGAAATCAGAGAACAAGATTATTCTCTGAACCCCGGTCGCTATGTCGGAGTCAGCTTCGATGTCGAAGATAAGAACGACTTCTCCGAGGCAATGCGAGAACTCAAAACTGAATTGGCGCAGTTAAACGACCAAAGCCTGTCATTGATGAGTAGTATCATGGAAAATCTAAATTTTCTTGATGTATGAATTACACCGATACTACACTCGGAGAGGTTGCAAGTGCGATACAGACCGGACCTTTTGGGTCTCAACTCCATTCATATGATTATTCCGATGCCGGGACACCCGTTATAATGCCACAAGATATTGTGGATTGGAGTATTTCGGAAGATAAGATAGCACGTGTAAATGATAATCACGTGCAGAGACTCCAACGTCATAAAACTGCCGTGGGAGATATAATTTATCCACGCAGAGGAGATTTGGCAAAATGTGCATTTATCTCAGAGAAAGAGCAAGATTGGCTGTGTGGCACCGGATGCCTTAAAGTGTCAATTGACAAATCAAAGGCCAATCCTAAATATGTTTTCTTCCATTTGCAGCAACCATATTCAATTTCATGTATAGAGAATGCGACCGTCGGTTCAACTATGCCTAATCTCAATACATCCATCTTATCTAAGGTAAAGTTGAGGTTGCCCGATATGGCTGTTCAAAATAGAATAGTGAAGATTTTATCTGACTACGACAATCTTATTGAGCTTAATCGTCGACGCATAGCAATTTTAGAAGAAATGGCTATGCGGACATATCAAGAATGGTTTGTGCATTTCCGTTTCCCCGGACACAAAACTGCTGAATTTGTCGATGGACTCCCTAAAGGTTGGTCTTATAAATCACTTGAGGAATTAGGCAAAGTCGTAGGTGGAGCCACACCCAAAACTGCTAATGAAAATTATTATTGCGAAAGAGGTAAAGGTATTGAGTGGGTTACTCCTAAAGATATGGCAACTAATAAAAGCATATTTATTAGTGAGGGAGCGCAAAATATTACAGAACTCGGATATAAAAGTTGCAGTTGTTTCATGTTACCGAAAGGTTCAATATTATTTACTTCGAGAGCTCCAATCGGATATATTGCAATTGCCGATAAAGAAATGTGTACGAATCAAGGCTTTAAATCATTCTGTCCACAGCGTATAGGATCTTGCTTCTCTTACTTTTCCATTAGACTTGCGACTCCACTGATTAAGTCTAAGTCCAATGGTTCAACATTTGAAGAGATTTCGTTAACACAGATGAAATCCTTTAAAATTCTGGTTCCCTCAACATCATGTTTACAGAAATTTGAAGAAATCGTTTCGCCAATATTTACTACGATAAATTCGTTGACAAAGCAAAACGATTCACTTCAGCAGATGCGCGACCGCTTGTTGCCGCAGCTTATGAGCGGTCAGCTTGAAGTGATACCATAAACTCGGAGTTTGCTATGAGATATTTTATCAGAGAAGATGATATTGAAAAAGAGTTGATTGGCATTTGCCTCAATGAATTGGGCTATGACAATCACTTCAACTGCTATGCCGTTGACCATCTCAATCGCAGCTCCGAACGTGAGGTGCTGAATCTTGACGTGCTAAGGCGTGAGATTAAACGCATCAATCAGTCGGAAACCGATTTGCCTAACGGCCTTGATAACGCTGATGTTGAGACGGCTGTAAACGCACTTAAAGATATTGATTTATATTCCGACCCCAAGGAACTTAATGCCAAGGTACTTTCGCGGATCATAACCGGCTACCGTATGCCGGTGCTGCAGGCCAACGGCAAGCGTGAGCCTCGCACCGTGCAATATATTGATTGGAGTAATCCGGCCAGCAACCAATTTGATGTCGTTAATCAATTGTGGATTCAGGGAGATTCATACAGATTACGCCCCGACGTGATTATATATGTCAATGGCCTGCCACTGATTACCATTGAGCTAAAGGATAGCAATATCCCGGTCAAAGAAGCTTTTGATAACAATCTTACCCGATATAAAGATGCCATCCCTCAGCTGATGGTGTATAATGCCGTGCTCGTGGCAAGTAACGGGTTGCATACTCGCGTAGGCTCAACATTTGCTGATTGGACTTACTTCTCTCCATGGTTCAGAAACACAGAAACGGATAAGGTAGATAAGGAGCATATTGAGGGCGAAAAGATAAGCCTTGACATAATGGCTCGCTCTCTTTTGTCAAAGGATAATCTGCTCAACTATATTCACAACTTTATCCTTTTCTATAACGGAACGAAGAAAATTACCGCTAAGAATCACCAATTCCTCGGTGTTAACAACGCCGTTGACAGGTATAAGTATCTGTGCGGCAATCCTCCCGAGGAAGATCGCGGCAAAATGGGCGTGTTTTGGCATACTCAAGGCAGTGGCAAGAGCTTCTCAATGGTGTTCCTTGCCCGCTACCTGAAGAATCGTTTTCCCGGTAACTTCACGTTCCTTATTATTACAGACCGTGAAGACCTTGATGACCAGATATACCGCAACTTCCTGCACAGTGGCTTTATGAGCGAAAGTGAGGAGTGCCGACCGAAGTCGAGCGACAGTCTGCGCCGTATGCTTGGCGAAGACCACCGCATACTTTTCACGCTCATTCAAAAATTCCGCTATGACAAGCGCAAGCAGTACCCTCTATTGTCTGAGCGCGATGACATAATAGTCTTTATCGACGAGGCGCACCGCACTCAGTACAAGGCTTTGGCTGAAAACCTCCGGGCAGGTTTGCCAAATGCCAAATATATGGCATTTACAGGCACTCCGCTTTTCGGCAGCAAAAAGCTCACCAACAAATGGTTTGGCAAGACGGTCAGTGAATATAATTTCAGTCAGGCCGTAGAAGACGAAGCCACCGTCCGTCTCACTTACCGCAACCATCTCCCGGAGGTTCAGAATGAAAATCCCACTTTCAGTGCTGACTTCATACGGATTCTTGAAGATGAGGAACTTGACGATGACAGCCGTCAGCGTCTTGAACGAGAACACGCCAAAGAGCTCGAAATTCTCAAACGTCCGGCTCGTCTTAACAAGATTGCCGATGATATTGTAAACCACATCATCAACCGTGGCTATCTTGGAAAAGCTATGGTGGTAAGCGTTGACCGTTTTACCACGGTCAAGATGTACGACCTTGTTACTGCAAAATGGCAAACAAAAATCGCAGAATTGAATCACGAACTTATTTCTCTGAACCCTTCGAGTAAGGAATATCAGCAGAAACTGAAGATTCGTGATTGGATGCGCACTACCGACATGGCTGTGGTAATCAGCTTGAACGCTGGCGACGATGAGCGTTTTGCAGCCGAAGGTTTAAATATTGTTCCGCATCGCGACAGGATGAACGATGTCAATGACGAGGGGCAGGAACTGCAAGACCTTTTCCGCGATGAAAACAACCCTCTGCGCATAGTATTCGTTTGCTCTATGTGGCTCACCGGCTTCGACTCTCCGATGGTGTCGACACTTTACATGGACAAGCCCTTGGCCGGCCAGAATCTGATGCAGACCATAGCCCGCGCCAATCGTCGTTGCTCAACGCTTGACGTGCTCGGGCGCGAGAAAAAGAGTGGCCAAATCATCTCATATTGTAATATCTTCGGCAGTCTGAAAAAGGCTTTTGCTACCTATGGAGATGCACAGGGCGATGATGATGACAATTCGGATGACACCGGCACCGGCACCACCGATGATGGCGACTCCACCATGGCGGCTATGACTCTCGAGGAGCTTTATGCTCATCTTCACGATGCCATTGATAAATGCGTGGCTTGGTGTGATGACCTCGGTGTAGATTTGCAGAAGATACTCGACCTCAATAAAGTATTCAGTCAGATTTCACTCTTTGACCAATACGCCGACATTCTCATACATCCGATTGAGCGCAAAGCTCAATTTATGGTTTATGACAACACTATCAACCAACTGTATGACGAATGTTTGCCTGACATCATCCCTCACAAGCAAGAGTTTGTCATGGCAGAGGTTATCCATTATCTGAGAAACGTGATGGATAACGCTGTCGACAGAGGCAATCTGGCTTCGGCACGTCGGCGCATCAAGGATTTGCTCAATCAGAGTATTGTGCCAAAGGGAGACGGCCCCGCTGAAAATCGGGAGTACACCATTAAGGAATTTGGTGAGTTTGACCTCAGCCGTCTGGATATTGACAAACTCCGCGAGCAGTATGGTGAATCTAAATGCCAAGCTCTTGAAATTGAGGATCTGCAGGATTTCATCTCGCAGAAACTTGACGCTATGCTGCATCAAAACAGCGAGCGCCGACCTTTTGCCGAAGAATTTCAACGCATCATTGACCGATATAATGCCGGGAGTACCGAATCGGAGCAAGCAATTAAAGAGCTTATCGAATTGCTCAGTCGGATGACTGCCGAACAACGCCGTGCAGCCGAGGAAGGGCTTACCGAGGAGGAACTGGAAGTGTTCGACATCCTGAGAAAGGAAAACCTTTCAAAGGCTGACGAGATTAAGGTAAAGGCTGCGGCTAAAGATTTGCTTTCTAAACTGAAAGCAAATCAAGATGAGCTGTGTACTACCGACTGGTATAAGGACAGCTCCAAGAAAAGCACATTTACACTTTTCGTACGCAACACTCTCGATAAGAGTTTGCCCGATAGTTACGACCGCATAACTTTCGGAGAGAAAAGCAGAATACTTTGCGACCAGCTCATCATTCGTGCCGCTCAAAACGGTGGCTACCTGTTTGCCGGCTGACCTCTAAGTTAGCTGCATTGTGGCGCATCCCATCGAGCTATACTGCGAGCGAGTTTGCAGTTACAGCCGCCTCGGGCGACGCTTGGACGGTGAGGAATTTTGCCGGTGACAATTACTGGAGCTATGTTAAGGCCGGAGATATGTCTGAGGATGTGACGGCTGAGATTGTCAATAAGAGCGCTTTTGACGCCACAATAGCCCGGGTAGATGTCACCATCAACAAGATACGTGAATACCCCTTATGTGGTGACTTTTGACGTGCCGGAAACATTCTGGGACAAGGATCTGTCATGAATCCCGAGGGCGGCGTCTTCATACGCAAGGTAGGACACCAAGCCGTAAAGGTCGCACAGTAAGGTCGTTGCCCAACACTCACACACGCTCCCGGAGTGCTGCATAAGTAAGTTGATATTTCACGAAGTGTGCGGACAGTCCGATAGCTGCCCCAAATAACTTTTAATATCTATCTGACAGTCAATAAGATTATTCAAAATTGATTGTTGGCTACCCCTCCAAAAAAAACTGTAACAAAAATAGCATCGACCCCGCAAACTATAAATTCAATATCGGAGTGCAAGGTGTACCAAAAGTGACCAAATCAAAAAGGCACACCAAAGAAAAATACCACTTAACTACCCGATTGTAAGTAAGTTAAGTGGAATTTTCAGTGCCCAGAACAGGACTAATCACGTTACTTTATTATTACTGTCCGCTAAAACATAAGGTATCGAGTCCAACTTCTTGAGAGATAGA
>JAMPEH010000074.1 GCA_023665245.1 Muribaculaceae bacterium
CCTTCATCGAAGCGCATTGTGAGGTGAGGAAATGATAAAGGTCAGATTACACGGAACGCCTGACGAGGTTAAAAAATTAGCTGATTACCTTGAAAGCCTCTCCCCCTGCGTAAAAGTTTTGCAACGTTCGGAAGGATATGCTGACTGCGGGAAAAGCTCATATGTGCGCGTGTATATGGACGTCGAGTACAAAGCGCTTGAACACATAGAAAAATAACGCGGGATTGCCCGTGAAAAGGAGATAATCAAAATGGCAAAGAGCAAAAGAAGGACAAGCAAGGGCACGGTCGCGATTATTATATCGCTTATAACCTTAGCCGCGCTCATAATGGGCATACTCACGGACTGGTTCACAAATTTCAAAAAGTATCTGCCGAAACGCGCGGGAACGACCGCCGCGGCGAGCGCGGACGACTTATACGCGCCAGACGCAGGACTTTTAATAAGCCCCGTCACGCAAAACGGCATTATGTTGTACTCGGCGTCAATGCCGATTGCAAGCTTTGCGGCTTATAGCTTAGACGAGAACGTCGAGGCGGTCAAGACTATAACGGCGCGTTTCACGCCCGCGGATACGACGCTGCAAGAGGTGGATTATACCGCCGCTTGGAAGAATTCTTCGAGCTCTTGGGCAACGGGCAAAGACGTTTACGATTACATATCCTTGACCCAAAGCGCAGACGGCAGCTTAGATTGCGCGGTCAGTCTTTCGGACGCGATAGGCGAGCAGATAATTATAACTTGCACGGCGCGCCCTCTCGCCGAGGGTGACTGGGTGCCGTCTGCAACGTGCACGGTGGATTATTATAAGCGCGTCACGGACGCCAGTTTACAATTTTACGGTTGGTATCAGACGGATACAAACAAGCAGTTTACTGTTGACGTTAAAAACGGTGCCGTGCTCAACTTTGCAGACTATTATTACGAGGATAGCGACGACAGCGTCAGCTACGGCAATGAGGTTGAGCTTATTCAGACGTTAGGCACGGGCACGGTCAACGACGGCTTTAAAAATTTAGAGGTCAACATATCAATAGCGGACGAGGTAGCAAGCAGCCTTAAAACGGCGGCGGGCGTGTCGTCGCTTGGCAGCTTTAACGTTGTAAAGAACGGCAACACCAACGGGCTTTATCTTGAAACGGAGCTTATAAAAATATTAGGCGGCACCACCAGCTTTAAAAGTCACAAAACGGCTATCTATAACGCCTTGAAGGCGGCATATGACGCGTACACGCCCGCGCTTAAAGTTGATATAAGCTACACGGGTAAGAGCTCGGGTTTAACATACAATTTCACGTATAAAGTGCACCTTAACCCGCTTGCGCTGGGCGTTAAGGCGATGGGGGTCAACCTCGACAACTCGGGCATTATCTTTTCACTGCACCATATTCCCGAGGAAATGCCCGCGACAGAGCTTAAATATTAAGGCGGGGGTGACCTATGGCAAAGACAAAAAACAGCCGTAAGGCGACCGCCCGCGGCGGGAACTCGAAGGCGGTACGGATAATCGCCGCCGTGGTTTTGCTCGTCATAATTGCGGCATTGGCAATCGCTTTCGGCGTTGCCTATAAAAGCTACAACAGCGTTGCGGAAACCTTCACCAAATTTTACGTTGACGTAAACGGCAACCGTTACTATGACGGCGGCAACGTTCAGTTAAAATCGCATACTATCACAACGTTTAAATGCGGATATGACGGGGGCAAACAAAGCGCGGACAAGCTTTACAACGTTAAGGTGACGAGCACGGCGACCGAACGGACGGCGTTTACGTACACCTTAAACGGTGCAAAGCGTATGTTCTTAGACGGCGAGGACTACACGCAGTTCTTCGACATATCCGAAACCGCGGCGGACACGTTCTCGGTTTCGCACGTGAAGGACACGCCCGCGACAATACTGCAAAGGCGGTTCGAGGGCAAAACGGTCGTCGCGCCCGAAACCGACCCGAACATATCCTACTTTCTGCTCACTGTATCGAGCGCGGACAACAGTCAAAGCGTTTCTTTCACGCTGACGTTCGAAAATATCCGAATTACGATTGACCCGAGCGAAGGCATTATTTTCTAAGGTGCGAAAATGACTAAGACAATACAAAAGGCATTGTGGGCGGTAATTGCGCTTGTTTTTCTCTTTATTTTGAACGGCATTTGCGGGGGTGCCGCCTTTGGCGCTCCTGCGAATGCCGCGTCGCCCGTTTTAGAGGACTTGCAACGCGACGAGAATTTCAATATTGACGACTATCCCGAGAAATTAGACGATTACTCGTTACAGGTTATCCAAATCGCCGAGAGCTCGGACGGCGAACTGTTTATTTACGTTTACCAACCCGCCGCCCGTGCGAAACTGCTTCCCGCCACCTCGGTCAACATGTCACTTAACGAAAGCGCGGACGGAATGCAATTATATAAGCTTACGCTTTTAGATAATGCCGGCGTTTTTCAAAAATACCGTGTAAAGGGCGTGAAGGTTTCTTCGGACGAGGTGAGATATTATAACATAACAAGCATTTACCGCAAATTTAATAACGTCGCAGACGGTATAGCGGGCAATGACGGCAGCGTTGACGAAATCGCGTACGAGGTTGCGCAGGTCTGGACGGTAATAACCGACGATTACGGTAACGTCAATTATTCTATGACGACCCCCAAAGTCGTTACAATTACGGACGAATATGCAAGCTTTATCCGCTATACCTCGGGTTACTGGTATTTATGGGGCGACGCAACCGACGCCCACTACGTAGCTTTTACTGCAAATTACGAAATAGAGCGGCTATACGAAGCAGAGCTCGAATTTGTACAAAATTACACTTATCATCATTACGCTTCCGGGAGTGGACGTCATACATATTCAATCGACAAAAGGGAAAATAAGCACGTTAAATTATCCGACGTCGATAAGGGGCACGTAAAAATAACCGGGCTTGGCGGTACCCGTCATAGTTGGGAACGTATTCAGCGCGTAGATGACTTTTTAAAAGCTGAAACTTTATCTACTGAAAGCAAAAATAAGATAAAAGATAAAGACTGGATATTACGTTTTACGGAAACGTCTTACACAAAAAACGTTGACGTACTGAACAGTTTTAATTACGACGAATACTACTATGAAATTACCAACGTCGCGATTTTGCGCTTGTATTTTGAAACCGACGGACAAGTTTATAACGTAGGCGTAGTTAGCAATAAGATTACAGAACAGAACCCATATAAAGATATTAACTACAATAACGGCAGGGTGGATATTTTCGGGTTAATAATCACGTTGACCCCAATTATCGTCGCTCTGCTTGGCGTTTTTGCGGCTATATTCCCGTCATTCCGTAACGGTTTAGTAGCCGTTCTGAAAGCTATCGGAAAGGGCTTGCTATGGCTTTTGAAAGGCTTATGGTGGGTAATATGCTTGTCCTTCCGAGGGATTGCCGCGCTTCTCCGAAAACGTAAAAAGGCTTCCCCCTCGAAGAGCTCCACCGCAAAGGCTTCTCCCTCGAAGAGCTCGAAGGCGAAAACGTCCAAGAGTTTGAAGAGCAAGTCGCGCACATCGTCGCGCCGCAGCTCTGCCCGCACCGGGCGAAAATCTTATGCCGGGAGCAAAAGTAAATGATTGCGTTTTTAAGCATTTTATTTATCGTGCTGTTTTTCGGAAGTTTCACAGCGAAATATTTTGCCGACGCCGTGCCGTTCCTCGCCGCGCTCTCAACTCCTTTAATAATTGTCTGCGTGGTCGAAGGCTTAGTTTTAGCGGCATTTGTGGGCATTAAAATTTATAACGACGTGCGGGGCAAAAAATAAAATGAGTACAGCCACTAAAATCTGCATTGCGTGTGCAGCCTTGATAATTTTGATTTGTGCGGTCGCCTTAATTGTTAAGCACCGTAGGAAGAACACGCCGAAACATTCAGATGTCGGCAAGATTATGAAGACCACTGACGGGTATTTCAATAATCGTCAAGATATTAAAAAAGAACGTAACGTTGCAGTTGTTGCCCAGCGTAAGGACGACGGTGCTGTTGCAGTGGTTAAGGTGCGTTCCGAAAAAGAAGGTAGGCAAAACACTTCGATTAAAGGGGTGACACTAAAACCGGACAAGCACCCCGCTTTAACGGAAAATTCTTTGGTTGAAAAAAATTTACGCGTTAGCAGAACTGACAATGGAGTCAAAAAAGCTTTACAGCCACGCGATATGACCGATACAGGAGATAAATTAACACGAGGCGAGCGGCATAAAATTATGCGCGGGCTGAAAGGTCCGACAAAAGACAATAAGGTTAAAACCACGCAAAAAATTAAAAGTTGGCGCAAACATTTTAAGAAATAATAAAAAAGCCGCGCCGGCGGTTAAGCAGGGCGCGGGTTGATGCGGTCTAGAACACGCATCTGACTAAATGTCAATATCATTATATGCAATAAAATACAGTTTGTCAAGCAGGAGTTTAAAAAATGGTTTTAAAATCTCAACCCAAAATAACATTTATCTGCGCAGATTGCGGCGCCACGCTTAATATAACGCCCAAAGAGCCGGGGGATACCCTCACCAAAGACGCAGCGATTTCTCACGCCCGCAAGCGTGCTTGGGCAATCGGTCGTGACCGCAAAACGTGCTATTGCCCGAACTGTGCGCCCCACCGGCGACACGTCGGCAAGCTCGGAACCCGGCGCGCCCACGTTCAGACGCGCATTTACAACGCCTAATAATCACGTTGTAGCACAACCATTTTATAAGGAGCTTAACCATTGGCGTACTATTGGCTAAAAATCAACGGCAAATATAGCGACCCCATACCCACGCCGGATATTGGAGAGGCGCGCATATTCCGCGCCCAAAATAACGTGCTTGCAGCCGCAATAAAGCGGACAAGCAAAAACCGCTACAACCTTTATTGCATAACAAAAAACGACGGCTTTTGCTTGCCGTTTAACGGATTTGGCGTCGCCATCGATTATTTGCAAAAGTTATATAACGATTGATTGCTGGCAAATATCCCCGACGTCGGGGAAAATCGATTTCCCCACACGTGGTGGAATTAAGACCACAACGCAATTTAATTTATAAAGGAGCTTAACCAATGGCAGCAAGCACCGCCGAAAAATTGAATAATTACGGTATTTCTTTTCTGCCGGCTCCTTTCCACGCAAAAAACCGCGAAGAAGATAAGGAAAACGGCGCAATTTACTTTAAGCCGAAAAACGGGAAGCGTAGTTTACTATCTTCGCGTAAGCTTACTTTGGTTGTAATAGATAAAATTAAAACAAAATTCGGTGGGCTCGTAAAGATTACTTATAAATTGCTTGACGAGCTTGCAGGCATTAAGCACACGACCGCATGGCGCAGTCTGAAAGAGCTTGAAGCTGACGGATTTATCGAAAACCACGGTGAAAGCGACTACACGATTAAGCCGGCGTTTTCAGGTGACGAATTTACAGTTTTATATGAATTCTTACTTACCGAAGAATTAGACCTCGGCAAAATCAAAAAGCGTTTAAGCCGCAATGCCGTTATTGAACTTTGCAACATTATTCAATTTTACCTAAACGAAGATAATAAGTATAAATACTTTATCGGCGGGGACAAGCGTGTAGCTTCGTTTTTAAACGTTGCGCAGGGGACGGCAAACGGTATTGTAAAAGAACTTGAAGCCGTTGGAACTATAACAAGCTTTATAGCGCATTACGACAGCGCAGGCAACATTATACTTAAACCCGGCAAGGGCAAGAGCGTTAAAGAATTTACCGTATATAAAGTAAATCCTAAGCTTTTATCCCGCTGTAAGCGTATTCAGAAATATTACTCGGATATGCGCGAAGCGAAAGCCAAAGCAGCCGAAGCGCAACGCCAAGCCAACGAACAGGCACAAAAAGCCGACGCAACCCCCGCGACGTCGGCAGATAAAAAACCACGCAAAAAGCGCGTTACCGCCCCTAAGACTAAGTCGATTATCGAGGAGTGGGCGCCTACCATTGCCAAATTATGCGGACAGACAGAACCCAACGACCCTTTTAAAGAGTTCCAACATTGGGAACAACCACCAAATAAAAATAATTAACTTAATTTTAAGCGCAGTTACCCACTGCGCTATTAGCCGTTCATACGGCTATTTTTTTTGCCTTTTTTTAACAATTTACTAAATTGCGTATCGCCCGGAAATCGGGCGATTTTTTCTTGATTTTTGAGACGTATCGGAAAATGGATAATTTTAGTTCCATTGCCGTATTCATTCGTTTACTATCCGTATACATTCTTACCAAAAACGGCAGTTATAGTATTACTATAAAGTATTTATTATAAAATATGGGTAATATGCGGTGGAAATTTTGCCCGCCGCGGGCGGGCGAAACGGCTTTTTGCGCAATGCTCACGCCGTCGCGGTACCCTTACAAGTGAATTTGGGGTAATAATCACGCCGCGCCGTGACCATTCACAAAATGCGGCGGGCGGCGGCAAAGCCTTGCCCAAGACCCCGTTATTATTAGAAGTAGTACAGCGGCTCGGCGCTTTCGCTTTCTTCCCGAGCCGCTTTTCACTTTACTCATTCATTATCATTAAACATGCTGTTTAAGGACTAATAAATGAGAAGTCCGCCGTAGACGGGCTCCCGCACATTGCCACAGACAGCGCGTATTTTAATCAAAATACGTCCATAGGCGTCATTGCCGACACGGCGCGTTAAACAATGCACCCGGCGCGGTCGGCGCTTACAGAGCTTTTATAGCGCCCCGCCGCGGTCTGCGTTCCCAGTGTTCCCCGCGGCGTCGACCTGTTCCAGAGCGCAGGTAAAGCCCGCGCACGGTTGCGCGGGCTTTTGCTTGACTTTCGGCGGTTTTTGTCGTAATATGTAGTTCCTGCTTCGGCGGGAGTACGGCGAGGGCGACTTCGGCGGCGGTTAGCCTCCAAATTGATTCAACTTTCATTATCAACTACGGAGGTAAAATTTATGGACGTGAAGTACATACTTTTATTATTGCTCGCACTCGGGCATAAAGTTTCTTCTGTCACTGTATCCGAACAATACGTAACGATACGCATAAAAAATAACCCCACCGATTGAAGCCGCGGGGTTATTTTTAATCTGAACGCAGGCTAACCGCCGACCCGGTTTCGCCCTTTGTTCGTACTTATTATATGCGATTTCCCGCAGTTTGTCAACAGTTAATTTATTAAGAGATTAAAAAAGAACGTGCAAGTCTCGTAGTGTATTTGGGTGTAACTCAAAAAACAGCCGTTTTTTAGCGGTTTAGATTACATTTTCAGCCGTTTTGAGGGCTTTCCCGTCCCTCTGACTCCGTCATTCGTTGGTTCAAATCCAGCTACCCCAGCCAATATAGACGCAAATTGAACCGAAATCAGTTTGCGCCTTTTCTTTTGCTTTTTTATCGCATTTATGCCCCATAATTTGCGCTCTGCGGCGTTTCGTTTATTCAAGCACCTGCCGCAGCGCCATTCGGCATTTACATAAGAAATTGCTTGTTTATTAGCTATAAAAATGTTACAATATATAAAATAATAATCAATGAGAGTAGATATGGCGCAAACTGAATTCAGGATAAAACAATCAAAGTTAATGATTATATTAGCAACTGTAGCAGCAGGAATTTTCGAAATACTATTCTTAGTATTGGCAATTGTATTTTTGCTTGAGTGTAAGAATAAACAACTTACATCCGATGAATATTCTGTCTATGGTGCGAGTTCGGTGTTTAGCGGTATTTTTGCCTTTATAATTTTAATAATGATAATATATATCATTAGCACCTATTTTCGTCAGACAGATGTTTATTTAGATGATAAGATGTATCGAATGAAAGGAAATAAAATAATTTTTGAATTACCTTATAAGAATATAATTTCTATAAAGGAAGGATATAATTCAATATACTTCTTTCTGAAACAGCCAATAGAAAAGAAGAATGGCAAGACAGGTCCTAAAACTTTTTATGAACATTATTCCAAGTTTGACGTGCATCGTATAATAAAAATTGTAAATAGCGATTATTTAAGATAATTTATTGTTAAATTTAATAGTAAAATCGTCCGCAAATTGCGGGCGGTTCACTTATTTGATTAAGCTGATTTATTGACGGAAAATTTAAAAAAATTTTTAATTGCAAATTAAAAAATCATAATTTTATATTACTCAAATATTGAAAATTGTAAAATTAAATGTTATACTAAGTTTGATAAATTTTATAGGAACATTATATGGCAAACATTTTAACACAAGAAGAAGCAGATGAGTTAATCGCTATATTAAAAAAATGTGTAGATTACGAGATGTATCTTCCCCAAAAAGGCTTTAGCGAGGAATATGAAGTTCGCGATGTAGAAACATTTAGCGAGGTTTTCACTGTTTTTATAAATAGAAAAAATAAATTTAATGATAAATGTTCCTTTACTCTTCGATATAAAAAAACCAATTCAATTTTACTGAGATTAGATACAAACCCCACAAGACCTCATACTAATCCTGACGGGGAAGTGATAATTGGTACGCACATACATAGATATTCAGAAGGATTTGATGAAAAATTTGCAATGGCGGTAAATTTTGATTCTTCGTCGTTAGAACAAGATTTATTATATTTTTTGAGCGTTGCCAATATAGAAGAACCCGCAAAAATCGGAACTCAACTAAATGTGGAGAATTAAGATGTTAGACGTTAAAGATTTAGTTGAACAATATATTGATTTTTTAAAAACTAATATTACTTATAAGCAAGTTGAAAAGGGGTTTGAAATTACAACCCCGTTTCTTGACGAGAAAAATGACTGGATACAAATCTATATAAGTGAAGTTACTAATAACGAAATAATTTTGTCTGATGCGGGGGAATGCCTTGCTTATTGGGAAGAATTAGGAATTAATATCAGCAAAAACAGGCGTGAGCAATTAATAAGTAGCTTACGTCCGTTTGGCGTAAATTTAAATTTAAATAATGAAATTTTCACTCAATGCACTATAAAAGATTTTGCAAAAAAGAAACATTCGCTTCTTCAAGCAATTATAAAAGTATATGATATGAGTTCGATGATACAAACGAGAAATGTTGTCGATTTTTCTAAAGATGTTGCCGATTACTTTAATAAAAATCAAATCTATTATATGGAAGGCATAAGTATTTTAGGGAAAACAGGTTTTGTTCATACATATGATTTTTCCATTCAAAGAGATAGAAATTTTAACGAGCGCTTCTGTAAAGCTATTAATAAACTAACAAAAACAAACGTTATTAGTACTATCTTTGGCTGGCAGGAAACTAAAGAACAACGTAAAGGAAATAGTGATTTGATTGTCTTTACGAATGAGCAAACAAGAGACATTGACAC
>JAMPEH010000075.1 GCA_023665245.1 Muribaculaceae bacterium
AGGCCATGGACGCCGGCCGCCTGGAATATGAAAAAGACGAATTCCTGGCCATGTCCCGGGGCGAGCAGCTGCTCGCGGCCCATAAGGCCGCCCAGCGCATGATGGCCGCCGTCGGCCCCTACGACCCGCTGTCCGCCATCGTCGAGCGGCAGTCCGTCCACCCGGACGACTGGTACCTGTGGACCGCGGCAGGGTACAACGAGGCCGCGAAGGCCTGGTCCGTCTGGACCATGAACCTGTCCCTGGGCGGGCTCCAGGGCGGCGTGTACGGAATTACGCGCATGGCCGACTGCAACGCCGCCATCGCCCGCAAGAAAAACGCCCTGAAAGAGGCCCGCGGGCCGTCCCGGGCCGCCATCGAGAAGACGGAGCAGGTCCTGGCCGACAACGGCATCGACCCGGACGAGGCCCAGACCGTGCTCCAGGCCATCGGCTACACGCTCCTGGACCAGGAGCTCTACCCGGAAAAGGAGGAATGACATATGGAAACTGAAAAGAATACACCTGAAGCCGCGGCACAGCCCGGCCCGTTCGTGCTGACGCCGGAGAACTACTACTCCGACAGGGCAAACAGCCTGTTCCTGAGCAACTCCCTGTTCAAGTCCATCTACGGCTGCCCCGCGGACCCGTACCCCTGCGAGGCCAAGGCCCTGTTCGGCCCCCGCGAGGACTCCGAGGCGCTGCTGGTCGGCGGCTACGTGGACGCGGCCTTCGAGTCCGACCAGGCGCTCCAGGACTACATCGAGCGCAACCGGGACCGGCTGATGCTCAAGTCCGGGAAGGGCTTCTACCAGTTCGTCAAGGACGCCGACAGGGCAATCGCCCGCGTGAAGCGGGACCCCGTGTTCATGTCCTACCTGGACGGCGACCACCAGAAGGTCATGACCGGCGAGATCGGCGGCCACCCGTTCAAGATCAAGATGGACGACTACAAGAAGGGCGTGCGCATCACGGACCTGAAGTACGTCAAGTCCGCACAGGAGTCCTACTGCGAGCCCATGAAGCGCCGCGTGACCTTCATCGACGCCTACGGCTACGCCATCCAGGGCGCCATCTACCAGGAAGTCGCCGCCCAGAACGACAAGGCCCGCCTGCCCTTCTACATCGCCTATATCACGAAAGAGGACCCCGCGGACTTCGGCGTCGTGGAGATCCCGCAGGGGATGCTGGACGAGGCCCTGGAATTCGTGAAGCTCTCCCTGGCCGCGCGGCCCATGTCTGACGTGCGGGCAAAGCCCCACGCCTGCGGCCGGCGCTCCTGCTCCTGGTGCCGCGACCAGAAGGCCCTCACAGGCCCATACGCCTTTGACGACTTTGAGGCCTATTCCCAGACCTGATTAAAAAACCAACCGGATAAAACCAGCTCCAGCAGCGGAAAACCAGAAATTTTTATGCGCCGGGGTATTGCCAAAAAGCGTCCTCCGGCGTATAATAATTTTATTAAAAATAATAGGAAGGGGGCTGGCATATCCAATGGCTACCATGCAGAGCATACTGGAGGAATCGACACAGGCCATGGCGAGCAGCCTGCGTGCCGAACGCCTTGACCCGAGGCTCGCAGGGACGTACCGGCGCGTGGACGGTACCTGGGACTACGGCCTGATCGAGCAGGACCTGGTCTCGTCCATCCGGGCCCGCGTCTCCACGTGCAACAATTACATCCAGAAAGGCGAGGCAAAGATGCACACGCCGGCGTCCCTGGACACGGCACAGATCGCCGCCGTCCTGCGGGCGACCATGGACCTGGAGCCTGTCACGGATGAAAAAGGCCGCCGGAGCATCGGCATCCGGCAGCGGGACGGGACCGTCAGCAGCGACCTGCGGCCCGTCTACTGCGCCGCCATGAAGCTGAACCGGCGCCTGACCCGCAGGAGCCTGTCGCTCATAACCGAGCGGATCCTGCTGGACATCGACTATGGCGGCGCCTGACGTGCCGCGCCCCAGCGCGCATCCGGGGCCTGGGGCAGCGCGCGTCCCGGAAATCCAGAAGAAAGGAGGAACCGGCAAAATTGGAAACATTGCAGAACATCCTGCAAGGCGCGACGGACCAGTTCGTCAACGACATGATGGCGCAGATCAACGCCGGCAGGCAAGCAAGCGTCGACTCGGCTTATGAGCTGGCGAACGGCGAGATCCTGTACGACAAGATCGAGATGGACCTGATGGAGAGAGTCAAGTCACGAATCACATCCGCGAACAGCAACCAGAACATGAAAAAAGGAGACCCGCGGCTGCCAATGCCTAAGTACCTTGACTTCGGACAGATCGCCCAGATACTGGACGCCATCATGACCATCCGCGTCATCACAGACGGGGACAGCGCCATGCGCATACTCGGCATCTATGACGGGTCCGTGTACAACACGAACCTGCGGATACTGCACGTAGCCGCGACCAGGCTGAACGGGCGCATGACGCGCAAAGACCTGGACGAGCTCATCGCCAGGCTGATGCTGATCTGCGAAGAGGTCAGCCTGAACCGTGACCCGGACCTGATCGCCGTGAACAACGGGATATTCGACTTCAAAAAGAAAAAGCTGCTGGATTTCTCGCCAAAATACGTGTTCCTGAGCAAATCCAATGTCGACTACAGAGATGCCGCGCCGCCGCTGCCGGTCATGCCGGACGACGGGTGGGACATCGAAAGCTGGATGAAGGATATCGCCGTGGACCAGGACGTGTGCCAGCTCCTGTGGGAATCGGCAGGGTCGATCCTCCGGCCACATGTGGCCTGGAACAAGACCATATGGCTGTACTCGACAGCAGGGAACAACGGCAAGGGCACGTTCTGCGAGCTGCTGCGCAACCTGCTGGGCCCCGACGCATACGTGAGCATACCGATCTCGGATTTCGCAAAGGACTTCGCCCTGAGCCCCCTGATCGGAAAGCAGGCCATCATAACGGACGAGAACGACGTCGGGCTGTACATCGACAAGGTCGCAATCATGAAAGCCGTCGTCACAGGAGACGTCATCACCATCAACAAGAAATACGCGGACCCCGTCAACTACAGGTTCCGGGGCATGATGGTGCAGTGCCTGAACGAGTACCCCCGCGTCAAGGACAAGTCGGACTCGTTCTACAGGCGCCAGGTATTCGTCCCGTTTGAGAAATGCTTCACCGGCAAAGAGAACAAGCGCATCAAAAACGAATACTTAAGGCGCCAGGACGTGCTGGAATATGTGCTCCACAAGCTCCTGCACATGGACTATTACAGCCTGTCCGAGCCCGACGCCTGCAAGCTGGCGCTGGCAGACTACAAAGAGAACAACGATCCCGTGCGCCAGTTCTGGGCCGAGTTCGAGGACGAGCTCGTCTGGGACCTGGTCCCATACCCGTTCCTGTTCGACCTGTACAAGGCCTGGTACGACCAGAACTTCCCGCGCGCCCAGCAGATCTCGCGGCCCGCGTTCATCAACGCGCTCAAGACCATCGTCATGCGCGAGTCCATCGTATGGGGGTGCGACGAGAACAACAAGAAGAAATACCGGGTCGGGAACAAGATGTCAAAGCCGGAGCTGGTCATCGCGGAGTACGACCTGAAGAAATGGATGAGCCAGAGCTACGGCGGCCGGGACACGGCGAAGAAATGCACGCTGAAGATCGGCGACCCGCTGGCCGAAAGCTACCCCGGCATTTTCCGGAAATAAAAAAAAAACGACCAAGGAGGGCCCTGAGATGCTTGAGCCGTTCATGCTGGCGACGTCCAGCCTACCTGACGGGGACGTATGGTTCCACAAGGCCAATATAGAGTTCCACGACCCGGGGCGGCGCATCTGCCTGCTGCCCATGAGCACGCCGGTCATCGCCTGCGACCGGCCCTTTTACACGAAAGACGAGTGCGAGGCCGACAACGGGCGCCTCTGGAAGGCGGCCGTGGACAACACGGCGAACATCCCGCTGCGCATCAGCGTGTCCGACGACCTGGTCTCGCTCCGGTCCGCGAAGTCCGCGGGCACGCCCTGCGCCGGCGTCCTGCTCCTGCCCGGCGGGAAACGGATCAGCCGCCTGATGGGCAGCGTGGACGCGATCCTGAAGAATAAAAAGATGCCCCCCGCGGCGGACCATTATTTCGTGTTCATCACGCCGGACGAGATCCTGCTGGCCGACAAGGCCAAGCTCAAGGCGAGCGTCCTGAAAAAGACCGTGAAGAACATCAGGAACCGCCTCGCGGAAGAAAACAAGAGCCTGCTGCTCGCCACGGAGGTACTGGAATATGACGCAGAAGACAACGTCTACCACGAGGTGTGACGGGAAATACGCCGGCCCGCCAAAGCCGGCCCAGATGAGGCTGCGGGACCTGGCGAACTCATTCCTGTGCACGCCGGACCCGGACGTCATATCCGCCATGGACGGGATGGCGTCCGAATGCCTGGAAAAATTATACGCCGCCCAGGAAGCCGCCGGCTGCACCGAGCTCTGGACCGACGGCAGCTACAACGAGCGGGCGAAATCGGCCGGCATCGGCATCCTGGTCCGGCAGCCAGGGCAGGACGGGCCGGACGTCTTCGGCAAACCCGTCAAAGCCGGGACGTCCGCCGACGCGGAGCTCTACGCCATGTCCGTCGGCCTGTCGTACCTGCTGGACCGGTTCCCGGACGTGAAATCCGTCCGGCTGCGCTACGACTGCGTGGCGGCCGCCGTGAACGCGGCGAACATCGACGCCTACGCAGGCCGCGGGGCTCCGTACACGAATTTCCGGAGCGCCCTGCGCCGCTGCCGGAAAGCCGGCGTCACCGTGCTGTTCCAGCATGTGAAGGCCCACGGCTGCAGCCCAGAGAATGCCCTGTGCGACCTGGTGGCCCGGCATTACGCCCGCGCGAGCCTGTCCCCTGACCAGCAGCGCCGGGTCGCGCCTTATGTGAAGACAAAAAACCGCCCGGAAAGGAGCTGACGCGAATGGGCAGTGACCAAATCAAGAAACCAAGGCAGCTCGCCTTCTGGGACATCGAGTCCCTCGTGAACATCTTCATGTTCGCCATCTACGCGCCGAAGTCAGAATTCTTCGGCGACGGGTCGCGGGACATGCTGATCTTCTTCTACCTGTTTGACGGGTTCACGCTGACAGACAGCCTGAAGGACCGGATCCTGAAACAGGTCTTCCGGAAAAACCGCCAGCTGGACCCTGCCACCGCGGACATCCGGTTCATGGACTTAAAACAAGAGCAGACCAACCGTTTCCTGGTGGGCCTGTTCAGCGTGGACGACAAGCGGGCCTTCGGCCGGCCGGACGAGAACCGGTTCCTGAAGATCAACCATATCATCCGGTCAGACCTGGACGAGGACACGTCGTTCCCCTACCTGCTTGGATATAATACCGCAAACTACGACGACATCATGATGGCCCTGTATTTCACGGAGACCTGGGGCTTCTCGCCCCGGGGCAACGTCCCCTCGTTCGACGCGACCACGGCGGCCCACATGCGCGAGATGAACAACCACATGTTCAGCCGCTACAAGAACGACATGCGCGGCATCCTGCGGGAAGGGCCGGAGAAAAATATCTACGAGAACCTGCTGCGCACGGGCCTGTTCGTGGACGTTGCCAAAGTAAACGACAAGGTCTACAAGATGCCGCTGAAGCGCATCATGGGGATGCTGGGCATGGATATTTTTGAAGACGGCTCCGTGTCCAGCGACAGGCCCGTGACCGACCCGGATGAGATCGCGAATTTATTCGCCTACAACGCGTCCGACGATATCAAGCTGTCCGCCCTGTTCGAGCACCGGGCGTTCAAGGCCCAGTTCGAGCTCAAGCGGGGGCTCATGGACAGCTACCCTGACATCTTATACAAAAAGGATGACAAGACCGGCCGGGAAGAAATCCGGATCAACCGCATGAAATGCGACGACACCAGCGCCAAGTTCGCCCAGCGGGTCCTATGCCCGGACGGGTGGCTCACGGACATCCGGGCCGTCAGCTTCGAGTACCCCAAAGGCTCGGGCCGCAACGTGCTGGTCGAGACCCGCGAGTGGGCCGAACGCCAGTTCGGGAAAGACTCAGAGCCAATGAAGCTCCTGGGCCCGATCTTCGACTGGTACGGCGCCATCGAGGGCCATAACTTCGACTCCTCAGAGCACTATGAGCAGGCCTATCTGTTCGACGGCCTGGACCCGATTAAAATTGCAAGCATCCCGCAGCCCCAAACCGCCGTGCCCTATTTCAATAAAGACGGCACGCCGTCCCGGACCTACGTGAACTTCGGGATCGGCGGGATCCACGGCGCCGAGTACGACAAGGACGCCTACGACGCCGACGTGGCTGCATTCAACGCCAGGATCGCCGAGATCAAGGCATTCCTGTCAAATTTTACAGAGGACCAGCTGAAAACGCTCAAGCCCACTGTCGTGATCGGCGGCGTGAAATACAAGCGCTCGGACTACCTGACGGTCACGAAGGACGGGACTGTCAAGGTCAAATGGCCCAAGCCCGTCGAGCTCTTCACCCAGGACAAGAAGTCCGGCAAGTGGAACCTGAACAAGAAGTATTCCTATACGTCGGACGACACCGTCGAGCACGAAGACTTCACCAGCTACTACCCCTGCATGCTCATGAACCTGCAGGCGTATGTAAATTCAGCGCTGGGCGAGGACCGCTACGTGCAGCAGTTCGAGAACAAGGGCAAGTACGGCAAGCTCATGAAGGACAAGTCCCTGCCAGAGGAGCAGCGCGCGTTCTACGCGACGCTCCGCGAGGGCACGAAACTGATCCTGAACTCGGCATCCGGGGCGTCGGACACTGAATACGACAACCCGATCCGCATGAACAACGTGATTATCTCAATGAGACTCTTAGGGCAGATGTTTACGTGGCGAATCGGACAGGCACAGACCCTGGCCGGCTTCAAGATCACAAGCACCAACACCGACGGCCTCTATGCCGCCGTCACAGACGAGACCCGCCAGCTGTGCCGGGACATCCTGGCCCGCGAGGCCGCCGACATCAACGTCGACATCGAGCCCGAGTCCATGCGCCTTGTGTCCAAAGACGCCAACAACCGGATCGAGGTCAGCCTGGACGGCAATCTCCTGGGCGCGTCCGGCGGCGACGTGGCCTGCTGGAAGGGGCCCGTGCCCAACAAGGCCCTCTCCCACCCAGCCCTGATCGACCGCCTGCTGGTCGACTATCTGATCAAGTACGGCGTGTCCGAGGCATTCAGCCTGGAGCGCGCCGCCGAAGTCCTGGAAAACGTCAAGAAGTCGCTCAGCCCGACGGACCTGCTCATGCTGTACCAGCAGATCATCAACTCGTCCGAGGGGTCAGTGCGATACATCTTCGGCGTCGTGAACGGCGAAGTTCGGACCTTCCAGCACAACAACAGGATCTTCGCCATCCGGCCCGAGGGCGCGCACCTGTACATGGCCAACGGCTGGAACAAGGGCATCGGCCATGACGAGACGGCGGACCGGGTCCTGGCGGCATACGGGGTCGACCCCATGCAGTTCACCAACACCCGCGTCATGAAGATATCCCGCATCGACCCGGAGCAGAACATGTTCATCTACAACAACGCGCTGGACGAGCTGGAGCCACATGTGGCGGCCGGCCTGATCGCCAGCCTGGACGACGGGTATTACATCGAAATGTTCCAGCGCACCTACAACAACTGGTCCCGCGTGAAATCCGGCGCCGCGCCTGACAGCGCCGATGAGGACGGGGGCATGGACGAATGAGGCGCGAGGCTGTCGCCCGCGAGCTGCAAAAGCTGCGCCGCCGGAAGCGGCGCTGGTATATCGCCTGCTCCATAGGGATGGCCGCGGGCATCGCCGTCATGGCATGGTCCGCGGCCAGGCTCATGCCGGTCTATGGCTCCTGGTCCCAGGAGAACCGGACAGAGTCCCAGGAGATCGGGACGCTGTCCGGCCCTGCCTATATCCAGGCCCAGGTCCGGTACGAGTCCAGCCCGCCGAAAAACGTCCGGATCACCTACGCCGGCCCTGACGGCAAGACAAAATGGATCACCGGCGCGGCCGTATCCGAAGACACGGAAAACAAGACAGTCACGATATCCTGCGAGCTCCCGCCAGACGAGCCGGAGCAGGCCTATTCCCTGTCGCTCATGCCGGGGGACAACCGGAAGCTGGCCTACGAAGTTGACCTGTACCCGTCATATAAGTACCTGGACGGGAGCATCCGGGCCCTGGCCTGCCCGGACGGAAAGCAATGGCTCCTGCTGTCCGCCGAGTATGCCCACAGCATGAACGGGAACGGCGTGTCAGTCTCCGTCCAGCTGCAGGGCATGAAATACGCCGCCACGCTGTACTCCGGCACGGCAAAGCCCGGCAGCCCCACGGCCCTATGCGTCACGGACCTGGCCGCAGCCGCGAGGAACCGCCCTGCGGACGCGGACCGCGTCAGCGTCACCCTGTCCGCGGCATACGAGGACCCGGGCACGGGCGAGATCAAATACGCGAACATGTCCAAAGCGCTGGGCCTGTCGGACGCCGGCGCGTGGGAAGCGACGGAAACCCAGTACAGCCTGGCTGAGACAGGCGCATACCTGGGCAGGCTGCAGCCCCTGCGGCCAAGGCAGGAAACGACTACGGAAGGAGATGGTATGGATGGCACAGAAAACTGACGCGGGCCAGTTCAGCAAGCCGGAGCAGGTGTTCCTGGACCTGTTCCGGTCACTGGAAACAGCCTGCCGTGAGGAAGGCAACATGCAGGTCCTGGACCTGGAACGCCACCTGGACAGCCGGAGCCGGCCACAGGACGTGTCAAAGCTCCGGGCCTGCCGCATCATACGCAATTACCTGGTCCATGACGGGGCAGGATTCGTGACGGTCACGCCCGCCATGAGCCGGTTCCTGGACCAGCTCATCAAAGAAGTCCGCGCCGCCAAAGGCACGGCCAAGGACGTCATGACGACCATCGCGCGCTACGGCAGCGCAGGGCCGGATGACAAGGCCGCCGACGCGGCGGCCACGATGCTGTCCAAGAAGCGCGACAGCCTGGTGCTCACCGGGCCGGACGGCCTGTACGGGGGAGTCCTGGACGCCGCCGGCCTGGCCATGTGCCTGTCGGACAAAAAGATCGCGACCGTGAAGCAGCTGCTCGCCAGGAAGGGCGCCCGCACGGATGTTTTAACCGTCGGGCACGACACCCCTGTCAGCGCCCTGCCTGCGGGCCGCGCCGTCGTGCTGAAAAACGGCAGGCCGGCCGGCGTCATAAACATCTCGGAGGCCTGGGAGACATGCTGAAATTCGAGCTTGACACGGCCCAGGCT
>JAMPEH010000076.1 GCA_023665245.1 Muribaculaceae bacterium
TGTACGAAGAGCATACGGACAATAAAACCGTCAAACTTACATATGTTGTCAGCGACAACGGAATCGGCATGAGCGAGGAATATATGAAACATATGTTTGATGCTTTTACCCGTGCCGACGACAGCCGCACCAACAAAATACAGGGTACAGGGCTTGGACTCGCAATAGTTAAGCAGATGGTTATGCTGATGAACGGTACGATTGACTGCGAGAGCGAACCGGATAAAGGAACTACGTTTACAGTCAAACTTGAACTGCCTATGGGTGAAGACGACAGCCGTATTTATACGCTGCCGCCGATAGACATGCTGCTCGTAGATGATGATGAAGTATTCCTTGCAATCACGCAGGACGTCGTAGAAGAAATGGGCGCAAAAGCAGAAACGGCGTGCTGTGGCGAAGAGGCTCTTGCACTTGTCAGAAAACGCCACGAGGCAGACAAGGATTATGCTGTTGCGCTGGTTGACTGGAAGATGCCGGAAATGGACGGCGCGCAGACCGTCCGCGCTATACGCGATATTGTAGGCGAAAATACTTCCATCATTCTTGTAACCGCTTATGACTGGTCTGATATAGAGGAGGAGGCAAAAGGCAGCGGGGCGGACGGATTTATATGCAAGCCTTTGTTTAAGTCCTATTTGTCAGAAAAGATAGAGCATGTACTTCAAGCAGACGAAGGAAGCATGGTCGTTGCAGAAAGCAGGAACGAGGACCTGAAAGGACTGCATATACTTATAGCCGAAGATAATGACATTAATTGGGAGGTTGCAAGTGAAATCCTCAGTATGTATGGGATGAGCACCGAACATGCCGAAAACGGAAAGATAGCCGTGGAAATGATGCAAAACGCGGAAGATGGCAAATATGACCTCATATTGATGGATGTGCAGATGCCTATCATGAACGGCAGGGAAGCCACAATGGAAATCCGCAAATCATCGCGTGACTATGTTAAAAATATCCCTGTAATAGCAATGACCGCCGATGCTTTTGCCGAAGATATTGCAGCCTGTCTTGCCGCAGGCATGGATGGGCATGTGGCAAAGCCTATCGATACCGATAAGCTTTGTCAGGAAATCAGGCATGTTATGAAAGGGTGAAATAGGTTTCCCTAAAGTCTGAGGTTTTGATATACTGCTGCGTCTCTAAGGCTGTTTTTTCCGGTAAGGCGTTTTGGCATTTTTGGCTATCTGCATTGCTTTCATTTCGCTGATTCATCTTCGCTGTTAGATAGCAATAAAATATCTACGGCTTTTTGTAAGTCGGTTTTTTTACGATAACACATAATGTTTTAGTTCCTGTAATGATACTTATTGTTTTTGGAACTTTTTACGCATCAAATTCAGTGAGTGGCGGGTATGCGGGACTTATATTTATGCAGTATCCAACTGAAACAATGCGAATAGTGCGTAATTATATATTATTTGTGTTAGCTGAATTTGGGTTATATTGTCTGACGCTTGGAAAGGATGCTTTTCACTATAGATATTACTGGATAACTGTATTTGAGCTTCTTGTCTTTCCCTTATTTATAGTGGTGGACTATAACTTTACAATGAGAAGTTCCCTACCTGCCCTATTTATGTTGATGATATATGTAATTAAATATCTTATTGAAACGAAAAATGGTCAATTCATAAAAATAAGAAAACTTATACTTATAGGTTTTCTGGCGGTAGGGCTATTAACTCCGTTGTCGGAAATTAACAGAGCCTTAATACATTATGGAACAAATGACAACCTATTGCAGGAGCAAGTAGGTTCGTTTGGAAATATTCAAACAAATAATGAAACGATAATATATGCCATAAAAAGACAATTTCTTGTTTATGACTATCAGGAAAAAGCATTTTATAAATATCTGGCAAGATAATTTAAATTATTGGTAATTGTATAACTGCCTGCTTTAAAGATAGAAAGTGAGGATATGAAAATGGATTCATTATATATCGTTATGCCCGCCTACAATGAGGAAGCAAATATTGAGGAAACGGTAAAATCGTGGTATAGGATTCTGGATGGAAAATCGGAAAAATCAAGACTTGTTATAGCAGACAGCGGGAGCAGTGATAAAACCCATAAAATATTAACAGACTTAAAAAAGCATTATCCCAAATTAATTACACTGGAAACTAATAATAAAAATCATGGGCCTAAGGTAATCGCTTTATATAATTATGCCATTAAAAATAATATAGATTACATATTTCAGACAGATTCGGATGGACAGACAAGTCCGGATGAGTTTGACTTATTTTGGCATTTAAGGGGTAAGTACGATGGTATCTTCGGCTGGCGGAATAAAAGGGGCGATGGGAAATCCAGGGCTTTGGTGGAATGTGTAGTATGTATCTTAATCAGGATTTATTTTGGAGTAAAAATACCGGATGCTAATGCGCCATTCAGATTAATGAAAACAGATGTGGTAAAGAAGTATCTTTATAAAATGCCGACGGACTATAATTTACCCAATATTATGATGACTACATATTTTGCCTATTATGGCGAAAAATATAAATTTCTTCCTGTCACATTCAAGGCACGGCAAGGCGGCTCTAATTCTATAAATATTCCTAAAATAATGGCAATAGGGTGGAAGGCGCTTGGTGATTTCAGAGAGTTAAAAAACGATATGAAATAATTGAGAATGAGATATTAAAGGCAAAGGAATGTTTATAGAAAGAAGGACATAAGAATTGAGGAAAATTAAGCGTTCACGCATATTAATGTTATTTGCACTGCTCATATTGCTTGCAGTCGGGTTTCGTTTATCCGCAACAAAACTTACTTATCTGGAATACACAACAATCAATGATGCAGATGATACATATATGGCACCGATATTAACTGAAAAGGAATTAATTCAGGAATTTATTATGCCATATGATATTCTTGATTCCATTTCTATACGGACAGATACATTTCGGAAAGATAGTAGTTCAACATGGAAAATTTCTCTTACAGACAATTCGGGCGCGGTAATATATCAAAATGAATTTAATGCAGATTTAGCTTCAGGCAGTGATTATAAATATAAGTTAAATAAAAGACTTATACTGCAAAAAGGCGGTAAATATCTTATTCATATAAGTACGGATGAAATAAGTGATATGGCTGTGAATCTTTGTTTTGGGATATATGGCGGGGATATTGATTATTGGTGGTGTGGCTTTGTTGTAATTCTGTGTATTTATCTGCTGTGTATTATTTTAAGAATATACTGGCTTGATATACATGAGCGCGATATTAAAAGCGATAAATACATACAGGGAATGGCTGTCGGGGCAATAACCTTTATTCTGTGGTGTACATTTGCCATAAAGCCGTCGTTTCTTGATGAAAATGATAATATATTGGGCGGTATGATTATAGCAGATGGCGGTGTGCTGTATAGAGACTATGTAACTCAACATACTCCTGCCGCATATTATCTGTGTGCTATTTTTGCGTTATTTGGAGCAAACTCGGTAGAGCAGTTTAGATTATCATATTATTTTCTGGAAGCCATAATCTGGTGTTGGTTATATGTACGACATCAGGAATATTTTGGAAAAGTAAAAATGTTAATATTACCTGTGTTAGAGTCGGTATGTATATTATCAACGGTATCTATACGAGGGCATTTGCTTTTTTCAGACGGAATACAAGGATTGCTCTTTGTAATCCTAATGTTGGAATTTATAAGATATTGCGAAGATAGATTATTGAGTTTAAACAGATGTGTTATTATTTCCCTGTGTTTTTGGGGGAGTGTCGGAGTGGCGTTTATCAGCGTATATGCGTTGATATGGATTGTGCTGATTTTTACCTGTCTGGAAATAAATTACTGGAAGGGCAATAAAAATGACTTGTCATTACATAATCTGTGCATAAGGTATTACAGATTGTTTATTTCATTGATAATTCCTTTTGCCTTAACTTTAATATATTTTGCAATAAATCATTCATGCAGAGCGGCATTTGAACAATTTTACACATTCAATAGGGAAGTGTATCCTAAATATATTGGCATGGGTGATAAAATATTGCAGCCTTTTGTAAACTCGATTAAAAATTTTTACGGAATTATAATAGAAAACGTCAATGCCATTGTTACATTTACTGCGAATAAAGTTACAGTTATACAACTTGCGATAATTACTGTGGCTGCGGCATTGATTATAATGTTGCTTATAAAAAAGAAATTTGTTATAGGCGTGACACTGCTGTCAGTAATGATATTCTCAGCGCCCAGAGGATATGAACTTCATGGATTGCCGGCATGGTATATTGCAGTTATGATTGCAGCAATATATTATGATTTAATAGAAGAAATGCTGCATCGAATGGGAAAACCTATTATAGTTAGTTTTTTAATTATTTTGATGATGGGCTATCTTGTAGATGTTGGACGGAATTTATTATTTGAGCAGCAGGCCGTAGCTGAACTGGAGAGTAATGTAATCAAACTGGCGGAAAATGATGAGGATATGGATATTTTTTTAGAGGCGACCTGCTGTGATCCTGTATATTTCTTTTATAAAAACAGAAAACCGGTAAACGCAGTTGTGTATATGCTGCCATGGTACATGGAATGGTATGAACAGGATAATATTAGTGCGCTTTTGGAAGAAAAACCCGAAATAGTCATATATAATGAAGACAGGGATATATGGGGATATACTCATTATACCCCTGCTTTCGATACGGAATTAGAAAATTACTATATCAGATTAGGTGATGAAGATTGGCAATATAATGTATGGATAAAAAGGGAAGGCATTGCAGATTAGGGAAGAAATCCCGTCACTTCATTGCAAATTATCTACAATCTGTTTCAGCTTTTCAATCTGCTCGGCGGACAGCTTTTTTCTGCCTAACAGAGTCGCAAACAGTTTATCAATGGAACCGTCATAAATTTTATTAATTAATTCGTCAGTTTCGGCTTCCTGAACATCTTCTATTGGAATTAAGGCGTGGCACATAAAATTAGGTTCGGAGCGTTCAATCGCGCCTTTTTTGATGCACCTTTTAATCAGGGTGTAAGTGGTGTTCATATTCCAGCCTACTTCTTCTTTCAAAACATCGGAGATATGTTTGGCAGTGGCGTCACCCTCACGCCAAAGCACACCCATTACTTTAAGTTCAGAATCAAAAAGTTTAATGTCCATAGTTGTTTTTATGCTCCTTTCGGGGTTGGTTATTTTTGGGTGTTGATATTTTATAGGTTGCTGATAGTTTAGGGTTCTAGCATTTGTACTACCATAGTAGTGTAATGCTAATTATATATTACTTTGATTTTGGTGGGGTGTCAATACTGCTTATGTTTTGGTGGATTATAAATATCAAGATTATATGAATATGCAAAAAAGGACGATAAAATAAGTGAACGAAACGCAAAGTTGACAAGATGAAACTATAGATTGGTTGTTTTTATCTATTGCTTAAAAGTAGAATGTGGGCAGGAGGTGGATATAAATGACATTAGGACAAAAATTAAAAGCACTGTTGAAAGACAACGGTATGACACAAGAGGACTTGGCTGAAAGGCTGGACGTATCACGACAGGCAGTAGGGAAATGGGTAAATGATAAAGGAATACCCGAAGTAATAAAATTAGTACAAATCAGTAATCTATTCGGAGTGTCAACGGACTATCTGCTAAAAGAGGATTATGAAGAAAAAAACGTGTCAAAAGAAAAATCTGCATCAGAAAACGGGTATTATGTCAGTAAAGAGATGTTGGACGGATATCTGGCGTACAGCAGACAGAATGTAAAGCAGATTACGGTAGGGGTAAGTTTATTCATGCTGGCAAATATTTTTGATTGTTTTGGTAATCACAACATGATAATGCCTTTTCTTTATTGGCTACCACGATAGCAGGGATAATCATTATTATCTGGAATTTTTTACAGACCAGACAATATCAGGAAATCAGAAAGGAACACCTTGTATTCGATAATAAGATATTCGGGGAGTTTAAGGAACAAAGGGAAAACAGAAGAAAAAAATATGCAGTTATGATTATCGTAGGAGTGGTGATTCTTTTGACAAGTCTGGAAATTGGACAATTTTTAATGAGTTATTTCGGACAGACAACTTGTCATGTTTTTGAATGGATAGCTGATACAACATGGTTAGCGCTTATCATATGGGCAGGAATGTCCATACACATTGACAGCATTATTATTAAAAACACAGAACAAATTCCTAAAAGTAGTCGTATGAAAAGGTATCGTTGGATATACATAGCATTGCCGGTTACAATAGTTGCGGTTTTGATTGGAATAATGACAAACGCATGGAGTCCATATGCGCCTATCATAATTTTGTTTTGCTGTTTATTGGTTACAACGTGTAAATTACTTATAGAAAGCAGGGATAAAGATGAATAAGAAAATCTATATTAAAATTAGTATTCTGTTGGTTTGGGGACTATGCGTTTGTTCAGGGTGTTCCGCAGGGCAGGAAAGAAAATATACTATAGAGGAATTGGATAATTTAGCTGAAATCAAAATATATTCAGCAGAGAATAATGAGTTTATAAAAACAATCAGTGATGAAGAACAGTTATACCAATATATCCAATGTTCGCTTTGGCATGATTTAGACGTGGAAGAAGAACTTTTGATTTTTTACTATGAAATTTCTGAGGAAGAAATGAAGTTTTATCGTTCGTTAGTTGAATGATATGTTCGTATATTAAAATAGATATTGCTTGCATATGGTAGTACAGACAAGCGCTGACGATAGGAAAATAGCTAAAATGATAGAGATTGAATTTGAAAAAATGGGTAGTAGTAACAGCAAAGATAAAAAAGAAAAATTGTTGGATTTTTGGTGAAATTGGTAGAAATAATAGGGCATAAAATGATGCTGAATAAAGGAGGGTGTGGTATTATATAAAGGATAATCAGGAGTTATCGGTTGCATGCAATAAACATAATCAATAATATATAGTTTGTTTTTGCGTATTTTTGAGATAATGGAGAGAGCATGGAATATATTGATGATATTGTCAAAGAATTGTTAAATGGAACTTTTTCTGTTTTTTGTGGTGCAGGAGCCAGTGGCGATGCTACTAATAAAAAATGGATTGAGTTGTTTACAGATAAAACACAAAGTTTTTATAAAGCAAACTATTCTTCTGACTTGTATTTTCTTGCTGATTTAGAAAAACGATATATTAATCCAGATAATTTTTTGATGAATATTTATGAAAAACTTTCATTATATTCAGATTGCGAATCTGAGCATATAAATAACATTGTAAATTTAAACATTAATCAAATATGGACAACAAACTTTGATCATATTATTGAGAACACAGTCAAAAGAAAGCTTGGTATTGAACCTAAAGTTATAGAGAAATCAAAAGATATATTGCAAAATGGATTGGATTTTCCTTATACTATATATAAGTTAAATGGTTCTATTCCTACTTTAAATGAAAATAGCAGTACAACTTCTTCGCAAATAAACCATGATGATTTGGCAAAACAAATGGATAATGAAGAAAATTCAATGGTCTTAACAAAGTCTGACTATTTTGATTATTTTGAAAAGCAACGTTTGTTATTTGAGGTATTAAAAAGACAACTTGTATTAGATAGTTTTTTATTTGTGGGGTATAGTTTCAGTGATAATTTGGTTTTAAATGCCTTAAGAGAAATCAAAAAAATTTTTCCATGTAAAGGAAAGGCTCATTATCGTTTTGTGATGCACGATAATAGTGATTTAAAAAATGAATATTATCAAATAGAAAGCAGATATTATTACGATGAATACAATATTAAATCAATATATATTAATGAATTTACAGATATAGATATATATTTAAAAGAACTATATCGAAGATTTTGTAACCATAACGTATTTATTGCGGGTTCTTTCAGGCAATTAAAGAATAACAATGAAAGAATATACATTGAAAAATTGGTCAGATCTATTATTCAGAAACTAACTAATAACTGTTTTAATATTTATTCTGGAAATGGAAGAGGATTGGGCGAAATTGTTGTTGCTCAAGTTAATAATAGTGGTGCAGAAAAACATTTTGTAAACAGACCGCTAATTTTTACTGGAGATAGTGATGAACAAAAGGAAAGAAAAAATCAATTAATAATACGGGATTGCGATACAATGATTATTGTATGTGGTCAAGATGATGGCTTAAAAGCTAGTAAAAATGTAATAAGCCAGTTTAAAGCTTTTATGAATAATAATAACAATAAAAAATATCCATTAGTTATTCCAATACCATCTACAGGTTACGCAGCAGAAAAAATATATAATTCTTCTGAATTTAAAGAAAGTAGTGTATACTTAACTAACAAGAAACTCTTTGATGATTTGGCAACAGATAAAATTGAAACAATTTCAGAGATTGTAGGAAACTTGGTTCAATCTTATAAAAATGAAAATTCGTAGATTATAATATTTTCCATAATTTGTAATTCTCTTTTTTCATTTATCAATACTTCGGCGCAATTTTGATGGTATATAAAATTCATTGTTTTATAATGAAAATAATTAATTTTATTTTTATATGATATTATAATATATAATGAATATAAAAATGCGATCCGCATATTAAAATTTGTTTTTTTAATGTTTTGGTATTCTGTGATTAATTTATATAATAAATGTTCTTTGTTTTTGTAATATAATTCAATATCTTTAATTGATTGATATTTTAAAATCTTTAGTTCATCAGAAGTCATTTTGGCAATGATGTGTAAACAAAGAGCAGGGAAATCGCTTTGGTTTTTAATCTGTTTATATACTAGTGTTTTGCATATTTCAAATCTACTGTCAATTTTTTGAGGAATATCGGAAATAAATACAGGAAAAAGAAATACTTCATTTTTTTATAACGATTCACTAATATTTCATATTCTTCTAAGCATATATTACCATTTATAAAATTGTCAGAATAAAATATAACAGCATAATTTACATGAGGATTCTCAACGCCGTGCGTTATATTTGCATTATTACGATTATCGCCTAAATAAATATTTCTTCTATCATACCAGATATCAACTCCAAAGTTTGATAAAAAATGATAAAAATCATTAATAAGTGGAATTCTATCATTAATAGAAAAACATAAAAAAATCATATTTTTATTTTCCTTCCGCAATCTTAAAGGAGTTTGAAATTAATTGTTTTATTGAGCAAAATTAACCGATAACTCCTGATTATCCATCAATTCTGGCGTGTTTGGTAGTAAGAATATA
>JAMPEH010000077.1 GCA_023665245.1 Muribaculaceae bacterium
AGATGGGCAACCGCATCATCGGCCAGGGCCCGCTGGACACCTCGGTGAATAAGCTGATGCCCAACTATGTGGACGGCTACCGCCTGGCCATCGAGAACGAGCCGGAGGGCGTGCACAGCAACCGCCTGGTGGTGGTGATGAATTCCGACGGCAGCGCCCGGACGGCCAACTGGACCATCCACCCGGTCATCTACTTCTTCAACGTGTACAGTGAGATGCCCTATGAGCGCAATATGCGCGCGGAGTATATGTTCTCCTCCACCGACACCAGCGTGGCGACGGTGGATAAGGACGGGCGCATCACCTACACCGGCGTTGGCCAGGCGACCATCATGGTCCAGGAGGGCAACGAGGGCGAGGAGGGCCTGAAGGCCTTCCTGGAGGTGGAGGTCCTGCCCTACAACACCGCGTACTATGTCAAGGACGACAAGGGCCAGATCACCTATGACAAGGAGACGGGCGAGCCGGTGCTGGCCTACAACCTGGTGGCGCCTGCGCTGTCCACCGGCCTGGAGTTCAGCGTGGCCCTCACCGCCAACGGCAATGTCTACTCCTTCGGCTCCAACAGCTACGGCCAGCTGGGTACCTCCAGCCTCGCCATCAAGTACCAGGATACCTTCAACAACGTCCAGACCGGTTCGGGCAACATGATCAACATGGTGTCCATGGCTACCGGCTACAACTTCGCCGTGGCCGCCAGTATGTACGGGTATGTGTACTCCTGGGGCCAGAACATCAAGGGCAGCCTGGGTCTGAACACCGACGTGGACTCCACCGCCAGCTACTACACGCCGCAGCGCGTGAAGGGTCCGGGCGGCGTGGGCTACCTGGGCGACGAAGCCACCGGCAAGGTGGTCAAGGTCTTTGCCTACGGCAACGCCGCCGCCGCCATCACCGAGCGGGGCGAGGTGTACGTCTGGGGCGAGAGCGCCAACTATCAGCTGGGCGCCCGGAAGGGCCAGCAGGCCTACACCTACCCGCACAAGGTGCCCGGCGTGGACCACGCGATGGAGGTCTACCTGACCGACAGCAACATGGTGATCCTGCTGGAGGACACCAGCGTTTGGGTGTCCGGCCTGGACGACACCCGGCTGAAGGGCTGGGGCGACGTGGACCTGCTGGGTCAGGACCGCGTGTACACCGACGAGCTGGGCTACGGCGCGTACACCCAGTATCCCATGCCCATGCTCAGCCCGCTCAACACCAAGACCGTGACGGTGGAGGAGAAGGTCCTCGGCGCCGACGGCAAGGAGACGGGCGAGACGGTGACGGTGGAGAAGATCATGCCCACCCAGTACATGGAGAGCGTGGTCAACCTGGGCGTGGGTAAGCACCAGGCCATCCTCATGACCGAGGAGTACACCACCATCGACGAGACCCTGCCCAAGAGCCAGCAGATCTTCACCAAGCACATCTATCTGATGGGCCAGGACGTGGACGGCGTGCTGGGTACCCTCATCCTGCCGGAGGACATGGAGGACGAGGCGAGCAAGGACTCCATCGGCCGCAGCGAGGCGTATGTGAACCTGCCGCGGGAGTACACCTACTTCCAGGAGGCCGAGTACGAGCGTATCCTCAACCTGGTGGAGAGCGCCAAGGAGACCATCAACAAGTACGGCGTGCGCTACGAGAGCGAGTGGCAGCAGAAGAAGGTCGAGTACGAGACTATGCTCGGCAGGTACTATGACCTGTACGTTTCCAAGAATAAGGCAGAGCCCACCAACAGCCAGCTGATCTTCTACTTCCTGCAGAATAGCACCTCGGCGGCGGAGCGGGAGCTCTACCGGTACATGACCGCCAACCAGGACTGGGTCCTCTCCGCGGTCCAGAACACCGCCGACGAGGTGGTGGAGGCCTACAAGACCCACGGCGACACCAAGGTGAAGATCGAGGAGGCCAACGCCAAGCTGGACCAGTACGAGGAGATCGTGGGCCTCTGGACCAGGCTGCTGGGCGACCCGAAGACCAACACCAAGGGCGACCTGGACGGCGAGGTCCGCTACCAGAACTACAAGACCTACGCCGACGCTGTGACCGCGGCCAAGGAGAAGGTGGACGCGGCGCAGGAGGAGCTGAGCAACGCCGAGATCGAGGCCAACAAGACCGCCACGGCCTACCTGGCGGCCCAGGCCGAGGTCCGCACGGCTGAGCAGCAGGTGGAGAGCCTGGAGAACCTGCAGACCGAGCTGGGTCTGGAGGACGACGAGGCCATGAACGAGCAGATCGACCAGGCCAAGACCGCCCGCGACCAGGCCAAGGAGCGCGAGCTGGCCGCCGCAGAGGCCAACAATGCCGCCAGCGACGTGGTGTCCGAAAAGACGGCCAACCTCAACGCGCGCACGAAGGAATACAACGAGGCCAGGGAGAAGGCGCTGAAGGCCGACAGCTACGACGGCTTCCGGGCCCTGCTGCAGGAGATCCAGAGCGGCTCGTCCACCGGCGTGGACCAGAACGGCGATCCCAGCAAGTGGAAGGATTACGCCAAGCTCCACCTGGAGGACATGAAGCTGGAGGAGTACGCCACGCTGACGGCCCACCAGGAGATCGCCAAGCAGAACCTGGAGGCGGTCAAGACCAACATCAAGAATCTGGGCGTGGTGCTCCAGAACGCGGCCAACGACATCGGCTACGCCGAGTCCTACCTCAAGTACATGGCGGAAGTGACCCGGATGACGGTGACCGTCAAGGGCCGTCCCGCCAAGGTGGAGGACAACACCGCCAACATCGCCCGCCAGATCACCTACGAGATCTACGACAACACCGCCACCACCGGCGCAAGCCACGCCGACGACATCTACCAGAACTATCTGGAGGCCAAGCAGGCCATCGAGGCCTTCGAGAAGGTGGTAGACGGCAAGAGCGCGGCGGACGTGAACATGGCCGTGAACGGCCGCGCCCTGCGCGACCAGGCCGACCAGATCGGCCAGTACGCCAAGACCCTGAGCAAGTGGCTCAGCGGCGACCTCTACAAGGCGTATCTGGAGGTGGCTAAGTCCAGCGGCAAGAGCGACAAGGAGCTGCTGGGCAGCGGCAACACCCAGATGCTCAGCCACAAGCTGACCAGCCTGACCTTCCACGACGACGGCATCATCAGCGAGATATCCTCGGTCTACGCGGGCACCGCCTACACCGGCGCCATCACCGAGGACGGCTACCTGTACCTCTGGGGCAACAACGGCGAGCAGTCCACCACCGACACCACCCAGAGCGGCTCCATCCTGGGTAACCGGGAGACCACCGGCGTGTCCGCCACCCCGTCGTTCGTCTACAAGAAGGACATCGGCGGCGACTACATCGACGGTCTGGTACGCCTGGGCAACAACTCCGGCACCCTGGTCAACCGCCACATGCTGGCCCACCGGGATACCGGCACCACCTACGCCTGGGGCAACAACGCCAAGGGCCAGCTGGGCAACCGCACCACCACCCCGTCCAACGTGCCTGTGGTGGTGGGCAGCGGCAACGTGTCCATCGAGCCGACCATCACCCTGAACCTCCAGGGTGTGCGTGAGAAGCGCACCACCCTGCTGGAGGAGGGCACCGAGTACCTGATGGTCTACAACAACGCGGCCGGCCAGGGCGGCTACAAGTGGAAGAGCCTGGACGACTCCATCGCCGAGGTCAAGGCGGAGGACGCCAACACCAACACCGGCAACATCATCGCCGTGCGCGAGGGCGAGACCCGCGTGCTGGCCGAGAACCAGGTGACCGGCCAGATCGTGTTCACCCGCGTCATCGTCACCGACGGCGTGACCTACCCGCAGCTGGTGCTGGGCCGCGACACCACCACCGCCCTGAAGAAGGACGGCACGGTGTGGGCCTGGGGCGACAATATGTACCACATCGTGGACACCGACCCGAATTCGCCGGACTACGGCGAGTACATGGGCGAGCCCACCGGCGTGGGCAAGCTGGGCGTAGGCTCCAGCCAGAGCCTGATCACCGCCCCGGTCCGCCTGGGCTTCTACTACGACACCATCGGCTATGCCGACGACGACATCGCCGACTCCGAGCAGCGCCACGTCTTTGAGAACATCACCAAGATCGCCGCCGGCGACAACCATATGCTGGCGGTGGACGAGGACGGCGTGGTCTACGCCTGGGGCGACAACACCTACGGACAGCTGGGCTACGATCCCAAGCTCTACGCCAACAGCAGCTACCCGGTGGTGGTGCACATCCTCAACGAGGCGGGCAAGCCCATCAGCAACATCATCTCCGTTGCGGCGGGCAGCAACCACTCCATGGCCCTCACCAGCACCGGCGAGGTGTACACTTGGGGCGCCAACGAGTCCGGCCAGCTGGGCCACGGCGATACCTCGGTGTTCACCTACACCGCCAAGCGGATGAAGGGCTTCCGGGAGCTGCCGCTGACCGGCGTGCTGGATCTGGCCGCCACCGTGAACGCCAGCGCTGTGCTGCTGGTGGACGGCACCATCTGGACCGTGGGCTCCAACGAGTACGGCCAGCTGGGCGCGGGCTATATGTACACCGAGGGCGTCCAGCTGGGCGACAGCGAGGACAAGGGCGCCATCTACGCCGACGAGAAGCACAAGGAGCAGGTGAATCTGGGTCTGACCACCACCCTGATCCAGGTGTCGTACAGCGCGGACGCCATCGACGTCTCCGGCCGGCCCATCGCCGCCGAGCCCATCGTGAGCATCAACCGCATCATCGGCCGCGGGTACAACTTCGGCATCATCACCGAGGGCAAGAACGCCTACCTCTGGGGCGACAACAGCTCCAACCAGCTGGGCGCCGGCGAATGGCTCCAGCGGGTCCAGGAGTACGACCTGGGCATGAACCCGCTCAACAGCTTTGAGGATCCCTATGTCCAGGCCCATCCCTACGCCAACCGGCCCGTCAAGCTCCAGGACGCCGAGGGCGGCGCGCTGGAGAAGGTCATCGAGGTGTCCTTCGGCGGCTATGTGGGCGGCAAGGTCCAGTCGCTGGGCGTGACCATGGACGTGGAGTACGACTACTCCGGTGGCCTGGAGACCGTGGTGGACAGGACCTACACCACCTACGGCTGGGGCTCCAGCGAGTTCAACAAGAACGGCTCCATCGGCGGCTATGATGACGACTACGCCCGCGCCACCAAGTTCGACTTCTTCGCCGGACTGACGCCGGACGAGAGCCGGGCGCCCATCAAGAGCATGGCCGCCGGCGGCAACCACTCCGCGGGCTACGACACCAACGGCATCGTCTACACCTTCGGCTCCAACGAGTACGGCCAGCTGGGCAACTTCACCTACACCTCCAAGGAGGATAAGGCCGGTCCCAGGCCGCAGTGGAACCAGGGCAAGGGCGGCTACGCCACTGTGGGCGACTATATGAACGCGCTGGATTACTGGAAGCAGAACGGCGTGTCTTCGGGCGGCGCCGGACTGGTGGACGAGGAGCACATCGCCATGTTCGAGGTCACCGAGCGGCGCAACGAGGACGGCACCGTCACCGAGCTGACCACCGAGAACTACCGCTTTGAGGCCAAGGTCACCCAGGAAGAGAAGGACGTACCCATGATGGTGGCCAAGTATATGTACTCCTTCAGCGTGGACAAGGAAGTGGACGAGGAGAAGACCCTCCTGCTCACCTACGACGTGCTGGACGACTCCATCGCGACGCTGGGCAACCTGAACGCCCACGCCACCAGCACCCAGGAGGCGGGTACCCGCGAGAAGGAGGAGACCTTCACCAACGACGCGCTCCACCAGCGCATCGTGAAGTACAAGTCCGTGACCATCAACGCGCCGGCGGACGGCAATAACTTCGGCACCACCCGCATCATTGCCAAGTACGAGCCCAAGAAGAAGGGCGCCGACGGCTATCCCACCGACGAGATCGACGAGGACCTGAGCAAGACGGGCGTTGCCATCCTCAATATGCTGGGCCCGGACCAGATGGGCCGCAGTGACGACGGAGAGGAGATCGTGGCCCACCCGTTCCAGGCCATGCCGCAGGTGTCGGCGGGCGACGAGTTCACCCTGGCGCTGGACATCGAGGGCGTTCTGTGGACCTGGGGCAACAACGAGCTGGGCCAGATGGGCATCCGCGACAGCCGCAAGACCCTCATCAATCCCAGCCCGAACCAGGAGATCGTGGACCAGATGGCCACCTACTACACCGGCAAGGACGAGGCGGACGAGGAGCACTTCCTGGTCCAGATCGCCGCCGGGGCGAGCCACGCGCTGGCGCTGGATAACCACGGGACCGTCTGGGTCTGGGGCGATAACAGCTACGGCCAGCTGGGCCTGGGTAAGGACGCGGCGCAGCTCTACCGCATCCCGCAGCCGCTGGAGAGCATCCGCGGCACCACCGACGCTTCCCGCATCGTGAGCGTGTACGCGCTGGACAACACCTCCTACGCCGTGGACGCCCAGGGCACCCTGTGGGCCTGGGGCACGGATATGAACGTCTACTACAACGACGGCGGCGCCGAGATCGGCCGCGACGTGACCCGTGAGTACGGCAACGAGCCCACGCCGCTCTCGCTGCTGGCCCGTACGCTGGAGGTGGGCGAGAAGTACGTCCTGAAGGGCTCCGGCACCCTGTGGCAGCTGCCCGACAGCTACACCAGCCCGGACGTGGAGCGCCTGCACAAGGCCCAGGGCAGCTCGGTTGGCGGCACCGTCAGCGAGGAGACCCAGTACGTCCAGAATATCGTCCAGATCGCCGGACACACCGACGAGTATGTCTACACCGACAGCAACAACGAGCTCCAGGAGATGCGGGCCAACCACCTGCTGGCCGTGGATAAGAACGGCTACCTGTGGAGCCTGGGCGACAACACCTTCGGCCAGAGCGGCCGCATCTGGAACGAGGAGAACAGCGGCGCCAGCGACGTGCTGGAGGCTGTGGTCGTGCCCGACAAGGTGGATCCGCTGACCGGCGAGGCGCTGGACAGCGCCGTGTTCACCCAGATGAGCGCCGTGAGCGACATCGCTGCCGGCGACAGCTTCTCCGCCGCCATCACCAAGACGGTGGAGGTGGGCGAGGCCGAGACGCTGTACACCCGCATGGAGACCATCGAGGTGGACGGCGAGGCGACGGTCTACAACACCGTCAGCTACACCGAGGAGGAGTGGAACGCCCTCTTTGAGGCGGGCGAAGAGCTCTACGGCATCGACATCGACAAGCAGGCCGCGATGCCGCGCGCGCCGGTGACCATCGACGGCGTGACTACCACGCGCACCGACTACTCCTACAGCGTCAAGCTGGCCGACCGGCCCAACGACGAGGGCAAGACGGTCCGGACCACCTATACCTACACCAAGAGCGTGGGTATCACCGAGACCGACATCTACACCCTGTATACCTTCGGCGCGAACGACAGCGGAAAGCTGGCGCTGGGTCGCGGCGTGGCCAACCGCAGCTATCCCACCAAGGTGGACCTGAACACCGAGGACGAGGGCAACGCCTCCAGCGTCATCATGGTGGACGCCGGCGAGGACCACCTGATCACCGTGAAGAAGGACGGCTATATGTGGAGCGCGGGCCGGAACACCTACGGCCAGCTGGGTAACGTCTCCACCGTCAACTCCAACGTGATGGTCATGGTCGGCCAGCAGCAGGTCACCGTGACGCCCAGCGTCATCAACATGGTGAAGGGCCAGACCCTGGACATCACCGAGGAAGTCATCAAGGGCGTGGATAAGCCGCTCACCGTCAAGTATAAGGCGGGCATCAACCTCCTCAAGCAGGGCGTGGATACCCTGACCAAGACCGACAACTGGACGGCCAGCCCGCTCAACGAGATCATCCTGGACGTGAGCCACGGCGAGGACATCAAGAAGGCCAACGGCCTGACCGGTAAGGACGAGTATACCTTCGACCATCCCAAGTTCAACTTCACCAAGGCGCTGGCCTCCGAGCTGGAGGGCACCGACTACCGGACCGTGCTGGACGCCAAGATCGCGGAGCTGGCCAAGCTCCCGGCCAACGCCGGTATGAGCGAGGAGGACCTGTACCTGCTGGCCAAGGAGACCTTCCGCAACGCGCCTGTGGGCTCCGACGACTACGCCTACCGCGACAACGCCTACGTCCTGCAGTTCCTGGAGGAGTACGGCGAGAGCGACAACTGCGTGGATTGGGACAAGTACGTCTACAACCGCCTGGCCAAGAACCCCGAAGCGCCGCAGGTGAGCATGACCAACGAGCACTACTACATCACCGGCCTGAGCCTGGGCCAGACCATGATCCGGGTGAAGGTGCCCGGCCTCTCCGCCGCGGCGTATGTGACGGTGAAGGTCATGGAGAACAACGACGCCAAGGCCAACCCGATGGTGGCGGTGGGCGAGACCCACACCCTGGCCCTGAAGTCGGACGGCACCGTGTGGAGCTGGGGCGACAACACCTACGGCCAGCTGGGCCGCGAGACCAACGAGTCCATGGGCCAGATCATCTTCCCGAACATGGTCAACTACGCCATCAACGGCGCGCTGGACAACAAGAAGCAGAACTACTTCCAGCGCAACGGCATCAAGGTCGTTGAGACGGTGAACGGCAAGAAGGTCGAGCGGGACATCAAGACCTACGAGGACTGGCTGGCGGCGGGCGCCGACACCGGCTTCCTCAACGAGAGCGGGTTCCCGTGGGACGACCCGGATCCCATCGTGTACATCGTGGCGGGGGCCAACGTGTCCTACGCGATGACCGAGAGCGGCATCATGTACGCCTGGGGCCGCAACGAGATGTATCAGCTGTCCGTCGGTACACCGGGCGAGGACGTGGCCGGCGTGGACGGCACCAATGTCCGGCTGCCCATGCAGATGATCACGGCGGACGGCATGACGGTGGGCAAGAACGTCTCCACCAACGCCACGGGCTATCAGGGCGTGACCATGGATGTGAAGAGCACCCTGGACGCCCAGACCGGCGAGTACCTGACCACCCTCTACTTCACCGCCACCGACCCGATCTCCGAGGAGGAGAAGCTCTACGGCGCGGGCTACGGCTTCATGACCACCGTGCCTCAGGCCCTGTCCACCGACGGCATGAGCAGCATCACCCAGATCTCCGCCGACTACGCGCTGGCGGGCGGCGAGGTCTGGAAGCTCTCGGCCACCCAGGCGCCGGACAAGGTCACCGGCTACGTCACCCAGATCAACGGCGAGGATACCCCCGTGGCCATCACCCAGATCGCGGCGGGCGACAAGCACCTGCTGGCGCTGGATGAGCACGGCGGCGTGTGGGCCATGGGC
>JAMPEH010000078.1 GCA_023665245.1 Muribaculaceae bacterium
CTGCGGGCATATTCATGGCGTAATATTCCCTGTTGTCAACCCCCATCGTGTTGCCGAACGTCCTCGCGTCAGCCAGGACGGCGTTGAACAGGCTGCTGGGCTCATCCGGGTCCAGGATAGACTCGAATTCGGCGTCGACGCGGGCCTCATATTCGTCGTCGGTCATCTCGGTGCCCCTGATGCTCGGGTCCGATGCCAGGCTCTTCGCGACGGTCGTCCGGACAGCCTCGCTGTTCAAGATGGACTCCCGGATGAAATGCCGGAGGGACCCGTCCGTGAACGTCCGGTCATACCTGCCCGTGCCAGGGTTGTAGAAGCCCTCGACCCGATTCTCGGAGTCATATCTTAAAAGCCTGTCATCCGACGCCAGCATGGCCATCTGGTTCCTGGCGATGCACAGCGCGTCGGCGCTGATCTGGCCGACGTCCCGCTTGCCGGACACGCCGTACCTGTTTATCACATGCGAGATGATCTGGTAGTACACCAGGTCCGCCTCGCATTTATTGCGGACCTTCCGGTCCAGTTCCCTGTCGCCCCTGCCGTACAGGAGCAGATCGTCCATGAGCATGGCTGCTTGCCTCCTCTTCCCGCCCCCGGCATGGCTGGCCTGCCCACGCGCGCCGGGAACTGTCGTCAAAACCGCCGCGCGCATGGCGTAAAAACCCGGCACGGCCGCATTCTCCATATATTATATACGGGGGCCGCCGAAATGTCAATAACGCAGCAGTCCCAACAGGGCATTGGGCCGCAAAAGAAAGGCGCCCCGGAGGGCGCCTCTCATGGTATTGGCATTATGCCTGTCAGGCCGCTTCCCTGCCGCCGAGGATCCAGGCGACACGCTCGGCGAACTTGCCCTGCGCGAACGTCCACTCCCCCTTGTAGCTGCAGAGGAACTTGATGAACTCTTTGGTCACGACGTAGTTGGCCTGCTCCTCGTCGCCGCTTGCCGCGACTTTGGCCTCATGGACGCGGCTGCCTTCTTTCTTGGCCTCTTCAGCCAGCATCTTCTGCACGTCCTCGTCCTTGGCTTTGTACATGTACACCGTGCCGCTGGCGGACTTGAGCGTGTCGCCCTCGATCCGGAAATTCTCCGGGTCGCGGGAGAACCCGTTCCAGGTGAACATGTATGCCGCCGACAGGATGGCGTCGTACGCATGGGACACCTGGCCGGTCACGGACATCAGGTCCGACGGGGACAGGCGGCCGCCCGCGTAGATCTTCTTCTCCATTTCTTTGGCCTTCTTGACCAGCGGGTCGTTCTCAGCGGCCTTTTTGACCGAATCGTCCTGCTTGGCCGAGTCGGCCGTCGGCGTGGCCTTCGGCTCGGTGTCCAGGACATCGGGGTCCGGGGCCTCCTCCCGCTTGGTCATGTCGACCTCGGGGTTCATGATCTGGGACGCGATCTCCATGATGGCGTCGGAATACACGTCCACGTCCAGGCGCTGGATCTCGTCATCCGTGAGGCCATAGACGTCCTTGTACCACTTCGCGGCCTTTGCCGACGCGACGGCCTGGTTCACCCGCTTCTCGAACATAAGCGAGAAATTCGGCTGGTTCTGCTTCACGTCAAAGTCCTTGGCCGTTGACAGGCTGGGGATCGTCTGCAGCGTGTACTCTTTGCCCGGGTTCGTGATCGTGTTCTTGAACAGGCGCCAGCTCATGGGCAGCGCCGTCTCGTTCCGGTTCCAGATCGGCAGGTCGCCGGCCCGGAATACGATCGAGTTGCACGGCGGGATCTGCGCAAAGTCGTTGTACGCGATCACCGGCCGCTCCACCGTGCTGACCGTGTAGCTTACCTTGCCCTCGTTGGCCGTCATCTTGAGCACGGACGTCACGTCCTGCGTGACGGTCTTGGAATCCCGGTACGCGACGTGCATCGTGCCGGACATTTTAGAGAGGGTCTCAATCATACTGTCGTCCGTGGATTTCAGGAAAACGATATTGCTTGTGTTACCCTGCACAATCTTATCCACCGAATCCCCGTAAACATCCTTAAGTTGCTGCAAAGTTTGCAATATCAATGTAAACTGCTGTTCCTGCCCCAATCCGATGGACAGCATCGTCTCGAACCCGGAAATGCCGTGGCCCTCAGACTGCAGGTTGCCCAACTCGTCCAACATATAACGCGTTTTGTATAAAGGTTTTTGATTGCTTTTTGTCATATATGACTGGTCAAAGTTCAGGTCAACCAGCTGCTTGATCAGGATCAGGATCAGTTTCGCATATTTCATCAGATGCGGCGGTGTCACTAAGAACACCATCTTACACTTTTCCTGATACCGGGCCGTCAGGGACGTGAACACATTCGTCTTCACAGGCCCCCGTTTCAAGACCTCGTCGCGTTTTTTCTTCTTCTCGTCCTCATTCTCGATCCCCTGGAGAGCTTTCGCCACTTCCGTGATATTGAGGATCGTGTCCTTGTCAAACGTGCTGGGCGCCGGCTTGTACTTGACGGACCCATCGGCAGCACGGACTTTGATGAGTTCCGTCAGGAACCCGTTCTTCACGATACGTGTGCCAAGGATCGGGTCCTTCATGTACGTCTTGCCGTCATAGCTGGTCTGGTAGTCCTTCTGGAACTCGAAATAGAACGTCTTGACCAGCATCTCGGACCCCGTGTCTTTTAGCCTCAGCCTGATGTACGCCTTGTCGTTCTTGAAACAGCCCTTGAAGAAGCACCGGGCCCAGCCCTCGCGACTGACCGTGTCCTCGTGAACGAAGTCCTTGCCCTTGATCGGCTTCTCGAACTTGTCGTCCTCAAACGCGTCCCACAGGCACTGCATGCCGACCAGGTGGTTGGCTTTTAAATAGTCCATATGGAACCGGACGCCGAACCTGCGCGGGAACGAAAGCCCCGCCAGGTCGACATTCTGGGAAATCGTGCCGCTTGTCAAAGTCGAGATCGTCGGATCCGTGAAAAAGGACATTGCCGTGATAGCGATTCCATAAACAGATGCGATCATCTTCTCTGCGCCGCCCATGGCCCGCAGCGCGTTGTCCGCGTTGGTGACCAGCGTCCGCATGGAATTCCGGGGCATCTGCGCCGTGGCGTTGAAGAACAGCCCCAGCATGTCGGACTCTTTCGCGTTGTCCCAGATGGGCATCTTCTCCATGGCCGCGTTGGACAGCAGGTCCTGCTCTTCCGCCGACAACGGGTGCCCGGCTTCCTCGGCGGCCTTGATCTCGTCAGCCGCCACATGGCACGGGTCCTGCAGCTTCTTGGAGCTCATCTGGACGAACAGCTGGTAGCAGTTATACAGCGTGACCTTGCCCCACATCTCGTCGATCTTCTGCTCCAGAACTTTCTTGTTGACGTTCTTGACCGCCGCGATCCGGCGCATTTCTTTTTCCTCTTCCAGGTAATAGTCGATCAGGCCGTACGCCGCACGCTTGAACGCATTGTTCGCGGCATTAGGCCACAGCGGGTCCTCGCCGCCGTCCAGCGGGAAGAAGACCTCGGCGATGTTCTCGACATACATGGCACACTTTGTCGAGTTGCCATCGCGTGCTGCGTCTGCGGCAAGACTCAGGGGGTTATAAATATCCGTTTTCATAGGGTTGATCAGATTGAACTGCACGATCGTGAACCCACGTACCGTCCCCCTGACATAGTTCTTGACCAGGAGCTCGCCCTTCGGGTCGTTGATTACCATGTTGTTCGGCCGGCTTTCGCGGGTCCACATGTCGATCGTCGGCTCAATAATTGTTTGACAAAATCTTCAGGACCGTTCGCAAGTCAGTCCCCGGCAAAATGCCAGCCTGCGCAATTAACGCAGTGTTGAGAGTACATCATAATCTTGTACCCTGAAAATTCAATATGTGTTCTCAGGCAACCAATCTTTTGAGTCCGGACATCCAGCGTCAAACCATTCACGCGCATCTTTAAGCCTCGGAAATTCTTTTTTATGCCTTACGATTTTACGACTGTCCCAAAAAACCAAATAATTTAGACTCATACGAGCAGCTGCACTACGTTTTTCAACATCTGTCTTCGTCCATGTTATGATATACTTCTCATATCGCGACGGACGACCTGTATCAAGTCGTATACGATCCGCATTCCCTGACCAGCTTCGCACGATCTGACAGTCACGGGCTGAATTGATATCAAACCAATGCCCGCCATGACATTTATCGCCATTCAATTCTATGAAAAGATCGCGTGACCGGATGTAGAAATCCACATGATATGGATATCGGCGGTCAATGACCGCATTGCGAATAACATCACCCACACCAAATCTTGCAACAAGCATCTCATACAACGCATCTTCAGGCATAGACGTATTCAACGTACCATGCGCCGCACGATTTGAAAATATCTTTTCACGTATCTCAGGAACTTGAACACTGTTTGCGGCGCCATATCTGGCAATCATGGTTTCCTGTCGATGCATTGCCGATTTACGCGCGATTGTCAGATCCTGCATAGCAACGGGCACACCGTACCGTTCCATATTTGTATCCGTCCATGTGGCAAGCATACGTTGCTTGATATCTTCATTCTGATTCGGCTGTTCTACGCCGTATCTGGCAAGCATTGTTTCTGTCCGCTTTCTCCGGCCTTCGGCGATTTTCTCCGGATCTGCCAATGTGTCAAAAACCTTTTTCTCAAACACATTGTCGACACCGAACCGTTCACGAACAGTGCGTGTCTGCTTTTCTTTCCAACACTTGTCGCGTAAAGACTTATAGGTATCTGTTCCAATGATGGCCTTGAACACTCTAGGGTAATCGCCAAATCCGCACCCGAGGATCTCAATCTTTTTTGCTCTTTTCGCCATGTCAAGATCCGGATATTGTGCAGATATCTGCTCATATGCTGAAATCACTTCATCTACTGTATATCTGGATGATATATACTCGATCTGATGCCTGATAATGTCAGTCTTTGTATAGATACGACCAATGGCACGCAATCGCTTCAGCGTCGACTGCACGGAAAGCCCTGTGCGGCGTTTTATATACTCACCATTGAATCCTCGCAAATAGAATTCTTCAGCCTTTTCTAACTTTCCCATAACAGCCTCCTGCTACAGTTATTATAGTTTGTCCTTTACACATAATTGTAACATGGGCTCCTGCAAATGTCAATATTAAAACACATATTGAATTTTCAAGGTACAAGATACAGATTTTTCTTCCGCCCTTGGCTTGCGGCTTTACTTCCCCGAATATACCGGATCTGGGTGCCGTCGCCGGCATCCCTCCCCCACAAGGGGCTACTCGTTGAACCTTCCGCATGGCTGTTGCAGCTTTAGCGGAGTGGCTGCTAAAGGGCCATTAAACGCCTGTTTAGGGTTTAACCATGCAGGCATCCCGTCCATTGTTTCTGTTTTCACAACCTGCCATTCCTGGCCAGCACAGGCTTTCACCCCACTGTCTCGGTGGACGGGCCTTAGGCCTTCGCAAGCAATTAACCTGTTAGGACCAGCTTGTCGCCAAACTGGCCGGGCCACACTCACCCTTACCTGCGCGCGTAATCGCGAGCACCATAGTGTTGACGGGCGCCGTGTCGACAATATAAATACCGCCCGGCCGCTGCGGCTCGTACAGCGGGAACGTCCAGTCGCCGTTGATCAGCTCGGCGACCGTGTCATAGTCCCGCAGCTTGTCCAGGTTCTCGTTCCCGGGGTTGTACGGGATGTCCGTCGTGTCGAAATACACCCGGTACGGCCTCCCCTCCGGGTCCTTGCCTTTCAGGGTCTTGGACGAGTCAAACAGGCCTTCCGTGAACTCATTGTCGATCAGCGGGACTTCGACCGTCAGGGGCTCGCCGTCATCGTCACGCAAGATGTCGCCCTTGTAGACCTCGACATCGCCGTCTTCGTCTAAAATGTCCTTCTTGGCCCGCTTGGCGATCTTGATCTTTTTCAGGCCCTTGTTCGTGATCGCCTGGTGGGATATCATGCTGGACACCATGACTGAGCTGTGCGCGCCGACGTCCGGGAAGATGTCATATGCCGCGTGGATCTCCTCCGGCATCTGGAGCCGGGAGTCATCGTGGTGCTCGTTGATGTCGGACCGGTCCGCCATCAGGTTCTCAGCCTTCAGGTTTTTCGCCATGACCAGGTACAGCACCGCGAACACGATGCCGCCGGCCAGGATCGAGAAGAACAATTTCAGCGGCGTGGGCCGCATGTCCGTGAAGCGCTCGTGGTTCCGCTGCCCCGTCGTGTCGACCAGCTTCCCGCGGTTCAGCCTGACCCACTGGTACTTATTGCCCTGCGTCTCGCATCCGTATTTCGACAAATACACCGGGTCCGTGATGTCGCCTGTCAATAAAATCTCATCCCCGGAGCTGGTCTTCCCATCAGGGTCGAAATACGCGGCCACAGCGTCCGGCGTGTAAACGTAACCGTGGCCGTCCAGCTTCCCCAGGTACGTGCCATGCTCCGTGCCGAGCTCGGGCAGCAGCCTGAGATAAACCTGCGGCGTCTGGCCGTCGACCGTGCCGAGGCCGGCCATGCCGCCGATTGCCGAGTACACCTGCTGGCCGTATTCGTCATAGACGGGCTCGTACCCGTCGGAATAGACCAGGGACCCGTCATCGGCATAATAAGCCAGGTTGCAGCCTGTGTACGCCGGCCATTTGCTGTTCGTGATGTCCGTCAGGTACCCCGTCTTTTTGTTGACGATGTACTTGCACGACGTGACCCGCATTTCCGGCTCGCCCGTCTCCTGGTTATAAACCTGCATGCCGTACTCGTCCAGGAGCGGCTGCTCGTCACGGACCGTAACGTACTGATAGTCGGACTTCGCGCCGTCGTTCTTGTAGAATACCCGGTACCACCCGGCGTTGATCCCGTCTGCCACGCCGGTCTTCTCGACGAAGCCGATCAGCACCCAGAACAGGACCGCGACAAGCAGGACGATCGGGATGATGATGGCCATGCGGCTCTTCATCGTCGTCTTCTTGGCAGCATAGGTCCGCTCCACCTGCTGCTGGTCATGTACGTTCCGGTACCTGGCGGTGTCGGACACGTCCTGGGCCTGGATCTTCCCATATGTGGTCGTCGTGTCCGGCTTCCTGCGTTTCTTTTCCTTTGCCATATTGCCTAAGTAACCTCCTTTGCCAGATTTTGCCGGCTGGCTTTCCCGCCAGCCCCTCCCCCGCCTGGTTTGGCGTCCGGGCAGCGCTGCCGTTCCAGATATTCCTCCAGTGCCCGCTCAACGGTGAACGTCTTCGGGACGCCCGTCCTCGAATTATGCTCTCCGAGCTGCGCAGCAATGTCAGAGCGGATCTTGAACGACATAGGGACATAGTCTTTCGTTTTCGCGGCCATACCGCACCTCCTTTTTTATGATATAAGGCATATGCGATGCTGCGCCCTACAACATGATAGCGCAAAAACATATACCTGTCAATACTGATAAAGACAGAAAAACAGGCCTGCCCCACGGCAAGCCCGTTTTTTCACGCGATATTTCATTACGGCCCGCCGGCCTGTTTCAGGGTCGCCCCGCAGTAGCTCAGGATCGCCCGCTCGATGGCTTTTGTCTTGGACTGGCCCGTAATCTGGCAATGGGCCTGCAGCGCGTTATAGGCGTCCTGCTCGATGTACGCGCTGACGAGCGTCCCTGACTTCTTCGGTTTCCGGCCGGGGTTCTTATCCGCCCCGGATCTGTCACTGCCCATCCTGCTGGCCCCCTTCCTGGCTGTCAGAGCCGTCCAGCTGGACCTCCTCGCCGTTGATGAAGTAATGGTACTCGGGCGTCTGCTCCAGCTGCTCCTGGGCCTGCTGGTTCGCGAGCCCTTCCGCCTGCCTGTCAACGGCGTCCTGGGCCGACCCGGCCATGATCACGCAGCCGATGATGATGCCTACGGAAAGGGCCGCCACGAGCCCGACCGCCACACTGGTGATCTTGATCTTATCCGTGTACTTATGCAGCCGCTCCAGGTGGTGCGCACGCTCGTCCCAGGCGTCCCGCTCAGACTGGACCATCTCCAGCTGGGTCCTGTACTTGCTCTCGATCTCGCTGTCCAGGTTGATGAACTTGTGGGTCATCTCCTCCATGCGGGTGTCGGCCTGCTCCAGCTGCTGGTTCAGGAGGCGGATCTCTTCGTCCTTATGGCCCATCTCTTTCATGTGCGCCGCGTTGAGCTCAGCAACGATATGGGCGTGCTGGTCCCGCAGGGAGTTCACAAAGTTCTCGTGCTCCATGGCGGCCTTGTCGCTCTCGCCCCGGATCGCGGCCAGCTTCGCCTCGAAGTCGACGCGGGCCCGCTCCATGGCAGCAGCGGCTTCGGTATTTGCCTGGGCGACGGCGTTCTCCCGGCGCAGGCGCTCCATGTCCGTCGTGACGCGGGCCTCATCCGCCGCCATGTGCTCGTTCATGTAGTCGACGATCACGGCCTGAAGGCGGGCATATTCCTGGCGCTCCATGGCGATCATCTTGGTATATTCGTCCTTGCAGAGCTTCAGAGCCTCGGAGATGCCCGCGTCCAGCTGGCGCTTCGCCTCGGCACGCCGCTCGTCATTCAGGTTCTCGACCGCCGCGACATACTCGGCTTCCAGGGCGTTGCGCAGGTCCGTGTCGATCTGCCGGATCTCTTCCTCATGGCGCTTGTAGAACTGGTTGATGTAGTTCGCCTGGGCCTGGTTGGCCGCATTGTCCATGGCCGCCCGCATGCCCTTCTGGTACGCATCTTCATTCTCTTTCTTATAGGCCTCGGCAGTGGCCGGCAGGTTCGCAATGGCGTCTTCTTTGTTTTTCTTGATCGCCGCCAGGGTGAACCCAAACCGGGACTCCGGGCTGTCCGTCGACACGGAGCGCGTGATGGACGCGCAGTGGTCCGTGATGATGGACAGGTACCGCGTGCGCATGATCAGCAGGTTCTCATAGTGCAGCTTGGCAAGCCGGGCGTTGGCGTCGCGCCTTAAATTGTTCACGTATCCGTCCAGCCACCCGTCGCCCTCTGTCTCCGCAAACGGGATATAGGGGTTGGACTGGAGGAACATGGCGTCGAACGGCTCGGACGAGACCTCCAGCCCCAAGTCATCGGAATAGTACGTCCTCGTGACATACTTGTCCATGGCCGCCATGTCGAACTGCTGGCGCTGGGGCGCCTGCATGGCCTGCTGCCGCTGGGCGATCTCCGGGTCCTGCTTCGCCTGGTCGGACGCCGCCT
>JAMPEH010000079.1 GCA_023665245.1 Muribaculaceae bacterium
CACGGTGGACGACCTCACCGCCAAAGTCTCCGCCCTGGGCCTCTCCTGCACCGTCAAGGGGGCACAAACCGCCGCCCCCGTCCTCTGGATCGACGGCGACCCCGGCACCCGCAAGCCCGACCTGGAGGCCCTGGGGGCCAAGTGGAGCGGCAAGCGCTCCGCCTGGTACATCAAGGCCGCCTGACCCAAAACGCCCCAAGCCCGCAAGGCCGACGGCCACCCGCCGCCGCTGGTGCAAGTCCAGCCGCCGGACAACTCCGGCGGGCGCTCATGGGCCAAAACCCAAAACCAAACCCGAAAGGAGAAAGCAACATGACGACCGCCACCAAGCCCGACCGCATCAAGCACGAAGAATACACCTACCAAGGCCGCCCGGTGATCCTGGACGCCGCCCGCATCGGCTCCCAAATTGAAATTATGCTAATGTCCTCCGACGGCGGCAGGGAGTACGCTTGCGAATACGCCACCGACGACGGCGCCGCCCTGCGAACCTTTGACCGAATCCGGGCCACCTATCCCCCCGACGCCGAACAGCCCGCCCCGGCTCCACTCTCCGGCAAATATGCCAAGCTCCGGGACGATCTGAAAGCGGTTCACAAAATCGGCCTGGAAGCCGCCAACGGCAGCGACGACGGCGGCACCTGCAACTTTGACGCCCCCGCCCTTTTCCTACCCCGGTGGAACAACACCAAATTGGAGCAGGCTTGCAAGGAGGCCGGGGCGGGCTGCTATAAATGGCGGCTGTTCGGGACGATCATGACCGTTATTTCTTTCCCCATCCCCGGCCAGGCCAACAAACGCACCACCGCCGCCGAGGCTATGACAAAAGCCTTGCAGGAAATGGGCTATGCCGCTTATACCTACTTCCAAGCCGACTGACCCGCCCCGGCTCCTGGGGGATCGTGCCTTAAACGGTCCCACCCCATGCCAAAAAGGCAGACCCAAAACCAAAACCCAAAAAGAAGGAGGCACAAAACTATGTCGATAGGCAGACAGGACTACCAGGACCGCCGGGAGGAACGCATTGACCGCCTGGAGGAGCGGGCCGCCAAGACCCAGGCCCAGAGCGTGGCCGCCGTGGAGCAAAGCCGCGCCCTGGTGGAGCATATCCCTTTCGGCCAGCCCATCCTTGTGGGCCACCACAGCGAAAAAGGCCACCGCCGCACCCTGGAGCGCTCCCGCTCCCTCATGGACAAGGCCGTTGACCTGGGCGCAAAGGCCCAGCATCAGGAACACCGGGCCGAGGCCGCCCGCAACAACAAAGCCATCAGCGGCGACGACCCCCAGGCCCTCCAAAAGCTCCAGGCCAAAATTGAGGCCATCGAGACCTTCCAGACCAAGGCCAAGGCGGTAAATGCCTACTACCGCAAGCACAAGACCCTTGACGGCTGCCCCGGCCTGGAGGACAAGGAGCGCCGGGAGATCGAGGACGCATGGAGCCGGGGCTGGTACGTGGGCACACCTTACCCGCCCTATACCCTCTCCAACATGAACGCCGAAAAATCCCGCCTGAAAAAGCGCCTTGCCCAGCTCCAGGCCGTGGACGAGATGGACCACGTGGAAATCCCCTTTGACGGCGGGGAGATCGTCACCAACGAGGAGATAAACCGGGTCCAGATACTCTTTGACGGCAAGCCCGACGAGCAAACCCGCTCCAAGCTGAAAGGCTACGGCTTCCGCTGGTCCCCCCGTGAGGGCGCATGGCAGACCCAGCGCACGCCCCAAAACCTCCGCCGGGCCTGTGATCTTCTCGGCGTGACCCTCCCCACCAAACCGGCCCCCGAACCCAAAACCGACCCCGACGGGGACGACTGGGTGGACAGGATCGACGGCGAATGGATACGCGCCGAGCTGGAGCGCCGGGACCGGGAGAACGACCACGCCTTTGTTGACGCCGTTCTCGCCGCCGCCGAAGCTGCCGAACCCAAGCCCGAAACGCCCCAAGAGCTGGAGCTTGCCCCCGGCTATGTCCAGACCCTCCTCCCGCTCGCGTGAGAGAGTAGACCCAAGCCCCACCAAGCCCAAGCCCAAAACCAAAACGGCCCGCCCCGGAGGTTACGAGGGCAGAAAGGAAAATACCATGACCAGAATAGAAAAAGAGACCGTCATTGCCGCCCTGCGCTGCTACGCCGACCAGCAGGAGCGGGCCGCCCAGCGCCACATGAAGAAAGGCGAGGCAGGCAAGGCCGCCCACGCCCAAGCCCAAAAAGGCATTGCCGAGGCGGTCATGTCCACCTTTGCCGAGATACTGCCCGCCCCATCCGGCACCGTCAAAATCTGAAAGGAGGCCCACAAAATGAGCAACAACGAATATCTGCACCTTGCCATCACCACCGGCGGCTTGACCCATTATCGCTCCTGTGAGGACGAGGATGGCATCTATGCCTACCTGACCCACATCGGCTTTCCCCACGAGGAGGCCCAGGAGATCGCCTGCTGGGCACAGTTTCACGGGGAGGGTGAGGAGTACGAGCAGGACATCCTCCCCAACGTCCAAATCCGCATTGTCTGACCCAACCCAAAAACACCCCGCCCCGTCGGCCAGCCGTCGGCGGCTCCGCCGCCTTACGGATGGCACATACCGCTTGCGGTAGTTGCCAGCCGGGGCGGATGGTGCTATAATCCAAACCAGAAAGGGGGTGCCCCTATGCCCAACGACCAGCCCCAGATCTTCCCCGCCTATTGCCTGGTGGCCCAGTTCGCCGACGGCGCGCGCCTCACCTTCGGCGGCTTCACCGAACAGCAGGCCATGGACAAGATGGAGGCGGCCCAGGCCGAACACGGCGACATCACCTGGTACGACGGCGTGACCGATGAACACTACGAGAGCGGCCTTTTCCATGCCGCCGTTCCCGATCCGCCCCACTTCCCGTTTCCCATCGTAGACTTGACCGACGCCCCGGAGCAAAGGACCATCTTTGACCCGGAGGAATAACAAAAAACGCCCCGGCGATCATGACGACCGCCGGGGCTTTGCTATGCCCATTCGCAAATTGTTTTTCCAGACCGTTTTCTGTTTCCCGGAAATGGTTTCACACACGCGCATATTCCCGGCCCAAAAATTCATGGACGGGGAGGCCCCGGCCCCGGTGTTGCCGGTGGCTCTTTCCCACCCCAAAAAAGGGCAGAAAATCCCCTGCCGGATCACCCAAAAAATGATCCTCTTATCTTCTAAAAACGCGCGCGCGATGCACGGCCCAAAATCTCCTCCATCATGGGGGCGTCTTTCAGGCCGTCGGCCAGGGCCAAAAGCGCCCGCTCGTGCCAGCTCCTCACCGTGCTGTCCGGCACGCTCAACCGAACGGAAATTTTTACCCAACTGTACCGATAGCAATACCGCATGGAAAGCAGGTTTTTGTACTTACCGTTGAGACTGTCCATCACGTCCCGCAATGCGGCCTCGTCCCCCTCCAAAACCTGCTGCCGCACGTCGATCTCCTGCAGGCGCTCCCACACGCCCCGGCTGTCCGTCCGCATGGCAAGCCCCTCCACGCCGCGCCCCGGCGCAGACCCGTGGGGCATCCCGTCCATGTTCACGCTGCCCAGGCTGTCATATAGGCTCTCCAGCTCGTCCTTCTCCTGCCGGAGCAGACGCATCATGTTCGGTATCTCGTAGTAGTATTGCACGGCGGTCTTCACATTTTTGCGATTCACGGGCACTCCCTCACTTCATCTCGGTGGTTTCTCGAAAAACTTGATCCCGCAGGAACAGGCCCCCCGGCGGTTCCCCGGCCCCAGCTTCACGGCGCACGCTGACCCCCCACACACAGGGCAGCGCAGCCACACGACCCGATCATCCTGCACACGACCCAAAGCCTCACAGACGGCGGCCATAAAGTTCAGCCGGTCCTTTTCCGCCTGCCGCTTGACCGCATCCCCTCTCACAGAACGGCCTCCCGCTCGCCATGGGCGGCGGGCAGCTCCCGGCTCTGCTCTTTCTCCCGCTTCTCCTGAGCCTTGCGCCGGAAGAATTTGCGCTGGGTATTCTGGATGATGTTCTTCCGATAGTGGGACGGCAGCGGGGCCGTTGACTTCTTTGAAGGCTTACGGCCCCGGCGTGCCCCTTGCGGGCGAAAGGCAGCTCTACGCTTCCCCATCTTCTCCGCCCTCCCCGCCGCCGTCAAACAAAGTCCTCTGATCCTGGTCCGGCTCCTCCCGCGGCTCCACATAGGCCCCCAGCCGCTTCTTGGCTTCCAGCTCCCTGTCCGTCAGGTCTACGATGCTGCTCATGGTCGCCACAAAGTCCTCGTTCAGCAGGTCGTAGGGGAAGATGATGGCGGCGATCAGCAGTCCGGCGTGAACGGCAACGTACCGCCGCCCGGTGGTATCCGTCCGCACACAGAATTGCAGAACGTCCGCCGTGTCCTCCAGCGGGGCAAGGTATTTTTTCTGGATGTAGACGATCCCGGCCCCGGCCCCCATGATCTTCATGGGCAAAAGGGTTGTCCCGCCGTAGCCGATGGACACGCCCAGGGTCTCCACGCCCCTGTCCCCGGCGGTGTAGTCCGCCACATCCAGCCCCGCCGGGAAGTCCATGCACTGGATCAGGATTTTCTCCTGCTTCTTCTCCGGCACGTCGAAGACGGTGCATAATGTCCCCTCGTCCAAAAATGGCACCCCGTTCAGGGGATAGAACGCCCCCCCGTCCCCCATCCACTGGGTCACAACGCCGTCCTTGTCCACCTGGTTTAAGAGGTTGACCTGTCCCTGTTGCAGGCACAGGCTCACAACTTTTTTCAGCTTCATGCCTCCCCGGCCTCCTCTCCGTCCCTCTCCTCGCTCTCCATCTTGATAATGGGCGCAGTTCCGGCGAACTCCTGCACGACGCCCCGCAGGTCGTCCCTCGTGGCGCAGGTGATCTCCACGATCCTTGTCTTGTCCCCGTAGCTGGTGGTTCTGATGCTCCGCCCCGGCTCCTGTGGCTTCCTGCAGGCGGCGATGATGTCCTTGACCCCGCCCAGAATGGTGGCGCACAGCACCACAGTCCCGGCCCAGGTCCAGAAGTTCTCAAAGATGATTTTCAGCATGATTTTTCCCTCCATCTGTTGATATTGCAGCCCCGTCCCTCGATCCACGGCCCACGGGCGGGGCCGAGATAATCCAGGAACAGCACAGCTCCGTTGAATTTGACCTCAAAGGCGGCAAGGTCGTCCGCCGTGACGGAGACCCGGCCCGTCAGCTTCTTCATGTCCCGCCACACGGGCCACGGCACAAAGAAGAACCGGCTTTGGATGCCCACGCACACCCCGGCCAGCGCTCCCTTTCGGTGGTGGTCCTCCAGCACGGCCATCTGGTTGTCCGTCAGCACGTTCCGCTTCATCCGCCCGGCCACAGTGTACTTTGCCTCAAAGATGATGGACCGCCCCCCGTCCAGCGTCCCCTGGAAATCCGGCTGGGCGTGGGCGGTAAAGCGCCCGGTGAATACGCCGGCGCTTTTCTTCTCCATGACCCAAAAAGGCTCCGGGGTCTTGTCGATCTTGGCCCTGCCTCGCTGGGCATAGACGGCGCACCCCTGCTTGATGGCGTCCTCAAAGGTGTGGCCCAGGTTGTTGCTCACCCCGGCCTGAAAGCTCCGCCGTGGGTCCGGCTTCCCGCTCATTCCCCGCCCTCCACAATGTGGGTGGCCCGCATATCCGCCGCGTGCAGCTCATACACAAGGCGGTAGAGCTTCATGGCCTCGTTCAGCCCTCGGCTCCCGCCCCTCACGGCCTCGTCAAAGGCTCCCATGTGCCATCGGATGGCAAGGGCCTCCTCGTCCGTCAGCCGGATAAACCGGGAGATCAGATAGACGGACTTCTCCCCGTGCCCAAAGGGGAAGCGGTCGTTGACGGCATAGCCAAAACCGCCCCCGTCCGGGTCCGGGCGGAAGCTCTTGGCGTAGTAGTTGGCCTTGCATACGTCGTGTAAAAGGCCACAGATGGCCGCCGTTTCCATGGTCTCCCCGCTGTCCCGGTCGATCACCCGGCACAGCTCCTTGAACACGTTGACGCTATGCTCCACAAGCCCCCCCGGATAGGCCAGGTGGTGCTTTGTGCTGGCCGGGGCGGTGAAGAAATCCGTCTGCCCTTTCAGCCAGTCCAGCAGTTGCTCCGCTCCCGGTCTGTGTATGTACTTCCTGAACAGCTCCTCAAATTCTTCCTTCACTATCTCACGCTCCCTGTTTTTTAGGCTCTCCCGCTCGTCCGGGAGGCGGTGGCGGTCAGTCTCCGGCCCCCTCTCTGTCCAGAATGGGGCACCAGGCCGGAATGTACGGGTTGGGACGGCCTATGCCCACCATGTAGCCCCTGTTCGGCCCCTCGTGGCCGCAACGGTAGTGTGTCTGTCCCCTCGGCCCCGGCTCCAACGCCACATGGGCACATCCGGCGCAGCTCCTCGTGAAGTCCGCTTTCTTTTCCACGGCTTACTCCCTCCTCCTCATGGTCAGGTAGAAATACCAGCCCGATTGTTCCGCATAGTTCCTCTCGCAGTCCACCAACTCCCAGTCATGCCCGCCCCGGCCAGCATACTGCTTTTCCCAAAAGTCCCGGAACTCCTCACAGTCCATAGGCAGCTTGGCGATCTTTTCAAGCTGGCGGCGGCTGTACTTGTTGTCGTTGGTCCCCTTGAACCAGGGCTTGTCCAGATTTTGGGATTGCGTCCAGTGCTTCCTCCCGGCACTGTCCTGGACCATGTAGGCGGCTATGTTGGTGATGCCTTTCTCGTTGGGCTGTAACCTGTCTGCGTTGGCCCATCCGTACATGACCGTCTGGGTCTTCTTGGTCTTGTTTGCTTTCTCCTTCCACCACAGGGCCTCCAAAATGTCCCGGTCAAGCCCTCCGTTCATCAGGATGTGGTGATGGAGCCGGTGCGTCCCGTTCAGCTTCCGGCCCACCTGGGTCACGCACAGGTATTTCAGCGGTGGAAGCCCCTGTTTCTTCCGCAGATAGGCCACCCGGCGCAGATACTTCGCCACAATCTTCATGGCCTCCTCCTCGGTCTCCGGCAAAAACTCCGGGGCGTAGCTCAGATGGAGGGCAATGTCTCCCTTGAAAAAGTTGGACAGCGCCAGCAGGACGAAATACCGCTTGGCCCTCTTGTCGTTCAGATTTTTTTGCTTGGGGGGGGATACCTTTTCTTTCCTGGCCCGGTTCCCCCGGCGGGTGACCGCCTGCTGTTCCGATGTGTACGGATATATCTGCGGGGAGAGGAAGCTGGGGCCGCAGTGGATCACCTTCTCCCGCATGAATGAAAGTCTCATGCCATACCCTCCGTTTTCGCAACAAGGATAATACCCATTACAAGCCCGCACGCCGCACTCCGGCGGCGTTTGTGAGTTCCCTTGTTTCCGGGGCATTTTCAGCCCCGGCGCTTGACTTCTGCCGCATGACATGGTACAATATGTAGCATGATTAGCCCGTCAAACGGCAAAATATTGTATTCACGGCCACCCCCGGCGCTCGCTTCCCACAGCGGACGCCGGGGATGGTCTCTTTTTATGCTCCGTAGTCCTCCATGGTATCCATGTACGCCTCCCATTCGGCGCACCACTCCCGTGCCACGCAGTCCAGGCAGTTCTCCGTCTGCTCCTCGCACTGCCAGCCAAAGTCCCGGACCAGGACAAGCCTTGTCTCGTCGTCGTTCCAGTCGATCTCCCGCTCGCCCTTGTAGAGCTTGTCCGCCGCCCGAAGGCGGCACACCCGTATGTCCAGAAAGTCCACGTCCTCCAAAACCTTGCTTTGCAGGGCCAGCGCCTTGGCTTCCCGTGCGGAACTGGCAAAGATAACCGTTGTCCCGAAGTGATACCCTTTCCCGTCCCTCGCCTCGTATGCTTTCATGCCTGTCCCTCCTCACAAAAGGCTGTATTGCAACTCCCCGTCCAGCATGGCCCAGCGGAAACGTGGGTCTCCTGGCGTCAGCAGATGCTCGTCCTCCATCTGAAAGCGGCGGTCAAAGTCATGGACCGTGTGGCCGTCCGGGTGGAAGTTCACCGGGCTGTCCGTGTCCCATTTCAGGAGCAAGGCCCACAGCGCCGGGTAATCCCGGCGGAGGAGCCGAAGCTGGTTGACCCCCTGATTGTGGCACATCCAGCACCCATCACGGCAGCCGGTTTCATAGGTCGGGGCCAGAATGTTCTCATACTGACAATGGAGGCCGCATAGGCCCTCCTCGATATCGAACTCCACCAGCGGGGCCCGCTTGCGGTCATTGAGCTGCCCGAAGCGTTTCGGCTCATCTGCCGCAATTCCCAGATATTCCACCGTCACGATATTTTTACCGTCCCTCGTGGCGGGACTTGGTGAAAACACCCTTGTTTTGAGGTCCTGGCACCATGTCCCTTTTCTCGTGAAGCTGACGGGGAAGCCTCTGATGCTGTCCTCTGCAAACCAGGGCTTGTGTATCCGCACCCTGCTTGATGTAGTCGATTTTGAGCTTCTTGCACCAGCTCCCGATCTGGGCAGGGAAGCCCTGGATGCGGGTGCTTGGCTGCTCGTTTGAGGCCTGACTGGCACCACGGATGCCACAGGTCCGGGAAGCCCAGGATAATCCCCTGTTTGTAATACCCCCCCCCCCGCAATTCTTGGCCTTGCGCTTGGGAACATGGTAAAACAGCTTTTCGTAGGTGACTTTCTGCCCGCCTTTCATGGCGCACAGATGCTCCACCTCAATGTGATACTTCCTCCAGATGTACTCGTCCGCCCGCTCCTTGAACGCCACCATCTTGGGATGCTCGCCCCGGATGGTGTCCGTGGCCCAGATGTCCGTGGTGGTGATCCGGTCCAGTGGCAGGCCACGGGTAAAGATCACATCCAGCATCTTCATACTGTCCTTGCCGTGGCTGATGCGGGCGATGTACTGGAATTGCTGGTCGGTGATATGTGCTTCTCGTTCCATTTCGTCGCCCCGTTTCAGTAAGTCTCCAGCACCGGCACGATCTCGATGTGCTTAATGGCGGTGACTGGGCGACCATACATTTCCCTGTTGATAACCTTTATCCACGCTTCTTTCAGGCTCCCAGCCCTTACCATCTTCACATCCTCCGTCCCGGTCACATAGCCGATCTTCACGGAATAGTT
>JAMPEH010000007.1 GCA_023665245.1 Muribaculaceae bacterium
CACTGACCAGGGTTTCATAGGCACTTTTATCAATAACGTCGTCAACGAACTTGGCTACGGCGCGTTGTTTCTGGGCCGCCAGCGCATCGCGTTCCTGGGGAATATTTTATTCATTCATACTTTTTTATAATTTTCGGTGGTGTTATAGAGTGTAGTTGGAATAATTTTCATATTTTGTTTGTTATGGAGTGGTTTTATTTGATATAAAATCGTACTATCTTAGAAATTAATAAGTTAATAATTTACATAAGGAGTGAAAATGAAAGAAGAAAAGCTTATATATATTGTGACAAATCCTTTTATAGTAAATCCTGAAGCAAATGGCACAAGGTTTTTTAAGATAGGTATAACAGGAAATGTTAAGCGGCGCTGGAATTGTGGGCACAAGACAGATTGTCCCGGAAGATATAAGATAAACCGATTATATAAAATAACTGTACCAAATATAGACGCTGATTATGTTGAAAGGGTTATATTCAAAATTTTAGATGGATCGAGGTATTCTGAACCTGATCCAAAAAATGATGATAAGTTATCCTCTTGGGAATGGTTTGAGTTGACTGATACGCAACGTGATGGGCTTTTTATGAATTTGGATCTTATAGGTGAATTAGTGTCGCCAGAAGAATTAGAGGTGTTTGCACAAGAAAATGATATTGATGCTGATGCGGATGAAACAAAACCTGTTGTGGAAAAAAAGTTTTCATCAATGACATTAGAACAAATGGGAATTCCGCTAAGAGCAAAATTGTATGTTTCTGCTAGAAAAAGTCGGTTTGCCGAGGTTGTAGAGAACAACAAAGTTAAAGTAGATGGAGAGGGGGAACCAATGAGTCTTAGTGCCGCAGCTCGGAAAATATTAAACTATAAAAGTGTGTCGGGACATCAATATTTTATGTATGATGGTAGGTTGTTGGACACAATTCAACGTGAAAAATCTGCAGCTGTGTAATAAATAGAGCCGCCCATTGAGGCGGTTTTACTTTGATTATAGACTAATTTTGTTGGTGGAGCGGGAAACGATGTCTTTTTTTGTGGGTTAAGTTGTTGATATTTCGTTTTTTTTTTTTTTTTTTTTGCGTATTGTCCGTGTGTTTTTTGTTGCATTATGGGATTTTTATAGTACGCTGTATATCACATATCCACAAGAAAGGAGAACGGAATGTCCCACAAAATACTGTATGCGGTGTCTGTGTTGCCGGCACTGATTATTATGCCAACACTGGCAGAAACTGAAACAATTGCGAAACCTGCATGGGGGGCGTCGGCTGTATGGACCGGGTTGTCTGGTCAGGAATTGGTCGGTGTGGAACAATCAGATAATGTTCAATATAAATGGAACACAGAAAATAACAGCGTTACTGCACATATTAATAATACAGAATCTAGGTTTGGGGCATTTTCTAATTTGTTTGGACGGAATGACCGTAAAGATGGCGATGGTGACCATGTTGCCGTGTCGGGGCTAATACTGGAAAACAGTTCGTTTGAATCTAATACTGGTTTGGTTGGTGGGGCAATGTCTTTGTGGCAGGATGGTCGTACGCCCGGAACAGATGCAAAAGATACATTGTGGACAGATAATAAGATTCCAGAACCGTTTGAAAATACTATTAAGTCAACAAAATTTATTAATAACAGTGCCAACAAGGGTGGCGCGTTCGCAACGTTGGCACAGATGGCGTTTGATACCATGCCAAATTATACTATGACAGATGTAGTGTTTTCTGGAAACCGTGCAATCGGTACATCTGAGGACACGCATAACGGTGGTGGTGCGATTTATACGGAATCTGTTGTGTTGGATATTAATGATGCCAGTTTCTCAGAAAATACCGCCACAACCCATGGTGGTGCAATATTTAACAATGGAACTGTGAATCTGAATAATGCCGATTTTGTGGAAAATATTGCAGGCGGCGTGGGGGGCGCGGTATTTAATAACGGTGAAATGTCAATAACCGGGGGTGAATTTAACGGAAATAAATCACAGGCTTATGGTGGTGCGATATATAACACGGGTGAAATGACATTGGATAATGTTATGTTCCGTGATAACGTGTCTGGGGATGATGGTGGTGCCGTACTGACGACAATGGGTAAATTGACCGTGACAAATTCATTATTTGAAAATAATACGGCGATGTGGGATGGCGCGATTGGTGTTGGTAAAACCAGCCAGGATTTGGTTGTTAAAAACACAACATTCAAGAATAACAGCGCGTTGTCAACCGGGGCGGTTGGTGTGTTTATGGGGCCTGCAACGTTGACAGATGTTAAATTTATTGGCAATACCGCAACCGATGCAGGGGAAGAAGGGGCCGGGGCATTGTTCCTGGGGACGAATTCCATGACAACTGTGGATAATGGACAGTTTGTTGCGAATAAATCTGCATCCTGGGGGGGGGCGATTGCCACGCGAACGGCTGATGGTTATGACAACCATGCGGCAAAATTGGATATTATGCATGGTGTATTCAATGGCAATAATGCGGCGACCAATGGTGGCGCGATTTATAATGCGTTCTATAAATCTGTGGCCGATGCGGATGCTGTGACAATTTCGGATGTGGCATTTGTCAGAAACAGTGCAACCAACGGTGGCGCGATTTATAATGATGGTACCGCTGATAAGGCGGGTAATCATGCCGCACTGCATATATCTGATTCGCGGTTTATAAATAATTTTGCAACCCAGGGTGGGGCAATATATAACACGACAGATGGCAAAATTGAATTTACCGGTACAAACGTATTTTCGGGCAATCGGGCAGGAACTGCCAACGATATCTATAATGATGGTACGATTATGGTATCAGATGGTGAAACGACGTTTGATGGCGGTGTTTTGGGTGATGGTGCGTTTACGTTGGCGGATGGTGCAAGTCTGAACCTGGGGACGGGGGTGATTGCGCAATCTCAGATTAATATCAATGGTGTTGTTAATGCGGATATTGCCAGTGTGCGTGAATATGGGCGCATGTTTGGTGATGTGACATTTGGTGACAATGCGTTGTTGAATCTGAACGTGGCAACCGCTGGTACATACAAAATATTTGATACAGACAATGATTTTGCCGGGATTGATGCGGGTGCACTGTTTGACGTGACGAATAATGGTGCAGATGGTGTCGTGATTTCTGCCAAGAAAACAGAAACATTGGCGGCGGAAAACGGGCTGTCTGATGCGGCGGCGTCAACATTGGTTGGATTGGCAAATGCTGGTGGAACACTGGCGGGTGCATCGATTGCAGCACAAAATGCGCTGGCGCTGGGTGATATTGAATATATTGAAAATGAATCTGCCAAGGCGCGGCCACATGATGTGCCGGTTGTTCATTCGGTCGCAACATCTGTTCAGAACCAGGTGTTGGCATTAACATCAGCGCGTATGGCAGGTGGTGCCACTGGGCGCAGTGGTGGTGATTTTGTGACGACTGGTTCGGGGATGTGGGCACATGGTCTGATTAACCGTTCCAAAATGAACAATGCATTTCATGGCGATACGCGTGGACTGGCGTTGGGTGTTGATATGACATTTAACCGCAAATACACATTTGGTATGGGGTATGCACACGGTGATACAGATGTAAAATCAAATGTATTTAATACAGATATTGAAAGCAATACACTGTTCGCATATGCCCAGTACAAGCCGAATAAATGGTTCGTCAATGGTGCGTTTAATTATACATTTGCAGACTATTCAACCAGTACGGATATATTCGGGGTAAACATCACCAATGATTATGATGTTAAATCATACGGTGGCCAGGTTATGACAGGGTATGATTTTGCCACGGGTGTGACGCCGATGGCGGGTGTGCGATATCTGTATATCACCCAGGATGATTACAGCAACGGTATTGCGGATGTTAAATCTGATGATACTAATTTTATGACGGGTGTGGCCGGGATGAAATATGCGTTTGATATTGATGTAGAACGTGTGGCACTGGTATTACGTCCAGAATTACGTGCGGCGGCGACGTATGATTTTATGTCTGATGACAATATCGCAACCGTATTGATGCCGGGGGCACCTGCATACATTGTTAATGGTGACAGATTGTCACGTATGGGTGGCGAATTCGGCATTGGCATGACGGCATTGTTTGGTGGGTTTGAATTATCACTGAACTATGATTTGGATTTGCATAAAGACTATACGTCCCAGACGGGAATGTTGAAATTGAAATATAGTTTCTAAAATAAAAATCCCGATAAATATCGGGATTTTTATTTGTGATTATTTGTCTTCCAGTATTGCGATACCGGGAAGAACGCGGCCTTCTATAAATTCCAAGAAAGCGCCACCACCAGTTGATACGTATGTGATGTCATTCTTTACACCGCATGCCTCTAACGCGGCGACGGTATCACCACCACCGATAACACTGGTAATATTGCCTTTGCGTGTTTCGTCAGCAATTGCGTTTGCGATTGCAAATGAACCGTATGACCAAACAGGTGCCCATTCCGCCATACCGACTGTGCCGTTCCAGATAACAGTTTTTGCCTGTTTGATTTCGGCAACATCGCGGGCGGTTGTTTCGATCCCGGAATCGATAATTATATCATCATCCATGATTTGATCAATTGCGCGATTTTCGCGTTTTGCATCGTGCGCGAATTCTTTGGCAACGCCCTTGTCCAATGGCAATAGAACGCGACAGTTATTGGCCGCCGCATAGTCCAATATTTCCAGTGCGGTGTCGCGTTGGTCGGCCTCGTACAATGAATTGCCGACCTTGTTGCCTTGGGCGTAATTAAATGTTGTCCCGAGGGCCCCACCGATAATCAATGTGTCTGATAATTTTGCCAGTGCCTTTAATACGCCGATTTTTGTGGAAACCTTGCTGCCAGCGACAATTGATAACAGTGGGCGTGTTGGATTTTCCATTACCTGGGACAGGTTTTCAATTTCACTTGCCAATAATTTACCCGCATAGGACGGCAGAATTTCGGCAACGCCAACTGTACTGGCGTGGGCGCGGTGTGATACGGCAAATGCATCATTTACAAAAATATCATATCCCGCAGCAAGGGCGGCCGCAAATGCCGGGTCATTTTTTTCTTCGCCTGGATAGAAACGCACATTTTCCAGTAATACAACGTCGCCGTCGTGCATATTGGACATGAAATCTTTGTCCAGGCAATCCGGAATTAATGGTATATTCATATATTTTGCAACCGGTGCCAGTGTGTATTCCATGTTGCGCATCCCCTTTGGTCGCCCTAGGTGTGCACAAATCGCAATGCGTGCGCCAGCAGATTGCAAGGCGCGGATGGTTGGCATGCTCTGTTCAATTCTGAATGGGTCGGTAATGACGCCATCGACAATTTGAACGTTAAAATCATCGCGCAGTAATACATATTTCCCACGCAGGTCTAAATTTTCAATCGTGCGTAATTGCATTTTCTTTCCTTTCGATTAATTTTTTTATTGGGCCAAAACTTTTTCGATAATGTTCATTTATACCATATTTTTCAATGGCCTGTAAATGCGATTTTGTAGGATATCCGGCATTTTTATCCCACGCGTATTGTGGGTATTGCGTGGCCAGGTGCTGCATTATTCGGTCGCGGGTGACTTTCGCAACAATAGATGCGGCGGCAATTGATAATGATTTTGCATCCCCCCGTACCACCGCGCGTCCGGTCAGATTCTTTGGTACGCGATTGCCGTCAATTAAACACAGGGCAGGGCGCGTATTTAGTGCCGCCACTGCACGTTCCATTGCCAACATTGACGCCCACAGAATATTTAGTTCATCTATTTCTGACGGACTGCATTCGGCGACCGCCCAAATTGTATTTTGTGTAATCCAATCATATGCCGTGTCGCGTTGCGATGCCGTCATTTGTTTTGAATCACGAATTACAATTGGGATATCAATATCGCGATCTGGAAATATTACCGCGGCGGCAACCACGGGGCCGCACAGTGGGCCACGTCCAGCCTCGTCACAGCCGGCGATAATTTGACCATCGTATTCAGATTCAATTGAAAAGTCCGATGTTTGTTTCATAATGCAAACGATATCAAAATTTATGGTTAATAAAAAGTATTAATTTGTTGACGAATATTAAATTGTGTATTATGTTTTTCGTATGAAAGACATGAAACAGCAAATTAGACGCAAAAATGGCAGTGTCGCACTATGTGCGACATATTCTGGACTGACGGTGGCATATTTTTTTATGACCGCGTGTGATGTGTCGCGGGATAATGGCGAACAGGCTGTGTTCAGTATCTGCCTGATGGGTGTATGTGGGATTATGGCTGGTGTGTATGGCATACGCGTCCAGAATTTATCCCGAAAAATTAAAGATATGAAAAATAAAGCGCGATAAAAATGTCAAAAAATAACAAAGCACATTATGAAACGATTTTTTTTGCGTGGTTGCTGATTAACGGTGCGGCGGTGGGTCATATTATTGGGGATATTCGAACAATCTTGACGCCGGGATATCGTTTTGATGATGCAATGGGGCTGGATGTGACGTTGAGTCTGGCGGCAATCACCATCAGTACCCAGCGTGCTTTGTACTGGTACAATAAAAAACAGAATACGAAATAGTTATCGTATCGGTAAAGAAAATCTTGTCTTTGAATTCATATAATTATATAATGCAAATGTCGGCGGGTATTCCGTTGATGGGGTGTGATGACCCGATACGTGCGTTAGAATATAATCCTGTGGCGCGCATGTTGCGCCGTTTTTAATATTCTGATGAAAACTCCTGATCATTTTGGTCAGGAGGGCTGTGAATAATGCGCGTATGCGCAGAATAAGCACACAATTCACGTAATTGTCATCAACCTCCTGGCCACCACTATATTGGGTGGTTTTTGTTTTTGCAAAATCAGGAGTTTGAAAAATGAAAAAACAAATTATTGCGGGTGTAATTCTGGCCGTGTTGACGGGGACGCGCGCATATGCTGGATGTTCGGCGGCAGGACTGGAAGACAGCAAATGCGATACCGCCGCCGCACCAGTGTCAATTGCAAACTGTAAGAGCACGATGGCTGATAGTGCGTCGGGGATTTCGTATTCTTTTTGTTATAAAAATGATAGCGGACAGTATAAAAAGGTGTATACATGTAAAGAATGTGAAGATGGGTATGTTCGTGTCCCCAGTCATACATTGATAGAATTCGGTTGCAATACATCGGATATTGCATCAATGTATTCGTGCCAGCCGTGCAGTGTCGCCAAATCATGCGGGCACAATGATACAGGATATCCTGAAACCTATGATTCTGATGCGTGGGAAGATGATACATGGTATGGCTATCAGCATAATAATTGGGTTGAATGTGACACATCAACATGTACGTGGCAGAAAAAAACAAAATATCGTTGTGCCGATGGATATTATGGTGAAAGTGATAAAATCGTTCCAAATTATATTGAAGGATTTGGAATTATGGGAATTAATGGTTGTATGCAGTGTCCATATAATGCATTGGCGACCAAGAACGGGATGAGTGATGCTGGTAATAATGAAACTGTCCAAGGATGCTATTTGTCCGAGGCCAGTGGATACGATTTAACTGGTACGTACAAAATTGTGCCAGAATATGCGCGGTGTTATTACGATTAACAGAAATCGCCCCGTTTGGGGCAATTTTATTATATCGACATGCGGTCGGCGATTTGTTTTTGAACGTATTCGTCTTCGCTGTTGTATAATGGCCATTGACCATCGGCTAAATCCTTCATTGTTGTCAGCGGTTGATTCAATCGCGCCCGATACAGCCACAAATTTGACATTACGCGTTTGATATAACTGCGGGTTTCGTATGCAGGAAAACTTTCGATATACAGCAATGGGTCGTATGTTTCAAAATTTTTCTCGAACTTTATCACTGTCCCCAGACCTGAATTATATGCCGCCAGCATTTTTATGATATTGTTATCAATTGCAGGTTGTGCCAATAAATCAACAATGTATTGTTGGCCCAAGAACATATTATGTTCAGGTTTTGATATATCAATGTCAGACATTGCAACCTTGTTCTTGCGTGCAACCAGTTTTGCTGTTCCCGGCATAATCTGCATCAGACCGTTTGCACCAGCACTGGATTTTGCGTTTGTTTTGAAACCACTTTCTTGTTTTGTTATTGCCAACAGTAATGCACGGTCAATTGACCAGCCGCCCATCGGTTCCCAATCGGGTAGGGGATATTGCGCCGAATAAATAATATCGTCATCAATTTCCAAAATACCACGGTCGCGTATAACGCCCGATGCCTGAATCGAAACGCGCGGCAATTCGTACGCGGTTGCAATTGAATTTACTGCGTGTAATGTACGGTCTGATGCGCGTGCAGTTATCAACAGTTTTAGATATTGTTCTGCGCGTTCTTTTTGGTCAATCTGCAACAGGGCCAATGCCATTTTTCCATATTTTGATTCGCGCAGTGCGTCAATATCATCGTCGGTACAGTCTTGTTCAAAAAATTCGTATTTTGGTGTGTCGCCCAGCATTGTTGCAGATAATGCGCCATAAAAAGCCATTGGGTGTGTGGCGCCGATTGTCCAGTATTCAAATGCCGCATCACGCCGGCCGGCCATGTCGGCGGCGCGACCAGACCAAAATGCGGCCTCGGTCTTTCTGGCGTTGTTGATTTGCTTTAACTGTAATATTTTGCTGAAATAGCGTTCTGATTCCTTGAATTTTTCTTCTTTGAAATACAGCAATCCCATCGCCCACAGGCCGTATTCAGAATTCTGGTCAGATGCAACAAATCCCCATTTTTTTGCCAATTCAAATTCGCCATTTGTATAATATATGTATGACAGGCGGCCGGCCAAGCGTCCGTAATCTGATTCCGTTAGTTTACGCTTAAATGAATAATCTTCCAGAATTTTGCGGGCTGTTTTTGTTGAACCGCTGCGAATTGCACGTTTGAATTCTGTTATTTTTTTATTTGTTGCACCGGTATATTTTTTTGCCGTCCATGTTTCAGATTGGGCGGTTTCAATTGATGCACCGCCGCTGATTGACACCGGTAATTTTGCAGATTTAACCTTTACCTTTTTTATTTTTGCCAATTTTTCCATGCGTACCGCGCCGGGCGTGTCATAATATTTTGTCATCCAGTCGGCGACTTCCTTGCTCTTGGTGTGATACGTTTTGGAAATATAGCGTTGGTATAAAACCTCGTTCATTAATAATGGGTCGGACAGTTGCTTTTCCAGTTTTATTGCGCTGTCGATTTTTTCGTTTGACTGTAATGCGAATATTTGTTCGTAAAGACTAGCATCTGCATCAGTCAAAATGTCAATATATTCCCCGGCCCATGCGCACACAGGCAGAATACATGCCAATAAAAATCCGATTATTTTTTTCATATTTTAAAACAAAGATGTTTTGGGCAGTTGGCATACTGTGGTTGTATCTTCTGCCTCTGGTATTTTCTCTATAATCTTTTTAAAGTCTGAAATGCGTGAAAACTTGCGATATACAGACACAAATCGCACAAATGCAATCGGATCCAGATTCAACAGTGAATCAGACACCATTTGGCCAACCTGACTGCTGGTGACTGTGTCATCGGCAGTTTCTGTTTCCAGGCGGCGGTGGATTGACGTGACGAGTTTTTCAATCTGTTCATCGCCAACGTCGCGATTGCGACACGCCAATTTTATACTGCGACGCAGTTTTTCGCGGTCAAATTGTTCCAGTTTTCCGCTGTTCTTGCGTACCATCAAATCACGCATTTGAACGCGTTCGACGGTTGTAAATTTCGCACCACATTGGTTGCATACGCGTCTGCGGCGAATTATCGCGTCTTCGATATCGGGACGGGAATCCGTCACACGACTGTCGGTGGAATTGCAGTATGGGCATCTCATAACAGGCATCCTAGCAATCTTGTCGCGGACTGTAAAGCAGAATTTGTAAATCAAAAAAATTGCATTTTTATAAAAATCAAGTCTTTTATTTCGATTCGTATGCCGGGGCAGTGTCTTTTTAAGTGCCGAAATATGATAAAATGTGTCTTGAGATACGAGAGAGATGGAAAAATACATAAATCAAATTTTATCAGGTGATTGTATCGAGGTTATGCGTGGTATCCCGGATAATTCTGTTGATGCAATTTTTGCCGACAGTCCATATAACCTGCAACTGGGGGCCAAGACACTGTATCGACCCGAAGACCAAACTGCGGCCCGCGCTGTGCGTGACGCATGGGATGCGTTTGACAGTGTGGACGCATATGATGAATTCACACGTGCATGGATGTATGAGTGTAAACGTATTTTAAAACCAGATGGTGCAATGTGGGTTATCGGTTCGTATCATAATATTTTCCGTGTGGGTTCTATTTTACAAGACCTGGGATTCTGGATTTTGAATGACATTGTATGGGTCAAGACCAATCCGATGCCGAATTTCCGCGGTACGCGTTTTACCAATGCACACGAAACGCTGATTTGGGCAACGCCGCGCAAGACGGGCAAGTACACGTTTAATTATGAAACGATGAAGAAATTAAACGGTGGTAAACAGATGCGTTCTGATTGGGGAATAAATATTTGTCTGGGCGAAGAACGGGTAAAGGGTGCAGATGGCAAAAGTCTGCATAACACACAAAAACCATTGGATTTATTGCGTCGTGTGATTTTATCGTCGACCAAGCCGGGTGATATTATCCTGGACCCATTTGTTGGCAGTGGTACAACCGCCGCCGCGGCTAAGGAACTGGGGCGTCAATTTATCGGAATTGACCGCGACGCATCGTATGTCACCGCCGCGCGTCGTCGTGTGGAAAATGTGCAACCTATTGATTTGTCGGATATAGAGGTCAGTGCCCCCAAACGTGCCGAGGTTCGCGTTGCATTCCGTGAACTGATTGACGCAGGTTTATTGTATGTTGGTCAAACATTGGTGTCGCCCCGTGGCGAACGCGTTATGATTACGCGTGACGGTCAATTGACGCATAGTTTGCATGGCAAGGCATCAATTCACGTAATGGCGGCAAAAATACAGCACAGTGTCAGTTTTAACGGATGGGATTACTGGTCCGCGCAAAAGGCTGACGGCACACTGGTTCCGATTGACGATTTGCGTAAATATATCCGTTCGATAAAGGCGGATATGAAAAAAGCCGCATAAAAAAATCCCCAAACTGGGGAATTTTTTATTTATAATAACAATCTGTGACAAAATGGGCGGTGCCACTGCCGGTTTCGTCAGAAAACGAAAATGATAGTGACTTTGAAATATAGCAACTGGATATCTCTTTGTTTTCGCCGGCGATACTTTGTCCCCTGCTGGATGCGTTAATTCCGGGGCATGGTTCGCATCCACTGGTGGTGCCGGATGCTGTACCCCAATAGCCCGCCGCGCATCGATAGTTTGTTCCCATCAGTTTACATTCACTGCCGAAACATGCGTAATTGGGATTTTCCTGGTATCCGGTACCGGTTGATGTCCATGTGTTATTATTTGCAGTACATGTTCCATTGTCGCACGAACCTGTATTTCCGCCACCTGTGGATGTGCCGGTATCTTTTTCGCATGCAGTATATTTTGCGGCAGTACATGGCCCAACGCTGCCTGTTTTGGTGACCTGTTTATAACCGGTCTTGCATTTGATGCAACTGGGGATAAAGCCTTGTATTGATGATGAAATATCATAGCATCGATATCCAATTGTCTGGCAGTTCGATATATCTGCATCAGTTGTGCCCGGGCCGGGATGTGTGCAGGTGAACCCTGTTGATTCACTGTATGTATGGGTTTCGTATGAATTGCATTGCGATATCGTGGCGGCATTGGCATCTGTCACGTGTGTCAACGCGGTTATAATGGCGCACAATGTTATTATTTTGGCTTGTTTCATTTTCATTTTTCCCCTTGGTTTGTTGTTAAACAAAACCGTCAATGGAAAATTGACGGTCGGGAATTTGAAAAATCATAAGCAAAAATGACCCCGCGACCTTTGGACGCGTCCTGTTGTATAGTCGCGGATTCCCGACCACCGTCGGGCAGATAAAATACATGGCGCAAAATGCGCCGACATACCTTATTCAGTCGGATATTCAGCGCGTTTTACACGCACCGTTTGCTTATGGGATTTTCAAGTCCCAGACCCCAACATCCCTGTTGAGTCCAGTTTAAGTATAATCCGTTTCGTTTATAAATACAAGCAGATTGAATATATTGAAAAAATGACAAAGAATCCTATATCTATGATAAATTCGCGAATCGGGTTTTTATGTGGTATAGTTTTATCAATAAGAATATAAGGATTGTATTATGGCATTAATACCAATGGTTATCGAAGAATCCCCACGGGGCGAACGGTCGTTCGACATTTATTCGCGCCTGTTGCGGGATCGTATTGTTATGGTCAGCGGTCAGATTGAACCAAATATGGCAAATCTGATTGTGGCACAGTTATTGTTTTTGGAATCTGAAAATCCAAATGCTGATATTTCTATGTACATTAATTCGCCGGGCGGTGATGTTTCCGCCGGATGGGCGATTATGGATACGATGCAGTATATAAAATCCCCGGTATCGACAATTGGTATGGGATTGGTGGCATCTATGGGTTCTGTGTTATTGGCGGCCGGGCAACGGGGCAAACGCTTTGTTCTGCCAAATACCCAGATTATGATACATCAGCCGATGGCAGGTTCCCAGGGACAGATTACTGATATGGAAATCCAATTGGCCCAGTATCAAAAGAATAAAAAGATGTTGATTAAACAGATGTCTGAATTTACAGGTAAATCTGAATCTGAATTGTTTGCGGCAATGGAACGCGATAACTGGATGGATCCGGACGCGGCCAAAGATTTTGGCCTGATTGACAAGGTTTTGGTCAGAAAATAATCTATTTTCAACAGGAAATATTGATATGAGTGACGATAACATAAAAACACCAGATGAACAAAACGCCCAAAATGCCCAGCAATTTTGCAGTTTCTGTGGCAAGGCAGTGTACGAGGTTAAAAAACTGGTCAGTGGTCGCAATGTGTGTATATGTGATGAATGTATCACACTGTGCAATGACATTATGGCGGATGATGCTGGCAATGGCGAAATCACGCATGATACGACAAAATTGCCGACGCCGCGCCAGATTTATGAAATTTTGGATGAATATATCATCGGTCAAGAAAATGCCAAACGCACATTGGCGGTGGCGGTATATAATCATTACAAGCGTCATAATGCGACGGCAACAACCAAGGTTGAAATCCAAAAATCTAATGTTTTGTTGATTGGTTCAACAGGTACCGGTAAAACATTGTTTGCACAAACATTGGCACGTATTTTGGATGTGCCGTTTGCAATCGCAGACGCAACCACGTTGACCGAGGCTGGATACGTCGGTGACGATGTGGAAAGCGTTCTGACACGTCTGTTGCAAAATGCGAACTTTGATGTGGAACGCGCCAGTCGCGGTATAATCTATATCGACGAAATTGACAAGATTTCACGTAAATCTGAAAACCCGTCATTAACCCGTGATGTCTCGGGCGAGGGTGTACAACAGGCCTTGCTGAAATTAATCGAGGGTACGGTTGCAAATGTACCTGCCGGTGGCGCCGGACGCAAGCACCCGGGCGAGGCAACAGTCCAACTGGATACGTCAAAAATCCTGTTTATATGTGGCGGTGCGTTTGATGGATTGAACAAGATTATTGGTTCGCGTATTAATACACGTACGGGCATTGGATTTGGTGCATCGGTTGCATCACGCGAAGAACGCGAGGCAAAAAATTATCTGGATGATGTTCAACCATCGGATTTGGTGAAATTTGGAATTATTCCGGAACTGGTCGGGCGACTGCCGGTGATTACGACATTGCAGGAATTGGACGAAGATGCGTTGGTTAAAATATTGACCCAGCCAAAAAACGCAATTGTAAAACAGTTTTCGGCAATGCTGGAAATGGACGGGGTAAAATTGAACATAACGGACGACGGATTACGTGAAATTGCGAAAATGGCGGTTGCACGTAAAACGGGCGCACGTGGTTTGCGTGGAATATTGGAAAAGATATTATTACAGCCAATGTTTGATGCGCCGGATAACACAGACCTGGCCGAAATCGTAATTGATAAAAACGTTGTTGCCGGTAGAAAGGCACCGGTTGAAATCTTGCGTGATGCTAAAAAGGTCGCATGACGGATATATAACAGTTTCCCGCTTCTGTCGATGGTTTATAACCATCGGCAGTTTTTATTGTTTTTCAGAGGTATGTCTTTCTCTTATCCCGTCATACTGACGAAGGTCGGTATCCATTGTGTTCTGTAATGTTCTAGCGCTAGGATAATTTACGAACGCATTGGACCCCGGTCTGCGCCGGGGTGACGGCAAGTTTTTAGTATGGTGCCAAAATTTACACACACCGTCATACTGGCGCATGCCAGTATCTGGTGCTCCGCAGGTTGAAATTTGCATAACTTGATAATTAACTGGATTGCCACGTCGTCCGTCTTCGCTACGCTACGTCGCGATTCCTCGCAATGACAGAGAGCTTGGTGCTGGGGTATACAAAAAAATCCCCCGGATGGGGGATTTGCATCTTTTGGTAATTTGCAATTAATTCAACGCAGAGTTAATCTGGTCGTATGGGATTGCGCCCGGGAATGCCTGTTCGCCGATAATCAAGAACGGTGTACCGTTGATTTCAAAGCGTTGTGCGGTGTCACGGACGTTTGACAATTCGCGTGCGACAACTTCGCCGTTCATGTCGTTTTTCAATTGTGCGGTGTCCAAACCGGCCTCGGTTGCGAATTTCATAACGTTTGCTTCGACTTTGGATGCCAATTTAGACTGGTCGTTCATGTCGTCACGGGAATAATATTCACGTGTCATCAACATTTCAACCAATGCAGCAGCTTTTTCATTGCTTTGCAATTTTGCAGCGATAACAGCCTTGGCCGGGGCGTCTGACAAATCACCGTGGATAGAGAAGTTTTTGATAACAACGCGAACGTCGTCACGGTTTTTCAGTACGCGGTCCAGTTCGCCATGTACGCGGCGGCAATATGGGCAAGAGAAGTCTGTCCAGATAAAGATGGTTTTCTTGGCCTCTGGATTACCCAAAACTGGGGCGTCTGCAATCATAACGTCGGCATTAGAACGTACGAATTTTTTTATTTCTTTATTTTTTTCTGCGTTCTGCTGGTCTTGCATTTTTGTGACCATTTCCTGAATTATCGATGGATTTACATCCAGCAGATAAATCGGCATATACAGGCGACATACACTGCCCGCAATCAGCAAAACAGATACTAATTTAACTGCTTTTTTACCCAAGATGATACCTGTTGATGGTTTCTTGCTGTCTGTGCGGAACAACATACCGCCAAACATAAACAAGGCAATACCAACAACCAAGACTAAGATTGTCCAAGTCATAGTTTTCTCCTTTTCTGTTGAACAGTTGTACCATAGCACACAAAATAAAAAATGCGCAAGGATAAAATGCGCATTTTTATACCCTGTTCAGCATTTTTCGTGCCAGTGGTATATTCGTGCCCTGTTGCGCACATATGGCATCCAGGAATCGTAGCGTCACGTTTAAATCCAGTGGTATTTTATATACGCGCCCAATATATGGTGCGGCGCACGTGTCGCATACGGCGCGGCCCGTGCGGGGTGATATATAGTTCAAATTTTCACGCGTCCCGCATCCGGAACATCGTGTTAAATCCAGTGCGTATCCCAATTCGCGCAACAGATTGATTTCCCACTGTAAATAATGTGGCGCGGGGGCGGGGTGGGCCATTTGTGATAGCATTTCAATTGTGTCGTTGTATAGTTCTGGGTACTGTTCGCGTTCTGGTAATAATGTGTCAATCAAATTGAACGCCGCGTTCATAAAAGACAATCGTGTCGCGTCCATCATCAGTGTCGCCGCCATATTACGATGTGCATCCCAATGCAGCACACCCAATTGTGAATCCAGACGTGCGTTCCATGTCATTGCGCCAATTTGTCCGACCAGTGGACGGTTCTTTTTCGCAATGACTGCGCCACGCATCATCCCGCATACGACGCCATAATCATGCGTGAATATATGTGCAATTGAATCACGTTCATTAAATGGGCGCAGTGAAATTAAAATGCCGTCGCTTTCCAGTTTCATGGCGCATATTATATCATTGTCTGAACAAAAGTTTATTGAAAAAACGGGGCACGCCCCGTTGATTATTGAATTTCCAGTTTGAATTTTTCGGCACGCTGGGCCTGGGATACGTTATACATGCTGTCAAATATTGCATTGGCATCTGACTGACTGGCCGGGGCGTTTGATGTCCTGGTGGTATAATCTGCACCGTTTAATATGATTATGCGTTCCGGAATTAATTTTGCATTTGCACCACAATCAATAAAATATTCACTGTCACTGAAATATTTACCATAGCAGCGATTATTTACCACGGCAATATATCCATCGTTTGCCAAAGACTGACATGTTGGTTGTGTGCCGGATGTTAATATTTCACCAGATGCAACCTGTTCTATATTGTTTGAATCCAATATACCCGGGCACCATACGTTTACATTGGTACCGTTAACGATTGCTTGGGTGCCATTTGCCATGGTCTTGCGTGAACCAAAACAGTCACCGTTTAATACTGTCACATCAAAATCTGAATTAATCAGTTTGCCGGCGGCGATTTCTGCACGGCCCATTGCCTGGGGGTCGGTAAAAGATTGGTCGATTAATGCGTCGGGACAAATCATTTTAACACCGCGGCAACTTGATGTTGCATCCCAATATTCCGGGTCATATCCGGTGCCCATGGAAGAATAGCATTTTGTCGGATCCAGCCGGCAAACAGTGCTCTGTTCCCACCAATTAATGGCATGTGCATTACAAATTATCATAAAAGAACAAATACATATAAATTTTTTCATGTCCAATCCTGTTATACTTATTGTATCAAATTTTTCACCATGACGCAAGGTGCCATTATTTATTATGTGGTGTCGTTATCACTATCATCGCCGCCATCGCCACGTGATGGTGTGGTTGATGGTGTCGGTTCTGTATTGGGCAGACCGCCTTTGTCTGCGTTATCATCGGTCATTTCTGCACAGTATCCCCATTTGTCGTTTGCGCCCGTCATATCATAGAACCGTTTCAGTTTTTTATCACCGGTTGATTGATGCATAATTCTGCCATCTTCGGTGTCTATATCACCGTCTAGCCATTCTGTGGTTATCCAAATACCGTCATATTTCGTGCATTCGGTGGCCAATGCACGTGACATATCAATGCGGATTTGATCCATGACGATGTTTACATCTTCCAGAACTGTTGTTGGCAAAACCAGATTGTTTTCGGCGTCTGACGGGCGTACACATGTATTTAATGCATAACGCACCAGTTTTTGATACAAACTGCCGACATAGTCGCCACAGGCCTGTTGCTGTATTGCGCCGGTTGTTCCCGGACAGGTTGTGCCACCTGGACAAGTATATCCGGTTGGGCATTTGTCGCATGAATTACCAACGGTTATTTGTGATGAACTTAATACGCGGCCGTCAGTATTACTGCCGCAATCCGACAGGTAATATCCCGATACGCATTGTGTATATTTCTTTATGTCGCGACATGTATATCCACCCGATGATTCACCCGACCGTGATGCGGATTGTAGGTTTCTTTTTTCAGTGCCACTATCTTCATCGTCATCACTGCCACCAGTATTGTTTGATGTTGTTAATTTATTGCACGTATCGATTGTTGCGTATTTTTGCGAGCCCGGTGTATATGTACGGCATGCGTATGGATAACTATGCTGGGTATCATTGCTGGCAGTGGCGCACAGGTCGGCCGCATATTCTTGCAGTGTGACGCGACATTGTTTGCCAATCTGCTGGTCTGTGATGTTGTGCATTGCCTCGACCAGCAGGCTTAAATCACCGTACAGGTTGCTGCATGCGTTTAATTTTTCTTTGCACATTTCTTCGGATAATTCCAAACGCTGGCCCAGCAACAGTTGTTCTTTGACATTACTAAAATCTTTTAATGATTGGTTTTGTTCGTCATAGCATGCACTGACCACACTTAAACATTCGTCTTTTACTTTGCGGATACGTTCTTGCTGGCCTTGGTATATTTCGCGCAATGCCTGGCGCATGAATTCATCCCAAACGTCGTCGGCCAGGTCTGTACATGTATTCAAACTGTTTTGGGCAAATTTACGCTTGGATTGCAGTTCTGCCACAACCAAACGATTGTTTTGATTGGTTAATACATCGCCAGATAATGAAACCATGGTTTCCAACTGATAGAAGTCTGCCGTATATATCGGTTCGCCTGTATCACGGTTCAGGTATCTGCCACTGGCGTCCAGGCAATGAACAAAATCCGTACCGCATGCGGTGTCGGCGGTAATATCAGCACGCACGTTTGCAATACAGTCATTGATTGACGATGAATTATGCGCGTTATAATTTTCCAGACGTGCGGTCTGCATTTCACGTTCTGTTTGCCGAATTGTGCTGTTGGCGGCGATGGCCTTTTTATCCAGACTGTTTATCAATGCGCTGCAATCGTTTTCAATGTACATGCCGTATGCAGATATTACCATAGTTTGGGTCGCGGCCGTTGGACAATAAGATTCCATAATGGTGGCACATTGCGCGTGGACGGCGTTGTATAAAGCCTCGCCTGTCAGGTCGGCAATATTTGCGCCACCTGTTAAATCAGTGGTTGACCATATCGCGTTAATGTCACCCGCGATATCCAATGTACCCTGGGTTGACATGGCAGATTTTTTTGTTTTGGACAAGACTTCGCTGATACCGGCCAATTGGGATGCCGCGGCAGAATTATCTTTTTTTGTTGTTGCAACAGATTCGCCTGCGGTGGCGGTTAACATAGCCTTAACTTCTGCCGCGGTTTTAGGAATAACCTCAATATTCAAATCATGGAAACTTTGCAGGCTGTCGGCGGCGACACCTAATGCGCGTTCGCGTGACTGAATTTCTGCCAGGCGTGACGAGCAGACACAACGTCGATACGATTCGTTTTGCTTTGCACAAAATTGATCCATGCATGTGAAGTATGCGTCACGGCATGTGTTATATCCGGTACCAAATGTTTGTGTGTTTGTTGCTGCCCGCGCAGTTTTTTGTTGGGTCGCACTGCGTGATACAGATACAATATTGCCACTGCCTGATTGTGTTGAACCGCGTCCGCCAGTTCGTGGTGTGGCCGCACGTGATATGGTGCTGGACGTGGTACGGGCCACAGTTGGTTGGGTATTGCGTGCAGTCCGTGTCACCGTTGTTGCCGGTTGTGTGCGGCGTGCTGTGGTGTTTGTGCGTTCAGTATTTGTGACAGTCGTGCGTGGTTGTGAACTGACGTTGCGTGTGGATAATGTTTTTGCCGTTGATGTTGTGCGTGAAATAGATGTGGCATCACGAACAGCAGCATTGACAGCGCCAATGCATGCACAGTATGCACCGATAAAAAGCAAAACCTTTTTCATCCTTGTGTATCAATGATAACAAATATTTGCAATTTTGGGCAAGGAGTATTTTTAGAGTGAAGGTATTAGAGTGTAGAGTTTAGGTAAATAAGTCGTGGCGCATATTGCGCCACACATTAACTATTACCTATACTCTACTAACTTCACTCTGCTACCTAATACCTTCACTCTAAAACGAAACGCCCGGTGGGCGTTTCTTTTTAATTATTTGTTGTGGAATCCGGTGCAGGGCGATTACGTTCAACAAATGTAATGCGACCTTTATCTAAGTCGTATGGTGTCATTTCAACACGTACGCGTTCACCAACATTAACCCAAATTCTGGCCTTGCGCATTTTGCCGCAAACAGTTGCCAGGATTTCATGTCCATTTTCCAATTTCACCTTGAACATAGTATTTGGCAATTTATCTTCGACCGTACCGGTGAAAACAATCACATCATCTTTTGCCATAAGTATTCCTTTAATTTTGTTTTTTATTGTGACATATAATATGTGTTTGACTGAAAAATTGCAAGATTTTTTTATCCGCTTGCACAAAGTTGGCTTCTTTGATAAAATAAGAATAATTATGTAGGATGGATGCACATGAATCTTAAATTATTTGTTGCCTTGTTAGGGTTGGTTTCAAGTGGCGCGGCGGTTGCTGCAACACGCACACCGGATGCACGTGTTGGTGTTTCGCGATTGTCTATGGCAGGGATGCATGCACCGACAATGTCTGTCACGATTGGTGGTGGAAATACATCAGGCAATGGTACGCAAAATAATAACAGTAATAATAATACCGGTGGCAATAACGGTGGTGGCACTAATTTTGGTGGTGATAACACCGGTGGTGACGGTGGTAATACCGGCGGTGACAATGGCAACAGTGGTGGCAATACTGGCAATGATACTGTTGCAGGTTCTGGTTCGTGTCGTGATGTGTATCGTGCGTGTATGGATGAATTCTGTTTGTTGGATGAATCCGAAGGTTATCGTTGTGCATGCAGTTCTAATATAAATAAATCAAAATCATTAATCCAAGAAATTCAATCTATCCAGGCCGAGGCCGATAAACTGTATACCGAAGGTGTTGAACGTGAACAGTTGGGTGCCAAGGCGGCATACGTCTTTGGTGAAAGTGAACGTGCTAAAAAGAGTTCAAATGCATCAGGGATGAGTTTTGTTCAGTGGTTGAACAGTACCGGTGATGACGAATTGTCTGATGGTACACTGGGGGATGATGCAGATATTGGTGATGGTTTGTATGCTATGGCGGCTGATTATTGCTCGTATGCGCTGGAATCATGTGGCACGCGTGCCGAAATGGAAGAAATGTTGTATTCTCGTCAGATTGTTCAGGACTGCAAAGGATTTGAATCATATTTGTCTGAACAAAAACGTAATGCCCAGGCGAATAAAAGCACGGCCGAGGCTGCAGTTCGCAAAGCGCGTTTGGAAATGTTCAGCGAAACAAATAAGTATAATCGTGGCGAATGCTTGATTGCATATCGTGGTTGTATTGCTGACAAGGGTGGGTGTGGCACGAATTTTGAAAACTGTCTGGATGCAGATTTGTTAGGACGTCGTGCAAATGCCTGTGAAAATATCTTAGACCAATGCACCGCCAGCAAGTCTTATGTTCTAAAAGACTGGGAGGCTGAATCTGAAGCTATCTTGGTCGATGCAGCAAAGTATGCCGATAAATATAAGCGTCAGACATGTTTGGCACAGATTCAAAACTGTTTGGAAGAAGGCTGCAGTACCAGTACTAATTCCGCCTGCTTGACGGATGTTAATGTTGCGGCAGGTGTTTGCCCAATTATTGACGAGTGTAATGCTATAATCCCAGGGATTAAGTCTGTTGTTAATGACAAATTGGGATACTTGCGTTTGCAGTTCTGTCAAAATGATGTTGATAAATGCCTACAGGATAAATGTGGTGCAGACTTTACTGCGCCAGAGTGTGTCGGCAAAAGCACCAGTGAAATTGTTGAGATGTGTCCGCAGACAATGTTCCCGTCGTGCAAGGGTGAATCACAGTATGATATCATTGTTCAGGCTGCATTGTTGCAAATGGATTATCAGATGTTGCAGGGATGCTTGAACTATTTCAGTGAACAGTTGGGCAAGACATGTGGCACCGATATGTCGTGTTTGACAACCGACCCACAGATTACGTCTTTGGTTGAATTGCCCGAAGATGAGGCCGGATTAATTTCACTGCGTGAAACAGTACGTGCAAATTCTAAGACTGCGGTGGCGCAATTCTTTACCCAGTTTGAAAAAGATATCACTGTTGCCGCCTGCAAGGATACGCAGAAACCAACAACAACCAAGGGAACCAAACGTTCCAGTCTGGGGGCATCTGTATTCAATACGGCAAAGTTGATTGCGGAAATCGGTGCAGAAAATCGTGCAATGCGTGAATTGGAATCTAAAATTGCAGAATTGTCACGCAAACAGGATTTGGAACATGCACGTCAAAACTGCCTGAATACGTACAAGGTTGAAGATGCGTCTGAATTTGAAGACAAGGGCAAGAAAAATTACAGTTATATCCGCAGTGTGTCATTTGAGCCGGATTTGCGTAATTGCCATGTTTGCCGTATGCAGCAGGTTTGTGAAACAGGTGGTGAATCCAAGGGTGCAGGTTTTGCCAAGGGCGCGGCTGGTGGTATGGCAGCCGGTGCATCAGCTGGTACTATGGTGACACCGGGTTGGGGTACTGCAATTGGTGGTGCCGTTGGTATGATTGGCGGTGGTCTGGCTGGTCTGTTCGCCAGTGGCAAAGAAACATACTGCCAAGAAATTGAATCTTGCGAAGATGTAAATATGTAAAAATACATCGGGGATAGAATATGAAAAGAAATATATTTTTGGGATTTGGGATTGTGGCGGTGGCGATTGCTGTGGCCGCGCCGCATTGTTATGCGGCGGCGACAAAATCATCGTCGAAAAATGCAACCAAACAGGCGGCTATTCAAAAGGGAACAACCGTGCGTACGCGTGTTGCGGCCACGGGAATTTATGACCAGGAATGCTATGATGCGTACTATGGTTGCATGGATTCGTTTTGTATAACGGATAATTCAAATGGCGGCAGTTGCGCATGCAGTGATGAAAACAAAAATTATGAAAAGCGTTTGCAGGCTATCCAGGATAAATTAGTAGAGGCCGAACGTATCAGCACGGTAGAAGTTGAAAAGATCAAAGCCGGCGGCCAGGCAGATATCATATTTACAGGTGAACGTAAGTATGATGAAAACGGTAATATTTTAAAGATTGGCGAAATGTCCGAGGCTGATGCCAAGGCAAAAAAACGTGCGGATTTGATGGCGATGTTTAATTCTTCGTTGTATGATGAAGAAGACGAAGAAGATGTCGATTTGTCTACATTAGAAGGTGGCGAATTGTTTTCTGCCGCCAAAGATTTATGTATGCAGCAAATTCCGGAAAAATGCGAAAAGGATGCAACGTTCCTGCATCAATTGTATTCACGTCAGATTGTGTCTGACTGCAAAGGTTTTGACAATACACTGAAAATCAAAGAAAGCGAGGCTGATTTGGCCATTGCAACCGCCGAAGGCGAAGTTCGTGCAGCATTAAAAGAAAGTTTTGATTCTGCGAATAAATACGACCTGGGGCAGTGTATGGTTGAATTTAGAAAGTGTATGCAGACAGATGATGCCTGTGGCAAGGATTGGGGAAATTGTGTATTCACAATTGCCAGTGAAAACATGCAGAATAATCAGGCAAAATCGACGGCCGGGACCAAGGTTTCAACCGTTAATACATATGACATTACCGCATCAACAATGGAAATATTGGAATCCAAGCGTTTTATTTGTGAAAACGTTTTGAACAGTTGTGTTGTTGTTCGGAACGAGGTTTGGCCCGCCTTCCTGCGCGAGGCCGCGCCGACCATTAAATTGGCGGAAAACAATGCGGAATCTAAATTCAGACAGTCTTGTTTGACCAGTATTTCAACATGTATCCAAAATGCATGTAAGGATGATATCGTTGGCAAGGGTGTTGATACCATGGATGCCTGTTTGTCACGGCCGGATATGGTGCGCAGTTTTTGCAAAATTGAAATTGACCCGTGCGAACGTATGGAACCGTTGATTTGGGGATATGTGACCGATAAATTGGCTGCGATGCGTGTCGATGCATGTACCCAAGAGGTCAAAGATTGCTTTACCGAAGATACACGTTGTGGTGAAAATTTCCAGAACTGTATCGGTATGGATTATGATTATATCCACGATATCTGTCCATTGGATAAATTGGTCGTATGCAAGGCTAATAATCCGGCATTTTCAATGGATGATTTGGATTCTATGTTAATGGGATTATACTTAAATGTTGATAATTCCATGATGGAACAATGCCAGAATATTGTAGAGGCCAAGATGGAAGAAATCTGTGGCAGTACCACTGATTGCAACCTATTTGCGGCCGATGATACGATTGGTACGGGGTCATTGCGTTCGCAAAAGGATGGAAACGTATATCGTGTGACGGGTATGATTTCGTTTGGCAGTATTAAAATGGGGGATGCCACGGGCCGCCTGAAAGATACCGGTGATGACAGCGAAACGCGCCTGGAACCGGGACAAATTGGTGTCCAGGAATATTTAAGTCATGTACGTAAACGTAATGCAGATGTTGCCAATGGGGTTGCAATCATATCATCGATTGAAGAAGAATTGAACAACATTGCTGGCACGATTAATCGTACGATTGAAATGATTGAACAAGACCCAGAAATTCAATACTGTATAAATGGGCGTGATTTGTCACAGATAACCGGCAACAAGCGTGACCATACATCTGGGCGTTTCCCGAATCTGTTGACCCAGGTGAAGATGCAGATTGCAGTTTCTGCATTGCGCAAGGCCCAGAATAACTATAATGAAAAACTGAACAAGGAAATAACCGCGGCAACCAAAGATGCGTCGGCTGACTTGGCACAATATATGTGTTATAAGATGGCGCAAAATGGTGGCACGGCGGGTGTTGGTTCGGCCGAGGTGGATACCCCATTGACGGCACCGTATGCAATTTCGTACGATGTTGGTGCCGGTATAAATAACAGTGAACTGATGAAGCAGAACGCAAATATGGAATCGCAATACACAACCACCGCGGGCAGTGGTGTCACCAGAACGGTGTCTGCATTGTTCAGCCGCGAAGAACGAAATTGTCATATTTGTACAACGGTGACAACACAAAGTTGTACCAAGAAAGGCGGTTTCTTGGGTATTGGTAAAAAGCAGAGTTGTACAGTCACAACCAAAGGCCCAGATTGCCAGGATATAATTATGTAGGCATATTTGGTAAAATAATAAAAATGCATCCCGGCGTAATGCCGGGTGTATAATGGCAAGGCAAGAGGTATAAAATCATGACACCAGATACATCATCCCCGTTGGTGAATATTAATTTCCACGATTTGTTGCGTCAATTGATAGAAGGCGCATTGCGTTTCAGTCTGAAAATAATGATTGCATTGGCGATATTGTCGGTGGGGCTGTGGCTGTCGGCACGTCTGACAAAAATTGTAAAGCGTGGTATGGAACGGCGTAAATTGGAACCATCGTTGCAGTCGTTCTTGGCATCGTTTGTAAATATTATATCCAAGATATTTGTGTTTGTTGTTGTTCTGACCACGGTTGGTGTGCAAATGACGGCAATTACCGCGGCGTTGGGTGCCGGTGCGTTGGCGATTGGTATGGCGTTGTCTGGTACGATGCAAAATGTTGCGGGTGGGCTGGTTATATTATTCTTTAAACCGTTCAAGATTGGCGATACGATTATCACGCCGGGTGGCCAGACAGGTGTTGTAAAAAAAATCATGATTTTTACAACTGAAATTCAGACATTTGATAATCAGGTTATTATTGTGCCGAATTCAACATTGTCCGGTGGTGTAATCACAAATATGTCACGTGGTGGCAGTCGTCGTACAGATTTAAGCATCGGCATTTCATATGGTGATAATGTTGATCGTGCGCGTAGTGTTATTCTGGATATTTTGGCCGCAGATTCACGCGTGTTGAAAAAGCCCGCAGAACCCACGGTTTTTGTGTCAGAGCTGGCAGACAGTGCGGTTGTTTTGACGGTGCGTTTTTGGACGTCTTATGCCGATATGTATGTGACGGCCGCAGATATACGTGAACAGATTTATGAAACACTGCCAAAAAAGAAACTGAATTTCCCATTTCCACAAATGGATGTTCATGTTATCAAATAAAAAATCCGCCCCATCTGGGGCGTTTTTTAATGAACATCCGTCTTCGCTGGCGCTACGTCGCGATTTTGTTCGTAATGACAGTGGGTGTATTTCTCTTATCCACGTCATACCGGCGTCGGCCGGTATCCACTGTGTTCTGTATCGCCCAGCACTAGGGATAATCGAGGAACACCGTAGACACCGTCCTTTGACGGTGTGACGGCATTTGTTAAATAAATAAAAACACTCGCATTTGGGATGAAATTCATTTATAATATTTATAAACTAATAACCAGGGGTTTTATTATGGCGATGATTTTCTGTCGTGAATGTGGACATAAACATTCGGATCGTGCGGTGGCATGTCCCAAATGTGGGTATCAAACACAAATCCAATTGGATAAGTCCATGCCGATTTATGTTCTGTTGGCGTTTTTTGTCGGATGCTTTGGTGCGCATAAATTTTATGCTGGAAAAACCAATCAGGGTATCGCGATGTTATTAATGTGCACAATCGGTTGGATTTTGATTATCCCAGGTATTGCCGCGATTATATGGGCATTTGTTGACTTTATTATTGGGATAATTAATTTGAATAATCCTGAAAAAATATTTGTTAAATAATGTATCCCCCCGTTCGGGGGATTTTTTATTACCGATTTTATCGGTTGTTTTTGGTATCAACATAAATTATACTTTTATTTGAACCAAGCATGGATGACTGGGTTCGGGACCTGAAAAATCCCATATACAGACGATGCGGATAGTTATCTGTGTCGTAATCCGACAATGCGTCGGTGCAAATGTTTGCGCCGTTGTTTTATAACCCGACTGAATCCGGTCGGGGGTCTGTGATTATAAAACAGGACACCGTCCAAAGGTCACAGGGGTCATTTCTGTATATGATTTTTTCAATCCCCGACCGCCGTTTTCCATGGCGGTTTTTTAACAAACCAAATATAAAATGGGGGATAAAATATGAGAAAAATTATCACATTGGCGATTATAATTGCCATAACACCACATATCTGTACACGTGCATTCGGCAGCGCTGCGACCATAGATTATTGTTCACTTGCTGGCGTGACCCCAGGAAACAGTTGCACATCATCAACTGCACCAGGTACTGTGACTGTCGCCACCACGTGTATATCTGCATCTGCAGGCTGCAAGTATTGGAGTTGCCCCAGGACCCAGAACTGTACCTGTTCGCCCAATGGATGTACGTCCACCGGTGGTGGCACCACTATCACCGATTGCAGTGGTACAACATGCAATCCAACATGGGGCAGTATTGATACCACGACACATACGCAACAGGGCCAATCACGCAAGCCTGATACCAGCAACAATTGTGCATGTATTAATAGCACCAGTGGCATTGCTGGTGGCATCATATATCGCTGTATTGCTGGATACTATGATACGAGCACCAGTGCCGCGGTATTGGAGGGAACGAAACCAACATGCGAACAGTGCCCATCATGGGGTAATAATGATGTCGCCGGTCAATCGACCACTGGCATAACCGCCAGCCCATCTAACCGTGGCATAACATCATGCTATATCCCATATAATACAGACATCACAGATGACACCGGCCTGTACGTGTTTAGTCCCCAGACTGTTATGCAGAAATTGAAAGCCGGGTGCCATTATATCAAATAGTCATATATCCCCCGTTTGGGGGTTTTTTTATACGATTTGTATCCTGGAAAATCGTGGAAATCTCTATTGACATTATTTGCACGATTTTACTATTATTTAATTATATAACTGTGGGGGAACATAAACAGATGACAAATTATTTTCACAGAAATCTGAACCGGATGGCTTTATTTACGGCATTGCTGGCCATTGGGTTGATATTGTTTCGCGCACCATTTTTAAAAATTGCGGTGTCAAATTTGTATCTGAATGGTATCATTATTGGTACAACTATTTTCGGTATTGGATTGTGTTTTGTTGAAATGTTCAAATTATTGCCTGAATATAAATGGTTGCATGCGTATATTGGGGGACGTCGGCGCATTGCATTGCCACCACAATTGTTGCGGCCGGTGGCAATTATGCTGCACAATCGTCCGCGTCAGATTTCTGCATCGGCACTGGGGGGCATGATGGATATGATTCAAATGCGATTCGAAGATTCACGCGAATCTGTCCGGTATATAACAAATACTTTGATATTTTTGGGCTTATTGGGCACATTTTGGGGATTGATTTTAACTGTTGGTGGTTTTGCCGATTTGATGACCAATTTAAACTTTGCAGACGATTCGGTCTTGTTGGCCATGCAACAGGGATTGACAAAGCCTTTATCCGGGATGGGAACCGCATTTACCAGTTCGTTGTTGGGATTGGGGGGCAGTTTGACCATCGGATTTTTAGGATTACAGGTGCAATTGGCGCAAAATTCAATCTTTAATGAATTAGAAGATTATTTCGCGGCGCACACGCATGTTGCCGCCCCGCAAAATATCGATACAACAATTATAACAGATTTTGCGTCCGCGCCTGATGTGCCCCGCACACAAATATAAACAAGGCCCAAGAAGAGAGAGAACATACATGATAAACATCCGTTATCGCGACAGAACGAATACATGGCCGGCATTTGTTGACCTGTTTTCCAACCTGGTTATCATTTTGATATTCTTGTTGATTGTGTTTGTATTTTTATGGACAACAACCAGTGTTTTTAACAAAAGCACTGGCGCAAAAACTGTTGCAGAATTAAAAGAAACCAATGCTGCCCAGGCAGAACGTATTCAACAGATGACTGCAGATGAAGAAGAAGCCAAACGTTTGTTAATCTTGGCACGTAAAGAATTGGAAAATCTGGAATCGGACAAGGCGGCCCTGACTACTGAAATCCAGGAAATGGATTTAAGTATCGAAGACTTGATTTCTGCATACGAATCCCAGGTTGTTGCAATGCAATCCCAGGGTGAACAGATGCAGGCCATGATTGCAGATTTAACATCGCAACTGAATCAGGCAAATCTGGATAAACAGCATACTGCGGAATTGGAACAAGAACGCAAAAAATTACAGGATGAAATGGTTGCCCAGCGTGCGTCTTTGTCAGACCAATTGGCAAAATTGCAAGCCGCACTGGATGCCGCCGAAGAAAAATCGCGTGACCAAGAAATCCAGTATGTTGAAATGTCAACACGCCTGAACAAGGCATTGGCGGACAAGGTTGCAGAATTAAACAGCATGGCAAAATATCAGTCCGCTTTTTACAAGGCGATTAAAGAGGCATTAGGCGATAACACTGCAATTAAACAAGAAGGTGACCGCTTTATCGTCCCCAGTGACATTCTGTTTGCCAGTGGTTCGTATACAATATCCCCAGATGGTAAAAATCAATTGCAAACAATTGCAAATGTTATCAAAAATCTGGAAAATGAAATTCCGGCGGACGTTAAATGGTTAATCCGAATTGATGGTCATACGGATAACAAGGCGGTTATACCGGGGACACGTGGCTATCGCAATAATATGCAATTATCGTTGTTGCGTGCGACGGCGGTTGTTGATGAATTGGCACGGGCCGGCGTTGCACGGACGCGCATGTTGCCCAGTGGTTTTGGCGATTTGCATCCGTTTGTGTCGGGCAATACGCCGGCCGACCTGCAAAAGAATCGCCGTATTGAATTACAATTAACGAATCAGTAATTACTAAAAATCCCACCATTTGGTGGGATTTTTAATTTTTTAGACAACCAATTTGATTATTTCACTAATTCAACATAATCAACATCAATTTCCGTGGTCAGCAGGCCTTTATCAACATCGCCACGCAGAATAACGATGTCATTTGGTGTGACGTTTACACCACGCCAATCGTCATCATCAATTTCAACAATAATTGTATCGGCATCGTCTTGAAACATGTATTTTTCATCACCTGTGCGTTTTACAATCTTGCCCTTGACAACAACAGGCGTATCGTCGCGCATTTCTTTGACCTGGGTTGTGGTGACAATTGTTTGTGTGCCATCAACAAATCCACCATTGGAAACAGTCGTCACAGATTCTTCAACGAAACCTGCATTTGCCGCACCCGCTGCCAGAACCATACCAATTGTAAATATAGAAATCCGTTTCATATTGTTTCTCCTTTGTTTTATTTGTTTATTTTTATTATCCGTGTTTGAAATATTATATCACATCAAAATACAAAAAAGACTAGGAAAAATTTATATGTTTTGAAAGTTTATTTATCCATATTTGTTAGTGCATTTGTGATTTGCAAGATTAATTTGCGACGATTTGGTGTCGTGCGATACATCGCGGTCATAACGTACAAAACATCCTTGTCATGCAAGTATGTTTTGTCTGGTTCTGTTAACAATACAGATACTGGCATTTTAAAGGCATCGGCAATAGATTTTAATCGTGACACAGAAATGCGATTGCTGCCAGTTTCATATTTTTGTATTTGCTGAAAAGTGACACCGGTCTTGGCAGCCAAATCTTTTTGTGACATACCAAAACGTAATCGTATTAATTGAATTAATCGTCCTATATGTAAATCATAGTCTGTTGTTGCAAAAGTTTTTTCAGACATTGCATAATTCCCCAAGGTTAGGATGTGGGGGATGTTATTTATTTCTTAGATTTATTGCCCCCACATAAAAATAAAACCACCCGTGATTAATCAAGAGTGGGATTGGAAGTTAGAAGCTATTCTCACAGAAATAGTGTTGTTTATTCAATATATTCACAACCATCCAATCCCCAATAGGAATTGGAAGTTTTATGTCTTTACGGACACTGTGAGTTTTACGGGCTTCTAACCCCCACGTTGGCAACGCACCAACGCATGTGTATTATATCATACTATATACAGAAAAATCTATGATTTTGTAATGCCCGCGGTTCTTCGTCCGACCAGACAATGATAAAAATGTCCTGGTCGGATTGTTCACTGCGTTCACCACTCGTAAGCACTCGACTACACTTTGTTTGTCTCGTGAACTCGTATGCGAACCGACAACGTGTCGGTTCGAGAACTATACACAAAAACACCAGAATAAAAAAATACCCCAAAAGGGGTACTTTTTTATTCTGGTGGCCCTGGTCGGACTCGAACCGACACTCCTTGCAGAACTTGATTTTGAGTCAAGCGCGTCTACCAATTCCGCCACGGGGCCAAAACCGTCCGCATTTATTATTTTGCGGCTGTTTTGCTTTCGACCTTTTTAACCAGGCGTGCACTGCGGTTTGGTTTGTGTGCTGGCTTTTTTGCCGGCGCTGCCGCTTTGCCTTGTTTCTTTTCAATGGCTTTTTTAATTGCAGCCATATCTTCGGTCAAGCGTGATACTGGTTTCGCCATTACATATGCGTCCAGACCGCCATGCTTGGTCAATGTGCGCAGGCCAGCCGTTGAAATACGCAATGAGAAATCGCGATTTAAAATATCACTGTGGAACTTTAATTTTTGCAAATTTGGCAAGAATGTGCGTTTTGTATGACGCATAGAGTGGGAAACGTTCATCCCAACTTCTGTTTTCTTACCGGTCACTTTACATACACGTGGCATATTAATAATCCTTTTAACTCGGCATAATTTATAACAAAAATAAAATAAAGTCAAGTAATGTTTTCATATTTTATTTATTTGTCATGTTTTTACGCGTGGCAGATTTTGGCAATGGCAATATACGTGCCAGTTCGCGGACTAAATCAATGGCTAAATCTGCGTTTTCAATATCTAAAATATAGTGTGGTTTTGCGCCGTTATATGGGATGCCTAATTCGGGGGAAATGCCATGTGTGGTAAAGATATTTAATGTAGCTGGCATTTGCTTTACATACACTGTATCGTCGCACACCAGTAATACGGGACGGTCATCACAGTATAACATATATTCACCAAACATTTTTCGGTATCTGATGTTTCCGGCGGCTTGTACTTGGTCTGATACAAACTGGATAAATTCTGCGCTGGTTGCCATGATTATTCGCCTTGGTGGGTTGTGTCTAACAGGTCACAAATCGTTTTAACTGGGGTAAATGTTTCGATTGGCGTTTCGACAAAAATTGTATTCCAGTGCGCCATTGCGCCGTTCCATAGGCCCGGACGTTCCATCGCGCGCAGTGGGCGACCGTTTTTAGATTTTTCAGAAATAAATCCGGCCGACGCGTCGATGAATTCGGTCAGGTTGAATTTGTGACCCGTGATATCGCGGGTGGCGCAAACCAAATCTGTTGGGCTGAAAAATTCGCCTTGGGTTAATATATTCATGCTTTCCGGTGCGATTTGGCCGGGTTCGACGATTTGCAGTGATTCTGTGTCGTTTGCGTCCGTGACCCAGAACGGGCCGCCACCGGGGGCACCGGTATTTTTTATTATACCGCATACGCGCAGTGGTCTGTTCAATATACCGCGCAGTGTTGTGGCGTTGTTGGATGTGGTTGTTATGCCTAAATTTTTATTTATAAATTCTGCCACCGCCGCCAGGTTGGCTGTGCCGTTATCAATTTGGCGTATATATTCAAATATTTTTTCTTGGGTTTTAACAGCGATTCCCGCCAACATTTTTTTATTATATACGGTTATATCACGTGCGTTATCCGGGCAGATATTATCAATGTTTTTTATAAAGATTAAATCCGCATCAATATTGTTCAGGTTTTCAATTAATGCACCGTGGCCTGCCGGTCGAAACAGCAGTGTGCCATCGTCATTGCGGAACGGTGTGTTGTCCATATTCGCGGCGATTGTGTCTGTCTGTGGCAACTGGTGCGACATTGTTATATTGAATTTAGTATCAAATTGTTGCGCGTATTTATCAGTGATATCTGCGAACAGTTTTTCAAAGCCGTTTCGGTGTTCGGGTGATACGGTAAAGTGAATATTTGTTTCATCATTTGCGCCGCGGGCGTACAGGGCGCCTTCTATAAAATGTTCGGCGGCCGCGGTGCGGGATTCTGTTTCATATTTATGAAACGCAATCAGTGCCTTAGGGCTGGCGCCATAATTCAGGCCGCGTGGTGTCAGTATGCATTCAATAATATCGCGGTCTGTTGGGGCGACGGGCAGATATTTTTTTAATTCGTCATAAAATGCGAACTTTTCAATGTTATCCAGAACTGTTTGTGTCGTTTTATTAATCGCACCCGAATCCAGAAATGCGTATAAATCTTTGAACATACGGGTGGCGGCGCCGGATGCCGGGACAAACTTTACAATTTTGTGTGTTTTTGCATATTCATCGTATGTTTCGATTGCGTGGGTTGCGGTATCGTTATCTGGGGTAATAATCCCGTCGCCAACGATTGCCGGGCGATTAATTTTTGCATATGGAAATCCGGTCTGAAAGTCCTGCAATTGCGATATTATTATGTCGACAGTCAATCCGTGGTCTGTGATTTGTTTGATATCATTATCGGAAAATTTTGTCATTTGGCCCCCTGTATTAATCATGATGCTAATACAAAATAATCCGTATCGCAACATGTTTGGGTTTTGATACCTGTATCTTGAAAGGCAAAAAAATGCAACTATATAAAGGATAACAAAAATTAATAAAACGTTAAGGAGGATTTACAATGAATCCAGAAGAAATGCAAGAAACGCCACAACAGGCGATTGAAAAGTACACAACAGATTTTACAAAATTGGCGGCTGATGGTAAATTGGATCCCGTTATTGGTCGTGATGATGAAATTCGTCGCACTATCCAGGTGTTAAGTCGTCGTACTAAAAATAATCCGGTTTTAATTGGTAATCCTGGTGTTGGTAAAACCGCAATTGTTGAAGGTTTGGCTGAACGTATTGTGTCGGGGGATGTGCCGGAAAATCTGTTAAATAAAAAACTGCTGTCGTTGGATATGGGGGCATTGATGGCCGGTGCGATGTTCCGTGGCCAATTCGAAGGACGCTTCAAAGCAATACTGAAAGCTGTCAAAGAATCAAATGGTGAAATAATATTGTTCATTGATGAACTGCACACACTTGTCGGTGCAGGCAAGGGCGAAGGGTCTATGGATGCCGGTAATTTATTAAAACCGATGCTGGCGCGTGGTGAACTGCACTGTCTGGGGGCAACAACATTGGATGAATATCGTATGTATATTGAAAAAGACCCAGCACTGGCACGTCGTTTCCAGCCGGTCTATGTTGATGAACCGACAGTTGATGATACGATTTCAATTCTGCGCGGTCTGAAAGAAAAATATGAAGGCCACCACGGTGTTCGTATCGCGGACAGTGCGCTGGTATCGGCGGTAAAATTATCGAATCGGTATATCACAGACCGATTCCTGCCGGACAAGGCGATTGACCTGATGGACGAGGCCGCCGCCCGTGTCCGTATCGAGGTTGCGTCAAAACCAGAAAAACTGGATGAAATTGACCGACATTTGATGCAATTGAAAATAGAACAGCAGGCACTGAAAAAAGAAAAGGACGAAGATTCTAAAAAACGTTTGAAAGATTTGGATAAATTAATAAAAGATACCGAGGCAGAATCAAAAAAACTGACCGACGAGTGGCGTGCAGAACAAGAAAAAATGCGTGGCCTGTCCGACGCGATGGCGGCATTGGATGCGGCCAAGGCCGAGGTTGCCACCGCCATGCGTAATGGTGACTATGAACGGGCATCAACATTGCAATATGGCAAGATTCCAGAACTGGAAGAAAATATTCGCAAAATGAACGCTGACGCACGCGAGTATAAAACGGTGTTGCCGGAACATATTGCCGCAGTTGTCAGCAAATGGACAGGTGTGCCGGCCGATAAATTAAGCATGGAAGAGCAGGCAAAATTGTTAAATATCGAAGATGAATTACGTAAACGTGTTGTGGGGCAAGACCTGGCATTGTCGGTTGTATCACGTGCGATTCGGCGCAGTCGCGCAGGCTTGTCCGACCCAAATCGACCGGCAGGGTCGTTCATGTTCCTGGGGCCAACAGGTGTTGGCAAGACCGAGGTTGCAAAAGCCTTGGCAGAGTATCTGTTTAACGATGATACGGCCATGACCCGTATTGATATGAGTGAATATATGGAACCGCATTCTGTATCGCGCCTGATTGGCAGTCCCCCGGGATACGTCGGATATGAACAGGGTGGGGTGCTGACCGAAAGTGTGCGCCGACGCCCGTATCAGGTATTATTGTTTGATGAAATTGAAAAGGCGGCGCCCGATGTGTTCAATGTGTTCCTGCAAATTCTGGATGATGGGCGACTTACCGATGGTCAGGGGTATATTGTGAACTTTACAAACACAATTATCATAATGACCAGTAATTTGCCAGATATGAACGCGGTAAAGTCACATTTCAGACCGGAATTTATTAACCGTATTGATGAAATTGTGTTCTTTAATGCACTGGGCAAAGATGTTATGGGGGGAATTGTAAAAATCCAATTGGCGCGATTGGCAAAGCGTTTGGCAGAACGTCGTATCACATTGGATGTGTCGGACAAGGCAATCAAATGGCTGGGCGAAAAGGGATATGATGCCGTATTTGGTGCGCGCCCGTTGAAACGCCTGATTACGTCCAGTGTCGAGGATAAAATCGCAGACCTGATTCTGGCCGGTAAAGTGGGCGAGGGCAGTACCGTTCACATCGATGTTTCTGGCAAAGAATTGGTTGTGAAATAACGCCATTAAAACATCGTCATACCGACGTAGGTCGGTATCCATTGTGTTCTGTAATATCCTAGCACTAGGAGAAACGAGGAACACAGTAGGCACCGGCCGTCGCCGGTGTGACGAATGTTTTTAAGTTTAACACCATACTTCATAACCTTAATAAAATTCCTAGATTTATAAAAGGCGTGTGTTATAATATTAAATGTCGACAGGTGTTCTGTTGATGGGGTGTAAAGACCCGTGCTTTGGCGTCGGAATATATACTTGTGGCGCGTTGTGGCGTCGTTTTTTTATATTACGATGATGTAATCTCCTGACCCATGGTCAGGAGGGCTGTGAATAATGCGCGTACGCGCAGAATAAACACACAATTCCAAAGATTGTCTTTAACCTCCTGACCACTCTGATTTGGGTGGTTTTGTTTTTACAAAATCAGGAGATGAAACAATGAATAAATTAACAATGCCCATGGTCGCGATATCGGTGGGATTTTGGGCGCAATTTGCGGTGGCTGGGGATTATGCGGATATTGGTAAACCAATGACCGCGGAACAATTATATTATAATAATTGTGTTGATGGATATATTGTTGGTGGGTGTACAGCCCCGGTGGATTTGTCGCTGGCGTTGGGGGATGTGGTATCTGATTGTCGTGATTGGATGACACATGTCAGTTGTACTCAGTGTAAAAAGGGATATGAAAAGTATGAGGTGACCTGTATTCCAAATAACGAACAGGGCTTTTATATGAAGGACTGTGTGTATGATTATATGTCAGATTCTGAAAAACAAAGTTCGCTGTTTGCATATTCTTGCCGATGCAGTGAAGCATTCAATGAAACAGGGATAGATGGATATCTGTTCAGTGGGTGCAGTACTGACAATATCAAATATAAATGCGATACGGGTAATAAATATTATCAAAGTACTTCAACAATAAAATGTACGGTCACGACTGATTCAAATGGGGATTTTAAGTTTTCGGGATGTCGTGGATGTGCACCATGTAATGAAGATAAAGAACTTTGGAACAACAGTAATACCGGGTACCAACGTTCGTTTTATAAAAAACTGAATATAAATGGTGATACTGCAACATGTGATGATGTTTATAATAATAAATGGCGTTGTGCGGCGAACTATTATGGCACGACAACAAATGGTACATCGGGGTGCAATCCATGCCCAACGTTGGAAAGCGCCGGATTGACACCGGTATGCAACAGTAGTGGTTTATGCCCGTATGTGAAATCAAATCCTGGGTCAACACAAATCACGCAATGTTATGCCGGTACCTGGGAACCAGATATGTCTGTCTATTTAAAAGATTTAACGGGTACATTTCATTGGATGGTCGAAGATTATGCGGTTGCATCATATGGGGAATGTTATTATAAGTAAAGTCAGAACTGATAGGACGGCAAGAGAAATAAATAGCACCCGAATGACGAAATAGGGGAACTTTGTTCCTAATAAAACGTCATGCCGTCGCAGGACGGCATCCATTGGGTTCTGTAATATCCCGACACTAGGAGAGTCGAGGAACGCACTGGAACCCGTTCTTTGAAAAACAATTATCAATTGTTTTTCAAATTCAGTGCCGGGGTGACGATAAGTTTAAAGTTTGGGTTTGTAATTTATACAGGCTTGTCATTCCGAGGCGTATCGGGTTCCACAAAATTGTTAATTTTTGTGGGTGATGAACCCCTGAAATCGGTTTTTTTATAGCTACCCCCAGTCACACTACGTGTGCCAGCCCCCGCCAAGGGCGGTGGCAATTGACCACAGTGAACACCGTCTTGCGCCTATTGTCATCTAAAACACGAAACATACCGTCACACCGGCGACGGCCGGTGCCCACTGTATGTCATATTATCCAAGATGTAAATTACCCTGTTATGCTGATGTCATTTTGTATAAAAACATGCGCTGGTAAATTCCCATTGGCCTGTTTCGTCATACCGGTCACATTGTGGTGACAAATTACAGTTCATGCTGATATTGCATGCTGTTATATCAGATGATGCGGGTGCAGCGCTATCCTCTTTGTTATATATATAGTAAAATGTTTGTCCGCTGATTTTAATGCCGTTATATCCATAATTATTTGACGGCATATTTGGGCATTTTGTGCATGTGTCGGATGCAGAACTTTGGCTTAGTTTTTTTGTCATGCCATAATATCCATTTTTACAAAAACATTTATAATCGTTGCATTGAAAACTGTATAACTTATCTTCAATTTTGGTTTTGCTGATTGCATTATCGCCTAAAACGGTTTGCCGATTTTCGCCTGGACACAGGCAACCAGTGGCTGTATTTGTGTCATACATTATTGTCACGGCATTATTTACACAGCAATATGTGGTACCAAATGCGCTTTTTAGACCATACTTTGCACACTCTGCAGATGTGACAAAATTTATACTGCTGTTATCAACCCACGATGGGTATTGATTTTTGCACCATGTCGCGCATTGTGATGCGGCTGTTGTCCCACTGACGGATAATTCACATGGTGCGACAAATGCATTTAAATTTTTCCACTGTGATGACAAATAGGATGCATTTGCCATCCCCGATATCGTCATCAACGCAACGATAGGTATAATTACATATTTTTTCATATTCTATCTTCCTTTATTTTGCAAGACAAACAAAAACCACCAAAATTGGCGGTCGGGAAGTTAGAAAAATCATATGTATGAATGACCTGTCGGTCTTTGGCGCGATGCGCCTGTTGTATAGCCGACACAACCCGACCAATGGTCAGGTATTCGCGACAGTCTTTGTCGCATTTTGGAACCGGCACGCATTGCGCACCGCATACATATGGGATTTTCTAAGTCCCGAATCCAAATCCCTTTGGATTCAAAAAAATTATAATTTAATTCAATGTTAAAATCAAATGGCAAATAAAAATCCCCAGGGATATGACTGGGGATTTTTTTTATTATCGAACAATTTCGAATCGGGCAAGGCCCGCCAGTCGTTTTAATTTTTCGTTATTTAATATGATTGTGCATTTATTACTTAACATAACGTTAACACCGTCGGATGTTGTGGTTATGTATTTTGCATAAATGTCGTATCCTGCAATTTTATCCCGGCCGGCCCATCTGTTCGGTACCAAATTTGTATCGTATATCAGGTATAGCGGACGTTGGGGCAGGTTTTTATTATCTGTGACAATACCGTGAACAGCCAACAAGGTGCCATCGCCCAATAATTTTAATTCTGTATTCGCGTGATTGCGCAGTATCAGTTGTTCGTTTACATATACATTGTAAAATGTTGCGTCCAATGATTGTTTGACAGGTTTCAGTGTGACCGACAATTGCGATGGTTTTGCGGTGGTGGTTGATGCAACGGACTGCGATTTTGTCACCGGGGCGTTGGTACGCACAACCGTTGGTATGGCGGATTTCTGTGTATCCTTGGTCGTGACATCATGTGATTTTTGTTGCTTTACAAATTTGCGTGTTGCTGGGTCGTATTCGGACGGGAAACGTCGTGCCAGTTCTGCATTTAATGCGTCATCAATGCCGTTTGGTATGTTTTGACGGTGTTTGAATGCCTTGCGTAAAATAACGTCAGTTTTTTCGGCCCAGTTTATGATACGTACTTTTTTTGCTTTTACTTTGCGTTTGCCACCGCGACCGGTAAATTTTTGTTGTATTGCGTCATAGCCCGGGAAACGCGCCGCCAGTGCGGTATTTAATTCAGGTTCAATTATCAAACCACGCTTTTTACGATATGCGTACATTGTGCGCAGTGTTGCATTAGATTTTGATACCCAGTTAATATCTTTTTGCGTTTTTTCAATCGGTGTGACCGGGGCGGTTGATTTCGATTTGCGTTTTCCGCCGCGTCCGGTAAATTTTTGTTGCGCCGTATCATATCCCGCAAACCGTGCTGCCAAAATTTCATTTAATTCGGGTTCAATTGTCAAACCACGTTTTTTGCGATATGTGTATGCCGCACGTAATGCGCCATTTGATTTTGACGACCAATCGATAACTTTGGGCGCGTTGGCCTGTGGCGTGGGGTCTGCCGGGGCGTTTGCCACCGCATTTTCAGATTGTTGCATATTGGACAGGATATCAATTAATACTGTTGTTATCGTTTCTGCAATGCGTGGGTCGGATAATACTTTCTGTATTATTTTTTCCATGTTTGGGTTTTGTGACGACATTATTTATTTACCTTTCTTGTTTTTTACGGCTTTAAACTGAATATCACGCAGTTTTTTATATTCACCCCCCAATGCAACCAGTTCTGCATCCGTTCCCTGTTCGATAATTTGACCATTTTTGATAACGCATATTATGTCTGCATCCAAGATTGTCGACAGACGGTGTGCGATTACAAAAGTGGTGCGTCCCTGCATCAAGTCTTTTAATGCAGATTGAATCAGTTTTTCGCTTTGTGTGTCCAGGGCAGATGTTGCCTCGTCCAATAATAAAATCGGTGCGTTTTTCAGTATTGCGCGTGCGATTGCGATGCGCTGCTTTTGACCACCAGACAATAATGCACCACCTTCGCCGACACAGTTTTCATATTGTTTCGGAAATGTCATGATAAAATCGTGGGCGTTTGCGGCAATTGCTGCTGCGACAACCTGATCATGTGTGGCATTTGGCATGCCGTATTTTATATTGTCTTCGATTGTGCCGTTGAACAAGAATACGTCTTGTGAAACCTCTGCTATGTTTTGACGCAGTGATTTCAGTGTATATTTTCTAATGTCTTTGTTATTTATAACAACTTTGCCGAATTGCGGTTCATAGAATCGTTCCAACAAATTAAACATTGTTGTTTTACCACCACCTGATGGGCCGACCAATGCACAAACTTTGCCTGATGGAACGCGCAGGTTGATATTGCGCAATACCGGATCGCCCTGATTATATTCAAACGAAACGTTGTCAAATCCAACAGACATCTTTTTCCCAGTCAATTCAATTGCATCTGGCATGTCTTGGATATCAGGTTTGCTGTCCAAGAAATTGAATAATATTTCCGCCGCCAGCAGGCCATGCTGAACTGTGTCACCGGTTTTTGATATGCTTTTTGCCGGTTTGTACGCCGCCGTCAGTGCCAATAAGAACGCGGTAAAGTCACCAGTTGAAATCGCACCACTGACGATAAAGTGGCCACCGATAATTAGTGACAGACACAATCCAATTGAAATCATCAGTTCCAATAATGGTGATTGCAGTGCATGTGCCTGTGTGCTTTTGTACGCATTAGACATCGAAGAATTTAATACGTCGGCAAATTTGCGTGTTTCTTCTTCTTCGTTGGCAAATGCCTGGATTGTTTTTATTCCGTGCAGTGTTTGGTTCAAATGCTGGGATACGTCATTTGCAATAACAAAAGATTTCCGTGACAGTTTGCGACGTTTGCGCATGATTAAGATGGTCGGAATCATGATTGCAGGTACCAAGAATATCAATACCGCGCACATTTGTGGTGCATAATAGACCATCAACCCCAATGTTATTGCCAGGGTTGCGATTTGCTGAATTGTGCTGACGATTGTGCCTGTAATCAGGTTTAAAACCGCGCCGGCCTGAACACCGAAATAATTCAAGGTCTTGCCAATGCCGTCACCATAGAATTTTGCGATATTCATCCGAACTACATGGTTGTAAATACGCTTTTGCAGATTGGCACTGGCCAATAATCCTGCCTTGGACATAATCAATGCCTTGGCATATGAAAATATGCCCTTGAATCCGAACGCGCCGATGATTTGCAGGCCGAACAGATAGATATATTGCATGCTTTTTTGGATAAACGCCTTGTCAACCACCTGTTGAACCAGTGTGATTGTGTATCCTTCGGCGGCGGCGGCACCGATTGTCGCCAATACCCCACACAGCAGCCATTTCCACTGTGGACGCCCGATTTCGTTCCAGATACGTACATACAGTGACCATTTAACACGGTTGTTTGATTCATCGCCCTTTATCAGGGTCTTTATTTTTTTTGATAAATTGTTTTTCATAGCGAATATATTATAGAAACTACAACAAATACTGTCCAGTACAAAGATTTAGCGCGACCATCCGTGTGAAACATACGGATTGATTTTAAATATCACATCCAGCCAGTTGTTGTTTATAGGCTGAACAAAAGAGTGATTGCTGTTTGGAAACAGTACATATGTAAACAGATGTTTGTTGGGCATTTGTGTCAGCTTTTTATATAAATCGTGCAACAGGTCGGCTGGAACCTTGCTGTCGCGGCCACCTGCAACAATCGTCACCGGGAAATTATATTGTTCGATTTCTGTGGTCGTGATGTTCAGGTTTATTATTTGTTCAAAAAAAGACGGCAATACGGAAATGTATCGCGGCTGTGCCGGCGGTATAAATGGATTTTCAACGCGTATTGGTGTGCGCATGAATTCTGCGTCGGATTTGCGCCCGCGATAATAGTTTCTGATTCTGTTAAATCGTTCGTCTGAAATAAATGGCGCAAACAGGGTAATGCGGTCGATGTTTATCAGGCGGTTTTGTGCAATTTGCTGATTTATTGCACTGATCGTGCTGACGGCGCCGGCACTGTGTGCGACGATTTGCATTGGCTTTTGTATACTGTATTTATCAATGATGGTCAGTCCCCGGTCAATCAGATTTATTAATTCGGGCACTGTGTTTTTCTGGGCGGCTTTAAAATTTACGTCATGCTGGAATCGTGCCAAGAAAGTTTCCAATGTGTAAATGTCAAAATTGTGGCGCAGGCCCCATGTGATAAATTCTTGCATTAATGGTTCTGTTTTACAGTTGCTGGCCATGCCGGGTACCAGAATCAGATTGCCACGTGGTGCGTCAGATATTGCATATTTTGTTATATAGCCTGTGGATGCAGTTGGCGTGTCGGATGAATATTTTGTACGCCATTGGATTGCATGTTCTTTAATATCTGGTGTTATGGTTGTTATCATTTTTTGTTATATTCAGTATATATTAATATGTGTTGCTATATTGTTGCAGGCATTATAGGTGAAAAATTTATTTCGTCAAGTTTGAATTTTTAATTTGACATCCGGTATAAATATGGATAAAATGCACAGGCCTTTTGATAAGAAAGGTGCAAAGTTTTGGGGTCATAGCTCAGTTGGTAGAGCACCTGCTTTGCAAGCAGGGGGTCGTCAGTTCGAGTCTGATTGGCTCCACCAAAATAAAGTTAAACGTGTAAGGTTTGTTAAAGGGGGTGAAGTCTGATGGTGAAAGTTCTGGTTCGCGATAATAACGTCGAACAGGCATTGCGTGTTGCAAAACGCAAATCACAGAAAGAAGGCCTGTACCGCGAAATGAAGGAACGTCAGCGTTATGAAAAACCAACAACAAAACGCAAACGTTTGAAAGAAGAAGCCGTGCGTAATGAAAAGAAGCGCCAATCGAAACAACGGATGGTATTCGGTTTCTAAAAAAAATATTTCCCCACATATGTGGGGATTTTTTTGTTATAAATATTGATGGTTGGGTGGTATTTAATATCATTGTTATTGCGAGGGCGTTAGCCCGTGGCAATCCAGTATTTGTGTGATGGGTAAGTATTAAGTTGGTACACTGTCATGCCGGTGGCGACCGTCATCCATTGCCACCATTGTCATTGCGAGCCCATCATGGCGTGGCAATCTATAGATAAAGTGGCAAATTGCATTAATAGACTTGATTGCCACGTCGTTGTCACAGTTGCGTTTCCGCAACAGATGCCAACTCCTCGCAATGACAGTGTGGTGTGTGGCTGTGGCTAGGCTCTTTGTCATTGCGAGCCCATCAGGGCGTGGCAATCTATAGATAAAGTGGCAAATTGTATTAATAAACTGGATTGCCACGTCGTTATTACGGCGATTGCATCGCTGACAACAACTCCTCGCAATGACAGTGCCGGTGTGGGGTGATTACTTTTGATTCTGGATTGTTTTGATAAGGGTGCTGCTGATGTCTGGTGTGCGTGGTAAATACACAACACGGCACAAATCAGATAAATTGTCAAATTTACCGCGCCAATCATCACCCATGACAAATATATCGATATTATATTTTATAATATCATCGCGTTTTTGTTGCCATGTATTTTCTGGGAATATTAAATCAACACCACGAACCCCGCCCAGGATTTCGGCCCGCATGTCATACGGCATGTGTGTTTGTTTACCCTTGATACGGTTAAATTCGTCGGTAGACAGGCCGACGGCCATCCAATCGCCCAATTGGCGTGCACGTTGCAACAATCGCATATGCCCCCAGTGAAATGTATCAAATGTGCCGTATGTCAGAATGCGTGTCATTTGATTTCACCTGCGATAAATTTTTTTACGATGTCCAGTTCTTCGTATGGAAATGGCCGGCCAGAGTGTCGCGCAAAATCCGGTTTAAATTCATGCCAGTCGCCAAATCGTGTGTTCAGCACTGCGTCGACATTATTCGGTGCCGGGAACATATAACCGCAAAATTCGATTTGTCCCAATGGGAAAATCCATTCGTGGCGAAATGGTTTACTGTGATAAAAATGCGCGATGCGTTCGGGATATGTTTGCCAGTCGATACCTTCGAATATATCACCATGGTCGGTGTCTGGCGCTTGCCCGTGCATAATCATATCGTCACGGATTTTATTGTAATTGGGGTATACACGTGGCGCGTTTGGATCGTTTTTCTGTTCTGGGGGCATTGATGCGCGGATTTCTGATTCTTGGGTTCGGGCCGCATCCATTGCCGCAATATATTCATCATGAAACGTGCGGTGTTCATCGGTCGTTTCCATATGCTTGTAATAATAATCCCATGGGAACAGGTCAACGCAGATGTGCGTGCCAAAAATAACCTTGAATATTCTGCCACTGATGCCCCATGTGGTACGAAATGCGCCATGATTGAATTTTTCGGTTAATATTGTGATGGCGCGGTCAAAATCATCGCGCATCAGGCAGATATCCGCATCGTCATCCCATGGGATAAAACCGCCGGTGCGTGCCGCCCCCAATAAATTACCGTATCCCAAAAAGTATTTAATTCCCGCATCACGCAATACAATATCAATTTGTTTTAATAATTGCAGACATCCGTCCTGTTTTAATTTTAAATGGCCCGTCGCCGGGGGCAGGGCACTGCAATCAATCGCCATTGCATACAGGCGGGTCATGTGATTGCGCAACATAGATACGGAACTGGTTAAATAGTTTAATTTTGCATCAACCGTTTGATAAAAGGTTGATATGTATTTCATTAAATCTTCATTAGTCGGTTGCATGCGAAATTACATACCATAATAACAGTCGTTTGTTAAGTAAAAAATACCTGTATCGTCCGCATATGGGGCAGAGCCTGGGATATAGCATGCAGTCATATAGTCGTCGCTATTATTGTATGGTGATGATGCAGATGCATAAGGGCCTTTGTTATATTGGCCATTGAAATGAATGGGGATCCAGAAATCTGCACTGGGGCACTGCAAACATGCTCCATATGGATGATCTTCGTCTGCGGCTTCTTGGCTGAGATAGTACCCATTTTGACATTTACACCCCCCGTCAAAAATTCCGTTACCACAATTTATAGGTTCTTCTCCGTCATCGCAGATATTGTCGCTTTGACCAAACATGCAGACCTGCCATTCCATTGATGTCATGTCTTCACCATAGTCTTCTGATATAGTGGTGTAATATTGTTGCAGTTTGTGGCTGTCTGCTGTACTATCACGGTAAGAACTGCAGACGCTATCAATGTCGGCACAGGTATCTGGGTGTATGTTCGGGTTTGGTACTATTGGTGCCCAGCCGTATTGTGTACATAGCATATATGCTTCGGGAGCATCCAAAAAGGAGGCTTTAGCTTTGACCCCAGCGGATACATTGTATGTAGCGCCACATTCGGTGTTGTCTAATTCTATTCGTACATTAGAACTGGTCGCAACCCAGCTTCGTGCCTGACTTTCCCATGCACTGGGCCTGTATCCAGTGACAGGAACGCATATATAGCAATCAGCGTTGTTGTCTGCTACGGCTACGAACTGCATCCAGCCAAAGAGTGTTGCGTTTAATTGTGGGGCGGCCATTGCGGTGCCAATTCTATATGATATCAGCATTGAAATTAACAGATAAAAACGATTTATTTTGGCCATGGTGCGTACCCTACATTCTGTGTTTTTTATTAAATCCCGTTCTGGGGAATTTCACACCACAATATGCAGGTGGCACCCGAAAATACAATTCGGTACTCACATTTTTTTTGCGCACTGAATCAAATCATGCGCACACAGTATATTGCGGGGTTTAGAAGTCCCCAACGCAAACATATTTATTCGCGTCAAAAATATTTTATGTAAATGCGTTTTGTAAATCAAGAACTTTTTATGTGGATTTTTTTTGCGCCGTGTCATGTGGCAATAATGGTTTGGAAAAAGTATCTTTTGTGATATAATTTTTATCATTGATAACAAAGGAATACAATAATGGCAAAATCTGTAAAATCCAGTGTAAAAAAATCTGTAAAACAATCTGGGGCGCCGACCAGTGTAAAATACACAAATATGTTTGCGGCGTATCGCGCGTTTTGGACGCGTGGATATACCGAATGGGCGGGGACATCGTCGTGTTCTGAATATTGGTGGGCGGCATTGGCAAATGCATTGGTTATCATGATTTTGATTGGATTTTATTGGTGGATGGCGTCGATTGTTGTGACAAATATTGATTTATTTGCGTTGTTTGCCGTGTCCAGTGGTATTGGATTGCTGTATTGTCTGGCGGCATTGATTCCGTCGATATCAATGATAAATCGTCGTTTGCATGATGGGGGATTTTCATCGTGGTGGATGCTGTTGTATGTGGCGGGTTTCATTCCGTATATAAAGTATCCAGCCGGTATCGTGATGTTGGTATTAATGTTAATGCCGACCAAGGTTGAAAACAACCCGTATCATGGGTTTAATAAATAGTTTGTTTTATTTTACGCACCGTCATGCCGTTGCAGAACGGCATCCAGTGTGTTCTGAATTCCCCTAGTGCTAGGATAGTTGGGGAACACAGTAGACCCCGTTCTTCAACGGGGTGACGGTAAAACTCAATAAAAGACTTGATTTTATTAAAAAAAACGTCATAATTGGTGGCGTTCCTGCTGGCGACATGGGGTCGTCGGCTGATTAAACCAAAGGACCTTTATATGGCTTTTTATGAAAGTGTCTTGGTGTTCCGCCAGGACTTGACCGAACCGCAGGTTAAAGAAAAAGCGGCTAAATTCGCGTCTATTATCAAAGAATTAGGCGGCGATGTAAAATCAACTGAATTTTGGGGCTTAAAGAACTTGGCCTATATTATTCGTAAAAATCGCAAGGCGCACTATGTCATGATGAACATTGAATTGGATGGTGCCCAGATTACAGAATTGGAACGTCGCGCACGTATCGACGAAGACGTTATCCGTTTCTTGAACGTTCGTGTTGACGAATTGTCCACAACACCGTCTATCATGATGAAAAAGAATACCGAGGAGGCAGAATAATGGCAGTTCGTGCAGCAATTTATCGTAAAAAATCAAACCCTTTAAAGGGCAAGACTATTGATTACAAAGACGTAAAGACATTGGGACATTATATCACAGAACGTGGTAAAATTGTGCCGTCGCGTATCAGTGGCGTATCCCAGAAAGATCAACGTGCATTGGCAACCGCCATCAAACGTGCACGGCATTTGGGGTTATTACCATTTGTTCGCAACAATTTGGGTTAAAAATTAAATATAACGCACCATCTGTGCGCGTTGTGGATGGCTCATGTAGGGCTACTACACTACGCCATCCACACCACGTACATCTGGCACGTTTTCTTTAATTTTTGGAAAAACAACAAACATTTGGGATTTTTCCCTAACTTTAACCCCCTTCGCCCGTGCTGGCGCAGGGCACTTCCCCAAAGGGGCAGAATAAAAGGACAGATAAAATGAAAGTTATTTTGACAGAAAAGATTACAAAACTGGGTAATATCGGCGATACAGTCGAAGTAAAAACGGGTTTCGCACGTAATTACCTGTTGCCGAATAACAAGGCAATGCGTTGGACACGTGAAAATGTTGCATTGTTCGAAGCACAAAAGGCAGAATTGCAGGCGCGTCAGGAAAAAGCACGTGCAACAGCAGAATCGTTTGTTGATGCGGTAAAGAACGCAAAACTGCACATGATTCGTCAGGCAGGTGATACCGGTCAACTGTATGGTTCTGTATCATCCCGCGATATCGCACGTATGCTGAAAGAAATTGCCGGTGTTTCAGTCGAATCGGCCCAGGTTATGTTGGGCAGCCCGATTAAATCTATCGGTGCATTTGACACAAAAATCGCATTGCATCCAGATGTTATCGTTCCGGTCAAGGTTTATGTTGCCCAGACCCAAGACGAAATTAATGCATTGGTTGCAGGCAAGGTTCTGACATTTGGCACCAAAAAGGTTGAAGAAGAGCCAGCAACAGAAGAAGTTGCAGAAGCACCAGTTGCAGATGCCGCAGAAGAAGCTGTTGCTGCCGAAGCGGAATAATACATTGTTATTGTGTAAAAATCCCCGCCAATCGGTGGGGATTTTTTTGTTATAAATATTGATGTCTTGGTGGTGTTTAACATCATTGTCATTGCGAGCAAGCGCTAGCGCAGCGTGGCAATCCATAAATAAAGTGGCAAATTGCATTAATAGACTGGATTGCCACGTCGTTATTGCAACGATTACATCGCTGACAATAACTCCTCGCAATGACAAAGAGTCTAGGAAGTGCTGGCTTGCGCACTGGCCCCCAGTGAAATGTATCAAATGTGCCGTATGTCAGGATTCGTGTCATTTGATTTCACCTGCGATAAACTTTTTGACCAGTTCTAATTCTTCGTATTCAAATGGCATTGATGTGTGTCGCGCAAAGTCTGGACGATATTCATGCCAGTCGCCAAATCGTGTGGTCAGTACTGCATCAATATTATTTGGCGCAGGGAACATATGTCCGCAAAATTCGATTTGACCCAATGGGAAAATCCATTCGTAGCGGAACGGTTTATGATGAAAGAAATGCGCCATGCGTTCAGGATATGTTTGCCAGTCGATGCCTTCGAATATATCACCGGTTTGGTAGTCTGGGGCGTTGCCATCCATTATTATATCGTCACGTATGTCACAGTAATTATCGTGTGTGGATTGAACAATGGCGTTCGGATTTTGGGTCAGTAGTTGTTGGTCTGATTCCAATTGGCGTGCGGTATTCATTGCACGAATATATTTGTCGATAAATTCATCACGCATGGTACGGGTGGTCATGCGTTTGTAATAATAATCCCATGGAAACAAATCGATACAGATTTTATTTGTAAATAAAACCTTGAATATGCCACCGCTGATACCCCATTTGGTGTAAAATTCACCGTGGTTGAATTTTTCAGTCAATACAGTGACCGCGCGATTAAAATCATCACGCATCAGGCAGATATCAACATCATCGTCCCATGGGATAAATTCGCCGGTGCGTGCCGCCCCCAATAAATTACCGTATCCCAAGAAGTATTTAATTCCTGCATCGCGCAACACGGTATCCACCATTTTTAACAGGGTCAATGCCCCCAATTGTTTCAGGCGCAAATGCCCTGTCGCACGTGGAAAATTACAGTCCCCACGCAATACGTATAACCGCGTAATATGATTTTTCAGCATGTTTACGCACCCCGTTAGATGATTTAACTTGGTATCTGTGGTGCGATAAAATTCTGATACATAGTCAAATAAGTCTGATGATGTTATGTCTTGCATTTTTTATTAACTCCAATAACAATCTGATGTCAGTAAATATGACCCCGTGCCATCAATGTATGGGCCGGAATCTGTTATAAAGCATGCGGTGCGTGATGTGTGTGTGCCTTGGTCGCTGGATGCAATGGCGGTTGTACTGGGTGCATTTTTGTAATAGTGTTCACTGGCAGGGCACAGATTGCATGCACCAAATGTGCCATAGTATCCACTGTCGCAATATGCGCGGTCGAATCCGTTACTGCACCATGAACCGGCGTCGGCATCTGAATCAAAATCGCCACAACAATTGATAATGTGGCCATGATATCCATCGGATTTATCAGCACATGTGACGGGTGTGTCTGGTGCGGATGTTAATTCCCAACCGCTTTCTGTGCATTTGTAATATTTGCCGTCGTATAATATCGGTGTGTCACCTGAATTGCGTATGTATGTTTTACACCATACTTCAGCATCATTATGGTCACTGCATTGACCGGCTATGATATCTTGGTGTCGTTCATAGGCATTTGTACCCGAGGTATACGGATTGCAGGTATAGCATGTACGTGTCGTATCGGTGTCGCAAAAGCCACTAAGGCCATATTGCGAACCATATACTGATTTTGTCGTGACATTTGATAAAATTAATGTTGCGATAAAAATGTAGAATCTGTGTTGTTGTGCCATTGTTTCCCCCAAATGTTGTTGTAAAAAAAACGAACGTTTTTTTTGACCTGTTTTTTGGGTTGACTTTGTCGCGGAAATGTCGCTAGAATCCAGACCGTACTGGGGGACAAAAAAACGTTCGTTTTTTGTGCCACGTTGTTTTTATGTAAAACACATTGTTTTTACGACAAAATACACCGAATGTTTTATTGATTTATCCATAGAAACAATCGTTTACAAAATGATATACGCCGGTGCCATCAATGTATCCGACACCACTCGAACCACCAACTGCAGATATATAACATTCGCTGATTGAATCTGCACCTTTATCTTCTGTTAAACCCTTGAATTTTTGACCGGTGCTGGTGATTGTGCCATTTGTGTTTTTCTGGGCCATTGGGTCGGGACTGCTGGGGCATGGGGTGCATGTGATTGGTGTGCCTTCGCCATCTTGGTGGCCATAGTAATTTTTTGCGCATTGATATCTGGTTGTTGCCATGCAAGAGCTGCTATATGTGTCATGTTTTTCGCACCATCTGGCGGTCATTACCTCTGTGGTATCGTTATATTTTGACCATCCTGATGATTTACATGTGTTGGCATCGCATGTAGAGGGAACCATGGTGGTGTGGACCCAACCACTGCCGGCCTCGTCACAAACATAATAGCCCCCATCTGCGTGTTCTATGAGTGAGACATTAAAATAGTCCCCTGATTTATAATTTTGGTGACCAGCACTGCCACATGCTTTATTTGGACGACATAAATCTTGCCCGCCATTACCACATATTGCACATGGGCTATCGTCGGTTATTGTGCCACAAAAACTGCTGCTAAATCCAACTTCTATCAAAGTCTCATTATAATATGTCCCATATCCGTCCCGGATACCCATTGCGCATACCAGTGCGGTAATCAGGATATAAAACCTGCGCTGGCGTGTGGGGGTGCCTGATGTGGGGCGGTTAATATAAATGTTTCTCATTCAAAGCCTCCTTGTTTTTCTGCGAATGAAAAAACCGCTGAAAAAAATCTCAGACGGTTGGAGGCTAGAAACTATCTTATAAAATAGCGGGCTTATTCAAAATATTCACCGCCCTCCAACCAATATATGATTGGAGATGTTTTGCATGCTACTGCGATGCAGCACGTTATAAGAGAGGTTTCTAGTCCTCGTCCCCAGAACACCTGGGAACAGGTTTAAGGATAGTATAAAAAAGTTTTATAGTAAAATAAAAAATCTACCAATAGTGGATTTTGTTGGTGTTGGTGGAGGTGTGGGTGACAAAAGGAACAAGGTTTAGTGCCGGTGTCGTTAATTGCCATCGCCCTTATCGGGTCCCACAAAATTGTTAAATTTTGTGGGTGATATTGCGGGGGCTGGCACACGTAGTGTGACTGGGGGTGGCTATTAAATTTGCAAAATTTGATAATAGGCTGCGCGGCACTGGGCACCGGCCTTCGCCGGTGTGACGACGGGGATTAAGTGTATTTTGTAATCATGACATTTGGGGGCTAGACTTTTATTTTGTAACGTCATGCCGACGTAGGTCGGCATCCACTGGGTTCTGTATAATTCCTGGTACTAGGATAGTCGAGGAACACAGTAGGCACTGTCCTTGTATCACCCACAAAATTTAACAATTTTGCGGGGCCCGAACGTCGGTGTGACGGATATCTTTGTATTAGGTGCCTTGCTATAAAACGAGTCATTCCGTGGCTTGACCCCGGAAACCGGGTCATAAAGTCTCACTCCTGCCTAGCGCAGGAGTGATAAAAGGTGCAAGGTTATAAATGTGTGTATTGCTTATTTATTCAAATTCATATTGGTTGTGAATTCATCGTCATAATTGGCGACAACCTGGCCGGCGATTGTGCATTGAATATCTTCAAATCCGCCACGCAATTGATTCTTTTTTATAACATTACTGGTAATGAGCCCACCGGCCGTTCCCAGTACAACCCCCGCAATCGAATCGGATGCCAGACGTGCCCCGTTGAAATTACCATCGGCAGTTTTCCAGTGGCTTTTTTTGAATTTTGATTCAATTTGTGCCAAATCGGTGGCCAAATCATGAATACGTGATAATATTTGTTGTTCAGAAGATGACGCCGGATTTAATGTAATATGTATAACGGATATACTGCTGCTGCTGGTAGATATGTACTGTGTTAAATTATGTATAATTTGTTCATACTTGGGTGCATTTTTCCTGGTTTGAATAATACGGACAGCACGCTGTTCCGAGTCATAATACGGCGATTCTTCAAGAACGGTTGCATTTGATGCACCAGCATACCATTTTTCAACACAGTCGCCAGATTGTATCCCGGTTAGCATTTTTTCAACCATGTCCAGGCGACGCTTTGACAGGGCATTATTGTCATAGTTGGTGTCTTGGCCTGAATAATCCGCACTGGCTAGTAAAATTAAGCAATCATCTTCAGATGATGGGCGCAGATTCGCCAGTGTTTGTTTCATGTCGTTGACACATTGTTGTGTTGCGGTTGGCGTGATTGATTGATAAGACTGGTTCGCCTCGCTATCATTGTGGGGACGGCTGTGTTCAAAATACACAATAAAATCATAGCCAGGTTTGCCAGTGGCAAAACAACCTGATGCAGGCAGACCCATGTCAGCCGCCGTGGCGGGTGCAAAATTGGCCAGTATTCCACAAATAATTGCAAAACTTGTAAAGTGTTTTACTTTCATCTCTTCCGTTCCCATTAATTTATTTTATTCTATCATATTTTGATGGTTTTTAAAACGATTAATGTTCCCAATGTGGTTCGATTGTGTATTCTGCGACCAGTGGTATTGATAAATTTGCAACATTTTCCATGGATTCTTTTATTTGATGCGCGAATTGTTCGGCGCTGGCCGCGTCGCATTCAAATATCATTTCATCGTGTACCTGCATAATCAGGCGAATCTTGTCGGCGTTTGGTTGAACAATATCACGATATATGTTTACCATTGCACGCCGCATCAGGTCAGCCTCGAACCCCTGAATCGGGGCATTTACGGCCGCACGCATTGCGTATGCACGCAGGCGTGGATTTTTAACCTCTGGCAATTCAATGCGGCGGCCCCATGGGGTTAAAACATACCCGTGTGTCATCGCAAAATCCTTGATACCGTTTATGTACCGTTCAATTTCAGGCAGGCCCGCCATATACGATTTTATGATATCTGCCGCCGTGGCCCGTGATATCCCCAATTGCCCCGACAGGCCAAATGACGATATTCCGTATATGATTGAAAAGTTCACAGTCTTGGCCGCGCGACGCATTTCGCGTGGTACAGGTGCGTTTTGCGGTATATTAAATATCTGGCGGGCGGTTTGTTCATGAATATCAGTGCCGGCGCGGAACGTATGCTTAAATGTTTCGACATCTGCAACATCGGCCAGCAGTCGCAACTGAATCTGGGAATAGTCCGCAGATATCAAAACACAACCAGGTTTTGCAACAAAGCATTTGCGGATTTCGTTGCCTAATTCCGTCTTGGTCGGGATGTTTTGCAGATTTGGGTCGCGACTGGACAGGCGCCCGGTATTTGTACTGGTTTGTAAATAAGTTGTGTGAATACGGCCGTCGAAACCAATCTGGCGCGGCAATGCGTCTGTGTATGTGCCGGCCAGCTTTGCAATTGAACGCCAATTCAGGATTTTTTCAATGATTGGATGCGCGTCCACCATTTCGTTCAGTGTTTCTGCATCGGTTGAACGCTTTTTATTTTCCGGCAGGTGCAGTTCATCAAACAACACAGCACCCAATTGCTTTGGACTGGCGATATTAAATTCATGACTGGCCAAGGCCCAGATTTCGGATTCTAGTGTCGTTAATTGTGTGTGGAAAATGCCAGATAACTGTTGCAGGCCAGATTTGTTTACAAATACACCGACCCGTTCCATTTGCATTAATATTGGCATTAATGGTTTGTCGCATGTGTCATACAATTCACGCAGTTTTGGCTGGGCATCCAGTTCCGGGCGCATTAAATCATACAACGCACGGCATACGGTTGCGTCTTCGGCGGCATAGGGTGATGCAATATCCGTCGCCAATAAATCAAAGTGGCAATCGGCATCGCGTGTCTTGGGCGGGAACAGGCTGGCAAACGAAATGTTTTCATGCCCCAGATATTTCATTGCTAATTCATCCAGGCCATGCCCATGTAATGTGCCGTGTAAAATATATGATAACAGCATTGTATCATCAAATGGCGTGATGCGGGATGTGTCCCACCCCTCGTTTTCCAAGATGTGAAAATCGTATTTCAGGTTATGGCCAATCTTGATAATATTTGGATTGGTCAGTATCGGCCACAATTTTTCATAGACTGTAGTGGGCGATATCTGATTGGGTGCAATTGTATCTGATGCAAACAAATCATTTGATTGTGTCCGGTGGCGCAGTGGAATATATGCGCCATGCGTCGCGTCAAATGCAATTGATATGCCAACCATACGCGCATCCATATGTGACAGGCCGGTTGTTTCTGTGTCAAATGCCAGAATATCCGTCACGTGTGACAAAAATTCATCCAGTTGCGTGGCGTCTGTAATTGTCACCCAATCCATATTCAGGGCAGGGCGCGTATTTGTTGACGCAGGTGCAGGCAAATCAATGTCACATGTGGATTTTGCATATGAAAACACATCTGGCTGGGTTGCGGCATTATATTCAGATAACGGAAACGCTTTTTCTATTTTTGCGGCAAGGGACGCACTTTCCAATTCGTTTTTTACATATTCCAATGCACTGGGCGTGTTGAATTGAAATGGCTCTATAACCAAGCCGTTCAGGTCAACGTCGCGCTTTAATGTGACCAGCTTTTTTGATATAAATGCCGCATCACGCCCGTCGCGCAACATATTGCGTGTGCGTTCGTTTTTTATATCGTCCAGATGATTATACAGATTTTCCAGTGTTCCGAATTCGTTGATTAATTCGGCGGCCTTTTTGGGCCCAATGCCGTGAACACCGGGGACGTTATCTGTACTGTCACCCATCAGTGACTGTACATCTATAACCTGGTCTGGACGGACGCCGAATTTTTCCAACACTTCCGGCGCGTGGATTTCGCGTGCCTTCATCCCGTCGTACAGATATATACAATCAGACACCAGTTGCATTAAATCCTTGTCACTGGTGATAATTCGTGTGCCGCCGGGATTATCACAGTTTGCCGTCGCGATTGTCGCGATGACATCATCTGCCTCTACCCCCGGGATGCACAGAACGGGGATTCCCATTGCAGCCACGGCCGACCGCACCATATATGATTGTGTTATCAGGTCGGCCGGTGTTTCGGCACGGTTTGCCTTGTATTCTGGGTAAATATCTTGACGGAAAGATATGCGCGATGCATCAAATACGCATACGAACGCATCATCGGGTTTTGCGGCAGACAATATCGGCATTATCATGTTGATAAATCCGTATACTGCACCTGTTGGGGTGCCGTCACGCCGGGTCAGCCGACTGTGCACGCCATAGTATGCCCGAAACAATAATGAATTTCCGTCAATCAGTGTCAGCATTTTGTACCCTTAGAAAATATAACGTAATTTCAGGCGTGCGTCATAGTGCAATATGTCTGGCTTTACATCGGCCATGGTGTATATGTCATGGGCGTACAGAACGCGACCTTCGGCATCAATCTTGAACGGTAATACCGGTATATCAAATGTCAGCCCCAGCATACCCTGGTACGCTGTTTTATCATCAATTTTAATGTCTGTGTTATCAACGTCGCCATCAAAAATCATACCGATACCCGCACCGATATATGGTTGCACCAATGTTGTCGGCATTTTCAGGTATGCATTTAACATCGCCGTGTTCAGTTTCATGTCAGTGGGTGTGATATGGTTATATTCGCCCTCTATCCGAATAAATGGAATATCAATTCCAATCACGGCGCCATATGAATATGCGCTGTCACTGTGGGCGTGGTCATCGGCAAACATTGTTGCACCGCCAATGCCACCAGTGGCGCCCGCATATACGTCAAACAACAGATTTGCATTCGCAGGCGCGGCGCCCAATATCGCCATGGCGGTTAAAATTGCGGTATGCTTGAAATTCATGTCTTTCTCCTTATCTTTGTGATATTATAATAAAAAAAAGAGTACTGAATATGCAAGAAAATAAACCTGTATTGGTGGTTGGATTGGGCAATCCCGGGCCCGAATACGAACGCACGCGTCATAACGTGGGGTTTATGGCGGTGACGGCATTGGCCGGCGATGATGCGATGTGGAAAACCGAAAAAAAAGCCCGCACCACCACAAAAAATATAGATGGTCATCGTGTGATATTTGCAATGCCGCAAACGTTTATGAATTTGTCAGGTAATGCAGTATTGGCATTAATGACGTTTTACAAAATACCACGGGAAAATCTGATCGTTATACATGATGATATGGATTTGCCAGTTGGAAAAATGCGTGAAAAAATCGGCGGTGGCAGTGCCGGTCACAATGGCATTCGGTCAATTGATGCAAATGTTGGCAACGAATATAAACGTATCAGGATTGGAATTGGTCATCCCCGTGATTTTGAATTGCCGATATTGCCGGCCGATTGGGTTCTGGGTAAATTTACAGACGCACAAATGACAGAAATAAACAAAGTAATTTCAAAAATTTGCCTGTTTTAATTGGCCCCTATATTACCAATTGGTAGTGTAAATAAGCCCTTGCTGTCTTCAAACTGGGTTGTGCTGGAAATATGACATTTGTCTATTGTTGACGAACCACTTGGTGATGTCGCCCCAGCGGGACATTTTTGTTTGGATGTGTCACAATAATACCCCGCATCACAAGGTTTATAAACAGCGATTAAATCAATGCCGTTTTTCATAGCGTCTTCAGATGTTGGCTGTGTTATCTTAGAGCCTGCACTAATTATGGTAGAACCTGATTTATATTTCCATTGTGAATCAAATTCTTTGCCCAACAATACAATTTGTTTTTCTTGGGTTTCTGATGGCTTCCATGCAGTGCAATCACTATCAAATTCACAAGTGTCTATGTACACGGGACTGGTGGATGTTTCATCTTTGTAATATCTGATTGTGTATGGTTTTGGATCCCAATGGCCCCACAATTCAATTATATCTGCAAAATCGGTATTTCTTACACCTGATACCAATTTACCATCGCTTGCAATTTTTCGATTTCCTCCCTCTTTTTGGTCATAATATCCAGCAAAGTCATGATGCCACCATAATGTAGGTACAATATCTGGATTTGCACGCCATTCAGTTGAATTGCGTGAGTCTGCGAATCCGGCGCCATATTTTACCCATACTGATTTATCTATATCACCCCATGTTTGGTTTTTTCTTAATGTTATTTTATGAACCTCGCCAGTACATGTATTTCCGGATTGTGTATAATGGTTATTACATTCGCAGTGTGTTGCGTCCTTGTCGCATACTTGTTTAGTTGGGTCATTATTACAGTGTGCGTTGGAAAGGCAAGTTATTTTATATGAGCAATCGTCGGGTTTATTGAAATATATATATCGTGTGGTTGCTGTTTTTGTGCCTAATGTGACATTTGTGCTTGCGCCACAATCTTTATAGCAACTGCCATTTGATGTAGCACCTGTGGCGGAAAGTGGATATTTACTGTCTGTTGCTGTAGAACAACTGGCGCATTTGCTGGTTGCAGCGTCACAAAATAAATTTGCGTCACATTTATTTGTTGCATCACACAATTCACCCATGCCAACCGCTAATGCGGGTGTGATAATGAATAATGAATATATAACAAAAAATGTTTTTAAAAATCCTCTCATATACATAAGTTTACAAAAATTTTTTGGTGTTAGGCAATAAAAAAATCTGGCGATTGCCAGATTTATCTTTGTTTTTGTGATTGGGCCTGTTTTGGATATCCACTTGAAATTATGTTATATCCAAAATCCACCAACCATTGGTTATCTTCGGGATATACTATATTTATGTGGGTAATAGTTCCGCGACCTTTGAATTTATGACGATTTTGGTCGCCACCGGCCTCTATTAATGGTTCGACAACTAAATATCTGATTTCCTTTTCATGGTATGTGCCCATCCATGTGTTACCGTCTGATTTTAAAATGATATTTCTGACGGATGTGGAATCGGCAGATGCACGAATTTTTGCTTTTAGTTCTGGGTCTTTGAAATTGTCATGGCCCCAAACGTATGTTGTGTCATGAATTGGAACATCGGGTTCGTCTTTGTCGCATGATGCGGTCATCAGACTGCCGGCGGTTATGGCTGCAATCGGCAACAGACGGCGAATTTTGTAGGGTAATGTTTTATTTAGTATTTTCATGGATTTGTCCTTTGGATATTTTAAATAGGATTTTATTCCGTTTGGTAAACAAAAAAGGCCGGCAAAATGCCAGGCCAATTTTCAGATTTTTGCGCATCATTCCCGTGGATGCATGGTGATGTTGCCCGTGGGGGCCCACCATTGTGGTGGATGTATCCACCACATGCATTGCGACAAAGATTTTGTTTTGTTGCATAATTTGCACCCCTTGGTGAACAAATACGTGTAAATCTGTTTTTGTTCTAGTTAAATCTTAGTACTAATATATTCCCATTGTCAAGAATAAAGCAAAGACAATATCATATGTGTCATCCCGGTGCATGACGCGGGGCCCAGTGCAGGAGTGACGGCAAGAGAAATGTGCGGTGCCTAACCACCTCCCGGCTGCGCCGTACTCCTCCATGGGAGGAGAACATCAAGCCTCAGGTTCCCCTCCTGTGGAGGGGTGGTTCTACGAAGCCTTGGCGAAGTAGAAACGGGGTGGTTTCAGGATGGCGAAATAAGGGGGATATCGGATATAATGCTGCGCGGCACTGGGCACCGGCCTTCGCCGGTGTGACGGTGTGTTTTTTTGTTCGCGTTTAATATACAAAATTATTGTCATTCCGCGGCTTGACCGCGGAACCCAGGTCATAAAGTTCCACCCCTGCGGCGGCAGGGGTAGGGTCTATTAAATTTGCAAAATTTGATGATTGATTAACTGGATTGCTTCGTTGTCCGTCTTTGCTGGTGCTGCAATGCGACTATGCTCGTAATGACAGGGAATACTTCTTTAATCCCGTCATACCGACACTGAATTTGAAAAACGATTGATAACCGTTTTTCAAAGAACCGGTATCCATTGTGTTTTGTAATGTCCTAGCACAAGGGGATGCGAGGAACACAGTAGACCCCGTCCTTCGACGGGGTGACGAGTGTTTGATGTTTTTAGCGAAAACTTAAAAGTATACGTCATACCGACACTGAATTTGAAAAACGATTGATAACCGTTTTTCAAAGAACCGGTATCCATTGCGAAAGAATATCACACCTGTTTAAATGTGCGCATGATACATCAGTATTTAACACGCCATTGTTTTATGGTTGTGTTGCATGGGTCAGGTTCGCCGTCTGTGGTCTTGCATGATTGCCATTGGCCACTTGCCAATGTATATATGCAATGGGTGCCACTGCTGTTGATGGAATCAACAACATTTGTTTTGGCATCCCGTTTGCCTGGTGTGAATACGTGGCCAGTATCCAAATTAATCGCAACAAATGTGCCAGAACAATGGATTGTTTTGCCGTTTGGATAGCCTGCTTTTTTGTCGTCTTCAGATACAGGGTTGTCACCCGTCACATCATCATTGGTGTCAACGCAAACCAATGCATAGTCACCATCAGGATAGCCGTTTTTGGGGGCCGCCAAATTCCATGTGGCAACCAATTTGTATGATGTGGTCATCAGTGGGTATTCTTTGGATGTGCGTATTGTGCCGTAAATTGGTGTTAATGCAGACGTTATTTTTGCAGAACTGTCAGTGGTTAAGCATGTCTTGTTTTTGTCACCTTCATAATAATTGCTTGTTGGACAGCAGTTTATCGTGCCATCAATTGGCGTATATGTGCCGGCGGTGCATACTTCGTTATTAATACTGGCGTCGCCACCTGTGACGCATGTCCATATCTTGTTTGTATTTGATTGGTCGCTGGAACCGTTGGAATTATCGTCATTTGAACCGCATGTCCAGTTAAACGAAGTGTTGGATTCATCGGTCGTTGACATCCATGCGTATTTTTGGCCCGCCGGGCATGATGTATCACGGCAATTGTCGGTTGCGTCGGCTGTACCGGTTTTGGTTGCAAACCATGATAACAGCGTTTGTGTGTTTTTGTCGGCTGGTACGCGGATTTGATTATGTTCACCCACCCCCAGTTCGGTTGTTGGTTTTGCCTCGCAATTGCCCCAAATTTGTTCCGCGATACGGCATGTTTTGCAGCTGTCTTCATTATAGTCTTTGCCGTATTTGTCTTTTCCATTTTCTCCGTCTTTTGTTGGACATCTACCTTCGGCAGTACATATATCATACACACAACGTTCAATAGTGTCTTTGTCGGCCGCAGTTTTTTCTAGGTCTATTGATGTGCAATTTTTTGCGTTGCGGATGATGTATTGTTTGCCGTATAGTTCATCATAAAAATCGCCTGTACCTTTGTTCAACAAATCGTTCATAATTTCGTTGATTTTATCGGTGCCGGCCTCGGCTACGCAATTTACAACCTCGTCCCAGCATGCCTTGCGATTAATGATTGATTTGCGGTTAACGGACGAGTCGATGTTTTCACACAAGCCAAAGTTTCCGGAAATAGATGTACATACCTGGACGATACAGGCACGTCCAACCTCGCGACAGGTTTGCAAGATTGTTTCATATGTGTTGTTATTTGTTATTTCTGTCATACCACCAATCCAGTCAGTGTCGGCACCGTCGGTGCCAACTTCCTGTAACAGGGCGGTGCATGCGTTCGTGACGTCTGCACACATTGCGTTTACGGTTTTGTCAGCCTTGACCCCAAATGTTGACAGTGCGCGTGCATCAAAGTCCGCCAATGATTGTGCTGTTTCTGACAGACACTGGGTGGTTAGTGTTGTGCAACTTTGCCGGACGTCTTCTAATTTTTTATCCTGGGCCAATTTTATTTGTGCCAATGCGTCTTCGATAAATTCCGTCCATACGGTGTCTGCGATATCCTGGCAGTTTCCCATGGCGGGTTCCAAGAATTTCTTTTTTGAGTTTAAAAACGATACAAATGTTGTGTTGCCGGGGGCGGTTGTCCATGTGGTATCGCCGGTTGGGCGTGTAATCAATTTGCCCAAGTTTATCAGGTTCACGGTCAAGAATGCCTCGCCCGTGGATGGGTCGATATATTGACCTGATACGTCAAGGCATTTGCCCATGTCAGACCCACAAACCGATGAATCTGTTAACATGTCCAGCATTTTCTTTTTACATGTTAAAATGTCATCAGAATTGCGTTTTTGGTATATGTCCAGTCGTGACATATCCAGTAATGCACCGCCTTCGCGGACACGTTCGCGGGCGGTATCTGTTTGGGCCTGGTATGATTTGGCGACCGTGTTGCAGTCCTGTTCAATCTGCATTTGATATCCGCTTTCGGCGATGGTTAATTCGTCGTCGGTGCAAACCTCTAACGCCATTTCACGACACACGGGCAGGGCGGCCGAATATAATTCAGTGCCGCTTTTACTGGTTGTGGATGTGCCTTGTAATGAATCAATGCTGTCAAATGCAGCGTCAATATTCAGTGACAGTGATATTGGTGACAGACTGCGGTCAAAATTACTGTCGTCAAAACTGGTGTTTAATTTTTTTGCGATTTCATCCAGCATCTTTTTAGACTGGGATGTATCTTTTTGGTTAAAGGCGATTTCGCCTTCGGTTGCCTTGTATAATGCGGCGGCGTCTTCTTTATCCATATTGACTGTCAGCAGACGCTGATTAAAACTTAACATTTTATCTTCGACCGCGACCAGATTCTTTTTTACGCTGTCAAATTCGTGAATTCGCGTTGAACATGCGCACCGCTTTAATACCGCATCTTTGTTCGCGCAAAATTCGTCCATGCAACTGTAATAAACCTCGCGACATTTTTTTGCGTCACTGGATGTTATTTTGTCGCGTGCGGCAGTTTGCGTATCTGAATCTGCCACGCGTGCAATGTTGCGTGATGCCGCGCGTGATATTGTTGCACGCGATGTTGTCGTGGCGGCGCGTGTACCGGTGGTTGTTGCCGCACGAGATGCGGTGCCCACGCGTGTTGTGGTGGCGCGACTGGTTATCGGGGTACGGGTGGTAATTGGTGCCGCCATAGTGGTGCGATTGCGTACACCAGAACCGGCTGTGCGTGACGCCGTGGTCTGTGATAATGATTGTGTGCGGTCAGTGCTGTGTACAACGTTGCCGGTGCGTGCGGTGGTTGTGCGTTGCGCGGTGGTGCCGGATTTGTTCACGATATTCGTTGTACGTGATATTGATGTTGTGGGCGTGGTCTGAACAGATGTGTCTGTGGACGCTTTTTGTCGGGAAACAGTCGCCGTGTTATTAGATGTGCGACGCACCGCGGCGCGTGCAGCGTCGGCATTATCATCGGCCATGGCGCCATGAAACATAAGTGGCGCAAGGCATACAGCAAAAAGCAGTTTAAGACCTTTCATTCCTGTGACTTAATGTTAGCAAATTTATAAAAACGCGGGCAAGAACTATTTTCAGAGTTTAGGTATTAGAGTTTAGAGTGAAGATAATGTTTGGTGCGACCAGGGGGACTTGAACCCCCAAGGCTTGCGCCACAGCATCCTTAGTGCTGCGTGTCTACCAGTTTCACCATGGTCGCAAAACGTTCGTTTCGCTTGTGGATGTGCATTGGCGCACATCCACAACAAAATTTTTTGTTGACCCTGGTGGCACTTCGCGGTTGCTTCGTAGTCACCATGGTCGCATGATAAAATGCGCACAAATTTTACAATAAGCTGTTTTTTTTTCAACACTTTTATGATAATATAAATGTGATAATTAAATAAAGGTTTAGGAAATGAAGTATTTACCACGTTTTTTTGTTCGGTGTTCCATGGCGGTGCTGGTGCCTGTGGCAGCAAATGCAGCCGGGACATATTATACCGGGAACTATCAATCGCCACAACAGCGGTACAGTAATTCTTCGGCATATTCTAGCACACGTGGGTACAGCAGTTATACCAATGCAAATCCAAATGCGCGTTATAATGCCGGCGGCAATTGGTCTAATCAGCAGTCAAATCAGCAGCGTACACAACAGAATCAATCGCGGACGCAGGGGGCTGCTGCGACAAATAAGTCTGCGGCGGGTAATGGATTCTTTGTGGATGCCGGATTGTCGTATGAAACAGCCAAGTGGCAGATGGAAATGAAAAATGCGGGATCTATCCTGCGGTATGATGACGTAAATTGGTACGTGTTTGATATTAACGGTGGGTATAAATTCAATGCTGGAAATTTGCCAATGCAGGTTATTGCCGGATTCAAATATGGCATGCAAGGTGGTGATTCTTACATGATTGACGACGATATAACCAATGGTGGGTATACAGTTCGTGATCTGTATGATAATGCAGGTGAAAAGGTTGTAGACCAGCAGGTCGGAACGGCTATGTCTATTGGTACCAGCAGTGGTGGCAGTATGCTGGGGTTCAATTTGGGACTTGGGTTGACTGATTTCTTTAAGGTTGGCAATGTGAAAATGACGCCGTCAATCGGGTATCGTTATTTGAAATATAAATTGGAAACCAAGAATAATCACGGTTTGTCGGTTGAATTTGTAAACGGTGAATTTATTGATAATAATGGCGAAATACGGCATGTGCCAATATTAATATTAAATAATGGCAATGCCATATATAATATGTATTTAAATAGTAGTATTGTTGCGCCTCCTTATGAAGGCTCGTCAGACCAATTGCAAATAGTAGGTGGAGATGGTTGGACGCCTACGGCAATAAATACCCAGGGGACGTTGTATTTTGCACAGCCGGGAACCAGTCACTCTTATGAAGTTGAGTGGGCAGGGCCATACTTGGCGTTGGATATGGATTATGCGATTAATCAGAATAACGCGGTAAATGGTCGTGTTGAATTGGGATTGCCGGCGTATACTGCAACTGGTGACCAACCGTATCGTTTTGACTGGGATCATCCAAAGAGTGTTGAAGACAAAGGTGGTTTTGGCGATGCGTTCCATTTAGGATTGGGTGCAAATTGGACAACAGCGATAACAGATTCTGTGTCGTTGTCATTGGGATTGACATACGATTACTATACGTTAAGTGGTGCAGATGCGACAACGTATTATAACGCGTCGTTCTGGAATACGGTGTATGATGTATTGTTGGAACAATGGAAGGCGGATGGCAAAGAAGAAGCAGATATGCTGAATCCGAAAACAGGTGATGGTGACGCAATCTTTATTGATGAATTGCGTTCCGCCGGATGGAAGATAGAAGATTCTGGTGAAATAGAATCTTTCTATAAATCATTGGGTATTCGTGTTGGGATTCGTGCGATATTCTAAAACGGTGTGAATAAATGCGAAATATAAAAAAAATCTTTGGTGTGGCGGGGATTGTGGCAATGTTGGCGTTTAGTGCAGGGGCTATGGAATTGGCCGGTACTGCATCTGTGAACGTCACCAGTGATACGGCCGCCGCCGCCAAGGCAATTGCATTGAATCAAGCGCGCCGCCAGATACTGAATCAGGTGTTATCCAAATATGCCAATGCTGACCAGGTACAGGTTGCCGTAAAAAACGCAAAATCTGATGAATTGATGAATCTGATTTCGTCGTCCAGTATTGATGGCGAACGCCAATCAGATACGGCGTATTCTGCAAATATCACCATGGTGGTGGATGCTGCGTCGGCACGTCAATGGATGTTGGCAAATGATATTCAAAATTGGATGGATAATGGTGCGGCAAATTCGTCTGCGGTTGTTGTTTTGATATCTATGTCTGACCGTGTTGCAAATTGGATGGAATTAAAGCAGATTGCACGTAATGTAAATGTGGATTTAGATACACAATATATCATGGGCAACCAGGCGACAATAAAAATGCCTGTGGCGCGGCAATCTGCATTTGTAAGTGCGGTGCGTGGTGCCGGATGGGGTGTTCAAAATCAAAACGGTGGCGTTCGGATTTGGAAATAGTTTTCTGGAATTTTTCCATATGAATATATTCTTGACTTTTGGTGTATTTGGGCTAATTTATGCACGCATAAGGACGTAAGGGGAAAATCTTGAAAAAACTATCATTGTTTGTTTGGGTGTTATTTTCTTTGATGCCGTTGTCTGCAATGGCGGATACGGATAAAAGTTATGGTGAATTATACTTGTCTGTGCGTCGTATCGGATTGGAATTATCCAAGACCCAGGTTGGGCATCCAGAAGAATATTCAAATTCACCGGTTGCCGCACTTAGTGCCACCAGTCAAGAGTTTATCAAGGGGGTTTTTGATATTGCATTGGAATACAGGCGTAATCGTTTCCATTGGGACAACAGTTTGTTTATGGAATATGGAAAAACAACATTGAAACCATATAATGAACCGTCAACAACAGACGAAAACGCGGATAAAATTTTATTGTCCAGTGATTTGACACATGCATGTTGGGAATTTGGTGGATTTAAGTTTGGGCCAACCGTGCGTGCGGCATACGATACGCAATTCGAAGATGACCCGGATGCGCCACGTCAAAATATTTTGCGTGCCAGTGGCGGTTTGTCGCTGTTTGATAATCCGGTTATTAAAAGTTTATATTTGACCGGTGTTTATGAATATGACTTTACATACGCAGGACATCAAACCAGTAAATCAGCCGCAGAATTGGGATGGCGTGTGGAATATCTGGTTCGCGAAGGTGTCAAATTATCAACCAATGGATATTATCGTGAATATCTGTCTTATTCGCAATATGTGGGCACAGATTTGGAACGTGATTTAAGCCTGGTTGCGCGTATGGATACAAATCTGTGGGGTGATTTTACGATGGGGCCGTATGTGCAATATCGTCTGGCCAAGGCACGCGAGGCTGAAAATTACGGCAGTAATTTAATGATTGGAATCTCATTTAATTATATAACAAAGTTTGGCCTGATAACCCCGCCAACAGAATAACAAAAAACACGCGATAAAGAAATCGCGTGTTTTTTTATCTTTGCATACTGAACAGAATTCTATTATAATGTTTCTGATACAGACAATGTTTGTATTGGGGCGTCATAACCCGTGAATCCAGTGTCCGTGGGGACAGAAAACATCTCCAACCAATATATGGTTGGAGGGTGGTGAATATATAGAATAAGCCCGCTATACTGGATTATAGTTATGAACCTCCAACCGTCTTAGATGAATTTGACGGTTTTCTTGTTTGGGGGAATTATGCGACAGATAGTTTTTGCAATGCTTGGGTTGTTTTTGTGCGGGACGGTTCATGCAGCCCCGTGCGATGTGGGGCAATATCTGAATAACGGCGTGTGCAGTAATTGCGTTTATAACGCAACGTGTGATGGGGAACGATATGTCTGCACAGATGGCTTCTATGATAATGGGGCAAATGAATGTGTGGCATGTCCGCCAAACAGTATATGTACCAGTCCGACTGAATTCACGTGTACGCCTGGGGCATATATGTCAGATGGTGTATGTAATGCATGTCCAAAAAATGCCACGTGTGATGGTGGTCTGGCCCCGTTTCATTGCAATGATGGATGGTATCAATATGTAAATCAATGTATATCGTGTGATGGTCACGCATGTGATGGCGATGTATTACAGAGTTGTGGTGATGGATTTGTGCGCTATCCATTTGGTGATGTATTGAAGCCATATAAACAATATTGCGTTCGATGTGGTACTGGATATTGGTGCCCGGCTGGGACGACGCGATACATTTGTGATACAGGTTTTTATAAAAACGGAAATGGAACATGCACGAAATGTCCTGCTGAATATTATTGTCCACGTGACAGTAATGTAAGTAATTTGTATGATTATTGTGCGCCAGGATATTACCGCACCGGCAATAGTTGCAGTAAATGTGATGATGATATTGAATGCCCGGGTGGTGTTCAAATTAAATGTTCAGCCGGATTGTTTGCGCATTTTAATGGGCAATGTCTGCCATATTCAGAAAATGATTCTGGGGTATCGGGTGATTGCCATCCTGGATATTATGATACAGGGTCACAGTGTTTGTCGTGCCCTGATAATTCGATATGTTCCAGTCCGGATGATTTTCAATGTCGTGCAGGATTTTATAATAATGATGGTAATTGTGATATTTGTCCTGCTAATTCTGTATGTCCTGAATCAAGTTCTCAGATAACGTGTATGCCAGGGTATTGGCTGAACGGTAATGTATGTGATAAGTGTGGGGCGTCAGCATATTGTTATGATAATATAAAATATGCCTGTCCGTCATTTAATCCTGATAATTTCGTATTATCAGATGATAATTTTGTTATTTTATCATGGACCAGTCCATATTCTGTACAACGGCCAATTGCGTCATCTGCATCCAGTTGCACGATTGGTTCTGTACGGGTAAAGACTGCGCGTGGTGAATATTTGATATATTGGCCATCATGGTCTGTGGAAAAAGAACGGTATTCTGGTGGCACCAAAGTTTGGAAGTTGGCTGCATCGGGGTATTATTTATCTGGGCCGCAGAATCTGAATTCAGAAATTGTATATAAGAATATTTTACAATGTACCAATGCGCCAGAACATGCAACATATATTGGTTCAGGTACGCCTGATGGTAATGATTGCCCATGGCGCTGTGATGACGGGTATTTGCGTGATGGTAATTCATGTACAATGTGTCCATCTGGATATGTATGTATAAACGGGTTGTTGGTATGTCCTGCGGGGCAATATGCCAATGGTATGGAATGTGCGTCGTGTCCTGATTTTTATGATGCACGTTCTGCGGATAATATTGCGCCTCAATCAATTAATGAGTGTCAGATACAATGTGATGCAGCCACGTATTTGCCAGATGCGAACGGTACGCAATGTGTGCCGGTTGGAACGGCGTTTTGGAATCCTGTTAATTATACATATTATGGCAGCGTTGGTACGCGTCAACAATGTCCAGATAATTTGACGACAATCGGGTATGGCAGTGGTGCAGATGATGTGTCTGATTGTGGTAAAATATTGCATATTGGAAACTATACGTTGCGTATGCACATTGGCAAAGAAACATCCCCCAGTTTGGCAGTACAATATGGTGACCGTGTGTTATATGGTGATATGTCGCGTGGTAAACGTGGTGTTCTTAGAGCAGAATATAAAGGGCTGATTTATTCTGTATTTAATATGAATATTGAATAATGTAATTATTTTACAACACTGAAATTAATGCTGGTGGCGGTACCCATTTCATCAATGGCGCGTACAGTGTAATCGCCCATTGGTACGTGGTGTGTAAATGTATCGCCGTTGGCAGTTGTTGCCACAATATCGTCACCAATAAACCAAAATATTTTTGTGTCTGTATTTTCTGTTAGCGCATGAAAGGCAACATCTGCCCAATCATTATCGGTTGTTATTACTATTTTTGCACCGTCGGCTGGGGTCGTTATTACAGGCGGTGTGGCGGTACCAGCTATGCTATCTAAATCGCACCCGGGCATAAATGGTGGTGGGGTGTTGCGGTGGATGCCGGCACGGCGAAATATATCCAAAAATTCTGCATCCCAGAATTCATAGACAGCCAAATGTGTCGTATTTGGGTTTTGTGTACATGCCCGCAGCCCCGTTTTATTGTCAATTGGTATTGCACGATATACGCTGGATACATCAATTGGTGATACACCGGGGATAAAGTATGATTTTACTGTGCGTGGGCAATTTGCACCAGCAATTCCACCAACTGCGTCGCACATATCAATTTGGGAAATATTTAAATCTTCGCGCCAGAAGTTATTGTTTTGGATTGTGATACCGTGGGATGCATAATAGTGGTGTACTGTGTCTGCCAAGGCAAAATATATTGGTGCGGCGGCATGTGCGCCACTGAACGCGTTATTTGGGCGACCGTCAAAGTTGCCAACCCATACGATTAATACAAAATCGCCAAATATGCCGGCCGTCCATGCGTCGCGAAATGATGATGATGTGCCGGTCTTCCAATAATGGCGCAGTGGACGTGATTGGTTCTTGGCAAATGGTATATTTTTTGTTGGTACATATTGGCGCCCCAGCATGTCCAGGGTCAAGAAAAAAGCTTCGGGTGACAGCAATTGCGTGCCATTGCCTTTTATATCAATGTTTTTTGTGCGTATATTATATCGCATCCCCAAATTTGCCATAGTCGCATATATATCCACCAGTTCGTACATTGAAACCTCGGCCCCGCCCAAGGCGATTGATATGCCATAGTATCCAGGTGATTTAAGGTTTGAAACGCCAGAATCTGCCAACAGTTTGTAAAAATCACGTATGCCGATTTGCCGAACCAGATTTATTGCAGGTATATTGCGCGAGTGTGTCAGTGCATCGCGCGCAAGTACCGGCCCATAAAATTCACTGTCTGAATTTTCTGGGGCATATACACCGAAATTTATAGGTGAATCTTTTAATAATGTCATGCCGTGAATCAGGCCCTTGTCTGCTGCTGCGGCATATATTAATGGCTTTAATGTTGAACCTGGACTGCGCCGTGCGTGTACACCGTCATTTTGACCGCCAATTGTATCATCATAGTAATTTGCCGACCCGATATATGCCAGCGTGTCCATTGTTTTGTAATTTACCAGTATTGCCGCCGCGTTTTCAATGCCATGTGATTTGCGTGCATTTATTTGTGATGATAATTGCCGTTCCAATGCGTTTTGCAGTCCCAAATCCAGGGTTGTGTCGACGCGTGATGTGGTGGATTTCGTTGCATGCGTTTGTTGCATGCGGTCTGTAAAATGTGGTGCATGTCGGGGCAGGGCACCAGTTCCACGTACTTGTAATGGCATATCTGCAAATGTCACCAGATTTTTGTCGTCTGGGTATTGCGTCACCCAACGGCGTATCAGGTCGGTGCGCATATTTTTTATGTTTTCAATGCCGGTTTTGGTATTCAGACCGCGCTTAGTCGGATTTTGTGGGATGGTTGATAATGTTATTGATTCAATTTGTGACAGGTCGGATGCAGGTTTGCCGAAATATATGATTGATGCGGCGGTGATGCCTTCGATATTACCACCATATGGCGCCAGATTCAGGTATGCCGTTAATATTTCATCCTTGGAATAAAATGCGTCGATATAAATTGCTGCGGCAATTTGTATCAGTTTACCAACAGGGTGTGTCGTTTCTAAGTCATATTTCAGGCGTGCAGCCTGCATCGTGATGGTGGATGCACCGGCGGGGTGTGGGTGGCCGGTGATATAGTGTATAAATGCACGACACAGTGATATTGGATTCACACCAAAGTGATGACGGAAATGTTTGTCTTCATATAATATGGTTGCGTTTTGTATATGTGGACTGATTTGGGCCAGTGGTGTCAAAAAACGATATTTATCATCTGCAGATAATGTCATGCGCAATAGTTGGCCGTCTCGGTCATAGTATATTGTGCCAAATGGGATGGTGTCTAGTAATGGCGGGGTGAAAAATATTCGGATTATGATATATGTTGTAATCAATCCTGCAAGGGATAATGATAAAAACCGATGGCGGCGATAGTATGATATCACCGCCCTATGTATTTTTTTTAATGTTTTATTCTGCGTTTTCATTTGTGACACGGAATATACTGGTTTGACCGGTCGCGTTTATCTGAGGATTGTACATAGATTGGGCATATATTGGTGGAACTGCAAATGTGCCGGTGGCACCAATCTGGGCATTATATGTGATTGTGCGTGCAGTTCGTGCCAAATCGGTGTATATCAGAATACGGTCTTCGCGAACTTCTGTCTGGGTTGTATCACCTGTTATTGAATCTGAATCTATGATAAATCCGCCAGGCAACAGGTCTGTTATTGCGACATTTGGTACATATTCAATTGTGCCACGTGTGCGTGCAGATATTTTTACTGTGACAATGTCGCCAATTTTTGCAGATGTAATGCGTTCGCCATCGCGTGAATAATATTCGCGTGTGATTTCAATGCCATGTGTTGCCGGTACAACGCGTGTTGGGAATCCAGATTGCACAATAGTATATGATAATGTGGCATTACGTGTGCACTTGGTACATTTGATGGTTATTTTTTGTGTGTCGCGCCCCAGTGTCGCAACATATGTGCCGCCAATGGTTGTGCCGGTAATTTTATTGTCGCCAGATGTGACAGATACGGATTTTATGATATCTGAATTATCTGTTGATACACCTGTCAGGCCCATAATAACCACCGCAGATGTGTATGCACTGTAATCACCACTGTTTATGTATGCCATAATTGGTTGTGATATCCCAGATTGCGCCGCATCAAAGTGTTGATTCATCAGGTATGCATATATTGCGTCATTTGCAACATTGTTGTTAAACATAGACATATATGTGAATTTTGTGCCTGTATCAGGACGGTATTTGGCGATTAATGCGGTTGCCTTGTCCGATTGCTTTAATAATTTATATGACGCGGCAATATATGCCCCCATCAGGCTGGATTGCCAATCCTTGATATTTGTGTTGGCGTATTCTTCAAATGAATTTATATAACTGGTCGTCACATACCCACCCCGTGTGACAACATATATGGCATATGCCGCGGCCTGGGCGTTGGATTGACTGGTGATAGGGGTGCCTGCAAATGTTCGCAGATAATCTGTGGCACGTGACATCATGTCGCGTGGTACGGTGAATCCGTGCGATTTTGCAATAGACAAGAATTGCACAACGTATGCGGTTAAATATGCTGTATTTGCATTTGATATATTATTTATTCCACGTGCGTCGCCGGTAAACAGGTCAAATGAGCCATCATCATTTTGTCTGGTTTTCAGTGTATTAATTGTATCTGTGATTTTTCTTGATGCATCATCAAATGTTGTTCCCAAAAATTTATTGGTTGGCATTAATGCGTATGGCATTGCGCGTGATACCAGTTGTTCAGTGCAGTCAAAATCATATTGATTCAGGTACATGAACAATGGGCGTATTGCGGCATCTGCATTTGATGACACGTATAGTGTAGTATCGCCAGCACCCGGATACATATCAATTTGGAAATTTTTAATTGATTGATTGCTGGACGCGATATTCCCGGCCAGTACATGTGTCTGGAATGTTGTTATGGGTCGGATTGACATAGTACTGATTGATTGGCGTGTGGCCAGTGTTTTATTTTGACTGTTTTGCAGGTGCGCATCAATTGTCAGTTCTGCATTGCCGGGGGCAGAGCCTGTGGTCACATCAAATGTGAACAGTTTTTCTGTATTTTCCGGGATAATTGCGTCTGCGGTGTGATTATTTGTTATTGATATGTTTGATGTGGTTTTTGCATCTAATATAACATGCGCGTTATCGCCACTGGTTGGCATCATGTTTGAAACAGACGAATTTACCTGGAATACATCGCCGGGTGCGGCAAATGTCGGCATTGTTGTTGATACAATAACAGGTGCCTGGACATGCGTTGTTGTATTTGACGCACCGATTGCGTCAGATGTTGCGGCCACTGCAAATGTTGTGATTGTGCCGTTGAATTCTGCCGGGATATCAAATGTGACGGTGCCTGGGACGTTTGCTGTGGCTGATATAATTCCGGAATAGTATGCCACTGGTGCCGATATGCGGCGTGCAAATGGGTTGGTTAATGTGTGGCTTAATGCGTCGTCAATGGCGCCATAGTCGCCACCACCTGTTTTGGCAAATTCGCGCAGAATTTTATATTCCGGTAATAATAATGACAGGGTTTGGTACGTATCAACCTGCAGGGCCGATTTTGTAAAGAAATGCGCAATCGGATTTGGGATTTTATACTTTGCAACCTGTAATATACCAGTATTGATGGCAAAAATCATGACTTTGGCATCTGTGTTGGTTGTATATTCGATTGTTAATTTATTGCTGTCAATTTTTTCAGGGGACGATAATTTGATATCAACCTGATGTGCGGACACGTCGGTCGCAAATGGCGCCACCGCATATGTATATGGATTTGTAAATATGTCACGACTGGTAATGGCACGCACAAATGAAACATTGATGTATCCTGTGCCACTGAATCCGGCGGGGACAGTAATCGTCTGAACCGACGATGTCGTTGTGGTATTAAACCATTTGTATGCATAGACTTTGTCACGTTCGATTGTTATCAGACCGGAACCTGTATACGGGGTTGTAATATTTACAGAAATTGTGTCGCCGGGGCGATATGTGGCCTTGTCCAGTTTGATTTTCATTTCTGCGTTGTTTTCCGCGCCGAGTGTCAGATTTTCAGACGCCGCAACAAAGTATTCAATATTTGCCAGGATTCTGTCGTTTTTGTCCGAAATCTGAACAAAATATGTACCGCCAGAATTGGTATCCAGTTTTATATCTGTACCGGTCTGGGCGATGTTTATAGATTTTGTTGATAGTACACTGTCGCGGGTGACTGTTTGATATTTATAGTATCCACTGCCATCTTTGACCAAACTGGTCAGATTTTCACGATGTATCAGTCGCATGATTAAATCATCTGCAGATACCTGCGCGACGTTATTGTCAATTGCAATCAGATTAACAGATGCATCTGCACCGCGGTTGATATATTTCAGGTCGGTGTTTGGTTTATATCCGACCAACAGGTTGGCATCAGATACGCGTGTGACGATTGCGGCATTTACACTTTTCCCCGATACGTCAGATTCAAAACCGCGAACATTTAATGCCAGCATATACGTGCCCGCAGGCACCGGTGTGTCAAATTTCACGTCCAGTATTGCACGGCCCGCGTCATCTGTTCGGACATCGGGTATGTTTGTTGTATATGTCTGGGAACGTGCCGGTGCATTTTCAGACACGCCACCGTCTGTGCGGAAATTTTGTGTAAATATAAAATGTTTGTATTCAGGAAATGTAAATTCAATTGGGCGCAATGTTGCCACGGCAGAAATTCGCCGGTCTGTTGCGGGTGTTCCAAACAGATTCTGTAATGATACCGTCGCACGTATGTTATCAATTGATATCCATCCATTATCTGATGTACCTGCGATTGATGCGGATATTTTCATTGTGTCAGGTGTAAATTCTGCAACCTGAAATGTGGTAGAACCCAACCAATCCTGATTTTTATTTTTTGAATTTAATGAAAATACATTGGCGGTATATGTGCCAATTGGGGCATTGCCCGGGATATCATATGATACGTCAAACATGCCTGTATCATCCAGTGATACAGATTTTGATAGCACATCACGACCCCGTGCATCGCGTATTTCAATTCGAACAGGGATGCCGGCCAAAGATTTAAAGTTTTTGTTCTTTACAATTGTTGCAATAATGGCGGATTCGCCCGGCCGGTATATTCCACGGTCTGAAAACAGGTATGCATTTAATGCGATATCAGATGAATTGTATTCGCCATCAACATCAAATTTAGAATAATCTACACGTGTGGAATATTCTGAATTATATGGAATAAACGATACGTCATTGTTGTGACGCGCAACAATTGCCACCGGTTGACGTGCGTTTTTATATTCAGACCAGGCAAATTTAGGTATGTTTGTATGACCTGCATCGTCCGTACGGCCCGACCATATTGAATTACCGTTGCGCCCCAGTACGGATATTTCTACATCTGTGGCGGGCATCCCACTGGACAAATTGGATACAAACAGACTTGATGTGTCATCCGTATTTTCTTTGCGTATAATGCCCATGTCTGTTAATAAAATCAGGCGTTGGTCGCTGTTTTCGGCGTTGCTTTGATTTGCGCCGGCTTGAACGATGAATATGCCGGTATCGTCTGTGCCGCCGCGTGTCAGATAGTCGCCTAAATCAACAGATGCATAATTGGTACGCATTGGTGTCGGATTGGCAAATGGGATTGTCTTTTGAAATACAACAGACATGTCGTATTTACCAAAAGACCATGATTTGAATTCCAGATTGTTGGAAAACAGGTTGTATGTCTGGGAAACCAAGTGGTTGATTTCAGACGATTTTATCTTGTATAAAATGACATGTGCGCTGTCGGCACCGCCACGCGCCATAATCCCCAGTTTTTTATCGCCTGTCATGGACAGGATTGCGCCACTGCCGGCAATTTGTACGGATTTTTGTGGGTATGGGACACGCATTACCTTGTTTATACCGTTTTTGATAACATATCCGCCGTTGGATTCAAATCCTGGCTTTACAGATACATATATATATCGTGTGGCGTCATCGGATACATTATATGCAAATGCGTATTGATATACGCCGTTTGGTGTTGCTAATTCCACCGGGGTGATTTTTATTGGCTGGGATTTAGAAATTACGCTGGGGGTTATTTCGTCCAATGCCCAATTGTGTGTTGCATCATCATCGTCTGGGGTGGTTTTGGGCAATAAATATGCATTGATATAGTTCGACCATTTAATTGATTTCTTTGCACCCAATGTAGTATTTAACAAAATTAACTGTTGTGCATTGCCGTCATCAGTGTCTGCCACCGTCGTCACCAGTTCTGAAATTTTGAATATATTGTCTGTTGATTCAATGGTTGTGTTGGCGGTTAATTTTTGTGTGGATGCATCCCCGCTTTGGGCCGATACGCGGTTTAGTTTTAATCGTAATGTCTGGGCCGCGTCTGTGACGACAATTGGCGCCGATGTTATAAATGCCGTGCGGTTAAAATTATCGAATTTTACGGTGAAATCTTGGTGTGCGTTGTCCAGTCGTAATGAAACTTTGTCCGTAAAGTCTGCGGTGTTGATTGGATAATTAAAAGAAATCACCGCCACCGCAATCATAGATTTTTTTGTGCCTGGGTCTGGATACACGTTAAACGAATCGATATTTGCAGTAATATCCGCCGTTCGTACAGATACTGTACGTGTGTCTGGAATTGCATTCGCGTTGAACAGTGATTTTTTTATCCGAACCTTGAATTTAGTATCCGCCGGCCAATCGGATTCCGGGGTAAATACCAGTGTATCGTTATCGCGTATGTGCCATGTGCCACGAATAAAAGGTGTGATTTTTACATTTTGGGCAATATCTTTTGCCGTCAAATTTGGGCGAAATGCGTCGCCATATGGGCCAGATGTCCATTGATAGTATATGGCCAGTGGCGCAATATCAGACATGCGACGATTATTGTTTATATCTGGCACATTGTCCGATGATAAAAATGCGCTGGATGCATTATCTGTAAATTGCATAGCATGCGGGGCAGATATATTTGCGGCAAATCGTGTGCGGTCATCTGTACCGCGTGGCCAAACGAACAATGTTATAGAAAGTGCCACAATAACCAATACAACGGCTGCAACCAGTTTTTGCCATTTTGGTATGCCTGTTATGCGGTCAAAAATCCCTGAACGTGTCATTGCAGAATATCCTTTCCTGAATATAAATTCATAAATATTTATATTCTATCGTGAATATCCCAAAAGACAAGTTTTTTATTAAAATTCAAAGCGTGTCTTGGCAACAATGAATATTTCATCTGTGCCGTATGGATTGTCGACAAATCCGGCGGTCAGATATTTGTACGATGCCGTGTATTGTATGGCTGGACGCGATGTTAATGATACTGAATTTTGTGTGTATAAAATATCGCCTTGTCTGTTTCGGCCGATGGGTGTTGTGATTTGCATGTCGCCACGCACGATTATGTCGGGAATTGCGACGCCAAACGTAAAATCGTGGTATTGGACGGATGTTTCTGCGGATGCGATATAGACTGTGGATATGTCTGAAATCATTGATTCATCAACCGTATGTGGACGCAGCATAGACAGACGTGTCGCGCCATGAAAATTAAATTTACCCCGTTGCAAATTGCCGTGTGTCCCGATAAATCCAGTCGCAGAGTCTTGTTTCAGTTTCAGCATCCCATCCCCGATAACAAAATCTTTTGGGGCAAATCCCATTTCAATCGGGCCAAACGCCATTTTCTTGTCACGATTTGCGGCACGCAGGAAATCAAATCCGCGCCCCGGATTGTATGATTTTATGTTGTCTGCCAGATTTGCTTGAAACGGGCGGCCGTATGTGTCAAAGAATGCAAATTTAACGCCGGCGGATTTTATGTTGCGGGCAATTGGGGTGGCAACACGCGCGGTTTGCATGGGCTGCATTACGTTGCCAATTGGAACCAGTGCCGTACCCACAGGTCGTGTCGCCCGTTCCATATCCAGCATCCCGTGTCCGTATACCGGGTCAACACCCGGGGCGCCGATATCACGTGCGGTTTCAAACAGTAAATTTGTTATCTGGGTGGCGGTCATGTATGGATATGCTTCGCGTAATACGGCCACCGCCGCAGATACAATTGGGGCGGCGAAACTGGTGCCGTTGACGATTTCGCGGCCGGTGTCAATATCGCTGCCGGGGGCGGTTATGCAATAATTCTGTGTGACGCCACATGCATTGCTGTACCATGCGATTTCGCCGGCATTGCTGTCCCAGGCAACGACGTTTATAAGGTGTCCGTTTAATTCACTCATTACGCGTGGTATGGCGGATATTGCACCACTTTGTGCATTACCGTCATTGCCGGCGGCAAAAACGAATATGGCATCGCGCTCTGTTGCAGCAATTGATACCTGGTTAACAAAGTTTTCATCGGTTTGGTGGATTAATTCGGTGCGCGAATGAATCTGGGAGGCCTGCATGGATGCGTTCCAACTGGCGTTATATACGTTTGCATTGGTAGCAGACGCGATTATGTCGCCAATTTTGGCGTATGACATAAAATTGGTACCACTGGTTGTCACCTGATATGATTCAATAACTGCATTTGGTGCAACAGCGCCGCCTGCAATTGCAGATACGGCCGCGCCGTGCCAGTAATCAGCGCCACTGTCCAGAACGGCGATTGTTGTACCACGGCCGGTAAATCCGCGTGCCAAAGAATAGGCCAGGCGGATATCATCATATTGGGCGCGGTTCATTGTGTAATCGTGGTCTGAAATAATACCGGTCATTTGTGTGATATCAACGTCATTGCCAACCATATTATATTGTGTGGTGGTCATGGTCGGTTGCTGGGGGGGGGCACCGTTGCCACCACCGCCGCCCGACATGCCAAATAATGCGAGTGCCCCACCAATTGCAGACAGACCGCCAATCGCAGGTGCGGCACCTGTAAAGAACATGCATTTTGTTGGATTTTGTTGACGATATACTTTATTTGCACAGTTTTGTGTGTCGCTAACCTGTACGATTGACAGGGCGTGCGCCGGGGAACAGATGACGCAACATGCGGTCAAACCGATAATAAAACGGCAGATTTGCGCACTGAATATATATTTTTTGTGATTTGACATTTTGCATCTCTCTGTTGTCCAAAAAATATTATTGTCCATATTAAATATAATACAAATGTATTGTTTGTCAAGATTTTGTCGTCCTTTATATATTGCGTATGCAATTGTTAGTTTTTTCTTGATTTTTGTGTGGATATTGGCTATTATGGCGACACGCGCATTGCGCGAAGAACACAACCATCTGTGCGTGATTTCTGTCCGAATTAATAAAATCGGTTGTCTGCACGATGGCGAGGATAATAACAGAAAAAAGGATTTAATCATGGCATTGCCAACATTTACAATGAAACAATTAATGGAAGCTGGCGTTCATTTTGGACATCATACACGTCGCTGGAATCCGCTGATGACACCGTATGTTTATGGGGTCAAAGATAAAATTCATATCATCAATTTGAACAAGACTGCACCGTTGTTGCACCGTTCTTTGGTCGCATTGGAAGCAATCGCCGCCGCCGGTGGCAAGGTTTTGTTTGTTGCAACAAAGCATCAGGCCAAAGATATCGTTAAAGATGCGGCAGAACGTTGTGGTCAATACTATGTTAACAATCGCTGGTTGGGTGGTATGTTGACAAACTGGACAACGGTTTCACAGTCTATCCGCCGTTTAAAGAAAATGGAATCTGATATTGAAAATGCAGAAAAATTGGGTTTGACCAAAAAAGAAGTTGGTGTCATGACCAAAGAAGTTGAAAAACTGCGCAGCATTTTCGGTGGTATTTTGGATATGCATGGCACACCACAGGCGATGATTGTTATTGACGTTCCACGTGAAATGAACGCTGTCCGTGAAGCCAAGAATCTGGATATCCCAACAATTGCAATTTGCGATACAAATGCAAATCCGGAAATGGTTGACTATCCGGTTCCGGGTAATGATGATGCTGCACGTGCAACACAACTGTATTGCGATTTGTTCGTTGATGCAATTTTGTCTGGTATTGAAAAACGCCTGGGTGGTGCGGCCGGCAAGAAAGGCGATACAGAAAACAATGACGCATTGGCTGAAAAATTTGAATCCGGTGTCAAAGACCGCGAGGCACGCGTAAAGTCAAAAATGACAGAAGCCCGTGCCGAACGTCGTGGCAAATTGGCCGAAAAAATGGACAAATAATACATATTGATTGGGGCGGGATTGCCGCCCCAACACAAATTCAAAGGAGAAAATAATGGCAGAAATTACAGCAAAACTGATTCAGCAACTGCGTGAAAAAACATCTGCAGGTATGATGGATTGTAAAAAGGCTTTGGTTGAAAACAATGGTGATATCGAAGCGGCTGCTGATTGGTTGCGCCAAAAGGGTATCGTAAAGGCGGCATCCAAGGCTGGACGTACGGCGGCATCTGGTTTGGTGACGGTTGTAAAATGTGATGATATGGGCTGTGTCGTTGAAGTTAATGCCGAAACAGACTTTGTTGCAAAAAATGAAAAGTTCCAGAAATTGGTTGCAGATGTTGCGGCCAAGGCAATGGAATTAAAGGGTGATTTTGATGCAACATTGGCGGCGGTCAATGATGATATTGCAGCGACAATTTCAACAATTGGCGAAAATATGAATCTGCGTCGTATTGCCAAGGTATCAGGTGACCATATCTATACATATGTTCACAATGCATTGGTTCCAGGTATGGGCCAGATTGGTGTTGCAGTTGCAATCAATGGTGATAGCGATAAAATCGATGAAATTGGTTCGAAAATTGCGATGCATATTGCTGCAAATAAACCTGAATTCATGACAATCGCTGATGTTGATTCCGCCGCGGTTGAACGTGAAAAGAAAGTATTTATCGAATCTGGCGCAACAGCTGGTAAACCTGAAAATATCGTTGAAAAAATGGTTAATGGTCGTATCCAGAAATATTATGGCGAATGCGTTCTGGAAGAACAGCCGTTCGTTATGGATCCATCCAAGACCGTAAAACAGGTTATTGAAGAAGCCGGTGGTAAATTGGCGGGTTTTGCGTTCTATGTTCTGGGCGAAGGTATCCAGAAACGCGAAGATAATTTGGCCGACGAAGTGGCTAAAATGCTGAAATAAATCGATTATATTGGACAGCTGCTTGTTGCCGACGCGTTCATGTACCATTTGTACACTACACTTGTCGGCAACGGCGCATCTGTCTCACTATAATCGATTTTTAATTTGCTGATTGTTTGTGGGCGGGGGAAATCACTCATGTACCATTTGTACACTACGTGGTTTCCCCCGTACCGCATCTGGCATGTTATAATCGATTTCTTATTTTCTGATTTTTTTTGTTGTCTATTATGCATTGCGCCAAAATGGCGCATTTTCAAATGTTGCACATCATATAAAAGCGTGATATGATTTATCCGATATATGGGGTATTTTATGAAAAACGATTTATTACAAGAATTAGAACAGCGCGGTTTTATTAATCAGGTTTCAAATATCGATGCATTAAATGATGCGTTAAATGCGGGCAAAATTACTGCATATTTGGGGTCTGATCCAACGGCAGATTCTTTACATGTTGGGCATTTAGTGCCGGTGATGATGATGCGCTGGTTGCAGAAATACGGGCATCGGCCGTTAATGTTGGTTGGTGGTGCAACGGGCCGTATTGGTGACCCATCGGGCCGTGATAGTGGCCGCCCCATGATGACCGAAGAAGTATTGGCAAAAAATGTTGCAGGGCTGAAAAAATCGTATTCTAAGTTTTTTAAATTCGGTGACGGGCCGTCGGATGCAATTGTCGTAGATAACTATGATTGGATGAAAACGTACAGTCATTTGGATTTCTTGCGTGATTTTGGAACGGATTTTACTGTGCCGCGCATGTTATCGATGGAAAGTGTAAAACGTCGTTTGGACAATGGTATGACGTTCTTGGAATTTAACTATATGACGTTCCAGGCGGTGGATTTTTTGACACTGTTTAAGCAGCATAATTGTATTTTGCAAACCTGTGGCGCCGACCAGTGGGGTAATGCGATTATGGGTATTGAACTGATACGTAAAAAACTGGGCAAGGAGGCATTTGTCTTGTCAACGTCCCTGATAACAGACAGTGCCGGAAACAAGATTGGAAAATCTGCAGGTAATGCGATTTGGGTGAACGAAGAAAAAACATCCGCCTATGAATACTATCAGTATTTCCGCAATACACCGGATGATTTGGTGGAAAAATTCTTGAAAATATTTACAGAAATCCCACTGGACGAGATTGCAAAATTATCCCAATTGCAGGGCGCCGAATTGAACGAGGCGAAAAAACGCCTGGCGTTTGCGGCAACAGAAATTGCACACGGTACGATGGCGGCGCAAAATGCAGCAGATGCGGCGGTGGCGTTGTTTGGTGGCGGTGGTACAGCCAACGCGCCAACAACACAAATTGAAATGTTGGGCGATATGGGGATACTGGATTTCTTGGTTGCAACCGGGTTATTTGGGTCAAAATCTGATGCACGCCGTATGGTAGTGCAGGGCGGAATTCAAATTAATGGCGACAAGATTACAGAACCGAAATCTGTCGTTGCGGTGGCTGATGAAATCATGGTGCAAAAGGGTAAAAAGGTATTCTTGAAAGTCATTAATAAAAAATAATGAAGAAACTGATAGTTGTTGTTTTATTGTTCTGTGTGGCGAACCCGGGATTTGGGGCCAATTCTGAATTGAATAAAATCAATGCGCAAATTCGACAAACAGAACGGCAAAATAAAAAGTTAGAGCAACAGGTTAAAACATCTGAACGTGATGTCGCCGCGACAAAAAAGAAATTAATCAAGGCCGCAGACCAGGTCAGTACCCTGGAAGAACAGCGTGGCATAATCGCAAAAAAAATCAATGAATTGGATGCCCAGCGTGATAAGTTAACCGCGTCGTTAGAGCAAAACCGGGGGCGTATTGCCGACGCCGCGGCCAGTATTTTGTTTGTTGCGTCACATCCCAGTTTTGATTCTGGTGATATGCATGACTATGTTTTGACGTCTGCGATTTTATCTGGGGCGGCCGACCGATTTGATGAAGAAATCAAAATCGCAGATGCAAAAATTCGCGAACTGGAACAAATTCGTGAACAGCGTGCAATCGAAAAAGAAAAATTAGACCGTACTGCACAAAAATACGCCAACGAAAAAAAAGAGCTAGATAAATTATTGCGTACGCGATCTGCACAAAATGAAAAATTAAAGACCCAGCAACAGGCATTGCAGAAAAAACTGCGTGAATTGTCGGCGCGTGCGAAAAGTATTTCTGAATTGTCGGCCGGTGTCGGCAGTTCCAAGATGTCGGGGGATGCAAAATTTTCGCGGCGTAAATTAAATCAGCCGGTTCGTGGTCGTGTGACGGTTCATTTTGGTGAAAAAACCGCATTGGGATTAAAGTCTGATGGTTGGCGTATTCGCACCCGCGGCGATAGCCTGGTAATGGCGCCCGCCGATGGCGAGGTTAAGTTTGCCGACAGTTTCAAAGGCTTTGGCAAAGTTATAATTATGTCGCATAAAAATGGCTATAATACGGTGATGACCAATCTGGGCAGTATTGATGTTATGGTTGGCCAGGAAGTTCTGGCGGGCGAACCGGTTGGTCGCATGGATTCGGACAAGCCAGAGATGTATCTGGAAGTACGCCGTGGCAACAGTGCGGTTGACCCGGCGCGGCTGTTTAAAGAATCAGAATAAATTAACCACTACCCCGTCCGTCTTCGTTGCGCTTCGTCGTGCCACCCCTTTGCCAGCGAAGGGGATTTAATTGGATTATTTGCAGAACTGTTGTTCCAGGATGCGGATGTTTTGCATTGTGTCGCGCATAAATGCAACCTTGTCCCGATTATTGTTTTCGCTTTTTTGATTTTTAGGATTCGCGCGTAAATCATCTGCGGCCTTGATAAAGCGTTTCAAGAATACGACCATTATGCGATATTTCATAATATCACGCAGTGTGTCGTTCTTTGGGCTGGGGATTTGGTATAGTGATTTGTTGTGTAATGTGTTGTATGTTTCGTATACACGTTTGCATATATCCAATTCAATTTGCAGTGATGCAAATATGTCACGATATATGAATTGATAGCCCGCTTCGGCAAAGTCAATAAATGATAATTTACTGGTTTGTGGGTCATAGTAAACATTGCCGGGATTCAAATCACGATGTGACCATGCCGGGCGTGTGGTGTATTCAAATGCGCCAATTTCGTCATAGATTCGTGCCATCTGGCGAACTTCGTTTTTGGTGAACCAGTTTGACATTTTTGTATCGATAAATGTTTTCAGGCGTCCAAACTTTAATTCGTTGCATATTTTGTATGATTGTGGTTCCAAGACCGGACGCGATTCGTTCATGTCGACCAAGAAACTGGCCAGACTGTGAATAATTTCGTATTGCTGGCGACGGGTTAATGTCCGATACAGGTCGCGTGTCAATGGGGCACCTGGGGCGCGTTCTTCCAGTACCTGTAATTCATCGTCGTTGATAAAGTGCATGCGTGGGATATTGTATGCCGGATTGCCGATTTGGGAAATCGCATCAATTGCATCCTTGGTATTGTGCTGCTTTAACAACCAATCAAGTTTTGCGTCATCCCCCAGTGTTGGCAGTGGATGTTTCAATACAAAATCTTGGTAATAGGTGACGTATGTTTCGCGACCATGAACCAGTGTATTTATTTTCATGTTATGGCCCCTTTTATATCCGTGATTTTTGCAATTGGTTCAAAATTATCTTTTGTGTGCGCAACAGGCATGCATCCATAAATGCGCGATATGCTTTTACATTGCCGGCGGCACAGTTGCGGATTGCATTTCTGTATTCGTCACCGTCCCCGGTTTTGTTGAATACGATTGGACGATATCCGCCTTGGATTAAAATCCAGTTCATTATCATGCGGGATGTGCGCTTGTTAAAATCGTCAAATGGTTGCAGGGCGATTAATTCATAGTGTGCATTGTATGCTTTGTTTAATGTGCCCTGGCGACTGGTGCGGATGTCATACGCAATTTGGTTTAACAGATATTCAACATCGTGTGCGTCTGGCGCATGCATACGTTCGCCGTTTACGGTGATTTCAATTATCTTGTTTGTTGTACGCAGTGCACCGCCTGCGATGTTTGTCCCGTTGCACAACAGTTCGTGAATATGGCGAATTTCATCGGCGGTAATTTCTTTGTCTGGATTGTTGACAATATAATCATATGCAATACCAATATTTGTCATGTTGGTAAAGTCCAAGAATTGCTTTTGACCTTGGGTTTGGCTGAACAATTTTGTTGGTTCAACATTTGCGATTTCGTGGCGCAACCAATTAAAATTGTTCAGACGCTTGACCGTTTCCGCACCGGATAATAATGCGGTCAACTTTTCGCGATATGTTTCAATCTTTGTTCTAATGTTCGGTGTCTTGGTCATGATTTATACCTCTTTTCCGTTAATTATATAGTGCTAAATATTAATTTGTCAAGTTTTTGAGGTTCGAAAATAAAAACATGCTTGCGGTGGGTGGCAAATTGTTTTATGCTGTGCCTGTTATAACGGAAAGGAATTTGTATGTTTAAAAAATTGCTGATTTTGGTAGCGTTGGTTGCGCCGTTGGCTTCTTTTGCCGCAGGTAAAAATAATAAAAAAGAAGAACCGATTGTACATCTGACGGATGAACAGATTTATGAGGAATTAAAAAAACTGGCCCTGGTGTTCGAGGTTGCGCGTGATAACTTTGTCGAAGAAGCCGATGAAAAAAAGATGTTAGAGGCGGCAATGAACGGCATGCTGGGGGCGCTGGACCCGCATTCGTCATATCTGTCGGCGGATGATTTCAAGGAATTCAGTGATAAATCACATGGCGAATTTGGTGGACTGGGGATTCAGATTACCAGTGACCGTGGTGCGGTGCGTGTAATTTCGCCGATTGACGATACGCCGGCGGAACGGGCCGGGATTAAGGCGGGTGACTATATCACGCATATTGATGGTGAACAAGTCTTTGATTTGACATTAAATCAGGCGGTTAAAAAGATGAAGGGACGCCCCGGTACCAAGGTTAAATTAACGGTTGTATCTGATGATGGTGAACCAAAGAATATTACATTAAAGCGTGCGATTATAAAGGTAAAGTCAGTTAAGTTTGAAGAAAAGCGTCTGGCCGATGCAGATGATGATGCACCGCGTGTCGGATATATCCGTATATCTGATTTTGGGGCAACAACGGCCAAAGAACTGCGTGATGCAATCGCAGATTTGGAAAAGAAAGACGTGACGGGATATGTTGTTGATGTGCGTAATAATCCGGGTGGATATTTGACCGCGGCGATTGATGTGTCGGATGCGTTTTTGGATGGTGGTGAAATCGTATCAACCCGTGGCAAGGGTAAATCTGATATTGAACGCAGTTTTGCAAAACCGGGTGACCTGACGGGGGGTAAACCGATTGTTGTGCTGATAAATCATGGGTCGGCATCGGCATCTGAAATTGTGGCGGGCGCATTACAGGATAATGGTCGCGCGGTTATTATGGGCTCGCAATCATTTGGCAAGGGCAGTGTTCAACAGCAAAAGCCATTGGGTGATGGTACGGCGATTCATATCACAATCGCGCGTTATTACACGCCATCGGGCCGTTCCATCCAGAACGAGGGCATAACCCCAGATGTCGAAGTACTGCACAGCAAGGTTGAAGTCATAGAAAAGAAAGAAAGCATGTATTCCGAGGCATCGTTTAAAAATGCACTGAAAAACGAAAATGCAAAAAAGAAGGCGGCAAAGAAAGATTCTGATGATGAATCAGAAGATAAAGAATTGACAGATGCGGAAAAAGATGCACTGGATTATCAATTGCAACGTGGTATGGATATGGTGATTGCGATGGCAAAAATCGGGGCCCGTGCAAAAATCGCCCCGGCAACCCCAGATGATGCGCCGGCGGTGGCGTCCGATGATAAAAGTGTGTCTGATGTCAAAGAATTGCCGGAATCCAAAGATACCAAGAAATCGAATAAGAAATAAAAAACGGGGCATTGCCCCGTTTCTGTTGCCTGTTATCTAGAATAATAACACGGTGATGTGTATGTATGTGTGCCTGTTGCATCACTGCCACCTGTGATATAGCAATCTGTTATTACGGTACTGCCACGGGTAGATGTGCCATTGCCAGGGCATTTTTCACAACTTGGGGCAATGGTCGTTGTGGCTAATGGATCCCCATAGTATCCCGTCATACATTCATATTTGCACTTGGGGATTGTGCCGTTCCATACGCATTTTGCGTAATATCCCTTTTCTGAATTTTCGGTCCATGTTGTGTCTGATGGGCATGCGCTGGGGCATGCGTAGGCATCTATCACCGGTTCCAGTTTGCCGCCGCCACCAACACCACCACCGGTGCCACATGGGGTGGCGGTGCCAGGACAATATTGGCCGGTTGTCACAGTGGAACCATCTGGGTATAGGCACGACATAGTTAGTGCCGAGTATGCATTTTGTGTCATAATGACCAATGGCAATATCAAGATTATTTTTTTCATTTTCAATTCCCCTTTCTTCGTATTGCTATGAAAAAACCGTCATAGGAATCTGACGGTCGGGGATTTGACAAATCATGATTAAAAATGATCTCGTGGATTTTGGGTTGGCCCCTGTTGTATAACCACGAATCCCCGACCTGTGGTCGGGTGATGAATGTCGGTGCGTAATACATCGACATTTGGCGGATATACAGCCATGCAAGCACAGCCGTTTAATCATGGGATTGTCAAGTCCCTGAACCAACATCCCTGTTCGTTCATGTGTCAGTATAAAATATGCGGTAATTAAAAACAAGGTATAAAAAATATGCTGATATAGGCATTGTTAATAATTCTTGCCTTGGGGGGTATTTGGCAGTATTATTTTGTCGATATTTAACGTAAGGAAAAACACAATGGCAAATTTAATTGTTGATGGAAACTGGGCGGCGGCCGATGTCGCATACCGGTGCGTTGATTTTGCGGCGATTTATCCAATCACCCCCAGCAGTACTATGGGCGAATTGGCGGACGAATGGTCGTTCCAGCACAAGAAAAATATTTGGGGCGCAATCCCACAAATTATAGAAATGCAGTCCGAAGGTGGCGCCGCCGGCGCCATGCATGGCGCGTTGCAGATGGGCAGTTTGGCCACAACGTTTACTGCATCCCAGGGATTGTTATTAATGATTCCAAACATGTATAAAATCGCCGGTGAACAGACGCCGTTTGTTATGCATGTGGCGGCGCGTGCATTGGCAACGCATGCCTTGTCAATATTTGGTGACCACAGTGATGTTATGTCGGTGCGTTCAACGGGCTTTGCAATGTTATCATCGCACAATGTGCAACAGGCGCATGATATGGCGGCAATTGCGCATGCGGCGACATTGCGGGCGCGTGTGCCGTTCTTGCATTTCTTTGATGGTTTCCGTACCAGTCACGAAGAATCACGGCTGACCCGTATTGATGATAATGTCTTGCATGAAATGTTGCCGGATAATTTGGTCTTGGAAAATCGCGGCCGTGGTATGACGCCTGATAATCCAACAATACGTGGTACCGCCCAGAATCCTGATGTGTATTTCCAAGGACGCGAGGCGGCAAATCCGCTATACGATAAAACACCTGAAATCGTACAGGATATGATGGATAAATTTGCGGAACTGACGGGCCGTCAGTATCATCTGGTTGATTATGTTGGTGACCCAGCGGCAGAAAACGTTATTGTCGCAATGGGCAGTGCCTGTGAAACAATCGAAGAAACATTGCCATTTTTGCCGCGTGGCTTGGGCCTGGTAAAGGTACATTTGTATCGTCCGTTTCCTGCAGACGCATTGTTGTCGGCATTACCGAAAACTGTTAAACGTATTGCCGTTCTGGACAGAACCAAAGAACCAGGCAGTATTGGTGAACCATTATATCAAGACGTACGTTCCGTGGTGGGTGACCGGGCCCAAATATTTGGCGGTCGTTATGGGCTGGGGTCCAAAGAATTTAAACCACGTGATGTCAAGGCGGTTTATGAAAACATGATGCTGGGGACATTACATCATAACTTTACAGTCGGTATTGATGATGATTTGACAGGTTTGTCGTTGAAAACAGACCCGGCATTTGCAGTTCAGGCAGAAAACTTTAAAACTGCGATTTTGTACGGTATCGGTTCGGATGGTACGGTTGGTGCCGTTAAAAATATTGTGAAAATCGTTGGTGAAAATTCTGATTTGTATCCGCAGTCATACGCAGTTTATGATTCTAAAAAATCTGGGGGACTTACTGCATCACATATTCGTTTTTCTGACAAACCAATTCAAAGTCAATATTTGATAGAGGTTGCAGATTTTATCAGTGTATCAAACTTTATGATTGCACAACGTTTTGATGTGTTCCGCGGCCTGCGTGCAGGTGGTACGGTTATGATTAACACATCAATGGCTCCGGATGTAGCATTTGCAAATCTGCCACGCGACACCCAAGAACATCTTATCCGCATGCGGGCACGTGTGTTCTTCTTGGATGCAAATGGCGCGGCGGCGAAATTGGGACTGGGGAATCGTATTAATACGTTTATTATGTTGAATTTCTTTAATTTGACAAATGTTATAGACCCCGCTGTTGCGGCAGAATCTGCGAAAATTGCGATTGAAAAGACGTATAAGAAAAAGGGTATGGATGTTGTTGCTGCAAACTGGGCGGCGGTGGATAGTGCGGCAGATTTCTTGACCGAGTATAAATTACCGTCATCTGTTGCGCCGTTTGCGCCGGATTTTGTGCCGGCCATGACGGCGGCGGCGCCGGCTGAAATCGCGGGTACATTGGGTGAAATGGCGGCCCAGCGTGGGGATGCAATTCCTGTGTCACGTTTCCGTGTGGATGGCGAATTTGGCGCCGGCCAATATCCGGTTGGTACGTCAAAATATGAAAAGCGTGCGATATCAGACCGTGTTGCAACATGCGATTTGTCTAAATGTATCCAGTGTGGCAAGTGTGCGATTTTGTGCCCGCATGCGGCAATTCGTATCAAGGCAATGACCCCAGCCCAGGCGGATGCAGCGCGCAAACGTGGTGTAATTGTTGTGCCCATGAAGACGCCAGAACTGGGCCCGGATATGTACTTTACATTGTCGATATCACCGGCCGATTGTACGGGGTGTGGTATTTGTGTCAAGAATTGTCCGGTTCAGGCATTGGCGTTAACACCGATGGCGGACGCTGCCGACAACCAGAAAATATTTGACGAGGTTGTAAAATTACCAGATGTTCCGCGTGAAAAATTAAATCTGAATATTCCAAAGCATATTGAATTGTTGCCACATTACTTTGAATTCCCGGGTGCGTGCGCGGGGTGTGGCGAAACACCGTATGTACGTATGTTGTCGCACCTGTTTGGTGACCGTATGGTTGTTGCAAATGCGACGGGATGTTCTTCGATTTATGGGGCGAATTTGCCGACAACACCATGGACATGTGATGCAAATGGTCGTGGGCCGGCATGGTCAAATTCGTTATTTGAAGACAATGCAGAATATGGTCTGGGTATGCGTTTGGCATTAAATCAAAAACGCAATACTTTGCGTGGCCTGTTGCATGAATTAAATATCGCAGATGTTGACGCAATGTTTAATGAAAAATCAACCGCCAAGCAGCGTGAATATGAATCACAATTGCGTGACCAGTTATCTAAAATTGATGGGCCACGTGCGCGATTGGCCGAAAGTCTGTTGTCTGAAATCGTGAACAAATCCGTTTGGATTATCGGTGGTGACGGTTGGGCGTATGATATCGGATACGGCGGTCTAGACCACGTATTGCACAGTGGTGAAAATATCAATATCTTGGTTCTGGATACCGAAGGTTATTCAAATACCGGTGGCCAGCAATCGAAATCAACACCATTTGGCGCCAGTATGAAATTTGCAATTGGTGGCAAAGAAAACGCGAAAAAAGATTTGGGTATGATTGCAATGATGAGTGGCGCATACGTTGCGCAAATCGCATTGGGTGCGAATCAGCCCCAGGCAATACACGCCCTGCGCGAGGCGGAATCATTCCCCGGCCCGTCAATCATATTGGCGTATGCGCCGTGTATTGCACATGGGTTTGCACTGCAAAATGGGCCGCAGCATCAAATGCAAGAAGTTCAAACCGGTGCATGGCCATTGTATCGCTTTGACCCGCGCCTGATTGCAGAGGGGCATAATCCATTAACCTTGGATTCAAATGTTGATACGGTTGCACCATTGGAAGAATTCTTGAAAACAGAAAGTCGTTTCAATGCGGCGCGGTCGGTAAATCCGAACTTTGGTAAATTGGTTGACATGGCCAAGGAAAATAACCGCTATCGAACCCAGTTAAAAAAGCATATCGCGCATTTTGCAATGGAAAATGCGCCGGACGCCCCAGATGCAAAATAAAAAATGCCCCACATGGGGCATTTTTTTAATGAAGTGTGAACGAGGACGGATGAAGTGTGGCAATCCAAACACATCGTCATACCGGCGGCGGCCGGTATCCATTGTGTTCTGTAATGTTCTTGCGCTAGGAGAACCGAGGAACGCAGTGGAC
>JAMPEH010000080.1 GCA_023665245.1 Muribaculaceae bacterium
CCTTCATCCCCGCTGAACTCTGCTTCGGCGCACGCGGCACATTCTTCGCCCGCACATTCGACGTCGGCCTCGACATCAGCGTGGAGGTGATGGAGGCGGCAGCACGCCACAAGGGTGCATCCGTAGTTGAGATCCTTCAAAACTGCGTGATCTTCAACAATGGCATCCACGCCAACATAGTAGACAAGGAGGTGCGCGACGACCACACCATCCACTTGAAGCACGGCGAGAAGATGCTCTTCGGAAAGGACCTCGACAAGGGCCTCGTGCAGGATGGCTTCAACGTGAAGGCAGTCTCTCTCGGCGAGGACGGTTATACGATCGACGACGTGCTCGTGCACGACGCTCACTGCGAAAACAACTTCCTGCATCAGCAGCTGGCCATGATGGACGGCATCACCCTGCCGCTTGCGTTGGGAGTGATCCGCGACTACCAGGCCCCGACCTACGAGACCGAGGTGGCAAAGCAGGTGGAGGAAGTGAAGTCGAAGAAGAACTTCGCCTCGCTCCGCGACATGGTGCTCCGCACCGCCGACACATGGGAAGTGAAATAAAATTAAAAATGGCTGAAAAATCTGATTTTTCAGCCATTTTTGCATAATTTTATGCACAAGTGGGAAAATTTTGTGCATTTTTGGCCTAAAAATTTCGGTATATGGAATTTTTTGATTAGTTTTGCAGTCCCGAAAGAAAACAAACATCATATTATCAACTCAAAATTATCAAGATTATGTCTGATATCGAAAACAGAGTAAAGGCGATCATCGTCGAAAAACTCACCGTAGACGAAAACGAAGTAACACGTGAGGCAGGCTTCAGCACAGACCTCGGCGCTGATTCACTCGACACCGTAGAGCTCATCATGGAGTTCGAAAAACAGTTCGGCATCACAATTCCCGACGAAGACGCAGAGAAGATCTCTACAGTCGGTGACGCTATCGATTACATCGAAGCACACGTCTAAAACTCAAATTCGCATATTATACTCAAGGTCAATGGTTTCCATCTCGAGAGAGAGGGAAACCAAATCTTGAGATAATAATCAAAAGAGAACTATGGAATTAAAAAGAGTTGTAATCACGGGCCTCGGAGCCCTTACTCCCATCGGCAACGACGTTAAGACCGCTTGGGAAAACGCCAAGAAGGGAGTCAGCGGTGCCGGTCCCATCACTCATTTCGACGCATCCCTCTTCAAGACAAAGTTTGCATGCGAAGTGAAGGATTTCAATCCCGCCGACCATTTCGACCGCAAGAAGAGCCGTCAGCTCGACCTCTACGCCATGTATGCGCTGACAGCCGCCAACGAAGCCATCGAAGACTCCGGTCTTGAAAACGAAGGAGTCGACAAAAACCGCGTGGGCGTGATTTTTGCAGCAGGTATCGGTGGCCTTCACACTTTTGAGGAGGAAGCCGGATACTATGCGATGAACAAGGAGAACGGTCCTAAATACAATCCCTTCTTTATTCCGAAAATGATTGCGGACATCGCAGCCGGTCAGATTTCCATCGACCATGGCTTCCGCGGTCCGAACTTCGCAACCGTATCAGCCTGCGCATCATCCAACAACGCACTGATCGACGCCTTCAACTATATCCGCCTCGGCATGGCCGACGCCATCGTGGCCGGCGGCGCTGAAGCAGCCGTCTACCCCGCAGGTGTGGGTGGTTTCAACAGCATGAAGGCTCTTTCCACCCGCAACGACGAACCCGAGAAGGCATCCCGCCCGATGAGCGGAAGCCGCGATGGTTTCGTGATCGGTGAAGGCGCAGCAGCACTCGTGCTTGAGGAACTCGAACACGCCAAGGCACGCGGTGCGAAAATCTATGCTGAAGTGGCCGGCGGCGGTCTGAGCGCCGATGCCTACCACATCACAGCCACTCATCCCGAAGGTCTTGGAGCAACCCTCGTGATGGAAAACGCCCTTAAGGATGCCGGCATGAAGCCTGAAGACATCGACTACATCAACCTCCACGGCACCTCCACTCCGGTGGGCGACCTCAGCGAGGCCAAGGCCATCAAGAAAGTCTTCGGCGACCACGCCTACAAACTCAACCTCAGCTCCACAAAGTCTATGACAGGCCACCTTCTAGGCGCAGCTGGCGCCCTTGAGGCCATCTTCACTGTGAAGGCTGTCACAGACAACATTGTGCCGCCTACAATCAACCATGAGGAAGGCGACAACGATCCTGAAATCGACTACGACATGAACTGGACCTTCAACAAGGCCCAGGAGCGCGAAGTGAACGCCGCCCTTTCCAACACCTTCGGCTTCGGCGGCCACAACGCAGCCCTCATCATCAAGAAATACAAGGAATAATCCTACGATATCCCCGCAAAGCACAATTTAGAAAGTGTCCCTGGTTCGTAGGATTTCAATAAATCGTATTCCCCACCCAATCACCTATATTGGCGGCTTCAGATTTTTCAATCCGGAGCCGCTGTATTTTTAATGCCATCCCCATCCTCCACATACATTTTATGAAAAAACTTCTGTCCTCACTTTTGTCAGCCTTAACGGTTTCTCTTCTTTTTATTCTTTCAGCCTGTAGCCAGCCATCAGATACACGCCTCCTTGAAGCAGAGCGCCTTATGGAATCGCATCCCGACTCCGCTCTCATGCTGCTGGAAGATACACATCTATCTGCCAATGCATCAGAATATAATAGACATTTATACAATATGCTTCTTATATATGCCAAATATAAGAACTATATTGATGAAGATAATGATTCCACAATCACTGAAACTGCCTTATTTTTCATTGATAATGGTAATAAAAAATATGCAACAGAAGCTCTTTATCTTAGTGGTACAATTCAACTAAATATTGGCAAAATTGGTGAAGCTGCTGTGTCTTTCTCAAAAGGCTTGGAGATTGCAAAATCTATCAAAGACCGATTTTGGGAAGGCCAATGTGCGCGTGGTCTATTCATCTTACATGGAAAAATACTTAATAGTTCTGCACAACTGCAATATGCCAGACAGGAATATGATTCATTTATCTCTGGAAATTATCAAGAGTGGATTCCATGGAGTCGACTGGATATTGCTACTGCTCTTTCCAACAATGGACAATATAAAAGAGGGTTGACCGAAGCGACCAATTTATTAAACGAGACTCAACATCTAAAAGACTCCCTTTTGACATATAACACCCTAATACTGATTGCAACTATAGATGTTGCCTTTAAAAATTATGAAAATGCTATCGATAAATATGTATCGGCCTACTCTATGTATTCAAACCTATTATCAAACAACGATTTAAACAATCTTGCCGATGCAGTCAAAAATACAGATAAGACCAAACTGTCACAAGATACAAAGAATATGATAGATAAAATCTTCACTAACTACAATTATCATTACATTCTTGAATCTTTTGATAATGAACATAATTATCGGAACGCGTATAAGACTCTTAAGCAATACAAAGATGAGCAAGACTCGATAATTACAAGTATTCTTCACAATAATGTCTCGGAATCATTAAATCATTATCTCGATACTCAAGAATCTATAAGGAAAGTCAAACAACTTAATGAACGATATATATGGATTTTGATATTGCTTGGTTCCATCGTTACGGCAACATGCATTATCGTAATCTTGAGAAAAGATCTCGAAAAAAAAGATCAAATAAAACGCAAAATAGAAGAAGACATGGAAAACCTCAAGAAAGATTTCAGTCTGCTTCTTGAAAAGAAAAAGGTGATATCTGAATCTTTTCGCAATTATATTATAGCAAAATATGATAGTATTGACACTTTATGTGATAATTATTATGAAAAGCGAGTATCTTATAAAACCAATAATAAACTTGCAAGTCAAATCAATGATATTGTTGCTGAATTTAATGATAAAAAATTTCTTGAAAAAGTATCATCGGAAGTGGATAGCTACACAGAAGGACTGTTTTCTTCATTTAAGAGTCATTTCCCGGATATAAAAGACGAGACATTAAAACTATATTTATATCTTATGTTGGGCTTTGGAACACGCACCATTTCTGTCATAATGAATCAGGATCCTACAATAATCTACAATAGGAAATCTCGACTCAAGGCAAAGATACGAGAAAGCAACATTGAAAGGAAAGAAGAGCACCTTCAACTTCTATAATGAAGACTACAGGATGCTTTTCCCTAACCGGAAAAGGCATTAAAGTGCATATTGACAGACCCATTTTCAATCTTGATAGATTTATAGATATTATTATCAAAAATTCCATTGATAAACAGCAATATACGTCACATAAATGATAGATTTTAAAACCATAATGGTAGCGGTATATTAGGTAAAATATTGTAATTTTGCGTTTGAAATTCTAAATCAAACAAAAATGAAAACAAAGAAAATTCTTTTGCTGTTGGTAGCATATATCACTACAGCAATGGTTGCTTTTTCAGAACCACCAAAGCAACAAAATCCACCTCTGAACACCACCTCTGATAATACAGAGAAAAGTGGCACATCCATCCTAAGGCTCGTAAAAAGTGGTTCAGCCGTTAAACGCTCTCCATCTCGAAATTTTTTAGAACTATATTATGAAAGAGGAGTTCTGACAGTCCTGTCATCCACGAGGGAAGGTGAAATCACAATTTCACTGAAAAATAACGAAAATCTTGAGACTATAGATATTGAGGGAATCATCATTGGAGAAAGCGTATACATCGATTTGGACTTTGGATTTTACAACGTCCTGATAGAAGATTGTAACAACAACACTTACTCTGGAGAACTGGTGATTGAATAAATACGGTGACATAACGCCACAGAATTCAATGTATCACGAATTCTGTCCAGGATTCTGACGAATGCCTTTCCCAACAAGCACAAAGATAATTTGAGCAATACTCACATAGCATAGATGCTCGTTTGAGTGCAACGTATGTTCTCAAGCAAAATCCTTACTTTATGAGTAGTCGACTAATGCATAACCTATATTAACATATAACAATTTATTATGAAACATCTTAAATATTTTTCAAAGTTGACAACTATATTGTCAATCGTCATACTTTCGTCATGTTCTTCCTACACCGATTTGTCTGTAGAATCCAATCAATCAAATGAAAGCATGCCAGAAGTTTCCATAGTTCCACTTTATGAGATGGAAAAAATATGCAATAACGTTGTTTCTCTATGTGATGCAAATGATGAAGCAACGCGGGCATTCCAAGGTGAAGCCAATCACCTATCTGAGTCAACTGCCGCAAGTATCCAACGAACCGTTCAACCTCTAACAGAATCTGGCAAATCATATATAGATGCCATAATTATTTCATATCAGGCAGCGCTTGAGTCCAACTCCATACTTCAGGAAAATTTGCTGTCGGAAGAGGAATTAGAAATCCTCAATGATCTTTCCGAAGAAGAACTGACTTTTGTTGGGATGCAGTTAAGTATACTGTCCGATGTTTATGAAAATGCCGTTTTGGATGATGATGTAGAACTGCAAATCAGTTTGGACAAGTTTATGAATGACCCTCATGTCGTATGTTTTATTAAAGCCATAGGTTTAGATAGCGCAGGTGGACTAATTGAAGGAATGGCTCAATTAATTGAAGGGAACGGGAATATATTTAAAAACCTTATATCTGCTGAAGCCTATTTGAATGCCAAAACGATGTCGCAATTGTTGAAAGCAATGGGAGTCAAATATCTAGGATGGATAGGGGTTGGTGTAATGATTTATGATTATTATCAATGTATAAATCATTGAGAAGATTAATACAAACATTACGCATAGGAATAACGGACATAATCAATACAGCCTATCATAACCTGTGGTTGCTAATCTGCATTTACAATATACTTGCCATCTATCTCCACTTTTCACGAACCCAAAGATTTTGGGATGTCCTTATTTCAGGTACTGTCATATCTATTTTATTCCACTTGATGTCAATCAATAAAGATGACAAATTCATAAGAAACGTCATGGGTGTAATTTTTTTTAGTATTGCCTTACTGATTTACCCTAAATAAATAACAAGGCTCAGGAGCGCGAAGTGAACGCCGCCCTCTCAAACACCTTCGGCTTCGGCGGCCACAACGCAGCCCTCATCATCAAGAAATACAAGGAATAAAAACAGCGACCTCAGTCGCCATTCAATCCAAAAAATCCGGGAATTCCATTCCCGGATTTTTTTATGATTTTCTAAGCACATTGTTACTGCTCGATGAGCCAGTCCTCGATGCGGCGGGTCCTGGAGGAGAAGTTGACGCCAATCTTGATGAGGCGGCGGGAGTCGCCGTGGAACTGCAGGTCGTATTTCCTGTCGTTGTTTTGCCAGCATATTGTCGACCACTATATCGAGATTGTCGGGATTAGTGTATTCTCCTGTGTTCAAATCCAGATATAGCACTGGATATGGCTCCCAGTCCCAGTCGATGGTGTCGATGTGTAGACCTTTGAAGAGTTCCCTCTGTCCCTCGAAGAAATAGCGCATTGTGGAAAGAAAGAGGCTTTTGCCAAAACGTCGTGGGCGAGCCAGGAAATAGTACTGGCTACCTCCATTTAAAATTTTCTCAATGAACTGAGTCTTGTCCACATACAATAAATTGCGCAGCCGCAGGGTCTTGAAATCCTGCTGTCCGATTGCATATCTATTTTTGTCGTCTTCCATATTCGCTTCTCTCCTTTCCTATTACAACACTGAAACTCCGCCTCTTGTTCCAAAATTTTCAAAAAGGGTTTGAGACCCCATTTAGGTTTTCGCATTTGCTGAATAAACTGCCCTTTCTCACAAAATTTTCATTTATTTTAAGTTTGAATACAATAATATTATTATAATTATAGTTATTATTATAGGTTAATAATGGCTATAATTATAAAGATAATGATATTTACAAATGAGACTCTCTCGCAAGGAGAAATCATAAGGACTCTTGGCAGCCGATTCCGCGACTACAGAATGAGAATGAATTTCACGAGAAAGGAAATAGCTGAGCGAACCGGGCTCAGCATGACCACTCTCTACAAACTGGAGACCGGTAACCTCACAGACATGTCGATGGGAACCATGCTCAAGCTCCTGAGGGCCGTCGGACAATATGGCAACTGGGACAAACTGCTTCCGGAACTCCCGGAGTCGCCCTACCTCTACAAAGAAGACTTCACAAAAAAGCAACGCATAAGACATCCGAAGAAATGAGATTCCTGAAAGTCTTTCTATGGGGCACCGAACTGGGCCGACTTGCCTATAACCCCAATTCCAGACAATGCAACTTCACTTTCAATCCGGCATTGGGAGCGGAGAGACCCGATGTATCCCCTCTTCTACTTCCAATTAAGAACTGGGAGAATCACCAGATAGCCTTTGGCGACGAGAGAAGAATCTATCAAAACCTGCCGCCATTTATTGCAGATTCCTTGCCGGATTCATGGGGAAATACACTATTCGACCAATGGGTGAGGAAAAATAGAATCTCGTCAAAAGACATCACCCCTCTCTATAAACTAATGTTTATAGGCAGAAGAGGCATGGGGGCTCTTGAATTTGAACCATCTGCAAAAGATTTGGAACATCCAAGCAAGATTGACATCAAATCCCTGCATGAACTTTCGCTTAAAATCTTCAACGAACGGCAAGAAAGCGGAATATCGCCGGAAGATGAACTGACCTTGCAAACGCTTCTTTCTGTAGGCACATCTGCCGGGGGTAGGCAAATAAAGGCGATTTTAGCAATAAATCCCGATACCGGTGAAATCAAATCGGGACAGGTTGACGGACTTAAAGGTTTCGACTATCATCTGCTCAAATTTGAAGCCAATGATCTTCCAACCTCCGAAATAGAGATTGCTTTTCATGAGATTGCATCGGCATCCGGCATTTTGATGGAGGAATGCAGATTGCTGGAAGTGGAGGGTCAAAAGCATTTCCTTACAAAAAGATTTGACAGAAGGAACGGGGAGAAAATACACATGCAAACCCTGGCTGCCATCAATCCGGAATGCCATTCCTATGAGGAATTGTTTGCCACTTGCCGACATCTCGCACTGACAGAGCTTGAACTTGAGGAATTATTTAGGCGCCTCGTCTTCAATGTTATGGCCAACAACACAGATGACCACAACAAGAATTTTTCATTCCTTCTTGAAGAAGGTGGGAAATGGAAGCTCTCGCCAGCCTACGACATGACATTTATCTTCAATAGGTTTGGCACTGATGCACAGATGGAGAGATGCCTGAGTGTCAACGGCAAGATCAGAGACATTTCAAAAGCGGATCTGATAGAAATTGGCAAGGAAAACGGCATCGCCTGTCCTGGCAAGATAATCGACCAGGTTGCGGATGCCGTGAAACTGTTCCCGGGATTGGCTGAAAAATACAACATTCCCTCAAGATGGGCATCAATAATAAACAGGACACTAGAAAAACGATTGTCCGATTTCGGATATCCCGTTTCCAATAGTTGCCATGATGAGATTGTCGACTCAACGCATCGCAGATTCAGTGAAATCGAAATAAAGACCAACGGCAAGGGACACTATATCCTATCGGCCAATATAGATGGGCAAAACCACCGCCGGTTTATCCGGCCTAACATGGAGTTGTATGGTTTCTTTGACCGGGGTCTCTTTTTCAAGTCTGACATTCGCAGACAAATTGAGATTCTTGAACAGTTGTTCCCACCGGAATGGCGGGTGATGTCATCAAATGAAGGATAAGAAATCCGGGAATGAGAATTCCCGGATTTTTTATCCATATTCGCTTCTCTCCTTTCCTATTACAACACTGAAACTCCGCCTCTTGTTCCGAAAGTTTCAGACAATGCAGACATTACTCTTCGATGAGCCAGTCCTCGATGCGGCGGGTCTTGGAGGAGAAGTTGACGCCAATCTTGATGAGGCGGCGGGAGTCGCCGTGGAACTGCAGGTCGTATTTCCTGTCGTTGATCTGGTCGAGAGCGGAACGCGCCGACCCATCGTATTTCAGCTCTATGACATAGATGAAATCCTCCGTCTTGATGACTATGTCGATGCTGCCGTCGGATGTCATCACCTCCGCGTCGGTCTCGATGCCGATGAGCGACATCAGCA
>JAMPEH010000081.1 GCA_023665245.1 Muribaculaceae bacterium
AAGTAACTCTTGCCAAGAGTCACTTAGGTCAAAGCGAGTATTAACCATTAAAAAAGAGTATTTTAAGCCGATTCGCACCTTACGGTATCATCCAAATCTCTTCGCAGTATCACACGCGACGCGCGTTCCCTGCCGGAACCCCACGCCCGCGGCGAAGCCCGGATGATCACAACTCCAACGGGCTTGGACGGATTTGCGGGTGACCACATCGGATACGAAACAGACATGAAATAACTTACATAATTCAATCCCTTCCGCATATCAAGGTCGAAGGTCAAGGATTAAGGGGCGGATCTCACTGAAACACCCGAAGAATTAAACCTTAAACCTTAAACCTCAGTTACGCGGAACTTGAATAACAGAGCATCTGAGACGGAATCCGATTCCGTAGAAATAACGAAGACGAAAAGAAAAGAAAACAAATCAAACAATAATTAATTAATTAATTTACAAAACACATGGACAAAAAATCCTTAGTTGCGATAATGGTAACCGCTCCGGTGATGTCAATGTTTGCTTCAAACTGGGACTTCACGCAAGGCAGAGCCGGTTATCTGTCGTATACCATTGACCCCACTTTCGATGACGGCATGTGGGTTTCTAATGGTAGTCTGCCAAATCCAACTGTTACTGCTGATGGTGCTGCTGGTACAGCTCTTATAAGCAACCTATGCCCGAGCATTACAAGCGTGGCACAGAAGCTTCCTCAGGGACAATATAACCTGAACATTTCAGCCATAGGTAACGCAGTTCTTTCGTATAAGATTGGATCTGACAAAGAAGTGTATTTTGCAGAAACAAATGCCAATGGCACTTACAAGAGCAAATTTGCTGGTGAAACTTCTACCACCGATCCCACTCACATGAAGGCTCTGACTGCTGCGCAGATCAATCAGAAGTCTATCACCCTTTCCAAGGAGTCTAATGTGACTCTGAAGGTATATCAAGTACTTGGTGACAATAAACAAGCTCAGGAATGGACTGTTGGCAAGCTCGTCCTTAACTTCCAATACAACTTCCAATCTGCATGGAGCAGCAGAAACAATAAATTGGAAGCTCTTGGTAGCAAGCAGGGCACTTCTAATGTAAATATCAAGGCCGACAATAATGGCATTGATTATCCTAACGAGAAACTAAGAGAGAATGAAATAAAAGTTCTCAAGGATCGTTTTGCTGCCATTAAAAATGACTGGACAGCTGATAAGAAAATTGTAGACAGCATCAATCCTAATCGAGCTTCAGACGAAACTACAGAACAAGCGATAACTCGCTTGCTGAATACCTTCTATACAACAGTCAACAAGGTAACAAGCACGACAACTTCTGTAATAGATAAGAAGCTGGAAGCTCTTTCCGGTGAGTTAGAAAGGTATGTAACTGATGTTACTACTGAAAACAAAGTTGCCCAAGTGATTGCTGAAAACAGAAGCAATCTCAATGATTTTCAATCTACTACAAATATAGGCACTACCGGCAAACCCGGTTGGTTCAAGCAAATTCAAGATCAGCTCCCTGCTGATGGCAAAGCATTTAATATTCCTTCTGATGCAACTTATGCCAACGATCAGCAGAAGGCATACGTTGATTACGTATCCAAGAATGGGGTTGCAAATGTAAAGGCTGCATACACTGCTCTTCAAGATGCAGTCAAATCCGCATATTCAGATTTGACCAATCCTAATATCGATTACGATGCTCTCGTAAATGAAGCAAAATCTATCCTTGGACAAATCGACTCCTTTAAAGTAGGTTTTATTGATGCTAAAAATGACTGGACAGCATTTGGTTACTTCGTAGGTGCAGCAGGTATGGCTGCTCCCGGCATTCTTAATGCTACTTACTTGAAAGATAACCCAACCAACCTTGCAGCTGTAGCACTTAGCCAGGCTGCCGTATTCCAGCAGATTGACAATATCGGTAATTCTCATGGCACCGTTTATACAGGCCTTATCAAAGACTATAAGGCTGACGTAAGCGCAATATACAAGAACAACTCCGGTTATACTATCGACAAGGGTACAGGTCTTGTAACCAACAACCCGGACATCGCCGGTGCTTATAAGAATTATCCTGACGCGAATGATGACATGCTTAAGCGTATGGCTGACATGCCTGCTGTGGCTATAGATTTCCTCACTCTTATAAACGCTCAGGAGCTTGCACTTTCAAATGCAAACACCCAATATAAGAATGCTAAGGTTGTTTATACCGATGCGTCAGGTGATTTGGTTGAAAAGACTGTTGATGACCTTAAGGCTCTTCTGACAAGTGATCTTTTGAAGGATCCTAAAAAAAGTGTACTTGGAGAAACAAATGCCAAAAACGTCATTAAAGCTATCAATGACGTTGTCGATGCATACAATAGCTGGGGAAGCAAAATCCAGTCACTCTACAACGCACACACTCTTGGTGTGAATGAGACTGCAGATGCTGACGGTAACGTTTCATCAGTTGACCTCAACAGCCAGATCAGCGGCACTAATGGTGCAGTAGCTAACTTCAATGCAAAAGTTACCGCATACAAGAATGTAGTAAATGGTCTTGGCACAGGTGCAGCAGACTTATTCGACGTAATGGAAACTCTTGCCGACACTGAGGCTTACATCAGCACCGAACTCGGCAAACTTTACAAGGGTTCAAATCTTGTAAATCGTTTCAAAGCGGATGTAAACACAGTGAAAGGAATGGTTAACACCTATTCTACTTATCCTGCTAAGATCAAACAATCAAATAAAGATTGGGATGAAACCATAGCAGAAAAGCAAGCTGCACAAGTTATAACTGAAGAAGCACGTAAAGCTGCATGGGCTGCATGTAAGGACGTATGGGATCTTCCTAACAAGACAGCAGCACAGCAGGCACTTTGTGATGCCTTCAAGGATGCTAAAGCCGCTGATGAAGCTGCGATACAAGCAATTACAGACGCACAGAATGCTAAATTAGCTGCAGAAAGAGAACTTCTGGCTGACCAAGCTGCCCTTAAGAATTCTATCGAACAGGGTTGTAGCTCTATCGAGCAGAATGTGGATGACATCACCACCGTATATGCGCCTGCAAGTAATGCTGTAAGCAACCTTAACAAGGCTGTTAAAGATCTTGATGAGGAGGTTCAAGATGTTAAGGACGGCAAGAACATCATCGGTGAAAAATATACTGTAAATGGTCAGGCTGCTTACACTTATACAAAGGTTACTGTATCTGTAGCAAAGGATGGCAAAACAACTGAATGGGATTATGCAACATTTGACACAAATGCAGCAAGCTTTGACGCACTCCTTCAGGGTATCGCCACAAGCGATAAGGTAGCCATCGGCAATACTGAATATAACTGTGCCAACAATACTGAATTCCTCAATGCTGTAAAGGCTTTGAACAAGGCTCTTAATAATGGTGTAGATCCTACAGCAGGTGCTACTTACTATTATGCACTGAAAGCCAATGATCTAAGTCTTAAGGTAGCTGAGAACGTAACAGCTGCCAATCTGGAGGCAATTAAGGCACTGAATATTCTTTTCAATACCAACGTAAATGAACTTAAGGGAATTAACGCCCCTGGCATTGATAAAGTCACTGTAAACGGAAACTTCAAACCTGGTTACTCTGGTTACGATGACTTCACACAGGCAAGCAATTGTGTAGATGTAACGAAAGACAGTCATGGAGTCGTTACTAACGTCAGCTTGAAAGATAAGGACGGTAATGTAATTACAACTACAGTTGGCAACCTTGATCAGGCAGATAATTATATGGTTCAGCTCGCTGAGGCATATCAAATATCCCTCAAGACTGTTAAACCTGTTTATGACAACTACACCGCTTGGCGTAAACTGAGAAACGCATTGTTTGGTAAGGATTCCACTAACGATCAAGAAATTATCTCATCTCTTGATCCGGCACTCAGCCAGAAAGCTTCAGCTGCTCTCATTGATGATGCTACCGGCTATGTGCAGAATACTGCAGATCCCGCAGCTATGCAGCACTACTTGAATCAGCTTCAGGGTTATCATGATGATGTAATCAAAGAGGGTGAGACTGTTACCGCTAAATACAAGGCAGAACTCGCTTCAACAGACTACGACAGCCTTCTTGGTGCCATCAATGCTCTCAACAAGAATATCAATCAAGTTAAGAGCGACTGTCTTGCAAACCAGCAGTTGTTTGAGAATCTTTCTACTACAGTTGACAACCTGTCAAGATATGCCAACACAGTAGCTGATTACATCACTAACAATGATGAGGTTGCAAGCAACCGCGACAAGTGGCTGAAGGATATCAAGACTCAGACTGAAGCTCTCCGCACTCTCGCAAACGAACTTACTGCATCGTTCGCAAATGGTGCTGTGGTAGCAGACAATGATGCATCTGCCAAGAACTATAAGGGACGTCTTGATGCAATAGAGAAGGCTCTTGAAACCATTTCAACCACTGAAAAGGGTGAATATCCCAGCGTGGTTAAGGCTGCCAACCAGACATTCCTTGATCAGCGTGGTATGTCTTACGAGTATCTCTATGCCCAGTATGAAAATGGCGTTAAACTTGTAAACAGCTATGTAAATGACATCGACAATCCTGGTTATTATGCAGCTCTTGTTGGAGACGAAGAGTTCCAGCTGACTCATAATAAACTGGAAGGTATGTATCGTGAACTCGAGACTTTCCGTGGCGAGTATGATGAATGGTTCAGAAGCCTTACCGATAATCTTGTAGTTCTCGAAACATTTGTTGACAAGAGTGGCAGTGAGTTGCTTCCTGAGTTCAAGAAGATGCCGTCTGCAGCTGATCAAAAGACAATATCCGACCAGTTTGCAGCATATCTTGCAAAAGCAAAAGTCATCCGCGGCAATATTACCAAATATACTAATGACTGCACCGACAATGCTTATGATGTAGCCAATACATATTACGCTGATAATTTCACCGATCGTGGTGCAGTTAATTATCAGGCAGTATGGAATGGTCTCAAGAATGCAGGTCTTACCACTGAATGGACAGCTTGGAATGAGCCTTCACAGGTTTACACTGAGATGAAGGAAAATGGTATGTATGATGCATATCAGGGCATAATCAAGGCCGCTACCGGTAAGATTGTAAAAGAAAATAAGAAAGGCGATTGGGTTCCGAATCCTGAGAATTCATATTCTACAACTAAAGAATCAGTCAAGAACGCCCTTGAAACACTTGTAGCTAATGGCAACTTGTCTCAATACATCCTCAATATGGATGAAGTTGCCAATTTGATTGGCGACCTTCTTCCTGTGGCCTTCTCAGGAGTTACAGATTCTCAGTATCAGAAGAATCAGATCTACACTGGTGTCAACAACGAATGGAAGGCATTCTTTGATTCAAAACTCAATACACTTAAGGATTATCAGGAAAAGGCAGCAACAGATGCCGGCTATGGCGATCTCGAAACACTTGCAAATGCAATCTCATTTGCACAGAGCCTGAACGCGAAGTGGAGAGTCAATGTTGGACCTGAGTCAGATATGAACGGTATTTACACAGAGTATGTGAATGCCCTTCTTTCCAACAAAGATGTTGCCAAAGCTCTCAAAGATGGTGATAACTATGTCATGAACATCGAGAAAGCTCAAGTAACAGCGGAACTCCTTGCACTTGCCAACACAGCTTCCGAAAATCTTGATAATCTTCTTGCAGACTTCGGCTATCATGCAGACCAAATTTCTCTATATGAGGGTCTCAAATCTCGGATTGAAAACAATGTCAATAATATCAAAGAATCTGCAGGTGTTCCTGATAAAGAGGCCTATACCCAGAATTTCGAAGATATTGAAGAAGCTATCGAAGATGCATATCAGAAGATGTACGAGGATGAATGCACTTATGCTTCTACCGTACTCATTGCCAAGGCGAAGTCAGCTCTCAATAATCTTACTGTAAGCTTTGGTACACTTGATGATGCTGAAAGAGCTATCATTTCCGGATATCAGTCAGACATTGACGGTTACGCCGCTGATGTAACTACTCAGAGCGAAAAAGATTACTCTGATGACAACAGAAAGGCATTGTTTGATCTCGAAAAGCAAATCGCTGATAAGATTGTAGAGATCGACGGCCAAGCTGGTGTTGACCCTGCTCGCACTGACCTCGGTGTTTCCACCGCCAAGTTCAATGCCAGTTACGAAAATTGCATCAACGAAATCGACAGATATCTCACAGCTGTCAATGACGCAGCAGATTCCTTCGGTGACTACAGCAAGGAGACTGCAGAGGTATATGCAAATGATAAAGATGGCAAGTTCGTTGTTGTCAAGAATGATGTTGAATCACTCCGCACACCGGCAGACGCTGATATCGAGAACAACAGCATCATCTACACCATCGATGAATATCTCTACAAACTTGGCGAGGATTCAAAAGCAGCCAAGGCTTACAAGGCAGCTTGGGACAAGCAGATTGCTCAGGATCAGCTTTACTTCGAAAGCGATGAGCTTTATGACAGCTACACCGAACTTCTCGACACACTTGACGAAAACGTACTTAAGGCTCATAAGACTGTACTCGATTATACTGAAACACCGAGATTTGAAACTCTATATGATCAAATTCAGAAGGATATCAACGATCCGGTCTTCGGTCTTCGTGCAGAACTTGAGAAAGGTAAAGAAGATCACAGCTTCGAAAAGGGTGAGGCTAATCCTGTTTCAGCAGTTCAAACCCTTAGCGAGCGATATGTTCGTAAGACTCTTGTTGAAGCATTCAATCTCATGCGTGCTGAAAAGTCAAATGAAATTGACGAAAAGGTTGCAGAGATTCTTGCCAACGCAAGTGTTAAGGACGGCGAAGAATGGGCTTACACCTATGTTAATCTTGACAAGCTGCTTGCTGACCTCGAAGAACAGCAGACCAAGCTTAATGACATCAAGACTGACAGCATAATCGAAATCGCAGCTCCGACTGAAGATGATCCGGATGCAACCCGTCTCACCAATACTGTAGAAGCATTTGAAGGCTATGATGGTCTTGTGGCTGAAGTGAATGCTATCATGACCGAGGTTGATGAAATCATCGATGGCCCGACAGGTGAGAAATACCTTAAGGGTGACGTTGCAGAAGATGGCATTCTCAATGCAGCCGATGTTCAGAAACTTATCGCCCTTATTGGTAGCGATCAGCAGCCTGATCCGGACAGCATCGAAGGAAAGGTTGCCGATGTCAATGAAGATGGCTATCTGAACATTTCAGACGTAACAGCATTGATCAATAGAATCCTGAGCAATCAGAATCACAACAACGGTGCATTGTCAATCGCTCGCTATCTGCCTAAAGAATCAGGTTCCAACACTTATGTTGCTGCTGAGATCCAGGGTGTGAACGGCATGCGTCGCTTCGCAGTTGCCCTCAACAATGAGGTTAACTTCGTAGCAGGTCAGCTCGACATCGTTCTTCCTGAAGGTACTCATGTAGCAGGTGTTCAGCTTGGCAACCGTGCCAACGCTCTTGATTCCTACATTTTCGAGAATGACGGCTTCACTCGCGTGATCCTTACTTCTCTCGACAATGCAATGATCGAAGGCAACGACGGTACGCTCCTCTACATCGACGTTGAAGGTGGCGACATTCAGGTTGAGAACCTTATCTTCTCTGATAAGAATGGCAACGCTTACAACGTGACCAGCAACAGCGCAAGCGGTGTAGGCATCATGGATGCAGTGAAGGACGGCGTTAAGGCCATCTACAACGCAGCCGGCCAGCAGCTCAACAAGCTCACCAAGGGCATCAACATCGTACGCAACGCCGACGGCACAGTTACCAAGAAAATCGGTAAGTAAACCCGGAAGCAAGTGATCAGATAAAAAGGGAGGGGTCCCTCCGGGCTCCTCCCTTTAATTTATGCCAACAAAAATTAAACAATAAAATTATCATGAAGAAAAATGTCATTCGCTTGCTTATGATGTTTGTGGCAATACTGACCGCGAACACAATGCTTGCGGAAAACAAACTTACGATCACTGATAATGTCTCTGTATGTCCGGAGTTGCTCAACCAAGCAGCCGGAACATTTGCAATCATGATGGATAATGATGCTACAGCTGCAGGACTTCAGTTTGATCTCGTTCTTCCAAAGGGGGTTTCTATCGTCCCGACCAAGGTCGACGGATCTCTGCAGGACATATATCGCAATCCAGACCGTTTTAACCAGGGTCAGATTTACAAGACTGCTCAGACTGGTGACAACGTTTACACTGTTTTGGTGGTTTCTCAAAGTATGAAACCATTCGTAGGTACCTCAGGTCCGGTAGCCTTCTTCCGTCTTAGAAGCCAGGCTCCCGGTTATGAAACCTTGACTCTTTCAAATATCGTCATGTTCAACAATGTCGGTGACGGTCTTGAATGTGATTCATCATTCTCCGGCAATTTTCAGGTTGGTGATAAATTTGTAGAGTTTTATTCAGAAAGCAGCGTTATTGCTGTAGTTCCCGGTCAAAAGACTTTCAAATTCCCTGTAGGTCTGCGTAACTCTCAGCTTTTGGCAGGTTTCCAACTTGACATGCAGCTTCCTGAAGGTTTCAAGTTTGCTAAAACAGATCCTGTTGTTTCTACAAGCCGCATGAGCAACAGTGCATGGATTAATGTGTTTGAACATTCAAACAACACATATCGTCTCATTGCTTCTGACATGATGACCAATCAGGCAGTTCGCAATACTGGAGAAGGTGTTATTTTTGATGTCACTATAACAGTTCCTGAAACAATTCCTGACAATGCTCAGATTGTAATCAAGGACGCTCTCGCTTCTACATTGAACAATGTAACCATTCAGGGTATTGGTTGCGAGGTTAGTGTTGTTGACGGCAACAAGGCTTACGACGCAGCCAAGGCTTCCATCAAGGAACTTCAGGATGCTCTTGACGCAGCCCTCGCTCAGATCGCTACTGACTGCCCCGACGTTAAGGACCAGTTCACCGGTGCAGACATCCAGACTGCAATCGACAACCTCACCGCAGCTGTTGACGCAGCATTCCAGAACGGCACACTCACTTCCGA
>JAMPEH010000082.1 GCA_023665245.1 Muribaculaceae bacterium
CATGATGGTGGGCGACTACTACCTGTCCTTCGACCGCACCTACAACCGCCATATCCTGGACTACCGCTTCAGCTACGAGCTCAAGGACGACGGTACGGGCAAGCTGGCCGTCTACGCCGACGCCACCACCTCCTTCGACCTGATGAAGGCCTACGCCGACAGCTACTATCCCGACTACTACCAGGGCGTGACCTACAGCAAGTATTACGACATCGTGCTGGAGGCCCTGAAGGCCGGCCAGACCAACGATGGCGATTACGCTGGCCTGAGCCAGGCTGACCTGGAGGCCGCTACGGTCCTGATCTTGAAGGATGACGACGCCACGCTGCGCTCCACCTATCAGGTCATCACCGACAGCTACAGCTACCGGGTCACCTACGCTGACGTTCTGCGTAACGAGAGCTACACCACCAAGATCGCCAACGAGGCCGCCCAGCTCACCTCCGAGGCCAAGGCCAAGGAGACCATCTGGGTCACCATCGGCGAGAAGGACAATATCACCTACGAGATCTACGACAAGCCCACCACCGAGCCCGGCGCCACCAAGGTCATGAGCGGTGTGCCCACTGAGGACATCATCTACCGCGGCGTCAGCCTCCAGGGCAACGGCCAGTTCCTGGCCCGGGTGGTCTACTACGACTCCCTGCATATGATCCATGAGGTCAGCTTCACCTTCTCCGTGCCCAGCAGTGTGGGTACCCCCGAGTCCGACGACGCCAGGGCCTACGCCATCGATATGCTCAATAAGATGGCGCCTGCCGACGACGGCTACCAGGGTGATCCCAAGACCACCAAGCGGCTGATGGATGTGGACCTGGATGTGACAGTGGTGGTCAAGGACGCCTTCGTCTACGATCCCGTCAACCAGACCATCACGCCCATCAAGGACGGCAAGTACGCCTATAAGAGCAGCCAGCTCAAGTGGACCAATGGCGTGAGCACCGAGTACCGCGCCGGCGCCCAGAGCTTCGTCGAGGGTTCCACCGGCTACCACTACGCCTATGATAACGGCGTCCAGGTCATCTACCTGGCCGACGGCAAGCAGATCGTGGTGCCCAGCGCGGGCAACCTGGTGGTGAGCGACGGCGCGCTGAACATCCTCAGCACCACCGCCATCACCGGTATGGACCCGGCGCAGGTCTACGACCGCCAGGACTACATGCGTATCCCTGTGGAGCTCTACGTGCCCAACACCGGCTTCAAGCTGGACTACTCGGCCACCTACCACATCCTCTCCCACGATGCCACCCTCAAGCCCGGCAAGTGGGGTGTGGACATGGGTGTCCAGGGCTACGATCCCGACTACGTCAAGGCCCGCATCCAGCCCACCGACCCGGCCTACGAGTACAGCTACGACTTGCCCAACGCGGTCCGCGAGGTCTACATCTGGGCTAACATCAACCACGACCACGACAACACCCAGGCCGGTATCTCCCTGTACCGCCAGGTGGGCAGCGACTGGGTGCTCCAGGTGAGCAACGTCACTAACCTCCACCAGCTGGTGAGCCTGAATGTGGGTGTCAACGACTTCCGCATCGTGGTCACCTCTGAGCTGGGCGACACCGAGACCTACCTCATCCGGATCAACCGGGCTGGTGTGGATCTGGCATTGGAGTACGTCCGCGTCAACGGTATCCCCGCCATCTACGAGCCCACTACCGACAGCTACTTCGCTTACGTGCCCAAGTTCGCGCCCAGTCTGGGCAACCGGCCCACCGTCACGGCCCAGGCCGTGGACCACAAGTACGGCATCACCACCATCTGGAACTCCCTGGTCCACGACGTCAACAAGGCCGGCGACATCAACCCCGCCGACGGCGCGTACATTGGCCGCGAGGCCAAGCTCAGCGGCGTGACCCTGCGCAGCGAGTATGAGATCGGCACCACCGATCCCAACACGCCCATGCAGATCATGGTGAGCATGGAGTCTGTGGACGTGACCCGCCGCAGCTACGACGGGCCGCTGCCCGCCGACCAGTACCCCGCTGACATGAACGACGAGGACGGCACCCTGATCACCCGGGACGCCAACGGTTACGTGCTCATCAATAACAACGAGGGCATCGTCACCAAGACCGCCGTGACCTACGCCATCGAAAACGGTGAACTGGTGACCACCACCACCAAGACCCAGTACCGGGTGTACAACCTGAACCTCATCGAGGTGGAGAGCGATCTGGTGGGCGTCATCGTGGATAGCCACTACGGCACCTTCCTCCCCGTGGACGGCGACCGGGATAACCCGCGCACGGCCAAGTGGGACGAGAACGAGGACTGGTACAACCCGCCCGCGGGCTACGAGAGCGTGATGAACGTCATCTCCAAGCGCAACACCGTGGACAAGGGCGTGTCCATCCCCGACGATGACCGCACTGTCTTTGGTACCTACGTGGTCGGCGTGCCCAGCAAGACCAAGGAGGTCTCTATCCGCGTCAACACCCTGGTGAACAACGACAACGACCTCCAGCAGGTGAAGATCGGCGCCACGCCGTGGCGTGTGGCCGACCGCGCCACCGGCCAAGGCGGTAAGCCCACCAACAACTTCACCATTGAGGGTATGCTCAAGCTGGTCATCCCCGACGATGTGGACTACATGGAAGTGCCCATCTACCTCACCTATAATAAGTACAACGAGTCCGACCCGGGCATCCTCTACATGCTCCACATCTACCGCTACAGCAGTGACGCGTATCTGGCCAACCTGGAGGCCGAGACCCCCGGCCAGTACACCGAGTCCGGCAAGCCCACCCCGCTCACCACCAGTCCCGTGTTCCAGGCCCTGCCCGGCTACCCGGCCTATGACATTACCGTGGAGAGCAACGTGGAGACTGTGGACTTCACCGACATCCTGCCCAACGAGGGCTCCACCGAGACGGTCCAGGTCCAGTACGGTATCCGTCACTGGGACGCCACCGCCAACGGCGGCGCCGGCGCTTGGGTGGACCAGACCAGCAAGAACTTCTTTACCCAGAGCCAGCTGGATGGCAAGGTGGACATCTACACCAGCGCCACCACCACCAAGACCATCGAGCGCGAGCACCTCATCTCTGTGGTGGAGGACGGCTTTGGCACCACCAAGGTCACCTACAACGAGACCCCGGGCGACGCCAGCGGCGTGCGGACTGAGACCATCACCGCCACCGAGGCCGAGATCACCTTCGTCAGCGGCGGCGTGGACGTGACCTACACCGTGCCCTTCAGCGCCATCAGCAATCTCACCCGCGACGCGCAGGGCACCGTCCTGGGCGTGGACATCAATGACCCGGTCCAGGGTCTGAACCTCACCCTCACCCAGGGCGCGGACGGTCCCATCACCATCGCCTTCAACAAGGCCACCCGGGACCGCTACGAGCTCCGGAACGTGGTCACCCAGCCTGGTGTCACCCGCATGAACATCAAGGTCACCTCGCAAGACCGCACCGTCAGCCGGGAGTACACCGTCACCATTATCCGCAAGACCGATCCCAACGCCGCCAAGCTCCGGGACATCCAGATGTTCCAGGGCGTGGAGGAGGTCGTCAACTCCGACGCCATCAGCCAGGGCCTCACCGCCATGGAGAACCTGAAGCCTTCGGACTACTACGACTTCTCGCCCGTCTTTGACCCGGACAACGGCCGGTACTACTTCGCCGTGCCCGAGCTGATGACCGGGGACATCTACCTCAACCCGGTGACCTACAGCGACGCCACGTACCAGATCGTCATGAACTCCTACCGCAACGGTCAGCCCCAGATCGCCAACTGGGATGTCACCGACCGGGTCATCATCGTGCCTGCTCTGGGCCCGGGTGAGACCTTCCAGGTGGAGCTGAAGATCACCCGCACCGGTGCCAGCGGCGCCCTCACCGGCGGTTCCACGGACTACACGCTCTACTTCTACAAGAACGACATCACCGAGCGGACCATCACCGCCACCAACAACCTGAAGGACCGGGTGGATTACAGTCCCTTCAGCGACCTGAAGCTGGACGGCCAGCCCTTGACCCGCAACGCCGCCAGCACCGCCAACGCCAGCGACCACAACTTCTACTACAACACCACCGGCTCCCAGGTCAAGCTGAGTCTCAACCTGTTCAGCCTGGCGGCCAACAACGGCGGCTACAAGGTCTACTGGAGCAACATGCGTACCCAGGATGCCATCACCGGCGAGACCGCGTGGAACGAGATCGCCAACCTCACCGGCGTCACCACCCTGGACCTGGACGGCAACAGCACCTGGTTCGTCCTCAAGGCCACCGACGGGGTCAACAAGTTCTACAGCTCCATCGCCGTCTACCGCGATCCGGGCGACGCCCACGACACCCACCTGGAGAACATGTCTGTGAGCAAGCCCACGGTGCCGCTGTTCCGCGACAACCTCTATGAGTACTTCGCGGCGGTGGACGTGGAGACCGGCACGGCCAAGATCATCGCCCAGGCCAAGACCAGCGGCAGCTACCTCACGGAGCTGCGCGTGCGCAGCGTGGGCGGCGAGTACCTGGCTGGCGACATCCTCAGCAACGGCGCCCGCGTGGAGACTGGCGACATCCCGCTCCACCAGGGCAGCAACCGGGTCACCGTTACCGTCAAGCACGTGGTCATGGATACCGCCGCCACCGCTGTGGCGCTGGACGGCGAGATCACCAAGCCCACCGAGGACCAGCGCACTTACAAGCGGGCCTACGAGGTGGAGCTCTATCTGGCCGGTGAGACCGCCTACACCGTGGATAAGGACACCGAGGGCAACTACGAGCAGACCTTCGTGACCGACACCAGCGGCAACCCGATCGAGACCTACGTGCCCGTCCACACCGCCTCCGGCGCTGAGGCCGACAACCGCCTCAACCGCGAGGAGCGTCTGGACACCGCCGACATCATCTGGATGGATTACACCACCGGCGGCCACCTGACGCCCATCTGGAACAGCGACCTTGTGGACTACTTCCTGAGCTATCCGTACTACTCCGACCAGTACGAGGTGGAGTACAAGACCGACAAGGATGGCAACATCGAAGTCGATCCGTCGGGCAATCCCATCCCGCTGGTCAACGAGTACGGCCTGCCCGTGCCCAAGCGCTATCCCGTCGGTCACGAGAAGGCGGGTCAGGTGATGTACCTTGTCAACGACCACCTTGAGCTGAAGGCGACCCTCCGGCCCGAGGAGGTGGACCGCGCCACGGTCAGCGTGGACCTGGTCACGGTGGACCCGGTCACCAAGGACAAGACCTACTACGCCAACGAGACCCTCAACCGCGATCCCATCACCGGCGAGTTCCGCTACACCATTCCCAAGCTCCACGAGGGCGAGAGCCAGATCTTCTTCACCGTTCAGGTCAAGGGCAAGAAGCTGGTGGACGGCACTACGGTCTTTACCGATGACTTGGTTACCGAGAAGCACTACATGATCACCGTCTACCGCAACCGCACCGACCACTATGAGATGCCCAACGTGGCTGAGAACACCGCCATCCGCGTCAACGGTACGGGCCTGTTCGCCACCGAGACCTTCGGCACCATCCCCGACTTCGATCCGGAGATCAACTTCTACTACCTGAACCTGCCCAACGAGGCTCGGGATGTGGAGCTGAGCGTGGAGCCCGGCGTGTTCACCAAGATCACCGGCTCTGTCCAGACCCGCGCGTACTACACCGTGTACGTCAACGGCAAGACCGTGCTGGCCAGCGACTTCACTGCGGGTCTCTACAATCCCATCGCCATCCACGACCTGATGGTGGGCGACAACACCGTGGAGATCGACATCACGGTGCCCGGTCAGGCCACCAAGTACTACACCTTCATCCTCAACGTGGGTGACACCGAGCAGCAGGCGCTGGATGCCACCGATTGGCCGCTGCCCAGCATGGACGACATCCGCATCAACACCACCCTGGGCGGCGCGCTGGGTACCGATCAGGTGCTCATCCCCGGCTTCCACACCGACATCCACTACTACAACGTGGTGGTGCCCTACGAGATCAGCCAGGTCTACGCCTACGGCGAGGCCCACGACGCAGGCGAGCTGCGTATCGCCAGCATCAACGTGGACGATGTCCGCTGGGATGCCACCACCGCCGACAAGCTGTCCGCCAATCTGGCCGGCTGGCGCGAGATCCCCATCCCGCTGAAGGTGGGCAACGAGAACAACATCGAGTTCGTGGCCTACGGCCGGGATAAGGACGGCAACGTCACCGACACCATGGTCCGCTACATCGTCAATGTGGTCCGTCTGCCCGAGGGCTACATGGCGCCCGAGCTGGAGTTCCTGGGCGTGGACGAGGGTACCATGACCCCCGCCTTCCATGGCCGCACCAACAACTACTACGTCACCGTGCCCTACGATGTGGAGAGCGTGAACGTGGAGTCCTTCGGCACCACCTATAGCCAGATGGGCCTGGTCAGCAATGACCCGAACCGGCCCGCCAGCTTGGTGAAGATGACCGGCGGCGACTCCGTCAGCGTGGGCAGGGCCCTCTACGTGGCCGACTCCAAGGCGCTGGAAGTGGGCGACAACATCATCCGCGTCTACCTCTACGACGTGCGTGACATCCCCGATGGCGGCTATCCGTTCTACATCGGCGTCTACTCCCTGACCATCCACCGCGAGGCCGCCAACGGCGTCATCATGGAGCTGGGCGACAGCCAGCGCCAGCAGACCGACGCCAGCGGCAACCCGATCTTCGAGTCCGACGGCACTACGCCCGTCATGGAGACCATCCCCGCCATCAGCGTCCAGCGTGTGGACAAGGACGGCATCGCCCACGACCACCAGCTGAACCTGCCCTACGAGTTCAACGAGTACACCAACTACCTCTACGTGGAGCGGGACGACAAGGCGGTCATCCTCCGGGCCAACGCCATCCACCCGGACAACATCGTCACCATCGACGGCGTGGTCCAGCCCGCCACCGGCGGCGTCACCGTGACCCTGCCGGAGGACAACACCAGCGTGGTGGTCATCGCCGTCACCGATCCCAAGACCGACACCACCAAGCGCTACACCATCACTGTCGTCCGGGGCCGCAGCGAGACCGAGGCCGCCGCCACGCCGATGTATGGCTACAACTGGCCCAACGTCATCACCGGCATCCAGGTCACCGGCACCACCACCGCCGCCGCCAGCACTCTGGCCGTGGGCGGCGAGGTGAAGGTCAGCCCGTACATCGGCACCATCACCCTGGCCAGCGGCGAGACCTACACCGGCAAGCTGGTGGACGTGACGGTGGAGGCCCTCTATGACTCCGGCATGGTCACCGTCCGGGCCGCCGCCGCTACCCGCGTGCGGATCAACGGCCACGTGGCGCGGATGGTCACCGGTGACGCGGAGAGCAGTCCTTACAGCCGCAAGTACACCGTGACCCTGCCCATGAACACCTACACCGACCGGTTCGACATCCGGGTGGATTACCCGATCGTCAACCACAACGTGGCTGCGGGCAAGCAGGCTGAGGTGGTCCGCATCGACAACATCTCCTACGTCCTGATGGTCGTGGATGAGGCCAACGCGCCGCACGAGGTGGACACCGTTGTGGAAGAGAGCCTCTATGGCGACATCGTCAAGCCGCTGCGCTGGACCCAGGAGGACTACGAGGCTTGGGTGAGCGCCGAGACCGCCAAGGGCACCACCGCCCTGAGTGTGGACGACTGGACCGCCGCTACCGGCCACGCCATCGGTGCCTTCAAGTACACCGACAAGGTCATCACCGGCCCGCAGCTGGCGGAGATCCAGCTGGACGAGAACGACTCCACCGTCCACTCCGGCACCTTTACAACTAAATTCTACGGCGACGTGTTCAACTACCGCGCCACCGCCCAGGGCGACAAGTTCTCCGTCTACGCCAGCGTGGAGACCGATGGGGTCCACACCGCACAGTACGCGGATACCCACCTGCGCCGCTCGGTGCGTACCTACACCGACCACTACGGCAAGCAGGTCAACATCGGCGACTTCATCGATGCTCAGGGCAACCGCGTCGTGGGCGAGTACCAGGGCCACTACGACCTGAGCGATGTGTTCCACACCAGCTACGTGGACTCCAAGGGCGTCACCGTCACCCAGGGCGACTGGGTGGACGCCAACGACGACCGCATGGCGGGCGACAAGGACACCGCTCTGGCCAAGCTCACCGCCGATGAGCTGGCCTCCATCACCGCCGACCGGGCGACCTACATCGAGGTCTACGATGAGGCCAACAACCGCTTCACCATCTCCAAGACCGGCGACTTCGTCCACTTCACCTTCCCGAAGAATGCAGCGGGCGAGCGCCAGGTGCTCAACCTGACCTTCCGGGTCATCCAGTACGCCGACTCGGGCTACGAGCTGGTCAGCGAGTACAAGCTGCGGGTCTATCCCTCCGGCGAGCCGCTGGTCGACAACCTCTACCTCTACAAGGCCACCATGGACGGTCCCAAGCCCTTCGACACCCTGGTGCGGGACTACTATGGCACGGTCTATAAGCGGCAGGAAGGCTTCGGCGTCTACGCCCACGCGGAGTACTTCGACCAGTTCACCACCGGCTGGCGTGACGGCAAGCTCTCCATGGTCGCCCGCTATCCCGAGCTGGCGCCCTACGACACCGGCGTGGACGATCCCAAGAATCCGGGCAACCACATCGTCATCCTGCCCGGCGAGAGCTACACCGTGGAGGACGCGCCCATCACCATCGCAGGCGAGACCTACGAGCCTGGCGACGTGGTGAAGTACAAAGAGATGTGGTACCTGACTGACGGCACCGCCTGGGTGGCCGACGACCCGGCTATGAAGGACCAGTACCGTTACTACGAGTACCAGATGCCCGGCCACGTGAAGGTGGCGGACGAAAACGGTAACCTGCCCGGCGACGCGGACTACACCCCGACCTACGTGCCCGCCAACGCCATCACCGACGTCAACGGCAAGAACCCGGGCGATGTGGGCTACATCCTGACTTACGGGCCCACCGGCGACACCACCTGGGGCCACGAGGACTTCTCGGGCTACTTCCCGCAGGAGACCCTGCCCAACT
>JAMPEH010000083.1 GCA_023665245.1 Muribaculaceae bacterium
GTGTCTGCACTTACGGGGAGAGAGAGGGCTGCCATGGCAGCAAGTGTAAGGAATTTTCTTGTCATACGCATTGGTATTAGTTTGGTTAATTTTGGTTTGGTTATGTACTGTTTTATATTTTTTTTGTAAAAAATCGTGAATGTTGGTCCCTGTGATGCAAAATTAGTAATATTTTTTTATCTTTAATGATACTATTTTATCCGAAAATAGACCATTTTCACAATTTCGCAGAAATCATAGGTTTATTTATGATATTCATGTTACATAATAATCGGGGATGCCATTTTTGTGTTGACATCCCCGATTAGCAGTTGAATCTAACAATTATTCGATTGTAATCTTGTTTAGGATAAGGTTTTCACCTTGGACAATCATGCAATACCCCCAATCTATATAGGTTGTCAGCATGGTGTAAATTTCAGGTGTCACTATGCATGAGATCTTAGTCATGTCGTGAGTTCCTGAATTGAAATTGTTTGTTCCGGATGCTTCGGCCCAAGTCAGACCTTCCCAATGACCGTTGAATGTCTGGAGTTGGCACCATTCCGATGTGGGTGTGCAATAGAAATTGATTGTCATTCCCGGTTGCAATCCTGCCGTGATGAAGGCATCATTGGGCTTAAGTTCGAAATTTATTGTCCATGATCCTAAGTCCTGGTCGATTGGTCCAAATACATCGGTCTCAAGTGAAATCTCCCATTCGATAGTGACTTTGTTGAGGATAAAGTTCGACCCGCTGATGACAAGGCCACCGTTGGCAATGATATCGTCAAGCACATTTTGCGGAAGTTTCACGCTCAGCACTCCGTTTTCTGGATTGTCATATTGTCCTGGTATAGGATCCGGTAAGTTGCCCCAGTCTTTTCCATGACGCAGGGATACACACCACCATTCGCCTTCTGGCACTACGCTGGTCATGTAGAGTGTCAGGGTTGCTCCGGCAGGTACCTGGGTCCAGTCATAACCGCCCCATGCCAGATCCTGATTGCCGGCCCAGCCGGTGTTCTCCCACATGCCTTCCCAGATTGTCATGCCGACGTGGGTTGCCGGTATCACCGTGATATAGTAGGAAATTTCTCCATTGCTCGATACAAGTGTGAAGTTGGAGTTCTTTCTCGCTGTCTTCGGCACCTGGATGATCAGTGTCTCTTCATTGAGAATATACTGAACGTTCTGGTTGTTGACCTTGACTCCTGTAAGCATGTTGGCATTGGCGATTGTCACCAAGAAGGTTTCTCCGGCACGAATCTCTACATCTTCACTTGGTAGGGTGGTGGCATAGGCACACTCAGGAGCTGTCAGTTCGATACTGCCGGCTTCCACTGTCTCTCCATTGGTCAGTGTCAGTGTCACTGTGTTTTCTCCCGCTGAGAGGGTTGCGGGAATTGTCACATTGAATCCATCTGCGCGTGCATCCGTGATCTCAACTGTTGTGTCTTCATTGAATGTGATGCTGGCCACATTCTGCATGTTGCGTCCGCTCACTGTCACCGGAGCTGCCAACGCCGCAGGATTGGGGTTGAAGCCTACTGATTCAGGTTTCAAAGTGCTGATGGCAACTTCCACAGCACCACCCGAGGCGGTGTGAAGCACTGCGTTACCGCTCTGGGTCCCTTCCGGAACCTTTACTGAAATTTCTGTAGATGCAACTTCCTCTGGTGCCACAGCATCGGCCACGTTGGGGAATGATACCTCTGTGACAAGTTCCATGTTGACGCCCTTGAACTTGATTACGTCTCCGGCCCAGATGTTCACTCCGGGATCGGCTTTGACTTCTTCTGGAAGAGCCACACCGATTGTGGCGATTGCCACCTTGACTCCGGATGCCGGAATCACAACTATTGTGCCGTCGCTGATGTTGGCTGGCAGTTTGAAGGTCAGTTTGTCGCCTTCAGCGGTAAACTCTACGGTTTCGCCATTCGGCATCATCACTTCTTTCACGAGGTCAAGGTCCTTGACTGTGAATACCACCACAGTCCCGGGCTTGTAGTCTGTAAGGTCATAGACTTTCTCCACTGTGGGGAGCACCACTTGAAGTTCTTCTTCTGAATATATCCAGTTGGGGATTTCAGCTCCGTCGGAGATGATCACCTTGCCTGTCTGTGCTTCTGCCGGCACGATGAGTGATATTTCCTGGCGGTTATGTGATGTGAAGTCTGTCTCCGGCACAATTACTTCATCCGCAAAAATCACCTCGTGGATCAGGTTTAGATAATCGCCCTTGAGTGTCAGTTTGTCGCCTGCCTTTACACTCATCGGAGTCATCTCATCAAGTGAGATGGGTTCTGTATAGGTGATTTCCGACTTGGTCTCTATTGTGCCGCCTGAATAGCGGAGGGTAAGTTTGCCCTCCTCTGCATCCTGAGGCACAGTGATGCGGATTTCCTCGTTTGAAATCACTTTGATGTCAGTCACATCGCCCGAGCCCGGAAGTGAGATTGCCGTGATTTGGTTCATCCCCGAACCCAAGAACCGCAGTTCACCGCCGCGAGCCACCGGACATGGTCCGAAGACATTCAGCGATACGCCACCTTTGTATTGCTGGGTGGAGAAATCATTGTCGTCGCTGCAGGCGGTGAGCAATCCTCCCGAGACCAGTGTGAGCGCTGCGATGGCGGCAGCAGTCATTTTCTTGAATATTTTCATTTTCTTTTAATTCTGAGTGATTAGAGTTCGATAGGAACCACACGAATGTTGTCGATAAGTATCACGGGGCTACAGTCTGAGCCTTCCACGCCACCGTTCCATACGAAGAATGTAAGACCGGTCAGCATGTCCTTGTTGAGGTTGCTTCCGCTTGCGCCGCCTTCATGAGTATAGGTGAAGGTATTGAGTGCCATGGTGACTGTCACCCACTGGTCGGCTGTGTCGTAGCTGCCGCTCGACTTCCAGGGAATATAGAGTCCTCGTGGCAGTGCGGTATCGCTGAAGTAGGCGTTGCTCGCTGTGTCGTAGGTCACACTGCTGTTGCCCGAAAAGATCACCTGCAGTCCACAGGATTGCCAAGGATTTGACGATGGCACATACATCTCGAATTTAAGCTGGAGATTCTCCACTCCATAATTTTCAATCAGTTTGGCAAACTCCTCGCGGTCACTGAGCGGACCGAACTCGCCCGATGCGTCAGGCCAGTAGTTGAAGGAGAACTGGTCTTCCGACCATGATGCTCCGACTCCGCCCTGAAGGTCGCCGGCAAAGTAGAGATAGTTTCCGTCGATTGCCTCCACTCCGGCGTCTGTGCCGGGTTCGTGGATCACACCGTTGCGCCAGCCGTGGCCAGTGGCGAGACCGCCGCGTGAACCATCCCAGTCGAAGAGGATGTTGGTGGTGTCATGGTATTTGAAGGCAGAGCGGCTTGTGCCGTAGATTGATGTCACATTCATGTAGCCTTCCGATGTCTCTTCCGGCACTTCAAATGTGATGGTGGTCTTTGTGATGCTCTTGATGTTCTCGGCAGGAACTTCCACATTGCCGGCAAAAGTGAGCTGAAGAGGCACATTGGGGTCATCGATGAAGTAATCGCCATATATTGTGGCCAATGTTCCGGGGGCTGCCCATTCGCAGGAGATACTTCTCACCGATGGAGCGGGCACCTTTACTGAGAAGTCGTAGCTCACGGTGTCATTGGCTGCGCATACCATATAGATCTTGTTGGTCACCACTTCAGGAATACCACCCGGAATGGTCACCACCAGTGTGTGGTCGGTGATGTAAGAGGTGTTGAGTATCGCCTTCTGATCGTTGAAATACATTTCCTTGATAGAGGTGAGATTGTCGCCAACGATGCAGATATTGTTGTCAAGGTATCCCGATGTCAGGAGCATGTCGCTCTCATCGGCAGATGCCGGACGGATATATTTGATGGTGGGATGCCCTTCTGTCAGTTTAAACTTGTCGGGCTGGTCTTCACACGACACGGATAGAAAACCGACGGCAAGCATCAAAGCACCAAGTTTATATACATTTTTCATTTTTCTTTCTTTTAGAATGTTAATAAGCGTACACTTCGCGCACATTGACGTTGATCGCGTCTTCCATGAGATGGGGGTTAAACACCACGTCTTCTGTCGGGAAGGGAAGAGCAAAGCTGCTTTCTGTCACGTTGGGAGCGGCTGTTTGGGTGTCATAACCGGCTTCTCCGGTCTCTGCGTCAGCGGCTGCCTTCGAAAGATCCCACACGCCATTCTCATAGTAGTACTTGTAGACGGCGTTGAGGTTCCAATAGGTGTTGCGGCGCTGATGAGTCAGCTCATCAATGGCTCCGGCCATGTCGTAGTAGCTGCGGCGCACATAGTCAAACCAGCGGTCGCCTTCGAATGAAAGTTCCAGGCGGCGTTCTTTCCATACGTCATCAAATGTGATGCTCGTTTTGGGAGTGGCGGTAGGGATGCTGCGTGAGCGCACTGCATTGAAGGCCTGAAGAGCGTTGGCATCGGAGGTGCTTGCTGCGTTTCCGAGCACTGCCTCAGCATAGACAAGATAGATGTCTGCCAATCGCAGAATGTGGGTTGCAAGTCCGTTGGCCATGTTGTCAGGCGCTGTTCCAAGTGCCTGTACGTGATCGTAGGTGTTGCCGTAGAGGTGTTTCACCACCATCGCACCTGTGGGCGATTGCCAGTCGCCGGGACCTCCCTTACCATAGCCTTCGGGGTCGAAGCAGAAGCGGAGAGGATCGAAGCCTCCCTTGTCGGTCCAGAAATATTCATACACATCGCCGGGAAGCATCATGGTGGCCTTGCGGCGGGCATCGGTGTCGATGCGGGAGTCGGGTGATGTGTTGAGCACGTCTACTCCAAATGCGTCCTGGAGGTCAACTGATGGTCCGCAGTAGCCACCCCATGTGTCGCCGAATTCATCAAATCCTGTCGGCGCAAGGTCGCACTGCAATGAGTTTTGCTGGGTCCATGGGTCGCGGCCGGCACTCCATTTCCATGAGTAGAGGGCTTCTTCGTTGTCATTGTTCTGCATGCGGAAGATGTCGGAATAGACAGGGAGAAGATGTCTGCCTGAATTGTCGATCACATCTTTGGCATATTCAGCGGCCTTGTCGAGGTCTGCCTGATTGCGTGACCCCGCCATGCCGAGACCGGATTTGGTCAGATACACCTTTGCCAGCAGTGCTTCGGCGCAGTAGTAGTCAAGACGTCCCTTCTGGTTGGTCTTCGGCAGAAGCTTCATGGCCTCCTCGAGGGTCATTATGATATATTCATACACGTCCTCTCGTTTCACTTTATACTTGTCGTTGTAAGTGCCACCGGCGATTTCTTCGGAGTTGTCGTGCACGATAGGCACTTCGCCAAAGGCGCGGACAAGGTAGAAGTAAGCCATAGCTTTCCATCCGAGGCACTCACCGCGGCAGGTGTTGATGGCTTCCTGTGAAGGTCCTTCGGAATTGCCGAGATTGCGGTATACCGTGTTGCAATGTCCGATTTCTGCCCAGAGTGAATAACTCATCGACACGAGGTCTTCGTCGGTTCCCTTCACGTTGAATGAAAGATATGGCGATGAACCCATGTAGTAGTTGCCCGAAAGCACCTCTCCCATTTTGATATAACCGCGTATGAAGTCATACCAGGGGGAGTTGTAGAGATAGTTGACACCCATGTAGCATTGGTCGTCAGTCTTGTAGAAGGTGTCTACGTTATAGTTGTCCTCGCCCGGACGGTCAAGGAAGTCGCCGCAGGAGCTGAATCCCATGCCGAGTGCTCCGGCGAGCACCATATATTTAAATGATTTTGATATATTCATTTTCATCATGTTGGAGAGTGATTTTTAGAATGTGACGTTCAGACCGAATGAATAAGTGGCGGGAGAGGGGTAGCGGCCATAGTCGAGACCGTAGACCAGACCTGAGCTGTCTTGTGTCGATGCTCCCACTTCCGGGTCGTAACCCTTATATTTGGTCCATGTGTGGAGGTTCTGCAGGTTCACGTAGATGCGCACGTTTTCAAGATGCAGCTTCTGCAGCCATTTCTTTTCCAGTGTATATCCGAGGGTGATGTTCTTGAGGCGGATGTAGCTGCCGTCTTCCACGTATCTATCAGAGATGCGGTCGTTGTCGGCCGGGTCGTTGAGGTGGGCCGCCGGTATCTTGGCGTTGGGATTTGACACCTTCTGGTTGGTGATGTCATCTTTCCATGAACCGCCGTTTTCATACACCTTGGTGGCGTCTCTCGGCACCAGGCGAGCTCTGTCGTTGACCACTGAAAGCTGGTTGGTCCAGGTCGACTTCATGTTGCTCATGTTGATGCTTAGATAGTTGAGCACATCGTTACCGTATGAGCCGTTGAAGAAAATGTTGAGGTCGAAATTTTTCCAGCGGAAGGTGTTGTTGAAGCCAAATGTGAAGTCGGGCATCGGGTTGCCGATCACGGTGCGGTCTTTCTCGTCGATTATTCTGTCTCCATTGAGATCTTTGTATTTTTGGTCGCCAATCCATACGGTGTTGCCTTTGTTGAAGATGCCGTCTGATGGATATTGTGCTGTCCTGGGCGATGTGAGAAGATCCTCATAGTCCTGATATACTCCGTCGGTCACGTAGCCATAGAAGTTGTAGAGAGGTTGGCCTACTTCAGAGACCGACACCACGTCGCTCCATTGACCATAACCCACGAGGTTGGCGTTGGCTGTGCCTGAGAGAGCCACAAGTTTGTTCTTGTTGAAGGAAATTTGGAAAGATGTTTCCCATTCAAAGTCTCCCACGAAGGGAAGTGCGCGGATCTCAAGTTCAAGACCCTTGTTCTGGATCTCACCGTAGTTGCCCTTGGGGGCTGCAAGTGCGGAGGAGCCGTTGCCCTGGGTTCCCATGTAGGATGGCAACTGGAGGCTCATGAGCATGTCTTTTGAAGTCTTGATGTAGGCGTCGCCGGTGAAGTTGATGCGGCTGTTGAGGAAGGAGAGGTCAAGACCGATGTTCCATTGCTCCTGGGTCTCCCACTTCACTCCGGGGTTGGCGATATTGGCCGGGCGATAGCCCTGTCCGAGTGCCGACGGCATGCGTGAGATTGCCGAGCCCCATGCGTAGCCGCCGATGTTGGCATTACCTGTCTGTCCCCAGCCGAATCGGATCTTACCGTTGTTAAACCAGTTGGTGATGGGTTCGAAGAATTTCTCGTTGGAGAATCGCCAGCTTGCTGCCAGTGAGTTGAAGCCTGCCCAGCGGTTGTCGGGGCCGAAGTTGGAGGAGCCGTCGTAGCGGTAGGTGTATGTGAGCATATATTTGCCATCCCAGCTCAGGGTCTCGCGGGTGAAGAATGATGCCATAGCTGAGGAACCGTAGCCGGAGGCGATGTTGAATGATGAGCGGTCGCCGAGCGCCGGGTTGTGCACATCGTTGGAAGGAAGACCCGTGGCTGACACTGAGGTGTAGTCATAGTGCGATTCCCAGCATTCCTGACCCAGCATGGCGGTGAAGTCAAGTTTTGATACGCTGCCTGTATAGGTGATGTAGTTCTTCAACTGCCAGAACCATGACGAGTTGTTCTGAATCGATGATGAGTTGCTGCCGCGAACCCAAAGACCGAGGTCTACTGTCGGTTTGAAGCGGTCTGCTTTAGATGAGGATACGTCGTAGCCGAGTTCTGAATGCCATGTGAGGTTCTTGATAGGCGTTACGTCTAGGAAGATGTTGCCGGTCAGTTTCTGGCGCCCGAGTTTGATTTCATCGAGCATTGCAAGTGCAATCGGGTTGGGGTTGGTGTAACCCTCGCGTACGATGGAGGAGTAACTTCCGTCTATGTTGTAGATAGGTATGTCGGGAAGTGTGGTGAGGGAGTAGTTGATTATACCCTGTTCGCCATCGGCGAGCTTGAGATTTTCGTCTGTGTCGGAATAGGTGGCGCTCAATCCGAGTTTCAACCAGGATGTCATTTTGGCATCAAGGTTGGCGCGCACTGAGAAGCGCTGGAAGTCTGAACCAATCAGCGTACCGTTTTGATTCATATACGAGCCTGATACGAAATATTGTATGGCTTCAGTACCGCCTTGAGCGCTTACTGTGTGCTGGTTCTGGAATGCCGTGCGGAACATTGCATCCTGCCAGTTGGTGCCTATGCCGAGAATTGAGGGGTCGGAATAGAGGTCATTGCTCTTCGCATATCCCATGCTCACATAGTCGTTGTAGAGTTCTGCATATTCGCGCAGGTTCATCACGTCGAGGCGTTTGTCCTGGTGCGACCATGCCACCATACCGTCGTAGGTGAATTTCGCTTTGCCGGCCTTACCACGCTTGGTGGTAATGAGCACAACGCCGTTGGAACCCTGTGCACCATAGATTGCCGTAGCGGATGCGTCCTTGAGAATCTCCATCGATACGATGTCGGAGGGGTTGATGGTGGAAAGGGGCGACACTGTCGATACCTTACCGTTGCCAAGGGCATCGCCAAGACCGAAGTCTCCGCCGGAGGACCCACCGCCCTGGACTATAACGCCGTCGATCACGTAGAGTGGTTCGGCGTTGGCGTTGATGGTGGCCTGACCGCGCACGCGGATTGAACTTGAACTACCCGGGGCTCCGGAAGTCTGAACCGCTGTCACACCGGCTGCGCGTCCCTGGAGCGACTGGTCAAGGTTGGTTATCACAGACCCCTTCAGGTCGCTTTCCTTAAGGCTTGCTGATGCGCCCGACATGTCGCTTTTCTTCATCACGCCATATCCGACCACAACGAGTTCGTCAAGGACTTCGGAATTTTCTTTCATTACGATTTTCACGTCGGTCTTGCCGTTGAGCTGGAAGTTTTGTGTGTCCATACCCACATACGACACCACCAATGTGGCCTTCGCTGAGGAAACCTGGATGGTGAACTTGCCATCGATGTCGGTGGCTTGTCCGTTGGCCGGTTTCCCCTTCTCCTGGACGGTTGCCCCGATGAGTGGTTCTCCCTGCTCGTCTTCCACAACGCCTGTGACGGTGGTCTGCGCGGCCATCGAGAGTGCAATACTCATCATGACTGCTGTCAGCAGACTCCGGAGTTTGGTTAGTTTAATTCTCATTAATGTATTCTATTAGGTTAATATTTATTGTTTTACGAAAGCTTAGACC
>JAMPEH010000084.1:0-3336 GCA_023665245.1 Muribaculaceae bacterium
TAGAATTGGGTGTCACCATAGAGGATCGAATAGAGCGATATTCCTCTGAACTTACACCGGTAGAGTATGTAAAGGAGAAATACCGTCAGGCTGTTGAAGCCGGCGAGTTCATTATCGGAAGCGACTATGAACTGCGCGACTGGGAGTGTGAGGACATACAAGCGAAGGAGGAGATTGATGTTATGGTGTCGGAATCTTCGGAAATGGAATCCCTGCCCGGTGATCGACCTTCAAATTACGGATTACCGAAGAAAGAGTACTTTTCATGGCAAAAGGTGAATCACATACATGACATCTGCAATGGTAATCAGTTTCACGAGGTTACCAAAGGAGAGATGTACTCGATTATAAATTTACACGATTGCAGTCAGACTCTAACATATCGTGACGGTGAATTGGAACGTGTATGCCACCTCATACACGTGCTTGAAAAGGGCATGACAAAGAACGAGGGGCGAATATGGCGCACTTCAATTTGTGAGCATCTTAAGATTGAGCCGCGTACCTACAACAAGAATTATAAGAAAGTGTCTTCAGGTCCTTCACGATTCCATGAGGAGTTCGAGAATAAGATTTCTGGAATGCTTAAGAAATTTGAGGATCTTGACGAGGCTGCTTGACGCATCTATCGAATAAAAAATTTGATGGCATATTGGAGGATTATTGTTGTAAACCTCTGATATGCCGATTATTTTTATTAACTTTGTGGTCTCAAAATAATAATGTATGGACAACACTGCTAATAACAATCCCGTCAGCAATGTCAAAGGAGATAATTACATTGACAACGAGATAATACTATATCAACCTGACTCAACACTGACCTTAGATGTAAGGGTTGAGAATGAAACCGTCTGGCTTAATCGTAATCAGATGGCAATATTGTTTGACCGAGATGTAAAGACAATTGGCAAACATATAAACAACGCATTAAAAGAGGAACTGGAGGGACTTTCAGTTATCGCAAAATTTGCGACAACTGCAACTGACGGAAAAACCTATCAGGTGGAATATTATAATATTGAGGTTATTACCTCAGTTGGTTATCGAGTCAAATCGAAACGAGGTGTTCAATTTAGATCATGGGCGAATAAAGTATTGAAGGAATATCTGCTTCGTGGGTACAGTGTCAATCAACGACTCCTTCACATGGAATCTCGGATTGATCACCGTCTATCAGAACATGACCGTCGGCTTGACGACCTTTCTGAGAAGGTGGATTTCTTTGTTCGTACGTCATTACCACCAAAAGAGGGTGTGGTTTTCGATGGTCAAATATTTGATGCCCATGTACTGGTGAGCAAGCTCATAAAGCAGGCCAAAGCAAGAGTCATATTGATAGATAATTACATTGATGAGACAATCCTAACATTGCTTGACAAAAGGGATGCCGGAGTAAAGGCAACTATCTACACGGAGAAGATCTCTGATCAATTGAAACTTGACATCCGCAGACATAATCGCCAATACGAGCCGATAGACGTTAAGGAATCACGCCGTAAAATACACGATAGGTTCCTGATAATTGACGATGTTCTCTATCTTATAGGTGCTTCCGTTAAAGACCTCGGAAGAAAATTATTTGCATTCTCTGAAATGGGGATGTCACCGGATACAATATTACATGGAATTTGAAATCACAATATGTGACTTCAAGAATCATCAAGGCTCTGCTTCGGCAGGGCTTTTTTAATGTCTGAATGCCTATAATCGTGTAATTACGCCTATGATTCTAAAAGAGTCATGCAATTTACCCCTTATTTACCACCTTAAATCCAAATTACCTCCTAAGGTTCTCTAATTTGACATCCAAACAAGCCGCTAAATAACAACCACTTAATAGGGATGATTTTTTTATTAAAAATCTTCATTTTTCTGATTTTTACCCCTTGGATACAGCTTAAAACAGGTGCTAACTTTGCAACATCAGAGACAATCTCCGACGCCTGTCGAAAGGCAGGGTTTGTTAAATTTCCAATAGGTAAAAACATGGAACTATCAAGTATTTTAGGTCTGCCTCTGGGCCTTATGACAGGGGCGCAGTTCTTAACTCTTATGACGGCTGCATACAAAGCCCGACATGAAACATCGCCGCCGACAACCGTCACCGATGTCAGCAATGGCAACAAGTATGCTTATGGCATAAAGGGTCTCTGCGAAATCTTCGGGTGCAGCAAACCTACGGCACAGCGTATGAAAAAGTCAGGTGTCCTTAAGGATGCAATCATCCAATCCGGTCGCACCATCGTTATTGACCGTCAGAAAGCCCTCGACCTTGTGAAAGAGGACTCTGAAAAGAAGAAAGGAGGTCGCAGATGGAACAAGTGAAAGAAGACATTCTCCGACTTTGGGAGGAGAAGCAGTTGCGGATTACGGATGTGATCCAGACTGCGCCGGAGGTGCTGTATGCCAACGGCAGCGTTATCGGTACGCTCGGCAACTTCTCGGCTTCGACCGGCAAGGCCAAGAGCAAGAAGACGTTCAATGTGGCGGCTATTGTGGCGGCATCGCTGGTCAATGGCAAGGTGTTGGGTTACACCGCTGAATTTCCCGACGACAAGCGCACAATCCTCTACTTCGACACCGAGCAGAGTCCTTACCATTGTCAGAAGGTTATGGAGCGAGCATTGCGTTTGGCGAAACTGTCCACCGATGTGCATCCGGAGAATCTGAAGTTTGCCGCCTTGCGCCAGCTTACACCCATTATGCACCTTGAGGTGATTGAACAGGCGATAATCAACACGCCCAACGTAGGTCTGGTGGTGATAGACGGAGTCCGAGACCTGATGTATGACATCAACTGCGCCAAGGAGTCAACCGACCTTATAGGCAAACTGATGGAATGGACTGACAAGTTTCAGATTCACATCCATACTGTACTGCATCTCAACAAGAGCGATGACAACGCCCGTGGTCATGTCGGCACGGAGTTGAACAACAAGGCTGAGACCGTGCTTCAGATTAGCCGCAGCAAGACGGATGATACCGTGTCGGAAGTGTCGGCATCAATGATACGAGCCGCTGAGTTTGAACCATTTGCCTTCCGCATTAACGACTTTGGGTTGCCGGAGATAGCCAGCGGATATGTGTTCACTGAGCCGGGCAAAAAGAAATCCGACCCATTCCCTTACAAGGAATTGACCGAGGAGCAGCACAGGGAGGCATTGGCAGTGGTATTCGCCAATGGGCCTGTAAAAGGTTGCCGGAACTTCGAGGCGGCGTTGAAAGCAGGATATTCAGCTTGCGGACACGTCTATGCCAACAATAAGGTCAAGTCGCTAAAGACGTTCCTCGACAACAAGAAGATGATAGAATACGCCAACCGCGAATACCACT
>JAMPEH010000084.1:3436-8956 GCA_023665245.1 Muribaculaceae bacterium
TATCAATCACAGGGCCACCACCGGGCGAGCCAAGCTGAGGCCCACCGACGCGACCTCCTTTCTTTTGATGGCTTTGGCTTGTTGTTGATTGCTTTTCTGAAGCACTCCCATTTCCTACACAGGAAGATGCTACCGCTTGCATAGAGCAAACTATGGCAAGCGATAAGATTGTTTTCAATGTCGTTTTTCTAAATTTCATATCACTTATGAGTAAAAATCACTTCTAATATTTAAGATGAAATTACGCGCAAAAGTTTAGTGCTTTTGGTCGAAAGTATGCAATTTAGTGGTAAATGACATTCCATTTAGTGTTTCCTCAAATTTCAATATGGTTTATAATCAATGAACCCCATTTTGAAATATAGGGAGAAAATTGTAATTTTGTCCCTATGAAATCGGAATTAGAGAAATTAGTAGGGAGATACCGCGAACTTGGCATAGACCGGCAGTTGGACTATGACAAGTTTTACCTGTATTCAATCATCACGCACTCCACGGCGATTGAAGGCTCTACCATTACGGAGCTTGAAAATCAGATAATGTTTGATAACGGCATTGCCTTAAAGGGCAAAAGCCTTGTCGAGCAGAACATGAACCTTGACCTGAAAGCGGCATACGAGCGGGCGTTGGTTTTTGCCCGTGAACATGCTGATGTCACCGTTGAACGACTGAAAGAGTTGTCGGCGTTGACAATGAAAAACACAGGTTCGGAGTATCATACAGCATTGGGCGATTTTTCATCTGCCAATGGAGATATACGCCTTGTTAATGTCACAGCCGGAGTCGGTGGGCGTTCATATATGGCGTTCAACAAAGTACCGCAGAAGTTGAAAGAGTTCTGCGATGCGCTCAATACTATGCGCCGCAATCACGGATCAATGTCAATGCAGGAACTGTATGAAATGAGTTTTGACGCTCACTATAATCTTGTCACAATCCACCCGTGGGCCGATGGCAACGGACGCATGGCCCGTCTGCTGATGAACTGGCTGCAATTTGAATTCGGACTTATTCCCTCACGCATATTCAGCGACGACAAGGAGGAATATATCAAGGCTTTGGTTGCAACCCGCGAAAACGAGGACTTGGGCATATTCAACCGGTTCATGACCGACACGATGATTGCGCACCTCAACCGTGACATATCCTCCTATCTGGAATCAATCGGAGAAGATGCTCCGGTAGAGCAACCAAAGAAGAAAGTCAAAACCCGCGATAGAATAATAGAATTGCTCCGCGAAAATCCGAAGCACACCACCCGCACCCTCGCAGAAGAAATCGGCATAACACCCAAAGGTGTGGAGCGACACATCGCCATCCTCAAATCCGAGGGTATCCTCCACCGCATCGGCCCCGACAAAGGCGGCGAATGGCAAATTGTTGAGCTTTCTTAACTGAAAGCATGGTGATTATCTTGAAATAAATTAGTAATTTTGTACTTGACAAGATTAGAGAATCTGATGTGCAAACAAACATCTTCCGACATTGCCCGGAACGCAAAATAGGGAACAACGATGCAAGCCATACAAGGCACAAATGTTGGAGATGCAGAAGTTAGACGATATAATCTTTTGATTATCAGGATATAAATTCCGCGCACTTTCCCCAGGCGGATCACAGAACAAATCGGCAGAAAGCCGCAAATCGCTGAAACTAAGACAGTTTCAGCGATTTTTGTAATACCCCTATCCAATCTTCGCCGGAATATCTGTCAGCGGTCAGGTGGCGGAAATGAACATCGGCCGCAGTGTCGTTCCTGACAACTGGAATCAGAAACGCGCCATGTCAACGGGGCGCAGCCGCCGCGATCTTGAACTCAATAAGTACATCGAGGTTATCCGTGCCTGCTTCCTTGAAATCCACAACATGCTCGCGCGCGAGGGGAAGTTGATCAATCCGAAAATCCTGCGCGACCATTTCCTCGGAACAGTCGAGAAGCCGAAAATGCTGTGCGATGTGTTCCGCGAGGCGAATGAACAGCGCAAAGCCGAGTGTGAGCGCGGTGACATGGGCAAGCCTACTTATGAACGTTGGGTGCGCTGTGTGACCTACCTTGAGGAGTTCATGCTGCTGCCCCGAAATGTGAGCGACATTCCAGTGAAGGAAGTGACCAAAGGCTTCGTGCTGGACTTCGAGCATTTCCTACGCATGAAGAAGAATGCCGCCAACAACACCGCCGTGCGCTATTTCCGCTACCTTAAAAATGTGATGCAGTATGCCATCGCCAATAAATGGACGACTGATGACCCGTTCCTCGGCAAACGGTTCAAGCGCACCGTGGCAGAGTGCGAGGCATTGACCGAGGTAGAACTGAAACGCATGATGGAGCTTGAACTGAAAGAGTTTCCGCGCTTGGAGGTGGTGCGCGACACGTTTGTGTTCTGCTGCTTCACCGGTCTTGCGTTCATCGACATACAGACTCTCAAACGGAGCGACATCAGCACCGATACCGAGGGCAATATGTGGATACGCAAGAAGCGCGAGAAAACCGATGAACTCAGTGTTATACCGCTGCTGGAAGTGCCACGAAAGCTGATTGAGAAATACAAGGGACATCCGAAAGTAATGCTCGAAGATGTTGTGCTGCCCGTCATCTCCAATCAGCGCAACAACGCCTATCTGAAAGAACTGGCCGACCTCGCCAAAATCAACCGTCATCTGACCTCGCACATCGCCCGCCACACCTTCGCAACGGTATCGCTGAACAACCATGTGCCGATTGAGACAATCTCGAAGATGCTCGGTCATGCAGACATCAAAACGACTCAGATCTACGCGAAAATGCTTGACAGCACCGTGTATGAGGACATGGCTGTGATGCGCGACAAGTTCGACTGCGTGATGATGAACTGACGCCAGTCCACCGAAAAGAAAAATATTGGCAACCGGGCGATTTGCTTGGTTGCCAATATTTTTATGGAGTAATAATGTTACGCGAACTTCGGTCGGTAATCAGGATTTTGTCGTCTATACGGTAGTATGGGAAATACCCCTTGTCGCGGTAGTCCTGCGTGGTGCGTCGGCTGGTATGCGAAGAGGAGTTTTCTTCCATTATGTCGAAGCTGCTTCGCAGTCGCCCGTCACATCGCAGATGAATGCTACGACTTTGAAAGGACGATGGACGGCCTCTCCCGACACTTCGACTATGAAGCGTTCTTTGCGAGGGTAAGCGGCAAGCCGATGACGGACGCTGGTCGTTTATTTATGACAACACGATGGGCGCAAACAACAACGTGTTCCGCAGTATCTGATTCCTCAGTTTCCTCTCTCCCTACAAGGGCTTTTCCGCAAGGAAAGGCTCTTTCGTTATTCTTAATAGCAATCGCTACAAGGACGTAATCCTTTCTGTTCGGCCTTAAATTCGGTTACGTTTGTTATTTGGTGTCCTTCTATATGGTAACAATGAGGAGTACTATGATAGCATTCCCCATACGGAGTATAATATACAGTTGGGCTGACTTGCTGTTCATAATAGCGTTCATAATCCCAGTATGGTATTGAAGTTATTATAATTGTTACCGCAACGATAGGACCGAGAAGCATCCCCAAACATCCCAACGTCATTCCTTTAGTTTCACCAAGTTTTTTTACAAACCAATCAGACAGATTAGCAAAACCTCCAGCAAATATACCAAAAGTAATAACGGCTAAAATCCCGAAGAATATCATGCCGCAGAATTGAATGCTAAAGAAATACCATAATAGACCAAATACCAATAATAAAGTTCCAACAAACCACAGTACCATTGTTCCCTCGAAAAAATCTGCCAATTTTTCTTTAAACGGTTCCTTTCTTGTCGGTTGGAGGGGTTTGCCAATGACTTTACGAGGTTGTTGTTGATACACTTTTAAGTTATTGAAAATATTCATAGTCAATTGAGGCTTAGTGCGCAAATTTACAAATTTTTCGTGAAATAGATGTCTTTTCCACCGCTAATATATTGCGGTAGCTTTGCGGTGTAATCAACATCGCAGCTATGTCAAAGACAGCATATAACATCCAACCCAAAGACTACGTCGGCGCTGCCGACTTCGTCCGCAAGGCCGTTGACACAATGCTTGCCAACCAGTCGGGCAAGCGCGACAACGTGCTTATTGACAGCCTCGGAGGCCCTTCGGCCACCGGCCTCAGTATCTGCCGCGTTCAAGCAGCACGGCAATGTCAGCGTCCACTTCGTAAGCCTCAATGCATCTGCCGCAACCATCGCTTCGCTCGGGGAGGCTCACATCAGCATTGATGCTGGGGCTATATATCTCGTTCACAAATGCTCGATGGTCTTGTTCTCATTCTTGCAGAGCGCCATTGACGATAACGAGTGGGGCCGTTTGAACGCTGATTCGCTACGTTCATTGCCGGCTGTGAGAAAGTCAAGGCTGATATTGACAAGTTAGACAGCAACAACGCTCAGAGATATGTTTGACGCAGTGGTCGCATCGGTCGATCAGTGGCGGTCGTCCGCCTTTGGTGAAATCAGTCATATAAATGTGGATTTTGTGTGGTGGATGCATCGTGGAGCCTTAGCCAACGGCAGTTTAATCGAGGGATATTCGACTTTGGAGAAATATCCTACATAGCAAGGTTGTTTTGGTGGGACGCCTGTTCCCCAAAACCTTTTCGGCCCCCGAAAAGACACCTTGCTATGTTCATGTGAACATTCTCCATACTATGAAACAGGAGGTTATGCTGTTAATGATGCCCGGTTATCATTAAAAGGTGTACGATAGTCGTACTAACCTCTCTGTTCACGGCTGCAAGTGGCTTGCTGCTCCGTTCTGCTTACCTAAATTTACAAAAAATCCGGCGCAATTCCTAACGATGAAAGAAAAAATCAGGAACAGTATGATGAAAAATTGACGCTCTGATGCAGGTCGGGAGCTATGAGCCAAGCAACCCGAAAAATTTTTTGTTAAAAATTCAGCCGAGTTTTTACTGCATATCCCGGAAAATCCGGACATAGGCGGACAATCTTCTAATTACCAGCAATTTCGCTTGTTTGGCGACTTGACAAATCGCTAAATATTTTGTTTCTTTGTGTAGAGGTTGGTTCGCAGGATAGCCTTCACGGAAGTCAATTTCCTTCCTATATTATGCACTGTCCGCCTGAACTGCTGTCACGCTTTCCGGCCTCGCAGGAATTTTCCAAGCCATACGGCAACAATGCTGCCTATCGGTCTGACAAACGCCCTTCCGAACAATCTAATTGATTGATTATGTATAGAGATTTGTTCCTGAACGGCAATGTTACGACCTTTATATAAAGCGAAGTTGCCCCGTGGCAAAGAATATTTCCACCAATCTACCTACCTATGGCTATATGGCCCTATGGCTACATAGCCGGGAGAGTACCACCACTATTTATCCACAATTAAACCCGTTTACAAATGACTGACAAAATCCCATTCCCAAGCACAGATTAGCCGTCCCGTTGCCGCAACGGGAGAAAGCCCGGTTTCCCGTGTCAGGAATACGCTGACGGCCACCGCTGTGTCCTTAATGAAGCAACTCAAATTTGACCCTGC
>JAMPEH010000085.1 GCA_023665245.1 Muribaculaceae bacterium
CATTCTTCAACCGCACCAACAACGAAGACCTAATCCTCGCCATCCAGTCAGCCGGGGTCAGCCGCGGACGCAACGGCTTCCGCAAAGACAAGTCCGGCGAGAAGTTAGCCGAGTCCGAGGAATCCCTCCTCGAACACCGCACAGACGGCACAGACGCTTTCGACACGCTCTACATCGGCTGCGAGAAATTCCCCTACCGCGATAGCTTCTCGCTATCTATGTCGGGTGTACTTTAGGAAGATTTTACCTCCGTGGGTTAAAATCTTGCCCACATCGGATATTATATTTGTCGCGCAATAACGAAAATCGAAAAAATTTTGTTAACTTTGCAACCTAAACCGCGCTCGCGCAGACAAAGACCGACAATGTAAGTATCAACTTATATTCAACATATTAAGGAACTTCCTTGTAGTCGTGTAAAGGTTTGGTCGCCTGTCTGCCTACAAGGAAGTTCCTTTGCTATTACAATGCAAGCGTTAAAGGATATTTTAGCCTCCAATACTATCCGCACCATTTCGCTTTTTTCAGGCGCAGGTGGTTTGGATATTGGCGCTATTTATGCCGGAGCTCAGATTATTTGGGCTAACGACATGAAGAAAGAGGCCTGCGAGTCCTACGCCTTAAACATTGGTGACCATATTCATCACGGCGACATTAATTCGTTTATTCCTCTTTTAGCTGAGTTTGACAACATCGACCTCGTTATAGGTGGACCTCCTTGTCAGGGATTCTCTGTTGCCGGAAAGATGGATGAAAACGATGAACGCAGTAAATTGATATGGTCGTATGCTTCGGTGGTTGAGACTGTCCAACCCAAAGCTTTTATTATGGAAAATGTCAAGGCTCTTGCAGTGCTTGACAGATGGGCTTCTGTGCGTAGTCAACTTCTTCAAAGGTTTCAAGATTTGGGTTATTCGGTCAACTTTGTTGTGCTAAACGCCTCCGACTATGATGTGCCACAAGCTCGCGAACGTGTGTTTTTTATTGGGTTTAAGAACGGCACAACATCATCTCCTGATTTACAATCAATGCTTCGCTCTTATAGTAAAAAAGCAAAGACCGTTCGCGAGGCGCTAAAGGTATTGGATAAGGCCGGAGAGGGTAACAACAAATCAACTTGTAACGCTCGAATTACCCTTACTCATCATCCGGTGCTGAGAAAATCTGCATATGCTGGAATGTTGTTTAATGGTCTTGGTCGTCCACTAAAATTGGATGGATATAGTGCAACACTACCTGCATCTATGGGGGGTAACAAAACTCCTATCATTGATGAAAGAGCACTCTACGACAACGAGAAACCTTGGGTTGAGAGTTATCGTGACAGAGTCGAAGCAAATCAGTCAATAGCCAAAACCGAAGAAGTCCCTCCATATTTGCGCAGATTGACTGTTGATGAAGCGAGAGTTATTCAGACATTCCCGATGGATTATGTTTTTTGTGGCTCTCAGTCAGCACAATATGCCCAAATCGGCAATGCCGTTCCCTGCAATCTTTCCAAAGCCGTATGCTCTATGGTTATTGATGTTTTGCAAGGCAAAACTCCTATTCAGTATTCATCTCTATTTTAATCTCATACATGGCTACTATAGATTTCAAAACTGCATATCTTGTTCTCGAACGTGCTCTTGCAGAGGCAGAACCTCTTGACGATGATATTGCAAAAACCATAAACCTTGTTCTAACCGGCACCCACAAGACTTACCGCTATATCTTGGTAAATGCACTTTTGGCAAAAGCAACAAATGAGAAAGTCAATGCTCTCAGTCTACAAAAGGGCGACGGCAAAGGCGGTAAATTTGACGCTCGCTCTCTTTGCCATAAAGTAATCGTACCATTTGAAAAATTGGAACTCCCCGGTTGCTTGGGCGATTCTAACGAGCCTTTCCTTAACAAGCCTGCGCGCTTTGTTTCTTTATCTACAACAAATGCAGTACGTGCCGGCAAAGACCGGGAAACCCTCGAAAACCTTATCTCCATACTCTCTCAGATAAGCACAAGCGAACAAGCTTTTGCTTATCTGAAATCCGCTATGGTCGTGCTTAAAGCCAATCACGAAGAATACCTCAAGAAATTTTCAGTTGGCGATATTCTTGTAGATGTCAGCGAGTTTTCTCAGCTCGTTCTTGACTATATCTACAAGATAACAGACCATACTTTGGAGGGTGAGGTTTGCCCTCTTGTCGTATCAGTTCTTGAACAGTTCTACTTAGGATCTGAATACCGTGTAGTTCCCCATAAAGTAAATGAGAGTGGTTCTTCTTCCAAGGAGGAGGGAGACATAGATATTTTCGACTCAGAGGGTACATTGGTTAATGCTATTGAAGTAAAAGATAAAACATTCTCAGAACAGGATGTCGTTCACGCTACAACTAAATTCCGCATGGCGCACCTTAATTCGAGTATGTTTATATATGGTAAGAAAGTTACTTTTGATGAAGATGCTGTTTATTCGACACTAAAGAAGATTGGCCGGGAGGGACATTACTGTTGTTTGATTTCCATCTTGAACTACGCGAAGATGCGTATTTCAGAATTGAAGAGCATTACAGTTCGAGATTTTGTAGATGGGTTATTGAAATTTGCAAAAGCAATAAACGCGAAAGACAACACGATAGACACCATCAAAGAAATATCCAGTCACATTTTTTGACCGACTGAGAATTACCTCTTTAACGGTTTTTAACGGGGGTAAAACGGTAACAAATGTTGAGGATTATGTTTCACAAAATCGCTAATTTTGCGTCAGATTTATAAACAACAGTTTCCAATATGCTCAAATACATCATTTCAACAGCGCTCATTCTCGCCGCCACATCGGCTTTTGCCCAGGAGAATGCGGACAGCATAAAGACGCAGGAACTTAACGAGGTTGTTGTGGAGGCGCAAATGCAACAAACATCTGCCACTTCTTCAACTTACATTCCGAACAAGAACCAAAAGTCATCGGCTCAAAATGCCGTTGACCTGTTACAGCAACTAGCTATCCCTCAAATCACGATTAACCTTGTCGATAATGCTGTCACAACATTATCGGGGCAGAATGTTGCTATTTACATCAACTATCTGCCTGCGTCCTCGCAAGAGATTGAGGGATTGCTTACCTCCGATGTACGGCGTGTGGAGTATTTGGATTTTCCGACCGATCCTCGCTTCAATGGAAACGAGCACGTTGTCAACTTTATAATGCAGCGTTATGAATACGGCGGTTATACGAAGCTAACACTTAATGAAAATTTCCTTGTCGGATTATCTAACCGCGCTTCGGTGTATTCAAAATTCGCATACAAAAGTATGATGTATGATTTATACGCCGGTACTTCAAACCACGATAACAAGCACGTCGGTACATCATATATCGGCAAATACACTTTGGATGGTAAGGACGTTGTGGCGCATGAGATAACGCGCAGCGAGATATTCGACAACGCTCATTTCAAGTACAACCAATTTCCGGTAACTTTCAGAGCCGTATATGACTCCGACAAAACCCAAATTTCAAATACCGTAGGCTTCTCTTTCGACCAATCGCCTCTTGCGGAAACCAACGGCAGCCTTTCATTTTCTCCGGGCGCGTCCGCGAACTACTCTTATACGAGAAACGAACCATACACTACACGCCGGGTATCTTGGCAAGGAAGCTACTACTTTATTCTTCCTCGCAACTTTCACTTAAACATAAATCCCTCTGCGAATTATTCTCATACTAACTACGACTACACCTATCGTTCATCGCTTCCCGATGATGATGTTATTGAGAATATTTCAAAAGAGAATGCGTGGCAAGTCCGGGGAACAATCACGCTCTACAAAATTTTGTCGCAGAAACAAAATCTGTTTTTAAGGGCGTCGGGAGGGTCAACCCGTAACGATGTCGCCTATTATGGCTCAACACCGTATAATAATGATTTTTCCGACTCCTACGCCGGAGCAACCGTCGGTTATAACTTTTCCAGTCGTCCGTGGAACGTAAATGCCGATGTTGCATTACAGTGGGAGCGCAACCAAATCAATTCCTCATCAGTCAGCGAGGTTTATCCTGTCGTGAATGTATCTGCGGCTTTTTCACCCTCAAATCGCCATTCACTACGCGCGTTCTTTCACTTGGGAGCAAATTATCCCGGAGCAAGTGAAAAGACCCCGAATGTTTTACAAGTTAACGAGCTGATGTACCAGACAGGCAATCCCGACTTGAAATTATCACGCCAAGTTAATTTCAACTTTCAGTACAACTGGATACCGCGCAATAATTTTTCAGCTGCGGTTTATGCACAATATTTCGGAGAGTATAACTTGTATGTGCCGGTATATACACCTTATCAAGACGGACAGGCACTGCTGAAAAGTTTTATATCCGATGGCAAGTATCACCGTACATCATTTGGCCTGTCGTTTAACTATAAGCTCCTTAACAACAAATTACAACTTGCCGCGCAACCTTCGATCACCCTCTACCGCCTTACAGGGTACTACGACCTGTCGAAATATCCGTTTGCCTTTAATGCCTCGGCAACATATTACCTGAATAACTTCTATTTTCAGGCTTCCTATCAAACTCCGAGCCGTACAATTCAAGGCAACCGTGCCGCCTATTATAAAGACCGTGACTTCTACCAACTGCTTGCAGGGTGGAGTAAATCGGGGTGGAACATAAGACTTACCGCAATAAATCTTTTCCGCAGCGACTGGCTTGGAGCAACACAAACAATCAACACGCCGCTTTATTCCGAAACCAAACTGCAAGGCGGAAACTACTATCACCGCCGTTTGAATTTGTCAGTAACATACACGTTCAATTATGGCAAGAAAGTTCAGCAAGGTAACGAGGTCGGCGAACAATCAGGCGCAGCATCAGCAATTTTGAAATAACAGTTACTCATACCATTTACGCAAACAGCCCTCTCGGTATCGCCGAGGGGGCTGTTTGCGTTTGTACCCCTTGGCACAGCGAGGGAGACGGAGTGTCGCTTCGGGGATGGCGAGATTTTGCATGGATAAGGAACTTACCGTGCTTTGTGCCCCTTTGAGGGGATTTTTAGTAACTCTACGACCCTTTACCATTATGCAGTCGCCTCTCACCGGGGCGATTTTTTTCTGTGTGTCCTCGGCATAGGGGGCTTCACTGCATAGGTGTTCCGCTTTCTGCCGTCATGTGATTACATGGTGAAGATACGCATTTGCATCTGCAAGTTGAGAGAACTTCCGAAGATGTAACGTATCGGTCATGTTTTGACAGGACGTAGTAAGAGTAATTAACTGATTTCACGCACGGAGGCACATTCCATTTACAGCGCGAAGGTAGGGCTGACCGTTCAGCGCAAAACAAGCCGCCGGATTTCTTCATAAATTTTTATAAATCTCCACACCTGCATATTCATTCTATGGGGCACAGAACGAAGCGGTTGATGGCGTGACGGTGGGTTGATGGTGAAATGGTTTGGGTTTGTGTGAGTTAGGTGGAGTGGTGGACGGATGCTAAAATAAAACGAAACGGTTGATGGTTTACGTGGGTTTACTTTTGGTTTACATTTGAGGGGTGGGGGAGCGGTGTTTTGTTTGCGGTCGGTTTACATTGGGCTTGCGAGAGGCTTACGTGGGCGGCTTGGTTGGTCATCGGTGGCATGGATAGGGTAGGGGAGTCGGCTTTGCGCCGTCTTTTTTTTGTGTCGATTCATTGATTTTGTTTCTTTAAATTATTCCATATAATTATTATTTGGTATATTTGCACAAATAATATATCGGACTATGGCGAAAGTGATTCATGTGCATTTGACGAAGTCGGTGGCGTGGACGAAGCAGCGCGACTGGTATTTCGGCTCGATTTCGGCTGTTTACACGGTTTTTAAGCCTGATGAGGTGGGTGCGACCAAGGGTTATCTCCTTCATGCCGGGCTTTCAGGGAACGGTACAGTCATAACTAAAGCGGCTATAATCAAGCAATCTACGCTTATCAGGGGCACACGTGGTACAGATTTAAAGACGAGGTTTAAACGGCCTTAGAAGGCAAATAAAACGGCATTCGAGGGGTGTTGTCGGCTACGGCTTGACAGCACCCCTATATTATGTCCTCAATAGGGCGAAAATAGGCCCGATTTGGGCCATTTTCGGGTTTAGGATTACATTTAGGATTACAGTTTAGGACTACAGTTTAGGTTGACAAGCCGATAAACTTAGGTTGACAAATTTTGGATATTGAACGGCGAAAAGCCGAGGGGTGGAAACATACCCTAAAAACGGAATGAGATTGAAAAAAGGGCGGTTCAATGCGAAGCAAAATACCCCCTATTTTGAGCCGATACCCCTATAAACAGCCCTAAATCAACATGGTTGACACGGCTTTCGCGGAGAAAAGGGAGGGGTATGCTGTGGAGGGGTGTCAAGGGGTGGCCACCGGGAGGTCGCCGGGGAGTCCGGGGAGGGGTCAGTTGGGGCAGATGCCGGAGCGTTGCCATGCCCTTACAAGGCCATCGGGGAGGTTGCGAGTTCCATTGGGGTACTTTGTGGGGATTCCGAGGAAGCGTTTTTTTCGCGTTCAAGTTGCGCGATGCGCTCCTTGAGTCTCCCTATCTCCTCTGCTTGTTTCTGAATGGTGGTAACCAACGATGTAATTACTGAAGTGTCTTGCGGTGAAGTATTTTGGCTGTGTATTTCAGTTGGTGCCGTAGGTGGAATGTAGTTTTTCCCGATTGTTGGATCTGTTTCGATAAGTTCCCGAGATATACCCGGGGAGGTGTTGGTAAGCATCTCCCCCGTTCCGGTAATTAGCCAAATTGGATTGATTTCAGGTGTTGTGTCAAAAATATGTGCCAACTTGTCAGAACCAATGGCACCGCCAGGCTGAATATTGCTGATATTACCTCGTTTAAGCCCACACTGCTCTTCAAAGGCTCGTATAGATAATCCCTTGTATTCCGCAATTTTTAGGAGACGGTCTCTTATGTCGCTCATTTTTGTCAAAAATAAATGTCAAAAATTTTTGTCGTGTCAAAAAAACGTGTTATCTTTGCAGCGTGTTCCAGATGGAACGAGCGGCCAAAGATACAAAAATTTGGCGATTTTAACAAATTGAAGAATATGAGCGATAGCGAAATCAAGACATGGCAGACGCAGAGCGTCAAGCACAAAGTGGCAACGGTTCTGATGATGGACGGCACCTCCTTCAGCTACGATGAGGAGAACGGGATAGTTTTCACGGCCCCCGACTTCTATGTGAAGAATCTCGTCAGAAGACTGACCAACGCCTACGGCTGCTCAGTGAAACCGATTATCAACGAAGTAAAATAAAGAAACAATGAGTGAGACAAGAGAAAAGACCAAGAAGCAGCTCCGGCGGATCCTGAGCATAGCCTTCAGCCTCGACGCAGCGATGGAGGAATTCATGAACGACATCACGACCCAAGATAATGAAGGTGAGATTGTCTGTAAGACCGAGGAAGACCTTGATGCATGGCTATCAGTATCTGAGTTCTACGATAAACTTCAGGACATGACCTACGACCTGCACACGGTGATACTTCAGAACTACGAATACAGGAAGGAGGCGGATGATGAGTGAGATGACCCACTGGCGGGTGGCCATCAAGGAATGGAACACGCCGCACGAGATAGTGAGCGACAATATAAGCCACATGACCCGGGCGCAGATCATCGAGTTCTACGGGCTCCGGGAGCCGGACGTGGAATACTACCGGATAGAGGTGGTAGGGGCTGAAGCCCCGGCGCTTCCTCAAAAAGACAAGGGCAATCCGTGAGGACTCCTCCGGCAAGAGAGCCGGTGAAACCAATCTTTAAAATCGGAAGCCCCGTCGGAGCCAAATACGGCGGGGCCATTGGGAGGGTAGCTCAGTGGACAGAGCAACGGAGGCAGCCGGAAGGCCGGTAGTGCTGACGAGGTCGCAGGTTCGAATCCTGCCCCTCCCACCAAAATAGAGAAAAGATGAAAAAGACTTCAGAGAGACAGGCTGACACAGCCATCAGGCAGTTGCTGCAGACACTGACGCGCAACTGGTATGACACCGGGGTGGTCCTTGACAACTACGAGGCGACCCACAATGACTACGAGCTATGCTACTCCAGGGAATACAACGCTCTTAACGCGGCCCACTTCGCCCTGAAGGAGACCATCGACAAAATCAATAATCAACTAAATAAAAAGTGAGACTATGAATTGTAATACTCATCAATCAGAGCAATCATGCCGTCCTCGCCACCATCAGAATGTAAGAAGACATGATTTGCAAGATCCGCAGAGGCTTGAGAGACTACACGAGGTATGCCGTAGGCTTCAAGGTCTCCCCGGATATAAGCTACATCCATCAGGACTTGCAATTGAAAGCGTCGGCGATCTATCAGTTCTAAGCCAGGAGAAGCAGGCTGAAGTGTATAACTTAATGGAGAAAGATTTTCTCGCTCGAAACTCCATAAGTAATATTTAGCAAGCCACACCTTGCTTCCATCGATTTTATTCTGCTCATCATTTTGGAAAATGACAGGAAGAAGAGATACGAAATAAGACCGGAGAGTGTAACCGCTCACTGAAAAGTGTACCACGGTACTCATTCAAAAGTGTACCAC
>JAMPEH010000086.1:0-6759 GCA_023665245.1 Muribaculaceae bacterium
GTGATAGATTATGTCAACGAGAAATGTATCGTTGACTATGACGATGTATCAACCGCAGAAGAAATCATCTATCAAGGCAAGAACGGCAAAGACCAGCCACTCGGCAATCCCATCAAGATACCCCGCAGTTCCGGTGGCGGCAATCAGACAGGCTCCACTCTCAACATCTATCCGGAGTCGCAGAGCGTGTGGGGAGCCTTCGGTGGTAAGATTACTCTCCGCGCTGCTATCAAGAGCGTCAGCTTCGACGGAGATGATGAAATCCTCGGTACGATCAAGACCGTCAGCATTCTTGACCCGCTGACCAATATGGTGCTGTGGACCGACTCGCCCAATATCACAGGCTCTGTTACCGCCAGTGACTACAAGTTTGAGTTTGACTTCACCGACTTCATCACGGAGGCAAGCACCAAAGAGTTCTTGCTTGAAGCGATAGACGCAGACGGCAACCGCAAGACCAAGCAGGTAAGCGTCAATGCCGTTGACGTGACTGTTCAGGCTGTCAATTCCCTCAATTACTCGGCCGACAAGCATCTTGCCGTCGGTGGTGCTACAATGTCAATCTCGATGTATAAGTTTGCGAACAACATCAGTACGCGACAAGGCATCCTCTGCACCACCGAAATGTTCTATAACGGAGAGTGGCGAGTGTTAGGCACGGCCACTATCACCGACAACTATTCGCACAACATCTCTATCAACCCCAACGACGTGTTCGGAGGAGGTGAGAAACTGACGCACGGCTCATATCCGCTTCGTATTCACGGACGAGATTTGGCTTCCGGTGTTGAAGGCAATACTGTCTATACCGCAGTAATGTGTGTTGACCCCAACTCGTCCAAGCCGCTTGTGTCAATGCGCTATGATGACCGCAACAACGGCAAGGTACGCCTGTACGACAGCATTTCGGTTGACATAGCCGCCTACACTCCCGGAAGGACCACTACCGCCGTTGAGGTCATACTGGACGGACAGGTCGTCTCTACTGTCAACTGCGATTACAGCCAGACCTACAACGTCAGCAAGCAGATACAAGGCTATGCCTCCAACGGCACAGTAACCCTCCCCATTCACGCTCAAAGCAAAGGAACAGGCGTAGCCGGCTCCATACAGCGAAGCGTTGAGATTGAGGTAACGGTTGATGGCTCTGCCATTGACGCTGCGCTGAAAGACGGAGCGGTTGTTACCTACGACTTCTCTACAAGAAGCAACGATGAAGCCGACCACACCATAAGCAACAACGGCTATCTGATGTCGGTAATCGGTAGCAACTGGAACTCCAACGGCTTTGTCAACATACTCGGAGAGAATGTGCTTCGCATAGCGGAGAATGTCAAAGCAGAGATACCCTACGCTCCATTTGCTTCAACAGCACTGGAAACGTCAGGCTGCGCCATTCAGATGGCATTCTCTACCAAGAACATCAAAGACAAGAACGCCAAGCTCTGCGAGTGCTATGATCCATCGTCGGGCGTAGGTTTCTATATCCTCGGCAACAAGATTGTGCTGAACGTCCAGAATGGTACGCCCACAACGCAGAACGTCAAGTTCAAGTGCAACGAGAAGATTACTCTCGCCATTGTTGTGGAGCCCGGCTCAAAGACTGTTACCTACAAGTCAGATGACAGCGCAACCGGTACCGACTACTCTTTCGTCAAGATGTATGTCAATGGTGATGAGGTAGCCGCCATCGGCTATCAGCCCAACACCAACGCCCTGCGTCAGAATCGCACCATCACGTTTGACTCAACGAATGGTGATTTCTGCCTCAACTACTTCATAGCCTACAACAGCCACATGGAGTGGTTGCAAGCATTCCGTAACTATCTCTGTAAGATGAGCGATGTTACCGCAATGATTGCAGAGTATGACAAGGAGAATGTGCTTGACACCACAGGCCGTCCGTCAATGTCGCTGATGGCCGCCGCCGGCATACCCTACTATGTGATAGTTGCAGACCAGACCACGTTTGACAACTATGACTTCGCCCTCAACGGAGGCACATCCACCTCGGACGTGTTCTCCTGCACCCTCTACTACTTCAACCCGGAGCATCCGGAAGTCAACTTCAAGTCGGTAAACACCTACTGGCGCAGACAGGGTACGACCTCGGCACAGCGTCCTATCAAGAACGACCGCTTCAACTTCAACAAGAAGTTCAAGACCGGCCCGCTTGCCGGACTCAAAGCCACAGTTACCCTCCTCAATCCCGACGAAAGCACACAGCTCGGACGTGATGCAATCCTCGCCGCCAAGCACAACAAAGTTTACTGCTCGGAGACCGGCTTCTTCGTTGACGTTGTTACTGTCAAGGTGGACTACTCTGACTCATCAACAGCCAACGACTGCGGTGTTTGCAATATGATGAACGCCACATTCCGCGCCCTCGGCTCATCTTATATGACACCGGCGCAGAGAGCGTTCACTGGCATACAAGACCTCGGTGGTGGAGATGTGATTACCGCACGTCAGATGGACCACTCCACCAAAAACCACCCCATCGCCTGCTTCCGTGCCACAACCGACACCTTGCAAGACGCTTGGTTCCATGCCCGTGGCAACTGGAAAGAAGATAAGGGTGAACAGGTCGCCCTCGGCTTCAAAGACACGCCCGGATATAACCTCGGCTGTCTCAACTATGGAGATTTCGTTGAATTCTTCGGCAATTCCGTATGGGAGAACGGAGAGTTCAAGAGTCAGGAAACCCTCGCAGAGATTGAAGCTCGCTTCAAGAAAACCGCTGACCTTGACACAAGCAAGGTTTACCTCCTCTCGCAATACTGCGGACAGGACTACGCTATCTACCGCTACAAGAATGGCTCGTGGGTACGCTCCACAGGCTCTATGAAGCAAGTCAACGGACAATGGGTAATCACTGGCGATGTCCTCAATCCCGTTACAGGCTACGAACTGTTGCAGTATAACGGCATGGACTGGTTTCAAGGAGTGTCGAGCATAACCGACATGATGAAGCCGTCCACCCGCATAGCATCATGGGTGAACAAACTTGACAACAAGCCCGCCAATCCTCCGGCATGGACCTACTACTTCGAGTGTATGGTTGACGATGACCAACTGCAAGAGGATTTGGCTTTCGGTCGAAAAGTTCCCTATGACCTGTTCAACCTCCTCCGCTTCATGGATAGTTGCGACTATTCAAAGACAAGCCTCGCAAGCACTTGGAAGAACATCTGGAAAGAGAACGCCTACAAGTATATGTCGCTGGAGTCTGCAATGACATACACCGCCTTTACCGACTTCCTCGCCGCTGTTGACCAACGTGCGAAGAATATGCAGCCGATGTTCTTCTTGGAGGACGGCTGTTCGGTTGAGAATGGCGTGTATGTCGGCTACAAGGGTATGAACGCCCTGCGAATGTATCTGAACAAGGTTTACGACTGCGATACCTGCAACGGTGCTGACAACGATGGTGGTCGCGACATCGACGCAGAGGTAGATCCCAACAAGGATAGCGATGCCGCTACCGGCTATGTCAATCCTTACATGGGCCGTGGCTCAATCCTGTTCAACAATATTGACAAGCAACCGGAGTTGTGGAACAGCAATGACCTCGGCAACACAACAATCACTTTGCAGAATGTTGTGAATACGATGCGTACCCGCACCGCTCAGGTTGACGGCAAGACAATGGTGCCGTTCTCGCCCGACGGAGCAATGTACTACTTCGTTGAGCAACGCCTGAATTTCTGGCCCAAGACCGTAGCTACATACGACTGTGAGCGCAAGTATATCGAAAACACCCCTCGTGCCAACTTGCCCTACTTCTATGCCCTGCACGGCCTCGGTCTTACATCACTTCCTCGCTTCATAGAACAGCGTTGGAGCATCCGCGACTGCTACTATAAGACTGGCGATTTCTACACCAACCCATTGAAGGTTCGTATGGTTGCTCTGAACGCCAACTCAAAGATTCCGTTCACGGCAGGTCAGACAGGCTACTTCGGCATTGGTAACGATGCCGGCGGTGCCACATCAGAGTTCGTGTTCCTTGAAGAAGGACAGAGCCACGAGTTCACCATCTTTGAGCATGGCGAGTGTGAAATGTCAATCTACCAAGTCGGGCGAATGAGCCGCCTTGACCTATCGGAAATGTGCCTCGGCTCAAACATCAACACACAGTTGAGTAAGTTGGCTCTTGCCGAAGAAATCATCCTCGGGGGTGAGAAGCACACCGCCAACATCTCAACAGGTGGATACGGAGAGGTTGGTAGCCTTGACTTGCAAGAGTTGCCGTTCCTCCGCAAGTTGGATGTCAGCCACACCACTTGCAGCGGCATAGATGCCAGCAAGTGTCCTCGTATAGAAGAAATCAATGCGAAAGACACCAATGTAGCACGTTGCGATGTCGCTCAAACCGCCCCCATCGAAACGATGGTGCTTCCCTCTGCTGTCAGCCGCCTTGACCTCGTCAACCTCCCCAAACTCACATACCCCGGAGGATTGGAGTTGGCAAGCGTAGGCAACATCACTCACCTACGCATAGAGGGATGTCCTTACGTTGATACCGAAGGACTGACGCTCTCGGTGGCACAGACAGGCAAGTTGAAAGAAATCCGCATTCCGGACGTGAACATCACCGCCTCGGTCAATGTCCTCCGTCTGCTCAAACAAGCCGGTGTGCAAGGTCTATCCAATACCGGCTCTGCCTACGGAGAGGAGGGCAAGTGTTCCGGTCTTATCGGTCGCTGGATATTGAGCGAACTGATAGACGAGGATGGCACCGACGGACTCAACTCGCTCAACGCCTACTTCCCCGAGCTTAACATCATCAACTCGCAGTTCTCTATGGTTGTGTATAACGACGCAGAGGACGATTGCGAGAACATCTCCAACCTTGACAATAAGACCGGCTACCTATTCGGCAACGAGTTTGTGCCGAGCGGACACGTCAAGAGACTGGAGGAGATGAGCCACGGTGTGAGAGGCACATACGACACCGAACAGGAGGCGATGATTGTTGAGGAGTTGAGCGATGAGGATTACAACCTCTTGGCAGACGGCACGTCAATAGACCTCACCGACAGCAGTGGTATGGGTTACGACTTCTTCAAGGATGTTCCCGACCATTGGTATAAGGGAGTCAACGACTTCAAGAATCAGCAGAAGTATGGCATCCGAAGCATTTGTGAGGATGAGCCTATCTCCACCGCCACAAAGGTAACGAGAGCCAAGTTGGCAGACCTCCTTGTGGAAGCCAATTCCGCGCTTGTTCTTTCGGCAAATCCCATAGGCGGGGAGCCGAACCGTTCGCTCAACTCTGCGATGAATGTCTATGAGATGAACGTTGAGGGTATGCGACAGGTGCGCTGGCCCGGCATCAACAATGATGCGATAGGCTGTGTGTTCCTTGACGCTGACGGACGGATCATGTCGCAGTTTAAGATGGCTGTGTCGCACGCTCAGTTTGACTTCATAGCCGGAGAGGACTACATCTTTACCGATGTGCCGAGCGGAGCGGTCAAGTTCATGTTCACCTCGCAGATTGGTTGTGATGAGCAGGAGGCTATTGCCGTTGACTCGTCAGCCATAGAAGCGATAGAGCCGGACTGGGTGCGGAGCAAGGAGTTCCTTGTAGGCATCTACGGCATGGGGCAAGACGGACTGAACCGCGCACGTTCCATCTCCGGCACGAAAGCGGTTGTAGGCACAGGCACTTCGACCACATCGTCTGCTTGGACGTATGACTCGGAGGGCAACGTCACCAATCTGTCTGTTCCGGCCAATCTGAATCGCACACGCCAAGACTGCATCAACCTATGCGAGATGAGAGGTAAAGGCTTCCACGCTATCAGTTGGCATCAGTCAACTGTCCTCGCCAACATCATAATGGAGTTGACTGGCACACGCGACATCCAATCCATCTGCGGACGTGGTAATAGCGCTGGTTACACCACTGGAGGTCAGACAATCAACGGCAAGAACATCAACGCTTATGGTAACATCACTCTTCGCCACAACGCTGGCAATGTCGGCAACCTTATGTTCGGCATACAGGAGTTTGTTGCTTGTAACTATGAGTGGACTGCTCACGCCGCTGTGAATGTATCATCGTTCAAGGACTGGAAAGCCAAGAAGTGTCCTACCTCGGAAGCCTCATATCCTATCAATGGCAAGTGGCATATCTATGACATTTCCACCGATTCGGAGCGAGTTATTCAAGGTCTGACAAGCAACTCGGGCGGTCAGTGTATCGGTCGTGTCCGCTTCGGCAGATTTATGGATGTGGTACCGGCAAAGCTAACCTCCGACACCTCCCAGTACAACAAGAACTACTCTGATGGTAGCTGGTACACTCATGATAGGTGCCGTGTGGTGGGCCGTGCGAACAACTACGGGAATGCGCTCGGCGGCCTCGTTTGCTCGAGCGCGAATAACGTTTCCACGAGCTCGCACACGTACTACGGCTCTCGGCTCGCCTTCAGTGGCAAAATCATCCACAAAAACAAGCAAGCAGCGTAGCGAAAAAGGTATTCTCCCCCGGCTGACGCAAGGAAGCCGGGGTGGCTACCAAAACCAAATAGAGATAATTAACAAGAATGTTTAACGAAAAACGCTCCGCGAAAGCGAGAGCGAAAAGGTAGAGTTTCCCCCGGTGCCGTGTGGTGGGCCGTGCGAACAACAACGCGAATGCGAACGGCGGCCTCGTTTACTCGAACGCGAATAACGTTTCCACGAACTCGAACACGAACAACGGCTCTCGGCTCACATTAAGACGCAATAGAATACGCCCCTTTGGAC
>JAMPEH010000086.1:6859-8532 GCA_023665245.1 Muribaculaceae bacterium
TTGGAGAGTGCGCAACAAAGGGAACATCTCCGGCCAAAAAAGGCTGTGTATTGCAGTAGGTTGAAATACCTATTGCAGACAGGTAAATTCTGCATTCGGGAGAATGACTTTAGAGAGTTGCACGTCAAGGACGGCCCGAAAGCCCGCATAGTGCAATGCCCCAAAGTATTCCACCGAGTAGGATGCCACGCAATAATGGTTCCGTTTGAACGGCATACCTATCCTACATTGATAACCAATACTGCCGCTTCGATAAAAGGTAGAGGTATGCACTGGTTGCATCAAATTGTGGAGGAGGATATTCTCGCAGATCCGGAGAATATGAAGTATTACTATCAATCGGATATTTACCATTACTATGACAGCATCAACCAAGACATTGTAAAGTCGGATGTTCGGGAGTACACCGATGACGCAGTGTTGCTTCCGATGATGGATAACTTCATCACTCTGCTACCGAAAGAGAGAGGAATATCCAAAGGACTACGCTCATCGCAATGTCTTGCCAATCTGCATCTGAACAAGATAGACCATGCAATGTGCAAGGTAGTAACGTACCACCTCATAGAAGTCAAAGACTCGCAGAGGAATGATGGCAAGTGCATTGTAACGAAAGGCATAGGAGGGATTCGCATAGATGGCAAGATTGTCAGATTCCATTACTACCGCTATTGTGATGACATCGTGTTCGCCGCCGCAGACAAGAAAACCTTGTGGAAGTTGAGAGATATGCTTGTCGCTTTACTGGCAGAGTTAGGTCTGCATCTGAAACCCAACGAAGCCATACGCCCTATGACGATAGGTCTGGACTACCTCGGTTACAATACATTTCAGACAAAGGAGGTGAAGCCTAACGGAGAGGTGGTGCATGGTTGCTACTCTCGGATAAGGAAACGCACCAAGCAGAAATTCGCAAGACGCATCAAGGATGTCAAATCCCTGACCCGCCGTCAGCAACTGATAGGCTCGTTCTTCGGTATGGCCGCACACGCTGACTGCCGACACCTACTGAAAAAGTTAATCACTCCAAGTGAATATCGTAAATTAAAGCATAAACGTAAAATGAAAGAATTTGGAAACTTCAACGTCAAGCCTCCGACACTCGATGGCAAGAAAAACTTCAAAGGAGATAAAGTCACCGGCTCGGAGTTAGACCGCAAAGGCATCATTGTGGTTGACTTTGAAAGTGATGTGGTGCCACGCAGAGAAAGAGAGGACTACAACCGGAGGCTTCAAGCCGCCGCAGCGCAAGGCATACCGCCCGAGACCGTAGAGAAACCCAAGACCAAGTACATCGTCAGCCTCATCCTTGACGGCCGACTCCGCAAGTTGTGGACGGGAGACAGGGAGTTGTGGCAGATACTTGACCAGATAGCCGATGAGGATGGCTTGCCGTTCTTTGTCGGTGTGGTGGTTGACTACTCCGGCCAGTATAAGAAAATCAACTTTGTTCCCGCCGCCCAACTCAATCTGCGAGTTCCGACAGATGAAGAACTGGAGCGACTGCTTACTAACTGCAACATCAAATCATAATCACAATGGAAAAAAGATATGGATCACCCAAGCGCCAAGATGGCATCTACAAGGTCGGGCGCAACAAGTACGACCTGTTCTATGGCTTCGGCAAGGACAACGAGAGCGATGAGACCGGCTGGAACTGGTATCAGCGGTTT
>JAMPEH010000087.1 GCA_023665245.1 Muribaculaceae bacterium
AGTATAGCATATGGAAAAGGAAAAATCTATAATATACTTTTTGATTTCCGTATATTTAAAAATTTCAACCTTTTTTTGAACATTTTTTCAGTTTCGGCGTTTTTACTAATTTCTGTATGGGTATTTTGTAGAATTTAACTATACAGACTAAAAAATAGCAGATATGCCGCCCTTACCATACCAGAATATGCCAGCCTTGTAAATCCCTGCGGGCAGATGCAGGCGCAGCTTTAAGGCTGCCACTGCTGCCAGCCTCTCAAAGCCTGCGGTATGGATATTAAGCCAGCTTTCCTACCTCTGCCTCGAAAAGCTCCCCAGCCGATTTATACCCATGTATCTTGCGTGGGTAGCCGTTTATCCAGCCCTCTATCTCTGCTATTTCCTCGTCGGTCTTGTCGTCAAAGTTTGTACCCTTTGGCACTTTGCGCCGTATCATTTTATTTGTTACCTCATTCGTGCCACGCTCCCAGCTGCTATACGGGTGGCAGTAATATAAATGCGTCCTCTTTTCCCCCTCATTCAGTATAGAACGCTCTAAGCCCTCTACGTCTGCAAACTCGCTGCCGTTATCTACCGTAATTGTCTTGAATACCTTGCCAAACAATTCAGCGCCCCAGCGCTTTTCTAAGGTATCCAGTGCAGCTACTACCGCCTCGTCCGTATGGTCTGGCAGCTTGAATATGATTTCTTCCCTTGTCTGCCTCTCTGTCAGCACCAGCAGCGTATTTTTGGATACGCCCCGCTTACCTATTACGCTATCCATTTCCCAGTGTCCAAACTCTTCCCGCTTGTCTATCTCTTCCGGGCGTTTCTCTATGCTGTCGCCTGCTGCCGCCCTTTTCTGCTGCTTGCGCACTTTCTTATATTTCCGTTTTTTATTCTTCTTTACTGGCAAATCTTTGTTAGTCAGCTTAAGGAAAACGCCCTTATCAATGTAGCTGTAAAGCGTCGCCACGCAGATAGTAGTATTAAATTCCCCCTCTCTGCCCTGCGCCTTAAGCTCCCCCAGCACTGCCGCTGGGCTGTAATCCTCGTTTACTATTTTATCCTCTATGTAATTTGCATACGCAATATCATTGCCTATTTTAAGCTGTGTGCCTCTTACCTTTAAATTTTCCTCTGCCCGCTCCTGCGCCTTGTCTGGGCTGTATCTTATTTCCGTTGTGTAATCGCTGTTTAGATGTTCGTATTCTCCCCTTTTCAGCTCATTATATATAGTGCTGCGGTGTACTCCCAGATGCGCTGCTATCCTCACTTTACTTAATCCCTCTTTTAGCAGTGCCTCTAGCTTTATCCTGTCTGCCCTTGTCAGCTGGTGGCTGCCCTTTTTGTTTGCCATTCTTCCTACCTCTCTTTCGTTGTGGTCTATAACGACGAAAAGCCGCAAACTCTTTTACAAGTCTGCGGCGTTCCTCTTCAAGTTACTGCTGCTCATTCTTTCTTAATCTCGTCCATATATCCAGCCGTTATAATGCCCGCTGGCAGGGCTACAATAGCAATACCCACAAAAGAGGAAAGCATAGTTACCACACGCCCTATAGTAGATACTGGGTATATGTCCCCGTAGCCCATAGTCGTAAGACTAACCGTAGCCCAATATATAGCCGAAAAGAAACTATCAAAAGTATCTGGCTCAACATTGAAAATAATCAATGCACATATGACAATATACGCAGCAGCCAGTACGCATACCGCTAAAAGCGGCTCTTTCTGTTTCTTAATCACATTTGAAATAACCGTAATGCTTTTAGAGTACCTTACAATCTTAAATACCTTGAATACCCTAAACGTGCGTAGCAATCGGAAAAGTTTTAATATCTTAAATCCAGATGCTATGATAGTGAATGTGGGAAGTATAGCCAAAAGGTCAATGATAGCCATAGGCGTAAATGGATACGCCAAAAATAGCACTACCCCCCCGAACTATTGTTCGGTCTTTCTATATTTCTTGCTTTCCCCAGCTTATAATCTGCCGTTATAAAGCGCAGCAGATAATCAATAACAAAGATACCAGCCGTTATATAGTCCACTGCCAAAAACAAGCAATTTGTTTCTTTAAATGCCAGCGGAATAAGGCTAAAGACAATGGCGCACATCATAACCACATCATAAAGCCTGCTTAGCTTGTCGTTTCCGTCCGACAGTTCTATTACCTCAAATAACCGTTTTCTCATTCTGTGCTATCCCTCGCTATTTTCTGTATTGTCCAGCTCTAAAATTTTATCAGCGGAGGCGTTAAGCTCCCTGCATATTTTCGCCAGCGTTATAGCGCTGGGCGTAAGCTCGTTGTTCTCCCAGCGGCTTATGTCTTTCTGGTAGACTTGCAGGCGCTCTGCAAGTTCTTTCTGCGTCACGCCTGCGCTCTTTCTGGCTTTTTTGATATTCCCGCCTAAATTCATGCCTTACCTCTCTTTTCTTTCGCTCTCATTGCTAAAGCTATAATCAGCTTTACCAGCCCTGCGGCTACTAAAAAAATGCCTAATTTTAAAATCATGCCCTTTACTCGGCTCTGGGTTTATGATATATTTTTTATAGGCGGCGGGCTTACCGCCCGCCTCGGCTCTAACTTAATAGCTTGCCTATTATGATTAGTGCCGTTCCTACGATTAAGTCTATCAGTGCATTTGCCGCCAGCTCTTGCCATTTGATAGGCTTTTTCTTTTGTTTCTTCTTACCCATTTCCTGCCGTTTCTCCTTTCCAGCGCTTTACGCTTATTTGTTTTGTTCTCCTTTCTATGCTCTAATTATATACCTTTTTCGGTATATTGTCAACGCCTTTTTATGATATTTTCCAGATTTTTGGCAAAAAATAAGAGGGTAGGCAGCCCGTAAGCCGCCCGCCCTCAATCTCCCTACGCCAAACGTGTAGCATAGTCAAGGCTTATCCAACCGTTTTTATTCTTTTCGTATGATTTCAGCAGCCCCCAGCCTGCGGCGCTGCCCTCTCCCGCTTTTACTTCCACAATGGTAAATACGCCCTTGCCCGTATGTTTCCCCGTCTTTGCATAGCCTGTGCCTGCGCCCGTCCTTATATTAAGGTCTGGTATGTCTACCTTAACTTTAAATGGCACAGCTGCTGCCGCCTGCGGCTTTTCCTGCGGTACTGCTGCCTGCTGCGCTCCTGCATACTTGGCGTAATATGCCTCGCCGTACCCTGCCCGCTTTTTCTGTACCGCCTCGCTCTGGTCTGCTGGCTTTTCATATTCCAGCAGCACGGCATCAGAGGCAGCCCGCACGCTCCCTGCGCTCTTTAAGGTACTGATAACTGTTTTATAGCCTTGCAGCTCGTCCCACAAAAAAGCAAGCTGCATATCAAGGCTGCCGATAGATGCACCCGCCTTTTTCGCATAGTCAAGTAGCGCCTGCTTTCTGGTGTAGTAAGTCCACTGCGCCAGCCCGTAGCCCGCCTTGTCCTTTACAAAATTGCCATAGCTGCCATTATCCACGGCAGCCGTATACTCTGCATCTGTCATGTTAAGGCTCTTGTTATAGCTGTTTTGCAGATTGCAGGAATTAAGCCCGCTTTCCGCATACAGATTGCCCATTAAGCCCGCCACGGCATAGGCATTTAAGCCCCTGCCCGTCAGATAGTCCCAGATAGCCTTTTCCGTGCTGGTATTCTGTACCATGCTGCCTGCTGCCGCCTTGCTGTATACCGCCCTGCCGTCCCAGTCGTACACCGTGTAGCCGTCCGTGCAGGCTTTCTTTGCATTATCCAGAGAAGAGTAAGCCCCTGTCTGGCTCTTTGCATCTTCCCAGCTCTTACGTACACGGTACAGCTTATCTGTCTGGCTGCCGCCAGCAGATGCAGCGCCGCTTACCAGCTGCTTAAACTTATCCCATGTGTGCGCCGTAGCATTATAAACATACGGGTTAGGGCAAATCTTCCCCGTAACGTCGTAATGCCGTATTACGTGTGACGCAGGAATATTATACTTTTCCATTAAGTACCGTGTCAGCTCTGCCGCAGCCTCTACCGTTGCGTCCTCAAAATACCAGTCTTTATCAGTCGCCCCCATGCTTGCCGTGCTTTTCTTCCTTACGCACATTTCAATACCTATGCTGTTAGAGTTTCGGCAGTCTGCGTGCTTATAGCTGCTTGCGCCACAATGCCACGCTATGTCCTCTACTTCCACCGCCTGCCATATCTCGCCCTCAAATCCTACAAAGAAATGCGCAGACGCTCCTATATACTGCCCGGCGCAATACTGGCAGTTTGCCTTTGCGCCGCCCAGCGCCCCCACGTAATGGATAACGATATACTTTATGCGTCCCTCGCTGTTCTTATCCGTGAAATTATACGGCGTAAGCAGCCTGTTTATTTCCGGCTGTTTCATTTTATACGCTCTCCTTTCCGAAAAATCCCATGCTGTCTGCGTCCATTGAATTTCTAAACTGCCGCAGCTCTTCCGGCGTCATGCCTGCTACTTCCTGCTGTAATGCCGCCAGCTCTTCCGGCGTTAAGTCCTTTGTCTGTTCGCTCCTTACCTCTTCCATGCTCCTGCCGCCTTTCTGGATTAAAATAAGCGCCTGCGATTTCCCGCAAGCGCCCTGCCTACTGTCTGCTTATTTTTTTACCGTTCCTGCTGCCTGTGTTCCTCTACGCTGCCCGTGGTGCTGTTTCCGTCCAGCTCGTCCGTGTCCGGCAACTCGTCCGTATATTTCACCAGAAACGCCCGTACCGCCGCCCAGACTTTCTTAACGGGCAGCCCGCAAAGCGCCATATTTTTAAAGATGCTCACCACCTCATAGGCTATGTAGAGAAGTGCGAAAAACTCCGCAGCGCCCACGCTCTTAAGCCCTATCTGGCTGCGCAGTGTTTCCGGGATAAAGCCGATAAGGTTTACTTTTATCAGCATATCCACCGCCAGCATGAATACCAGAGAAATAAGCATACCTACTTTTCTTATCGCCCCGTCAATCCCTGCGCAGCTGTTAAACTTCTTTTCCTTTACCGCCCGCATCACGCCGAAAACGGTATCAAATACAATAGCCAGCACTACCAGCTTAATTACCTTGTTGCTTACTGCCGTGTTCACAAATTCCATAATCTTCATTTCCATAAATCCTGCCTTTCCGCTGCCTGCAAATCTGCCGCCCGCCTTTTCAGCTCTGCGCCGTCAAATCCCGCCACATTCTCCCAGTTTTCCAGCGTGGCTGCCATATCTGCAATAAGCCTGCTCTGTTTTTCTATTATCTCCTGCTGCTCCTGCACTGCCCTTAATAGCGGCGTTTGTCCCATATACTGCCCTGCTCCTTTTCCCGCAATAAATATGCCCCTGTCGGCTTGCGGCTTTCAGAGGCATATACTCCGTTATTCAGTTGTATAGCCTGCCGGGTTTCCGTTCTCGTCCAGCCCGACTGCGCCCAGCTGCTCTTTTACAGCCCCTCTGTACCTTGTCGGCACTGTGTCAATCGTCCTTTTCCCTGCGATAATCAAAGCACAATACAAATCTACCATAACCTTTTTCCCTTTCCCTGTTAAAATAAGCCATAAGATACTAAACATGATTTACGCCCCCAGCTCTTCGCTCACGGCTGCCCTGTACTTCTCCGGCACGTCGTCAATGCTCTTTCTCCCCGCTCTGATAAGCGTTACATATAACTGCACCATATCACTTTACCCCCCTTTCTGTAATTTCTTTTATATCTGCTATTGCGTCCGTGATGCTTTCAAACATTTCCGCAATCGCTCCCATGATGATAAGCTGGTTTTCCTCTGCCGTTATCTGCTGCTCAAAGCTCTCCGCAATCGCCCCCATAACTACAAGATTGTTTTCTACCAGCTCCCGCTGTGATAAGCTGTCACACTCTGCAAGCTCTTTCTGGTACTGGGCGTACTCCCCCAGCGTTAATACCGCCTCGTCGTAAGCCCATACCGTTATGCTGTCCCCGCCCGGCTGCGCCCTCGTTTCCTGCTGTATGTTTTTCCGTATGTATACAGAAAACGGGCTTGCTGCCGTGTCAATCTCTTTCGGCTTTTCTGCCTGCGTCCCCTCTGCTCTTCTCCACTTTAGCTGCATTGTTCTTTCTCCTTTCCCTTTTCGCTACAAATTTCTTTAGTTTCCCTATATTCACATACGGGCGTATATGGTTTATATAGCTGCCGTATGTGTCCGTATGCTTTATATAGCCCATGTAGCTTATCATTCCGCACGCCCCTTTTATCGTGGTATGCTTTCCCACGTTCTTTGCCTTGCGCATGATACGGATAAATATAGACTTCCTTAATACCGTCTTTTCCCGGTAAAACTGCCAGCCCATAAAGTCAAGCGGTCTGCCCCTGCCCTTATACTCAAATCGGAATACCTGCCAGTTTTCCTTTACTTTCAGCTTAAGGTTGTCCCGTAAATACTGCTCAATCGCTTTGCGGGCTTTGTGCAGCTCTTTCTTGTTCCTGCCAAATATTACTATATCGTCCATATAGCGCATATAATACTTTGCTTTCAGCTGCTCTTTTATATAGTGGTCTAACGGTGTCAGCATGAAATTTGCAAACCACTGGCTTGTATAGTTCCCCAGCGGCAGCCCCTTTTCGCAGCCGTCTATTACCTTAAATATCAGCGTAAGTGCCTGCCAGTCCTTTATTTTCGCCTTAAGCATTTTCTTTAGTATCTCTTTGTCCACGCTCTCATAAAAATGCTTTATGTCCATTTTGAACACGTATTTTGTGTTCTTCACGTCCCGGCGCAGCCATTTTTCAATGCGCTTTTTCCCGTAGTGTGCGCCTCTTCCCGGAATACTCCCGCAGCTGTACTCATACATAGGCGCAGTGAAAATAGGCTGCAATACCTGTATAATGCAGTGGTGTATTATCTGGTCGTACTTAAAATGCGGTTTCCTTATCCGGCGTACTTTGTGGTGCGTCCCCTCGTTCACGATACAGGGCGTGTCTACATGGGGCTTGTATGTCCCATTCCTTAAAATCTGCTGCACCCTCTTTACGTGCGTGTCCATATCGTCCAGCACTTCTTTTACGTCTTTCCTGTTTCTCTTCCGCTTGCTGGCGTTCATAATCGCAGCTTTTATGTTTTCTTCGCTGGCTATCTTCTCCATAAGGTTTTTATAGGTTTTCATTTTGACTTATTCTCCTAAAAGGTTTTCGCTGTTTCCGTGCTACTTGCCCCTACCTTTTGCGGTTGCATTTCCACTCACTTAATAGTTAGCGCTGTTTCAAGCGCCTGCGGTGTAGGATAATAGGGTACTTGGTTATTGTTCCGTCAATTAAATAAGTTAAGCCCAGCCCGTAGTTCCAGTTCGAGTTAGAAAGCGCATTGTTCAAATTCAGAGCGCAGCCCGCGTGCAAGCCGTTATTGCCATTGCTGCCAAAGCGTGCAAAGCAGCCCGTCAATGCGTACCCTAAAACCCCTAATTTATTCCCGGCCGTAAGGTTTAGCGGGGGAATACTCCCCCGTTCCCCCTATGCAGCTACGCTGCTAAAGGTTGCTCACAAGTCAAGCCCAGCCCGTAGTGCCAGTTCGAGTTAGAAAGCGCAACGTTCAAAACCAGAGCGCAGCCCGCGTGCAAGCCGTCAGCGCCATGGCCGCCAAAGCGTGCAAAGTTTTGTTGTGACGTATTAAACCATGCGCCGTCCGGGATATATGTACTGTCGCTGCCGGATACTGTCGTAGGCAGTAATCCGTATTCGCTCATATTGTGGGTGCTCTGATAGCCGCCGCTTGTGCCTGTCATTCCGAAGCTCATAGCCGCATACCCGCTGCCGCTTGTGTTGTACGGTCTGCACATCTTCACGCCATATCTTCCCGTAGTGTTATATACAAGCCCCTGCAAAAGTTTCCAGATATTGCCCCAGAAATTTTCTAAATGGAATACCTTTACTACGTCGTTTGCGTGCTTTCCGTAAAACTGCCCCTTTGTGTTCCCCGTGCCTGCTGCCTTTAAGTGGCTTGCTTGGCTCATTCCCGTATAATACCCGTACCCGTAAGCCGTCTGCACATCATCATTAAGCGCCATAAGCCTAAGCAAGTCCCATATAAGCGCTACCCTGCTCCATGTGTCGCAGTCCCACAAGCTGCCGTTAGCCTGCGCATAGGTAAGCTGCGTGTTGCCCGCTACCGTGTTGCAGGGCGCTAAGCCGGAAATAGAGCGTATCTTATTGCTCACGTTTGCCCCGTCATAGATAGAGCGTGCAAACCATTCCATTATGCTGCCGTCCTGCCTCTGGTGCGCATACGCCTTAAAGTCCTCTGTCAGCTGGATATTGCACACTTGGAAATACTCATAAGTGCTATCCTGCCAGCGTTTCACCCAGCACGTAGGGAAGAGCGCCATAGCATTGCCGCCGTACCCGCTGTTTGCCACGTCGCTTGCCGTCCCGTCCGTTTTCTTTGTGTAATCGTCCGGGTTAAGCTCATAGTCTACCGTGCCGTCGTATTTCATCATTACGGGCTTGTTCCCGGTCACAAACCATGCGTTAGCCCATTCT
>JAMPEH010000088.1 GCA_023665245.1 Muribaculaceae bacterium
CCCCGTGCCTTTTTCGGCGCCACGCAGTGCGCCGAAAAAGCCTCCCCACCTCCCAATAGGACTCCCTGGGGAAGAATCCAAAGAGGGGGCCGCGGCCCCCTCTTTGGTCGATGGGTTGGGGTCCAGGGGAAGGGAAACTCGAATTTTCCCTTCCCCTGGTGTTTTCTCAGGTCTGGGTACTCTTTGACACCAAAGAGTACCCAGAAAAAGAAAATACTTTTACAAAAAGATAGAAGGAAGCCCGCAGCCTTTCGGCCGCGGACCTCCTCCCGTCATTTTTGTCGTAGGTTTGATTTTGCTCAGAAGAGCTCAATGAACCGCTCGATCATCACTGCGACCTCAGCGCGGGTCACTTCCGCGGTCGGGTCGAGGAGACCTTCGTCCTTGCCCTGGAGGATGCCGGTCTTCACGCACCAGGCGACCCCGCCTATCGCCCACTCGTGAGTGGTATCCCCATCGGTAAAGATGTCCAGACCCTCGACCTCCGCCTCGGTGTCCACCCCAAGCAGCTTGGCGTAACGCATGAGCATCAGCGCCAGCTGTTCGCGGGTGATGGTCAGATCGGGCTTGAACTCTTCGTCGCTGTAGCCTTCTACCACACCGACCTTCGCGGCCCAGGCCACGCCCTCGGTGTAGTATTTCCCGTCCAGAACGTCCTCAAAGGTCACGTCCGTCCCGGCCGGCTCGCTGGACATACGGTGGAGCACCGTCGCCAGCTGTCCCCGCGTCATCGCGGAGGTCATGTCGTACTTGTTGTCGCCAACGCCTTCCACAACGCCCAGCGCGGCGATGCTGTGGATGGCCTCGTCGGCCCAGTGCCCCTCCGGCACGTCCTCAAAGCGCTCCTCCGCCTCCGGGATAACGGCCGGGATGACCACCTCGGCCACCGTCTCGCCCTCGGCGTCGGTCACGGTGATGCTCACGCCCTCTTCGGGGCTGCTGACCTTCTCCACCTTCGCGCCGTCCGGCTGAGTCGCCGTCTCGGTCACGGTCCCGTCGGTCTCGGTGACCTTCTCGGTCACGGTACCCTCCGGCGTGGTCGTGGTCTCGGTGACCGTCCCGTCCGGCTCGGTCACCACCTCGGTCACCGTGCCCTCCGGAGTGGTCGTCGTCGCGGTCACGGTCCCGTCGGTCTCCGTCACCGTCGTGGTCACGCTCCCGTCCTCGTTCTCCACCGTCTCGGTGGTGGGCTCCGGCTGGGGCGTGGTGGGTGCCGTCGCCGTGCTGCCGCTGCTGGTGGAGGGCTTGGTCGCCTCCGTGTTCTTGGTCACCGCGTGGATGGTCGCCGGCCACACGCCGTCGCCCACGCTGCCCACGCGCTTGGCCTCAAAGTACTCCAGCTCCTCCGAATAGTCGATCATGTAGATCTCGCTGGTCCCGTTGAAGCCCACCGTCTCGTTGTAGGTCGCCAGGAACAGGTGCTCCCCGTCGTCGCTCAGCATCAGCGAGCAGTACGCGCCGGAAGTCGCCTGATACCCCATCAGGGTCGGGTTGCCCGTCACAAAGTCTACGGGGAACAGGTTGAAGTCCACGATGTCGCCGTTCCCGTCCAGCCAGAATACCCACAGGATACCCTGGTCATCCAGTACCCAGTACGTCTCCGCCACGACCTCGCTTACCTCGCCGGTCTCCTCGTTCTCGACCGGAACAACTTCCTCGCCGCCGTTGGCGATGGCCACGAACTCGCTCGATCCAATTTGAGCAAGAGCGCCGCTCAGGTTATACCCGTACACGCTGATCTCCGCCGCGGGCTGCATGGGGAAGAGGTATCCACCCCAGACAATGTTCACCAGGTCCTCGCCGTTCTCGTCCTGGTACATCTCGCTGCGCGCCACGTCATTCAGCGGTACGCTGATAGCCGTGGAAGCATCCCCCACGCTCTCGCCCGTTTTCGGGTCCACCTTGTAGAGGCTGTAGCTCCTGCTGTTGCTGTCCGCCGCCACATAGACGTTCCCGTCGCCGGCGGAGGTGCTGGCCGTGATGCTCTTGGGGCTCTCCAGCGCCTTGCCGTTCTCCACCTTGCCCGCCGCCAGGTTCATGCTGTACATCCGGGCCGTGCCGTTCTCGTCCTGGAGCGCGCCCTGGATGGTGTACTCGATCACGTCCACCGTCACCGCACACTCCGCCTTGACCTTCGGGTTCTTCACCGACGTCGCGGTGATCACCGCCTCGCCCTTGGCCACGCCGGTGACCACGCCATTGGCGTCCACCTTCGCGATCCGCGAGTTGGAGCTGGTCCACTTCACGTCCTTGCTCGTCGTCGTCCAGGGGGCCACGAACGCCGTCAGCTGCGTGCTCTCGCCCGCCAGGGTGTCCAGCGTCTCCCGGTCCAGCAGCAGGCCCGTCACCTCCGCCGTGGGCTCCGCCCACTCCGGGGTGCCCTTCTGGGGGACCAGCACGATCATCGCGCTGCCCGTACCCTCCAGCTCGGCCGCCACCTCGCACACCAGCTCGCCGTCCTCGTCCGCGCCGATGCGCATCAGATTATACGGCCCGATCTCCGGCTGCGTCGGCTCCTCCGGGGTGGTCGGACCCTCCGGGGTGGTCGGGGTCGTGGGCTCCTCGGTGCCCGTGCCCGGACCCTCGTTGCCGCCGCCCTCGCCGGGATTGGTCGGCTCATTGCCGTCGCCCTCGCCGGGGGTGCCCGGCTCGGTCTCGTCGTCGGTCAGCAGCTCCACCTTCTGGAGCTTCACCGTGTCCTTGATGAGCGCCAGCTTCTCGGCGGAAACCAGGCTGTTGGTGCCCTCGCCGCCTTCGTTGCCGCCTTCGCCGCCGCCGTTGCCGCCGCCCTGGGTGGGCGCCTTGGCCTGCAGCCAGTAGAGGCAGCCGTCGTTGGCGTTATACTCCAGGCTCTGCCCCTCGTCAAAGTCGGGCAGCTCCGCAATGGCCACCGGCTCGTCCGCCGTCTCCAGCGTGAACGTATACAGCCCGCCCATCAGGTCGCCGACGCAGTAGAAGTTCCCCTCGTCGTCGCACGCCAGGGTCGTCGTCCCGGTCAGTCCGTACTCCGGGTAGCTGGGCACGCCCACGATCGCCACCACGTCCGCGTCGCCGGAGAGCTTGTCGATGGCGACGAGATAATCGTTCCACACGCCGTACAGCTTCCCGTCCTGCGGGTTATAGGTCATGTCGTCCAGCGGCACGCCGATGACCCCGATCTGGGTCACCACGTCCATATCCGCCTCGGTCGCCACATAGAGGTTCCCGGCCCGGTCCACGCTGTAGATGTACCCGTCCACATACGTGGCCGCCACCGGCGTGATGGCCGGGCTCACCACGGCGCTCACCGTCTCCTCGCCGTCGTAGACGTTCCAGGTCCCCGCCGCGTCCACGAACATCACGTCGCCGGTGCTCACGCCGTTCAGCGGCTCGTCCACCGTCACCAGCACGGTGCTCTGGTTCATGGCGTAGTCATACGCCGCCACCAGGAACTTCGTGCCGTACACGCCGCTCAGGTCCAGCTGAGCGATGTAGCTGGTGTTGGGCTTGGCCTGGTCGGGAGCCACCGCGCTGACCGCCCGCGTGCCGTCCGCGTTATAGACCACGACGGCCGCCACATACTGGTTGTCCTTCACGCTCAGCATCAGCGACCCCGTCTCCGGGTTCAGCAGAGCCGTCCCGCCGTTGATCACCGGCGCCTCGTTGTCGATGGTGATGCTCGTCGAGAGCTTCGCGCCCCGGCCCAGCTCGCCGTTGTCCAGGTCGCCGTCCAGCAGCGCCTCCCAGTCATAGACGTACTCGCTGCTCTCGCCGCTGCTGGTCTTCTCGGTGCTCACCGTCGCGTAGTACTCCGGCGCCAGGATGAGCTCCACGTTCACCTTGGTGTTGTTCTTCAGGGCCGTCTCGTTGCCCTTGGCGTCCTCCTTGGTGCCTGCCCAGCCCGCGTTGTACGAGAGGCTCGTGCCCTGCCAGGCCGCCGCGCTCTCATAGTAGAACGCCGCGTCCACACTGCCCGGCTCATGCTGGACGTACACCGTCCCGTCCTCCGCGTCCACCACGCGGAACAGCGATCCGCCCGCGTTACGGATGGGGGAGAAGGCGATGTGGTCCAGCGTGCTGCCGTCCGTGCTGTTCATGGCCACCCGCGCCGGGTCAAACGCCGCGTCGTCCTGCACCTTCAGCGCCCGGAAAATGCTCCAGTAGGGGTTGCCCTCGATGACGAAGGCCCCGCCGCTGGTGGGGGTGCTCAGCGCGAAGTAGTTGCTCTGCCTATTGAAGTCGCCGTCCACGATCAGGTAGGGATACCGGCTCTCCTCGCCCGTCACATAGTAGTCGAGGTAGGAGCCCTTGTCGAACATGGAGGCGTCGCTCCAGTTGCCGTAGAAGCCCAGCACCGGGATGGTGTGGCTGGTCCCCACGATCCGATCGCCGTCCTCGGTGACCTCCTCGGTCAGCTCCTCGGCGTAAACGAAGGCTTCGATGTAAGCGCCGCTGGGATAGCTCACCCCGTCGTCCAGCGTGTCCGTGCCGTAGGCCAGGGTGTAGACCTTATCCCCCTGCTCCACCGTCAGGTCCTCCTCGGCCAGCGCGATGGTGGCGGTGACCTCCACCGCGTCGCCCGCGGCCAGGGTGACCACCTCCGCCGCCTCGCCGTCCACCGTAAAGGTGGTCTCGGCGTTCAGCGGCATGGTCCAGGTGTCCATAAAGTTCCAATATACGTCCTTGGCCACCTGCTGGGGGAACACATCCTGGGTGAACACGTCGGCGTTCAGCGCGTAGTCGGCCTCCTCGTCGGTCAGGTTGTGCAGGGTGAACTTAAAGGTGTACACGCCCTCGCGCTTGGCGTCCTCGCCCAGCTCCACCTTCACCTTCCCGTCCGGCTGACCGTCCACCGTCACGTAGGACTTGGCGTTGATGGCCGCGCCCACGTTGGCAAGGCCCGCGCCCTGCTTCAGGATGGAATAGTAGTACTCCGTGTCCTCCTCAATGACCGGCACCGCCGTGGACATGAGGAGCGACTGGGCCAGCTGCCGCTGGGTCACCTCGCCGCCCTTGGGGGCCAGGTCCTTGTCCTTGATGTACTGGGCCACCAGCGCCGCCATACCGGCCACCTGGGGGCAGGCCATGGACGTGCCCTGCATGACCTCGTAGGCCTGGCCGCCCTCCACAGCGCCGTTCACCGAGTAGATGCCGCCGCCGGGAGCCGTGATCTCCGGCTTGAGCTCCAGCGTACCCGGAACGCCCCAGGAGCTGAAGCTGCTCATGGTGTAGAACTCCACGTCGTTGGCGATCACCGCCGTGCCGCCCTGGATCCTCACCTTGCCGGTGTAGTAGTCGAACTGATAGGGGACCTGCGCGCCGTTGTCGTTCTCATAGCTGGCGCTCAGCTTCGCCTCATTGCCCTTGGTGGAGGCGGCGATGATGGCCAGGCCGTCCGCCTGGGTGATGCTCACCGACGGAGCCTCCGCCTCATAGTCGCTCAGGTCCATGTTGATGGTGCCCGACTGGTTGTTCCAGATGATGGACGCCGCAGCCCCCGCGTTGGCGCCGTTCTGCGCCTTCACATAGAAGCTGATGTTGCCCCGCTGGCAGATGTAGATCTTGCCCGTCAGGTCCACGCCCGCCGCCGTCAGCGCCGCGATCTCCGTCGCGTCGCCCTTGCCGTCGGTCATAACGTACTCATATTCCGTGCCCGACCCGTCCTCGCTGATGTCCAGGGTCAGAATGGGCTTGTTGGTGTAGGGCGTCCCGTCGCTGCCCGACGTGGACTCGTTGTACCCCACCGCCAGGTCGCCGTTCTCACCGAAGCGCAGAACGTTGCCCGTGGAGCCGATGTTGTCCACCGACGCCACCGCCAGCGAATTGGTGAAGGACGCCGGCGAGCCCACCATGTCCAGGCTCACGTCGTCGTTGTAGAGGTACGAGAGCCCCAGCACCTGGGCAGGAGCCGTGTTGTCCGCCCAGCCGCCGGCGTTGCCCGCCGCGATGGCCACCACCGCCTGCTCCTTGACCAGCTTCTCCATCACCGACTGATAGGCGTCCGAGATGGTCGCGCCGGGGTTGCCGGAGCCCAGCGACAGGTTGATGGAGTCGCACTCCAGCACGATGGCGTCCTCAATGGCCACCATGTAGTCGGAATCGTAAGCGCCGCCGTTCTTGCCGAACACCTTCATGGTGATCAGCTGGGCGTCCGGGGCCACGCCCTGGGTCTTGACCTCGGCCAGGGCCGAGACGAACGCGCCCTCGTCGTTCTCCACCAGCCGGTTGGCCGTGGCGATGCCCGCCACGTGGGAGCCGTGCTCGCCCTCGCCGTCGTTGTCGTGGGTCACGTCCAGGTCCTTGTCCACGTAGTTGTAGATGTACGGGAGCTTCTCGTTGAGATAGAAGTCGTTCTCCGTCAGGGTGGTCTTGTGGTTCTTGTAGGCGTTCAGGTTCTTGATCTTCGCCTTGATGTCCGCCGCCGTCATCAGCCCGAACTGCTCCGCGGCCTCCTCATAGCTGGGGGCCTCGGCCTCCGGGTCGGTGGGGTCCTTGGCGTCCTGGCGAATGGCCTCCTTGAAGGCGTCCGCGTCGAAGGACCGGTGGTCGGTGTCCGTGCCCGTGTCGATGACGGCGATGCGCGTCCCCGCCCCGGTGTACCCCAGGTCATAGGCCGGCGTGCTGCCGATCATCTCGGCGGAGGTGGCCATCATGGGCTCGTCGCCCCCCACCTCGGCCACCATGGGCTCATACCGGGTCTCCAGCGAAACGCTCTTGACCCCCGGCACCGCCCGGATGGCGTCCAGCTTGCCGTAGGGCACGTTGGCGGAAATGACGTTGGCCGCCAGCGTCAGGTTCCACACCACGTCCAGCTTCTTGCCGCCCAGCGCCTGGACGGAGATGATGTCCTCCATCTGCGCCTGCTTCTGCTGGAGGCCTGCCCGGTACGCCATGGCCGAGGCGTTGGCCGTCACGTGCTCCAGGCTGTAGCCCGCCTCCATGGTGGACTTGTCCTCCAGCACGATGGCCACACGGACCATCTCGCCGGGGAGGTGGATCTCCTCCTTGGTCAGGCCGGTCTCCGGCCGCGTCAGCTCCAGGTCGGCCTTGATGACGCTGTTGTCCACGCTGTAAACGTGAACGCCGCTCCCTTCCTCCTCGCTGGCCAGCGCGGGTATCGTCAGGCTCAGCAGCATGGTCACTGCCAGAGCCACGCTCAGTACGCGCCTCCACATCTTTCCGTTCAACATTTTGTAACTCCTCCTTCTGGCGCCCGTAGGCCCCCTTTTGACAGCGGACTCCTATTTTCTGTCAAAAATATATTCTAGTATAGACCTAAACCCCTTGGGATTCAATGGATTATCTCCCATATTTCACAAGAAATTTTCCCCATTTTTGGCCTTTTTGCACAAAGCCTTCGGAAAATTCAACAAATTGACCCTTTGCGTCCCCGATTTACACACTTTGTTCCCCTCGTTTTTCTGCAAGTGTGGCCAACTTCTCCGTCGTTTCCCCTTGTTTCCCGTTCGCTATATAAATACGAAAAAAGACCCCCGTTTTGCACACCCTATTTGTGAACTTTTTGTAAACTTTTTCTCCGCCCCCCGGCATTTCTCCCGCTCCGGCCACATAGGCTTATACCAAATCGCTTGGGAGGGATACCATGAAGCTCTTTTTCGTCCGCCGCCGGTACTTGGCGGTGGTGGCCTGCGTCCTGGCGGCCGCCGCCATGTTCTATGTCGTCAACCACCCCGCCATCGTCGGCGCCTCCGCCGCCACCCGGCAGCTGCCCATCTACTGCGTCCAGCGGGACCAGAAGATGGCCTCCTTGACCTTCGACGCCGCCTGGGGCAATGAGGACACCCAGCAGCTCATCGACATTTTGGGCAAATACAACGTCAAGGCCACCTTCTTCGTGGTGGGCGACTGGGTGGAGAAGTACCCGGAGTCGGTCAAGGCCCTGCACGATGCCGGCCACGAGGTCATGAGCCACTCCGACCACCATGACCACTTCAACTCCCTCACCGCCGACCAGATCGTGGCCGACCTGGCCTCCTGCGCCGATAAGCTGGAGGCCGTCACCGGCGTGCGCCCCACCCTCTTTCGTCCCCCCTACGGCGAGTATGATGACCATGTCATCTCCGCCGTCCGCTCCACCGGCGTGGAGCCCATCCAGTGGGACGTGGACAGCCTGGACTGGAAGGACCTCTCCGCCGCCGACATCACCAAGCGGGTGACCACCAAGGTCCAGCCCGGCTCCATCGTCCTCTTCCATAACGCCGCCAAGCATACCCCCGAAGCCCTGCCCGCCATCCTGGAGCAGCTCATCGGCGACGGCTATACCCTCGTCCCCGTCTCCCAGCTCCTCCTCCCCGGCGACTATACCCTCGACCACACCGGCCGCCAAATAAGCGCGTGAGCGCGAGCGCAGATGTGCCGGTTCGGATGGACCGGAGCGAGGACGAGCGCAGGGGCGCTAGCGCCCCGGAGACCAGTC
>JAMPEH010000089.1 GCA_023665245.1 Muribaculaceae bacterium
CGTTGTTCCGGGCGCCTGCAATTATGACGGCTATGGGGTCTGCGAATAAGAGTTAGAAGGATCTATGGCGCCAATGTAAATGTGTCAGCGCAATTGCATTGGCGCCATATTTCTAAAAAGCAGGGTGAATTTATGATTAAGTATACAATAAAGCGATTGCTTTTGATCGTTCCCGTCATCATTGGCGTCACGGCGCTGATCTTCCTGCTGCTGAGCCTGGTCCCCGGCGATCCGGCGAAGCTTATCCTCGGCAACGACGCCACTCTGGCCATGATCGAGGCAAAGCGGGCGGACCTGGGGCTGGATCAGCCGTTGGTGATCCGTATGCTGCAATATATGCGGGACGCGCTTTTGCACCTGGATTTTGGAACGTCGTACTATAATTCCACTCCGATCGTCAGCGAGATCGCCAGCAGGCTCCCGCGGACCATGGCGATCGCCGGATTTGGCAGCCTTGTCACGGTCCTCCTGGGGATACCCCTGGGCGTGTTTGCCGCCGTCAAGCAGAACGGCCTGGCCGACCGCTTCTGCATGGTGGCGTCCATGGTCGGCGTTGCGCTTCCCGAGTTCTGTGTGGCCATGCTGCTGGTGACGGCCTTCTCGACGAAGCTGGGCTGGCTGCCCTCCCACGGTGTAAAAACATGGCAGTGCTACATCATGCCGGTCATTGCCATCGGATTGAACAGTATGGCGCGGCTGGCGAGAAACGCGCGCAACTGTACGCTGGAGGTCATCCGCTCCGACTACGTTTCCACAGCCCGCGCGAAGGGCGTCAGCGAATACAAAACCATTATGCACCATGTCCTCCCCAATTCGCTGATCCCTGTTGTGACAAGCATCGGCACCTCCTTTGCGAACATGCTTGGCGGTACCATTGTCATCGAGAACGTATTTTCCATTCCGGGGATGGGGCAGTATATCGTTACGGCCATCAATAACCGCGACTATAATGTGATCCAGGGCTGTGTGATCGTGCTGGCCGTATGTTTCAGCATCATCATACTTTTGATCGATCTGGTTTACGCCTACATAGATCCGCGCATAAAGGCGCAGTACGTGGGGAGCGGCAAAAAGAGGGTGAAAAAATGAACAGAGAAGCTGTAGTGAACAGAAAGAAGGAAAGGCCGTTCTTCTCCGTTCTCAAGCGCCTGGCCCAGAATAAACTGTCTGTTATCGGCGCGGTGATCCTGGCGGTGATCATCCTGGCGGCCGTCTTTGCGCCGCTGATCGCCCCCTATTCCTATGAGGTGATGGACCCCGCGCACATTCTGGAGGGCCCCTCGTCCATACATATCTGCGGAACGGACAACCTGGGGCGCGACATTTTCAGCCGCCTGCTGTACGGGGCGAGGTACTCGCTGCTGCTGGGGTTTATTTCGGTGATCGCGTCTCAGTTCGTGGGCATCATTATCGGCGCGATCGTCGGCTATTACGGCGGCCTGATGGAAAATGTGGTCATGCGCCTTCTTGACGTGATCCAGTCCATACCCGGCACCCTTCTTACGATCACGATCTCGGCGGTATTTGGGCCAGGCTTTGTCAATACCGTTTTTGCCCTGGCGATCAGCCATGTGCCGGGAACTGCGCGGACGACCAGGGCCCTGGTCCTGACCGTCCGGAAAAATGAATATCTGGAAGCGGCGGACGCCTGCAACTGCAGCGATCTGCGGAAGATCTTCAGCCATATCCTGCCCAATATCATTTCTTACATGATCGTGAATTTCATTACTGCGGTCGCCTATACGATCCTGCAGGCCGCAAGCCTCAGCTATATCGGCCTGGGCGTGCAGCCGCCTACTCCGGAATGGGGCGCTCTGCTTACGAGCGCACGGGATTACATGAGGGACTATACCTATATGCTGATCTTCCCCTGTGTTGCCATCGGAATGACCGTTTTGTCCCTGAACCTGCTTGGCGACGGCCTGCGCGACGCTTTGGACCCCAAGATGAAGAAATAAAAGTGGTGATATAATGGATAACCAGAACAACGCATTCCTTTCGGTTGAAAATCTTGCCGTAGAATATACGTCCAACGGGGAGGTCGTACACGCGGTCAATGGCGTGAGCTTCACCCTGGACAGGGGCAGGACCCTTGGCCTTGTGGGGGAGACAGGCGCGGGCAAGACGACGATCGCAAAGTCCATCCTGAGGATCCTGCCGGAGCCGCCGGCCCGGATCAGAGGCGGCAGGATCGTCCTCGACGGCGTCGATCTGCTGGGGCTGAGCAGGAGCGAGATGTACAAGATCCGGGGAAACAAGATATCCATGATCTTCCAGGACCCCATGACGTCACTGAACCCGGTACATAAGATCGGCGAGCAGATTACGGAGGTCATAGAGCTCCATAACCCCGGAATGACCCACGGAGAGGCAAAGCGGCGTTCCATCGAGATGCTGGAGCGTGTGGGCATACCGGCGGACCGGTACGGCGAGTACCCCCACCAGTTTTCCGGCGGAATGAAGCAGCGCGTCGTGATCGCCATGGCGCTGGCCTGCAATCCGGAGCTGCTGCTCGCCGACGAACCCACTTCCGCCCTTGACGTGACCATCCAGGCGGAGGTCCTGGCCATGATCAAAGCGCTGCGGGACGACCTCGGCACGGCCATGGTCATGATCACCCATGATTTGGGCATTGTGGCGCAGGTGTGTGACGAGGTGGCGATCGTTTACGCGGGAGAAATATTGGAATACGGCTCAACACGGGAGATCTTCCAGAATTGCAGGCACCCATACACCATCGGCCTGTTTGGCGCGATCCCCAAGCTGGACGCGAAGGTCAGACGCCTCAACGCCATAAAGGGCCTGCCCCCTGATCCGACCAATATGCCCCGGGGCTGCCGGTTCCATCCGCGCTGCCAGATGGCCAGCGACGCATGCAGGCGCGGCGGGATCCCTTTTTGCGAGGTCGGCCCGGGACATTTTTGCAGATGTATTCATCCGGAAGGGAGGGCGTGAGCGATGGGAGCACTGGTTGAAGTACGGCACCTGAAAAAATATTTCAAGACCGGCGGCGGGATGCTGCACGCGGTGGACGACGTCAGCTTCCAGATCCCGGAGGGCACGACGATGGGCGTCGTAGGGGAATCCGGCTGTGGCAAATCGACGCTGGGAAGGACCATCATCCATCTGCTGGAAAGCACGGATGGAAAGATCTATTTTGAGGGCAGGGATGTGACAAGCCTTACCGGCAGGGAGAAGCGTACGCTCCGGGAAAAAGCGACCATTATTTTTCAGGACCCCTATTCGTCGCTGGACCCCCGCTACACCGTCAGCAGCATCATCCGGGAGCCGCTGAGGATCGCAAAGCGGTTTTCCCGGGGAGAACTGGCGGATAAGGTCGGCGAGCTGATGTCGCTGGTGGGCATCGATCCCAGGCTTGCCCAGTCCTATCCGCATGAGCTGGACGGCGGCAGGCGGCAGCGGATCGGTATCGCCCGGGCGCTGGCGCTGGACCCCAAATTCATTGTTTGCGACGAGCCTGTTTCCGCCCTTGACGTATCCATTCAGGCCCAGGTCCTGAACCTGCTGCAGGATCTGCAGGAGCAGAGAAAGCTGACATATATGTTCGTGACCCACAACATGTCCGTAGTGCGGCATATTTCCGACAATATCTGCGTGATGTACCTGGGCCAGCTGGTAGAGACCGCAAAGACCGAGGATATTTTCGAGAGGCCGTACCACCCCTACACAAAGGCGCTGCTGTCGGCGATCCCATCCACGGATCTGGACAAAAAGCTGGAGCGGATCCCCATGAAGGGGGAATTGACGTCTCCCATCGATCCCAAACCGGGCTGCCGGTTTGCGGCGCGCTGTATGTACGCCACAGAGGCGTGCCAGCAGCCCCAGACGCTGGAGGAAGCGGCTCCCGGTCATTATGTCTCCTGCTGCAGGGCCAAAGAGCTGTATGATGCCGGATGAGGAAGCGCATGAAATACGGAAGAGAAGAGATCCCCTGTGCGGATGATCTGAACAGCTTTGAATGCGGCCAGCGGAAAACGCCCTGCTTTGCCACAAGACGGGGCCAGGAGGTCTCTGCCGCGATCCTGATCATTGTGGCGGCGGTGGTGCTTGTACTGAAAATGAGCGCGTCCGCGGGAAGCGTTTCCTATGCGATGGACGGCTCAGCGCTGGGCGTTGCCTGCAAAGACCATGCGCCGGTGTTTATTGCCTATTCGGAGATTCAGGAGATCGTGCTGTGTACGGCATTTCCTATGGGAGAAGCGGTGACATGCGCGGACTGGGACAGTGGCTGGTGCGGGACCTACCGCAGCGAAGAACTTGGCGAGTACACGCTTTTTGCCTACAGCGGCGTCGGTGAGTTCATCATGGTCCGAACTGCGGGAGAACTGCTGATTTTTAATGCCGGCGATCAGAAAACAACAGAGGACCTCTATGAGCAGCTGCTGCAAAAGGCGGCGGTCCATACCGAAAGCGGTGATGCGTGATGGTGGAGAGAGAATTTTATGGCCGCCTGAGAGGGAGACAGCCTGTCCACAGCTATACGATCACGAACAGGAAAAAAGAATTTGTGCGGCTTTTGGATTATGGCGCCTCCATAGAGGAGATCGCAGTCCTTGATAAGGACGGCAGGATCGGACCGGTCACGGTAACGCTGAAAACCGATGGGATCGAGACCAACCCATACCTGGGTGCGACCATTGGACGGTGCGCGAACCGGATCGCGTTCGGCCGCTACAGGGCCGGCGGGCAGATCGTCCAGCTGGAAAGGAACAAGGACGGGCATTTCTTCCACGGCGGAAGCGGCAACTACGCAAAAAAGCTGTTTGACAGTGAGATCCTGGCAGAAATGAACGGAGTCAGATTTCACCTCCACGACACGGGCGAAGGGGGATTCCCGTGTACGGCGGAAGCATCTGTTACCTACTCGTTTGACGACGAGGGGAGGCTTTCCATCCTCTACGAGATGGAGGGCGCGGACTGTACGGTTTTAAGTCCGACGAACCATGCTTTTTTCAATCTGTCCGGCAATGGAGACGTGCGGGAGCAGTATCTCTGGATCGCCTCGGAGCGGACCGCGTCGCGGGACGCGGCAAAGATTCCCGACGGCGGCACGGCCGGCGTCAAAAATACGACCGCGGATTTTTCCGCCCTGCAAAGGATCCGCGATGTAATGGACAAGGGCGGCGAAGGCGGCTCCGGAAGAACTGTGTATGACGAATACTATCTGCTCAAAGGAGCCGGCTTCCGGCAGGCGGCCGCCCTGTTCTGCGCGGAAACAGGACGGATGATGAAGGTGTTTTCCGATATGCCCTGCCTGATCCTCTTCCTGTATCCGTGCAGGGAGGAGGCGGTCGGAAAACACGGTGAGGTTTATGCCGGGTATTGTTCCGTCTGCCTGGAAACCGGATTTGTCCCCAACGCGGTAAATTTTCCGGCATACGGTTCGCCGCTGTTTCCAAAGGGCCGGAAGCTCGTTTCAAAGACGGTATATCAATTTGAGAGGTGTTTATTGTGAGTCGGGATAATCAAATGTGGGAGATCCATGGACAGTCGAAGGCAAAACGCCTGCGGTGGGGCGCGGCGCAGAATACGGTCAGCTGGGCCTATATGAAGATGCTGCGTGAGACGAACAAAACCTGTAAAGTCTATGACTGCAATCCCTATGTGGAGGTGTATCAGCTCAGGGACAACCTGTATGGGCTGTTCAACCAGAATAACGACGGAGCAGGCGACGTCTGGATGTATCTTCTGATCGGGCCGGAAAAGGCGATGGTCATCGATACGGCCTGCGGACTGGGGGATCAGAGGGCGCTGATCGATGAGATCACAAACAAAATGCCCATTGTCGTGGTCAACACCCATCTGGGCCCTGACCACTCCTATGGCAATGTCCGGTATGATACCGTCTATTGCCATAAGTATGAGGTGGAAAATATCCGATCCAAGGTGCGGCCCGGGATGTTTGACTATCTGTTCGATCAGGACGGAAACAACATCTGGCTGCAATTCGACAGGAAGGATCTGCCGCCCTACAGAGACTATCAGCTCACCGGCGTTGAGGACGGCCATGTCTTCAACCTCGGGGCAGATTACGACGTGGAGCTGTTCTGGACGGGAGGCCATGCGGCGGGACACGCCATGTTCCTTGACAAAAAGGGCCGCAGCCTCTTTGCGGGCGACGATGTATGCAGCGATATCATCAGCTGCGGCGGCGGACCGAAGAAGGGCCTGTTCTACAACTGCTACCGGAACGTGGAGACCTATCACGACAATCTGGGCCGTTTGCTGGAAAGAATCGGTGAATTTGACTATATTTTCCCGGGCCACTTTATGGTGAATCTGGAGAACCATGTGCTGTATGACATCTATGACGCCCTCGGCAGCATTCTGGAGAATCCGGATGATTATGACTATGCGGAGAAGCATGTGAATGGCAGCGGGGAAGAGCAGCTGAGAATGCAGAAGCACGTCCGGGGATTTGGCATGATCGCCTATACGCCGGAAGGCGTCTACCGGCCCAGGGAATAGGAGGAGGAAATGGGTATTTTGCGAGTTGGAGCGGCAAAGCGCTGCATCGATCCACCGCCCGGACTGTACCCGATCCCCAGCAGCTTTGCGGACTGGGGGCAGGAGCCGCTGCTGCAGGAAGCGGTATATGATAATGTGTTTTGCAGAGCGATCGTGATCGACAACGGAGAACAGCGGTTCCTGGCCGCGGTGTACGAAACTATGGGCTATCCCGGTGCGCCGGGGCTGAAAGAGAAGCTGGCCGGCGCCGCGGGGGTGCCGGTGGACCATGTTCTGCTGGCGGGGACGCACAACCACTCCGCGCCGAAAGACGTCCATTCCGGAAATGAGAACAGCACGCCTGAGGAGGTCGCCTTTCACAAGAAATACTGGCAGATCGAGGAGGCGGCCGGCCTTGAAGCGGTCAGAGAGGCCGTGCAGGCGATGCGCCCGGCAAAATACGGCTATGGGGAAGGCCTGAGCTATGTCAATGTGAACCGCGACGTCCATACCCCCTTTGGCTATTGGGTCGAGGGCAAAAATCTCGGAGGGTACAGCGACCGCAAGATCCGGATGATAAAATTTGTTGATGAAGAGGAAAATCTGATCGCCGTACTGGGAAACTATGGCATGCACAACACATGTATTCACATGATGCGGGATTTTGACGGAAAGGCGAAGACGTCGGGAAACGTCAGCGGGATCGCCAGCCGCTTTGTGGAGGAGCACTACGGAAACGGAGCGGTCGCCATCTGGACGAGCGGCTGCGCCGGCAATCAGAATCCGCTGCTGAGCCACAATTTGCAGTATGAGTATCCGGATGGCTATTCCACCTCGGTGGAGCTGCCGGACGGCGTCGGATTCATGATGATGGAATATATGGGGCGGACTCACGGGGCAGACTGCGTCAGGACCATTGACGCCATCGCGCACTATTCCGCCGAGATGCCCATATCTGCCGCGAAGAAAATCATTTTGCTGCCAGGACAGAAGAGGCGGACGGCTCAGGAGAAGCACGCCATGTTCCGCATGGGCGGGAATGGCCTGAGAAAGCCAGGCGATTTGCCTGCGCTGCCGGAAGTGCCTGAAATGATAAAAGCCGATGACGTCCGGCTGGAAATGACGCTGAGCATCCTTGGCGGCATTGCCATGATCGGCATAGGCGGAGAGCCCTATGCGGAGCTGGGCCGGGATCTGCTGGACGCCGTTCCCTGCAAAAACTCGTTTATCGTGACACATATAGCGGCGGACAGCGCAAGGTATATCCTGGATAAGGGATCAAAGGACAAAAAGGTATTTCAAGCATTCCGGCGGGTGGTTCCCGGAAGCGCGGACGAGCTGATCGTGGATGCCGCGCTTGATCTGTTCCGTGCCGCCGGAGGGCCAAGATAAGTGAGGCGTTTTTTGAAAGCGGATATCACCGAAACGCTCTCCTGCTGTGCGCCTGCATTTCGCATATGATGAGCAAAGCTGAAGCATCGGGCCCGGGTGGAAGACTCCACCCGGGCCCGATGCTTTTTATGCCAGGTCGTTGTCGTTCTGGCCCCGGATGGACTCGGCGAAGTCCTTATGGGGCATCACGTCGTAATGGTACTTGTTCAACACCGGAATGATCCGGTAGAACAGCTTGGTGTCCAGATTAAAGTAGAACACGGTGAACAGCGCCGCGTAGGCGATCAATGCCACCTTCACAACCGCCCACAGGATCCGCCAAACCAGGCACCCGGATTTTTTCTTCTTACACCCGCGCATAACGTTTCTGCGCCTCCTCTCAAATCAGATCGCCGCCCCCGCAGAAGTGCAGCTTCTCAGTGGGGCCCCCCAGCACGGCATGAGCCTTCCCGTCAGTGTCGCTTCGCGCCACTGACTAAGGCCCGTAGGGCGGGCAAAAAGTTTTTCTTTTGGTACTTTTCTTTGTTCACAA
>JAMPEH010000008.1:0-49706 GCA_023665245.1 Muribaculaceae bacterium
GAGTTGGAATCAGATGACAATGTTATAAATCTTTGCTGAGGTGAAGGTTGGTATTACTGAAAGGACTAAGGGCGTTCCACCTCGAAATGAGCTCGAGTCGTATAAGGGTCCAACAAAGCCCTTGGAAGCAAGCTTGTCCTGGCCCTGAAAGTGTGCCAAAAAGCCTAATCCAAAGTAAAGATTTATAACTATCATCTGTAAAGGAGGAAAACGATATATGGCTACTTTGCGCCAGAGACTGAATCGTCGCAACGCTTCGGGCGGCTACGATGCAGTCCATCTGGAAACCAGTTCCGATCTGGTTCTGCGGCCCGACGGTACCACTGTCGAGTACGCCCTGTCCAATGTGAAGCAGGAAGTCACCAACATTGTGCAGCAGGGCGTTGCTCCGACTACCCATGCCGCCGAGCACGCGACTGGCGGCAAGGATCCCCTGACCCCCGCTGCCATCGGGGCTGCCGCTGCGTCCCACTCCCACACCGGCTATGCGGCCTCTGACCACACGCACAACTATGCCGGCGCCAGCACCCCCGGTGGCGCCGCGACTTCTGCGGTGAAACTGCAGACTGGCCGCACCTTCAAGGTGAACCTGGCGTCCACTACCGCAGCAACCTTTAATGGTTCTGAGAATGTGACGCCCGGTGTCAGCGGTATCCTTCCGGTCGCTAATGGCGGCACCGGGAATGCTGATGGTACCGTCGCCAAGCTTACTAACGGGCGCACGATTAAGGTCAACTTGGCCTCTACTATTGCTGCCACGTTTGATGGCTCCGCCAATGTCACTCCTGGCATTAGCGGCATTCTGCCTGTGGCGAACGGAGGTACGGGGGCCAGCAGCCTGGCCAGCCTGAAGACCGCCCTTGACATCGGCAGTCCTACCGTTACTGCTCCCACCTACCCGTCCAGTGTCCCTGCTGTTGGCAGCACTATGACCTGGGCTGGGAAGACCTGGCGGGTAGTGCATAAGCTGACCGGCATTGCCATTCTGGCATTGGAGTACTGGGAGAAAGACGTACAGTTTGCACAGAGCTCTGTGCAATATGTCAACGAGTACATTGGATCCCACCTGTTCAACGAGTGTATGAATTTCGCGAACACCCTCAAGCTGTTCGCGGCTGATTACATTATTTCGTTTGGCGGGTTACCGTGCTTTGTGCCCAGTGCTGACCAGTGTGCCGGTGACTTCACCTACTTCGCCACGCAGGCGAACCGTATCTTCAAGAACAGCGGTGGTACTGCGAAGACATGGTGGACTTGCTCGCCTGGCGAGTATGGTAGCAGCACTAGCTTTGCCTACTATGTCTATACCGATGGCGCTGTCAACTACTACAACAATGTGACGAATTCTTTTGGGTTCCGGCCGTGCGTCGCTTTGCGTCTGTAATGCGACGGCACGCGGTAGCGTAACGGAGCATTGAGAGGGCGAACGAAGTGAGACCCGTAGTGCGAAGCGATAGTCGAGCACGGTAGGGTCGAGCGGTAGTGAGCCCGCGGGCTTATTTTCGAGGTGTAATGGACATTACGATAAACGTGGCGGCACGTGCCAAGCGTGCCGCCACGGCTTTATTTTTGTAAAAACGAGGTGTGATCGTGATGTCTAAATCTAATCCAAGCAATGGTCGTGAGAAACGGCCAGACTCGAGTATTAGTATTGTGGTAACTACAGAGGAGCTCAACGCCTATTTGTTTAAGATTACCACAAATGAAAAGCAGTTCCCGAAATCAATGCGATATACTTTATCAAGTGACATACGTACAACAAGCTTAAGTATATGTAAGAAAGTGTATCGTGGATGTTCTAAGAAGCCGCAATTCTATAAAGACTTCAAGAAGATTCGAGAGATACAGGATGATATATTTGATCTGCTTACAGATCTAAAATGCTTGCTTCATGTATCGGTGGATGTTGCAAATCCAAATAATCCTCTCCAAATGGCAAGTCTCTACGATGCTGTTGTTGATTCATTTAATAAATGGGTTAAACATACGAAGCGCGCGATGAAACTTGCGAAAGAGCGTGAAGAATATACCCCTGAAATGAAACGTGAAATGCGCATCAAGTTTTATGATCGCCAAGCCAAACTTATGGATCACGACTCAGACGGCTTCGTTGTACTAAAGAAAGCCAAAAGTTGATAGTGCCATCGGAACATCTATATAGGATCTGGTTTGTAATGTCGCCTAACGAGAATAGTAGCAGCAATAGCAATGCCTACTATGTCTATACCGATGGCACTATCAACAACGGCAACAACAACAACAATGTGACGAATTCTTATGGGTTCCGGCCGTGCGTCGATTCGGTGCGGTACAGATCAAGTAAGCCGGTAGCACGGCCGAACGCCGCTATTGCATCGAAGGAAACCTTGTCCTACTCAGCATCTTATCGATGTCTGGGAAACTAACCAAGCGCACACATGCAAACATAGGCAAGGTTCTTGTCTTAGCGTACCATGTGTGATTTTACTCCATACCATCCCGGTTTCCCCGGGATGGTGGGGTGTTTTTGGAGGATTATAAGATGGTTACAAGCCCACAAGTGATCACATTTGAGCAAGTGTTCACTGATAAACATGTGCTGGAGGCGTATAAGCACGTGCGCAAGGGCAAAAAGAAACGCGATAAAAATGTCCGTTATCACTTGGAGAGATTGCGCAAATTAAAGAAACTATACGACTCCGTTAAGAATGAAACCTATAAGGTAGGTAAACTCAGTAAATTTACGGTTTGGGAGCCAAAAGAGCGTGAAGTTGTTGCTGATTTGTTTGAGGACAAAATCGTTCAGGATTTGTTATCGAAGTATGTTCTCAGGCCGCTTATAGGGCCCAAACTGATTTATGATAATTATGCAAGTCAGCCAGATAAAGGAACTCATGTGGCACTACATCGTTTAGAGCGATATTCAAGAATTTTTGCTAAACAGACCAACTGGACCGGCGATGGTTGGGTTATGATGGGAGACATCTCTAAGTTCTTTTACACAATAGATCATGATACCATTTGGCAACTCATTGATGACCTTCCCATAGATCATAAACTTAAGCGGGTTATTAAAGACATTATTGATATTTGTAATGCAGATATCAACCCGTATTCTGATACCAATGATAAGGGGCTATGTATAGGGTTCCAGATCTCTCAATGGCTGGCGGTATATTATCTTGATAAACTCGATCATTTTATCAAGGAAACGCTTCATATTAAATGCTATGGTCGATATATGGATGATTTCTATCTAATCCACGAAGATCGTGAATACCTTGAAGAGTGTTTCGCTAAGATAAAAGAGTTTGTTGAGAATGAGCTCCATGTAAAATTGAACCATAAGGCGTACATTCACCCATTCAAGCAAGGGATATGTTTCCTTGGATACCATGTCACATATGATCCGAACACACATCAAGTTGTCACAAAGATACGCGCAAAAAGTGTCAACAAGATGTTGCATCGAACAAAAATACAAGCTGAACGTGTTAGGGATGGACGAATGGATCAGGAGGAAGCTCATCAGAGCTTACAGTCATGGCATGCATATGCTATACATGGAGAGACTGAGAAGTCTAAGAATGCGTACAACTATGCGCAGAAGATGCTTCATATGATATATGATCCATGTGAGGCATACCGCGAGTTGTGCGATGATTGGACGAACATCGACAAAGATGGGTATTTTATATTGCACCCAAAACAAGGGAATTCTGCAAATGACTGCATAAGGGATGTAGACGGGTACGCAATCCTGATACGTCGTAAGAAGACGAAGAAAGACGATTGGCGCGAGAAACGCAAGCTCGATATGATGACCAATCCGGAAAAGTATGTGCAGATGAATCTTAGAGCAATACTCGGAGAGCCTCCGCGCAAGAAAAAGAAGAAGTCAAAGCGTGATCTGACAAAACGTGCACTCAGCGATACGTTGAATACATTATATGAGTAAAGGAGGTACTATTGTGGCCATTGAAATCTATCATCCTGGCGACTTTGTCCCGGATCAAGGTGGTAACGGGAGACACTACCCGATCCCGCTTGAGCGGGAACCTGATCTCAGTGAGATCTGTTACGACAAGAAGATTCAGCCGGTGAGCTACATCCAGGCTAACATGGTCGCGGTGTTCGATCAGTGGTTCCGGTCGTTCTTCGAGTCCGATTATTTCAAGTTTGTCCGGATCAAGACCCAGAGCCCAATCAAAGAATTCAAAAGCTTCATGAGAGACATCTACAAGAAGGATAAGCCGTTTCTTGTGATCGATCCGCGGCCTACTGAGATTGTCGAAGATTCCCTATTCGCTGTCAATATGCTGAACCGCTACAACATGGTGGACCCGGATCATGACAACATCGGCGCCAAGCTGGTGTATTCCCTCGGCGTACTGGAGACTGACAAGCTGGAACTCAGATTCCGTCGGAACCAGTACAAGATCGAGTTTGACGTTATGATCATGGAGGAAAGCCTCAACCGTCAGACCGATACCTACAACAAGATGGTGATGGATATCCGGCATAAGTCGATGTTCATGCTCCCCCGGAAAATCCCCGTGGTTATCCCGAATCATCACATCCGTAACGTGGCAAACTTCCATGGAATGCAGTGGGATAGCGAGGAATTCCTGCGGTTCTTGAATGCTGTGTCCAGATATCCGATTCTCCGCCGGATGATGCCGAATAATCAGCTGATGTACATGATGGAGCAGGATATCAACATCCGGGTTGAATCCCCCGGGTTCCCTGCCAGGGATAACCCTGAGATGAGCGAGGCTATTGAGATGGGAGCCCGTATTGTGGATAGCTTTGTTTTCAGCGCCATCCTCCCATCAGAGTTCATCTTCCTGACCAAGAAGGAGCATGTAGGACTGTTTGACCGCGGAATCGAGGACGAGCCTGATGCGATTACATATATCTCCCCGATCTATGCTGATCCTATCTGGCCGAAAGAGCTTGGCGGCTACGTTTTAACAAATACCCTCGATATCGAGGTTGTTGACGTAGATGACAACAAGCTCCAGATCCTGGGAATGATTCGAGACTATGACCCGGATATCCACTCGACGATCATGGAATGGGTGGCTCACAAGTTCGATCTAAAAGAGCTGGTCATGGTCAGAGCTTATCCCAATGGTTCCCAGAAAGAGTGTGGTGCTATTCTTCATAACGACGGCGTTTTTGAGCTTGTAGCTCCTGAAGTCAATAAGCTCTATGCTGTAAACATTTATGTGAACCTGCAGCACATCAATGCGATTCGCCGTGGTGAGAATATGAAGTTCATCGGCGATGTTGAAAAATATTAAAGCAAAAGAATACACCCAGGGGCAATGCCCCTGGGTGTACTGTTTTTATTTTGTGAAAAAGATGAAGGCGACATTGGTGATGATCTCGATACCGGCGAACAGGATCATCAGCACGATTGAGCGGCCGTTGCTCTTGGCTCTTTGCTTAAGCGTAGGCTTCTCTTCAGGACCTTCGTAGATGTCTCCGTTGTATTGGATCTCGCTGTCGTCCTCGAGCATAATCAGCACGGACAGAATGGCCAGAACCGTCAGGATGGTGCCCTTGACCGCCGCCAGCGTTTTTATAATAATCATTCCGATCCTCCTCCAGTCATCGTGAATTCGACAACCTCAGGGCGCTCCATCATGTCTCTAAGCGCCTCGTCGATAGTCTTGAATTTACATGCGCAGATGTGACCTTTCGTCAGGTTCACGTAGCTGTATCCACTCCCATCCTTATGAGGAGCCAGAAGAATATCCACCTCGTCAGTTTTGCGGCGAACGTGGATATGAACCGCAGTCTTGTCCATATTCTCACCTCCTCATAATTGAATGTTGACGGCATATGCAATTACAATAGCCACCTCAACGGCCAACGCTACCAGGATCACCACAATCGGCCAGATGTATTCTCTGATCGGGACATTCATATCAGGGTCTATCCAGATGTTTGGCGGCGTGGCGTCGTCATATTTGACGTAACCATTCTCAAAAGCATATCGTTTTGTAGTCTGGACGAAAGTGTTGTATTCAGCCCATACGAAGAATATGGCGAGAGACACAACTTTCAGTACACCAAACCAGAACGGGATCCTTGACACGCTGTCAGACAGGAATCCATATGCCTCGATTCCTTCCAGGCACGCAATATCGATCGAGAATAGAGCATGCTTGAGTCGCACGGAAAATGGTGTTATATACCGCCAACCGATCCGATTTCCATCTTCGTCCCACAGAACATCGCTTACTGTGAGCAGTCTGTAGGCTCGAAACAGCAGATACAATACCACAACTGTGCACTTTGTGGCAACAAGCTGTTTAAGTATGCTCATGAACTATCACACTCCTTTATAAGGGAGTTTGATGATTCGTTATAAATGAATAGAGAAAGGACCTCCGGGATAGATTCCCGGAGGTCCTTTGATTGGTTATGGTATAATCATGATCTGGATGCGAGTATCATCCAGGCGTTTCATAACGCGATATTTCGTTTTGACAGAAGCGTTGGTTGCAATGCCGCCATCTGCAACTGTGACATACTCATTGATCCGAGCAGTCCCGTCGTCATTGACAACGAGTTTACCCATCAGACCTACGGCGGCCCACTCAGGGCGAGAAGAGCGCGACCGATACTTCTCTGTGTTGTTGTATTCCGGGTTCAACTTCTGGCGTGTCTCTGTATGAGCCGGATGGGTTACTGTGTGGGTTGCGGAGGCCGGATTCTCTGGATCATCCGGCACTTCTTCGATCCATTCCGGAATTTCAACCGTCTCGAAGAGAGGGCGCCCATAGATATCATACAGATACATACCCTGCCACTGGTCATCATGGACGTCACCAACAATGGACGGATTACCAGAGACAACGCCGAGAATGAAATCATCTGCAGAAGTTGCCAGGCGAATCTTATCGCCATCAAGAGTCACGAATCTGCCGACCCGATCTTCGTTATCGGGGTTATCATCGACCCATTCAAACATTTCTGCATAGTCTGCACCAGATGCATTATAGTTACCGGATGCATATACGCCAGTATCAGTTACTCTGAAACAGTTAGAACGCGCCGCAGTAACGCATGTTTCCGGTTTTGCATATGTTGTTAGGGTTCCTTTACCAACGATGAATCGATCGGATTTGTTTTCCGATGGTTTGTTCCCGTTACCAATTACAACTTGAGTATCAGCACATGCGATAGTTCCGATGCCAAATGCAGCGGAACCGCGGCCGGTTACAATATTACTAATACCGAACACCGCACTCCCTGTTACCTCGAATATAGTACCATAATTATTGTGAGGGTCGCGGCCGCGCATACAAACAAGATACGAGTCGTTGCTACTGGTAAAAAAGGAATCTTCAATCTGAGAAGGTGTACGCGCATTGAATTTAATAGTGATACTCGATCCATCATCCGAAACGTCTATGACTTGAAAATCGTCGCACCAAAAATCAAACTCAATGCGGTCTCTTCTGCCAGGGAAATATACAATGTCCTCCTTCATGATACTACTGCTTGGATTAGAACTTTTACCGTTTAGCTGTAATACAGTATCTATTGCAGCCTGATTTGCGTCGGTGGATTTTATTCCATTGAACCACGCTGTATCAACGGTAAATCGTACGGTGTAGTAGTAATCATATGCATAATCCCTACCTCCATGTTCGTACTCAGTTCCGGTATCTATCACAGTTCCGTTAGTAAGCCGTAATATAGCAGCTCCAAGCATATTGTATTCACCAAATGCAATGTTGTCAACCCCGTTATTAACAGTGCACAATCCACCAGAAAGCCCACATTCCCCAGCAATACGGGAATCTCTCCCGGTAACTAAGTTGTAATCACCGCCAGCATAGTTCGTCATTCCAAAAGCGGCAGAGTACGTGCCATCTATGCGATGAAATCCGCCAAACCCTGCAGAATTTTGTCCCATGACCATATTATAGTCGCCGACAGCGATACAGTAAGAGCTGTGTATCTTATTTCGTATTCCGGCCGCAATACTACAAGATCCGCTAACCTTATTAGGATATTCGCGTTTTTCACTAATAGCGTTAGGTGCAGTGTCGGCCTTATCCATGTTAGAACTATATCCAAATGATGCGGAGCCTTTGCCAAGATCACGGAAAGCGCTTTCGGCACAATAACCAGGTATCGGCCGAAGATTGCCCACTGAAAGGGATAACGGATGTTCCATATTGTCTTTCAATACAATGGATTTTGAAAACCCTTCAATTTCGTCTACAAGTGTGACGAAGTTTGCCTCTGCTGTGGTGCCGTCGGGCCGCAGAACCAGATCGGAACTGGTTTCCAGATGGACCGGCGTGAGACTGCCATCAGGCATTCTCTTGCTGAGTCTTTGTTTAAGAATTGCCATAGTGTTTATACACCTCCATATTAGTTTAGAGTCTTATCGCTACAAAGGGTCGGAAACCGAGGGAGTTGGTGGCATCACGATTGCCTTTAATGCCTGTATCAGATACAGTATATGCAAGATTTACCCCGCTGCTGCTACCATAGTTGGAACAAACCCACCACATATAGACGGTCCCTGCATTATTCTTGAAGATACGGTTCGCCTGCGTGGCGAAGTAGGTGAAGGGGCTGCTGCCGAAGATCTGGTCATAGCTTGCGATGAAGCACGGCAGCCCGCTGAACGGAAGGATGTAATCAGCCGCGAACAGCTTGAGGGTGTTCGCGAAGTTCATACATTCCATCCAGATATTGGAGCCTGTGAACTCCGGTGAATATGTTGCTGATGCAGACCAGGCCACGTTCTTCTCCCAGTACTCCAATGCCAGAATGGCAATGCCGGTCAGCTTATGCACTACCCGCCAGGTCTTCCCAGCCCAGGTCATAGTGCTGCCAACAGCAGGGATGGATGCTGGATATGTAGGTGCCGTTATAGTTGGGCTTCCGATACCAAGGGAAGTCTTCAAACTTGCCAGACTATTGACGCCGGTCCCACCATTAGCAGCAGAGAGAATGCCGGTAACACCAGGTGTCACGTTCGCAGATCCGTCAAAAGATACTGCCGTGGTAGAAGCCAGATTGACCAGGAAGGTCCTGGCCGTCTCCAGTTTTGTAGCCGTTCCAGCATTACCGGTGACAGACGTCTGTGCAGCGTGAGTGTGACTGGACGCAGCAGCACCTACATCGGCAGCCGCAAGGGTAATGTCAGTACTAAGCGCTTTTCCATTCACCTTGCGTGTAGTAGGTACGGCTCCAACATCAACCGCAGTAGGCTTATCGATAGTGGTGTACTCACGTTGCCAGGCAGACCATGTACCATTATATAGGTTTCGCCAGTAGACTTTTGCTGCACCATTAGCCAGATATTCAACAATACGCTGGTACACTCCTGCATGGGTTAACACTTGCAATACGAATGCATTCGCTGTCGGGCAGTTGGTGAGAGTCTTAGCTGTTGCATTAGCAGGGCAAGTATACCAGCCGGGCGTTATGAGATTATTCAGATTGGTCGATGCGGCGACTGATTGCATGTTAGGTGCAGTTGCAGTGGCAGCATTTCCAGTGATTTCTGTTTGTGCCGGGTGGATATGGTCAGACCGAGCAACTGTCGCTGCAGTACCAGGTGACGCCGTTCCAGCAGCTTTCGGTTTAGTGGTGCTGTAGGTTACGCCGGATTTGTTGGCCAGGTCCTCCAACACCTGTACAATCGTGGACTCAAGAGTTGTTCCATCCGGACGGAGTACCACATCACTTGACGTCTCCAGATGGATCGTGTCATACGTACCGGCAGCATTCTTCCGGTTGATACGCTGCCTGATTGTTGCCATGTTCGTAACACCTCACTTTGTGACAAAAGTATTCATTTTCGCTGTTTAGTAAAGTAAACAGCTTCTAAACCCACCTCCCTTGCGAGTTAAACTGTGCCAAAAGGTAGGTCTAAAGTAAACAAAAAAGTAACAGAATGAAAGATGTTACCGGGTGGGGATTTCCCCACCCGGTAATCTCAGGCTATGCCGCCTTTTCTCTGGTTGTGAGTTGCTGGTAGAGATCGCAGATGAAATCTGCCAAGAACCCGGCCTGGTCGTTGTCGCGGAGTTGCTGGAAGTATGCGCCGTCAGAGAAGAGCCGCTTGACATCAATGATCACATCAGTGTATTTTTCATCATCTGCGTCTGCATAATCTCTCCCATAGATGGTGATCTGATAGTCACCGCTATACTTCAGCGCATCCGATGTCTTCGGCAGAGGCACCTCCCACCCGTCAAACGTGCGAATGAGAGTTGTGGCGCCAAGGACTTTCCGGATAGCCCGTCCACTGGCCGTGAGTCTGGTGGGAGGGTTGACGTATCCCTCCATGATCACCTTAAACAGGTCGTCCGCGCACATGGTGCGATCAAACATAGCCTTTGCTTTGAGTATGCGCTTATACTCTTTCTTACGCATTCTTGCATTCATCTGAATGCCCCCTTTCTATGGTTATAGTATATACGGTGTACTAAACCCAAAACGGAAAAGAGACAGGGGCCAAAATGGCCCCTGTCGTTGTTGCTTTAGTATTCGTACAGACTTGACCAGTCTGCTCCCTGTCTCGGATCGAATCCGAACGGGGAACCAGGAAGTGTGCCCACGGGGTGAATCAGTTGGGACACGGGATCGTCAGAGTACGGATCCATTCTCAACATCGCATTGTAGTTCTGCAGCAGCAGATTCTGAGTGGTTTCGCTGATCTGCATAGAACCTTCATCGGTGTCGATGTCGTCGATGTGATCCATACCACGGAACATCTCCATCGTCTCAGCATGAGCCAGATCCTCAGAGGTCTGAACGTGGTGATCGCGGAGCATGAAGTCAAGCAGCTCGTCGTTCGCTTCCTCCATCGGATCACTGTAACTTTGCTGACGTTTCTTCAGAAGTCTGCGAGCAATCCGATGAGACTGAGCAGTATCGTACTTGATCTCCTCATAGTCGTCCATACCATCCGTGATGTTGTAGTAGATGCCCTTGCCCTTCAGACCCTTACCGTAACGAACAATCCACAAGACTCCCATGTATGCCATGACGACGTCGTCGTGGGAGGAGCTACCGTGATCGATACGGCCGTTCTTCAGCTCGAGCAGTCGGACCTCTTCGTATAGTTCCGGATAGCCCATATGAGCTGGCGAGTTGTGCACGATGGCCTCAAGGGTTTCCATCATCTGCGGACGTGTCACCGTATTGGTGTTGTGACCGTACTCGATCGTAGTGGTCTTGCGCTTCTTGGTAATCGCATTTGCGCCCTGGTCGATTGTGCGCTGCTTCTTCTCCTTATAGAGAACTCTGCAGACAGGAGTTTCCTTCAGCTCGCTGATCAGACCGTTACCAACGGAGTTGTTTTCGATCGTCAGTATGCAGTTCGGATACATCTTGGTGACCAGCGTTGTGATCAGCTTCCTGAGCTTGCTGGCTTCAATCATATTGCTCTTGAAAATAGCGATCGGATGCAGAGTCTCCGGGTTAACCACAACGATAGCAGAGGAATCTCGACCAAGGCTGCCCGACACGTCGACCCCGATCAGTACAGGTTTCTTCCCGTGATAGGTATCATAGACGTGGAGATCGAAATACTTGTTCAGCTTGAATGTTTCCATTTTTTGTTCAGTCTGCCTACTCAACTCGCCAATAAGGTCGATATCGTCAGGATCGAAGGGAGAATTTCCGTTACTATTCATCCACTCGAGTAGGTACTCGCGGCGTGCCCTAATCGGGTTGTGAAGTTTCTTGTAGCGTTTCAGATACCACTCTTCCGTTTCACCCAACTGGAGGTAGCTGTACTGGATGAACAAGAACGGAATCTTATCAGGCGTGTTCTCAACGACATCCATCAGCTTCTTGTAGCTGAGGTTATAGAAGCTTTCATCAAACTTGATAGAGTCGTTCATCATCTTGTACGCAAACGCACCATGCGGAGTTGCCAGATCACCAGGGGTAGTAGTAATGGAGATGGCATGAGGAGCATGGTTCTTGATAGCCAATTCGGTTGCCTTTTCGTAGGCAGGAGTAGCCGCACTGTAGATGGTCTCGTTGAAGAAGATAAAGGCCAACTCGTCCCACCAGATCTTAGAGGCAGTACGACCACGAGCCATAGCATCGGCCTTGGATTCATTGCCGGCAGAAGCCATTGCTTCAATCGTGGCATCGATGATGTTCTTCATCGTCTTCTCGTTGTTCTTCACCCTGCGCTTCTCTGCACCGTCCAGAACGTCAGGATTGCTATGCTGCAGGTAGATCGGGAGCATTCGGATGGCTGCCTGGATACGGCCAAGGTTGTCGTTGGCATCCTTCTGGTTCTTGTTAAAGTGCAGGATTGTGGAGCCTCTCACAAACTGATGCGTCCACGTCGCGTCTGCAATAGCCGACCAAGTTTTACCGGTCTGACGCGGCATGATTAGGTAAGTTGAGATGTTCAGCTCCATTGCCCATAGGTACGCCATGTTGCCGCGGTTCAGTATGAATGGACTACCACCACCGACACCCGTACCAGCACCGTTTTCACTAACACGGAAAACCTCTCGGTAAAAGTACCATCGGTTATTGGCACATTCCTTGAACACACGCACTTTCATCTCGTCGTCGAGATCAGGATCGTACGGGTCCACCCCGTCAAGGCCCTTATCAAACAGCTTCAAGTGGAAATGCCAGTTTGTGACTCCCATCTCCTGAAGCAAGAGCGCCATTTTGATGAAGCTCGTGTTCGGAGTATCGAAGTGCACATGGTATGTCTCAAAAGTCTGTTTGGAATAGGCAGGTTTCATAAGGTCTCACATCCCTTCCAAATATACAGTTTATAGGGATGTTCGACTGAACCTTTATGTTAGGGAGAAAAAAGAACAACTCGGATTTCTCCGGCTGTTCTTTTTGTGCTCAGCACTCCGCTTCGGGCGTGAGGGATGATTTCTCCCAGCCGCGGTGTACTTTGGTGTACCTGTGCTCAACGTTGAGCACATTGCGACTGTCTATATCGTATTCGATATGGGTCGTAGTGCACTTATACTCCGCTATTTCCTTGAATACGGTGATACCTTTCGGAAGATCATCCACCAGGTCATTGATCCACACGACCTTATCCGCAAACGCGATGATCCGGCATCGTTTCTCCTCGGCATCCTCCAGCACTTTGGATAGCATGATATACGAGCCATCAGGCGGAGTACTCGGTGTACGGAGTTCATTTGGATACCCAATAGTGGTTGGTATTACATCGGCATCGATGATGCTGGCTCTGTCTCCGATCGCCGTGTTTATTGTGCGTTGATAGTCGCACTGGTTGGTTCCATATGCTCCAACAAATAGTACACGTCTCATGTTTGATTAGTCCTTTCTTACCAATCCGGGATGTGGCAACCGAACGCAAAGTGCTCGTTGGCCATAACGGTCAGGAACTCCTCCATCGTAATGACCCTGTTGTCAATGTCACTGGCAAGACCAACCGTTGCACGATCCCATCTACCAAATGCCCGTACAACATTGCGTTTGATAGGAATCATGACCCGAGTAAGAGTTACATAGTCGTCTATCTTATACGACTGAAACTCCTCTTCGGTGATGGGCTCTTCTCGCAGGTTCCGCTTTGCCCAGTAATCCCACCCTTTGGTTGGAATCGACTGTTCACCGGGAAGGTCCTTCTTGGGCTGAGTTTTCTTGTGCTTGTGATTGGCCCACTTCTCGGATATGTAGTAACCGAGAAACAGGATAAGAATTACCACAAGCATGTTCAATGTGAGATCCATGGTTTATCTACCACCTTTCCATGGTTATAGTATGTGGATAAAGAAGACGCCCTTCCGGCTTTTATACCGGAAGGGCGTCGCTGGGTATTACATTTTGGGGTTGGCGTTGGGAATGTCGGTCTTGGTGCCGTTGATGTAGATAGTGGGCTTGTTGGTGTCAGTCCACTGCATGTCCTTATCACCGGCGAAGATGTAGCCGAGCTGATACCCGACGGGACCCTGGGTCTTATCCACGTAGATCTCAGTGCCGGCAAAGCTCTCGGTCTTGGTGGAGTAGGGCTGCACCAGGAACAGGCCGGCCCACTTGGCATCGGGATCGGTGGTGTCATAAGAGTTGCCGCTCATGACGACCTTGCACTTGGGCGTACCGCGGAAACCGATGCGGACCATGTTGGCGGAGTACACCGCATGGTTGTTGTCGATGTGAATCTCCGCGCCTTCCTCGACTTCGTAAAGGCTGATCATATTGTGGGCGCAGCACTTGCCGGAGAACTCGTTGTTGGAGATGCTGGAGCCATCCTTCAGTGCGCCATAGACGTCGATGAGGTTGTAGGCGTTGGCATTCTGATCCTCGAAGGTATTCCCGTCGATCGTCAGCAGGATAGCGCCGCCGTCCTTGACAGAGATGGGCATGGTCTTCGCGGCGATGTTGTGGGCGCCGAACGTGCAGCCCTTCATCGTGAACTCGCTGACACCCTTACCGACCTCAACCAGGGCGTCGGCGGTCAGCTTCACATTCTCGATGCCAACCTTGATCGCCTCCCCGTCGGCGGGACCATCAGCAGTGATCTTGCCGGACAGAACCACGCCGGGCACCATGCCTACTATGCTGATGTCCTTGTTCAGGACCAGGGGGACGGTGTACTCACCGGCCGCCAGCTTGATCACGGCACCAGCTTCCGCAGAAGCAATCGCCTCGTCCAGGCTCTTGTACTGGGCACCAGGGCCGATCACGATCGCACCGTCAGTCTCCTCAGCAGGAGTCACGCTGTCCATACCAGTGATACTGGTAGAAGTGATCCGGGTCAGGATAGCGTCCTTGTCCGTGGAGCTGTCGATGATCATGCCGGTGACCTGGATATACTTGGCCAGGTACGGGTTGGGCGGACAGGAGGTATGGGGATCCACATTCTGCGCGACCGTGGAAGCGGCGATCACGCGAACCTTGCCGGTGATGGTTTTCTCCACACCATTGTCCAGGTAGCGCATGTTGTTGACGATGTCACCTTCGTTGAGGGGATACTCAACGCCATCGATCTTCAGCGTAGCGCCGACCTTAGCAACAGCGATAGTTGCCATAAAACATTACCACCTTTCGTATACGATTTTTGATTAGGAATATTCCCTGATGGCGGTGTTCCAAACCGTCATTATAGTGATGTTGCAATAGAAAAAGAACGGCTGGGGATATCCCCAGCCGTTCCTGTTTATGATATCAAAGCCAAATCTGGCGAGTGAGCTTTTCCACCAGGATGTTATACTCCTGATCAGACACAATGCGGAAATCCCTGGTCATGTTCGGGATAACGACTTCACGCATGCTGTAGCTGATCTTGGTAAGCTCATTGGCAATAGCATTCGCGGTGCAGTTGTCGGCGAACTCCCACTGATATCGTTCCTTGATATTATGGAAAGCCGCCAGCAGGCCATCCGAGTTGAGTATCTGCTCGAAGAATAGGGCTGTCACAGATTTCGCCAGATCGTACTCCGAGTAGGTGCTGCCGTTATAGGTGTATGCATTTCCGGAGTATATGATTCGATCATCGCGCCCAAACGGCTCAAAGCTAACATGTATCTCAGTGCGGGCACACCGGCATGGAGCTTCAACCGACCCGTACCACACCGGGTAGAAGTACCGGATCATGTAATCGATCGCATCAACAGTTGGCCGGTTAGGGAACATGATCCGATCGATGTAAGCGTTGAACTCATCGCTTACCTCTTCGACACGATTTTCACCATTCAATGCACGCTTGATGATATCGTCGAAGTTATCCAGCTCGCGCATCGCATTGGTAATCTGAGCAGATACATGGTTTAATTCAGCAAGAACGCTGAAACTGTCCGGCCCGGCGCTGACATGCATCAGGGTGTAGCAGAGCCGTGCATAATGAGGACCGTACTGCTTGCTGTTCATGATATAGGTGTGGACCTGGGAGATGACTCGATGACCGAGCTCCTCGAGATCGAAAGTCTTATCATGGTGCTTGAATTTGCGGGAGATGTTGAGATTGGTATACCCGAACGGAGATAGCATAGTGCTCCATCCCTTGGAATTCAAAGCTGTTCCCCACTTGATCAGGAAGTTTTCATGGATGTAGGCCTCGGCCTCAGTGCGCTGTCTCTCCTTCTCGATCGTAGCCGACACCATTTGGCCAGAGTACGGCATCGGTGTCTTGTACAGTTCTTCGCAGATCGTATCAACGATGAGCTTCCGCTCTTCGTGGGTGTTCTCGATGCAGCACGTAGTGATCTTCGTCATCACATCCGCATCGATGGGAATCGACATCTCAGGCGTAACCGCCTTGAGCTTGCCCTCGTCGATGAGCAGCTTGACACAGCGCTTGGCAATGGCGTTCAACTCGGTAAACCGCACGGTCATGTTAATCCCATACGAGAACACGGTCTCATCATACTTCTTCGGCATTGCGTTCTCGTCGAATGCCTCGAGCTCCATGTTCAGTCGCATACCGCGATTGGGGCTGAAGCCTGTCGGGATTACGCTGTAGTGGGGCTTAAGGTGCTCATATGCCCACATGGTTGCATTTTCCATTGAATGTACCTCCTTAGTAGTGGAGCCCGCCAAGAATGCCCAACATACCCTCGGTCTGCTGGAGCATGTGTTTCACATGAGGCATCCCGTCGAGAGTCTCCTTATCCTTGAGCATCTTGTTGTGTGCGACCTTCAGGCTGTTGTAGTCATTCTGGAGTTTTGCGATCTGGCGGCGGAGGGATGCATTCTCCCTCCGCAGCAGGTTGTTGACCTGTCTATACTGGCCGTGGGTCAGCTGACCTTTACCCTTCCGCATACTGATCTCCCTCCGTTTTGGTGTTGTTGGTGTAGGAGAACGTGATAATCGAAGTCAAACCGAGATCCTTGTCGCAGTGCTCATTGTTGATAGAAACGACCTCGAAGTTCAGGTGTTCTTCTGCTGCTCTGTTGAGCGCAGTTTCGATATTCTTGACGAGCTGGCCGATAGATTTGGCACAGACCCACATAGTCTTATACTGCTTCATTATAAGCTATCCTCCTATTATTAGTACGAATGTCGTTTGACGTGCTTAAACCCACCACGATGATCCCACTTTTGATACGTGGTGTAGAGGTACCCACGATGGCTCACAGGAGAATCCTCGCGGACAGTGATCCGGTTCCCCTTGAATTGCACGACATCCCCGATCTCAATGGCAGTAGCATGATTGTGATCAAGCTTGACGTGGATGTACTCTTTCCCGCCGAGTTCAAGGATGTTAGGCGTGCAGCGGCAGTACCGACTGACGATGTCGATCAGTTTACCGTCGGAGAGAAAACCGCGAGGAATACGATTCTTTAGCCCGCAGTCGTAGTTATGCCAGCATACCACATCGGCATTATCGAAGAACTTCAAGATACGCCCAGCGATACTGGAAAAGTTCTTTTCCGTTATAATGGTTCCGTTCATATCAACCCTCCGTTGGATTAGGTCTTGTGGCAGCAGGTGTCCACGCCATCACGGAGCCGATAGTCCATCTGCTCCTCAGTCTCGATGTTCATATGGAATGCATGGACAATACTGCAGTAGACATTCTTCCAGTACTCGGCAATCAGGGCGTCCGGATGTTTATATCCAATGATCTCAGCGGCATGGGCCACATGTAGAATGAAGTGGATCGGATAGGCGTCCAGGTTGTTCTTGGTGAAGTCTACAAGATTCACCTCGGTGAATTGCATAAACTCGCCGTCCGGAGTGCCGGCGTTGTTGAGGATGGTACCGCGCAGGTTACGGATGATGAACTTTGCCGGGTCATTCTTCTCCGCGGTATCACAACCGCGGAGAGCGCAGAACAAAACTGTCTGCTGTTTCCAGGTCAAATCGTTGACCCATTCTTTTACTACACTGGGCATCTGTTATTCCTCCTTGATAGTGCGCAACCATTCTTGGTAGATTGCTTCGCGTTCGTTAAACATCCGCAACCAATTCGACCCTCTGCGTCTAAAGAGTCTCTCGAATCTTTTGCGGAGGATTTCGTCGTTGCGCAGGATGACATAGTAGCACGTATGGTACGTCATCAGTTTTCCAGTGAGAAGAGAAATACCACTTACTTCGCTGTTGTCATCCTGCGGGTGTTCTGGTACAAATGGATCGGACTCAGGTGAGGTGAAGTACCTGATATCTGGATATGCATGCCAAACGTATAGCGGCTCATACATGAATACCGGAGAAATAATTTCCCCAATCTCAGCACGACGCTCGGGGTCAACAATTTCAAACTCTTTCTCGATATACGTTCGCACTTTTAGGGTGTAAGTTGCCACCATATCACCCCCTGAACCCAGAGCGTTTACGGAGGACGATATAACCGTCCTCCGTTTTGAACCCTGCAGCGCGCTTTTCCATGATCCCGCTCGTGGAGCGGAATACCTCGGTAAAGTCCACTGGCTTAGGCCGCTTCTCAAACAGCTTCACAAGCTCGTCGATCTCGTCATCATCCAGAGGAATCCCGGCACCCAACCGGAGCTCGCCGTCGTCGGTTTTCCAGCACTTGCGAAGTTCAACCCGCATCGGCCCTCCGTTCCAGGATACCATGACGAGAACTTTGTTCTCCTTCTTGTTGAGAAACCCGTATACCTTTTCGATCTCGCAGGTGACCTCACTTTTGTTCTTTGCCATAATGTCACCCCTCGAACATTTCTTCCATGAGCTTGAGGTATCCGATGCACGCCTCAACCTTATTGATATACCCGTACTCGGCTTTGCCGTTGACCGGCTCGCCGAACATGCACACTAAGGTCACCCACAGGGATTGCGCCTCAGTGATGCACGCATCAGGGTCACCGTCATAGTCCAGGGCCCCGATGGGAAGGGGAATCGCCTTGCTGGTCTTGAACGATTCGATATAGTTGAGGAAATACTTGATGCTCTCACGGAACCGGACGTGGCTGTCACTCGTTCCCGGTTCGGTAGAATCGGGACTCATCCGGGATGTTGTATCGCGGGTTTTTCCAGAAGAAGGGTCGATATGGATTGACCCAATCCTCTCACCCTCCTCTTCGCCCTCATCAGACAATTCTTCAGCCAACCGCAGCCGGAGTGCATACTTGCACATTCTTCCCAGGTCAGTGATCCACGCACCGTGAATGCTGCTGCCATGCTCGGTCAGACCGACTTCGTCCATCGCATATGCCAGGAACTGGAGCAGCGGGTCGTCGCTTTCGTACTCGACCTTGTACTTCTCGCGCAGCAGTTTCCGGGCCTTGTCGAAACCGGAGTACCGGTTCATGGGGTCATCGGATTTGGTATGCCGGATCTCCACGATGTCCAGGTAATCGCAGATGGTCTCCATCGTGATCTCAGGGAGACCGCAGCCGCAGATGGGAAGAATCTCGAACAGGAAGAAGCTGCTGCACATATCGATCAGATCATGATCGCAGCTGTTGTCAGGGCACTGGCCGTTCAGCTTATAGTTGCCGGCGATGCAGCTATCCGGATAGTTGTTCTTGATATACTCCCACATTTTCGTCAGGTTCTCGCGCTGCTCCTTGGTGATATCAGTTGCTTCCATCGTGCACCTCCATATCGCCCTCGCCGTACATGCAGATCTCGCTCATGTAGGAGCACTTGCCGCAATTCTTCTCGAACCAGACCTTGAGCTCGTCTTCAGTCATTGTGTGGTTAACGTGGGTGTCCATCCAGTACTGGTGATACTTGAGACCACAGGTTGCGGACATGTCGCATTTCTTTTCGTTCATTTGGTACCTCCATCTTTCGTGTCTAATGCAGCCATCAGGCTGCTGACGAAACCCTTCTGTTTGCTGGTGAGTCCGATGCCGAGCCGCTTCTCCATACAGAAGCCCCAGGAGAGATTTCTCTCAGCCTTCTTCGTGGGCGACTGTCCGTTCAACATATACTGACGGTCGCGCTCCGTCATCTCAGGGAAGCTGGTCGCCTCGACGGGCTCCATCCAGGGAACGTTACACATGTGGTTCTCAAATGCATGCAGGAACTCCTTGCACTCTTCCATTGTCTGGAAATAGAACACGGCATTCTTGTACTGAGGGTCGTTGGCTTCAAGTTTTACCACGGCGTTACTCCTCCTTCTCAGCGGCCTTCTTGACCTCTTTCTTGATGAACTTCTGGAACGCCTCAGACAGACTCTCGTGGGCTTCTCTCATGAAGCGATCGACCTTCTTGCGGTCGATTTCTTTTGGGACCAGCACGTTGAGGCTCGCGGTAAGTTTCGCATCGGGGAGTTTGCTGGTCGCCATCTGTTCCGGTAATTTCCGGTACGTTGTATTGCTTCGGTTATACTGGGGCATAGTGGACTGCCCTCCTTTCTGGTTTATGTATCAAACCGTCAGCGTTTGGGGACGCGGGGTTACATTGTGCGCGAGATCTCCCATGCACTGACGATGATTCACCCTCGGTTTGATGTAGACGCATTTGCCATTCTTGTAGTGCCGCATATGACCCCGGACACTCCAAGCCGCAACCTGATAGTTGATAACGCGCTCCTCGTCTCTGACGACGGGGAGTGACGCCGACTTTATCGCAACGGGTCCGACCATGTGAAGAACTCGAACCTGGCGTTCTGCCTGAGCTTCGGGATTATACGCATTGACGGCGGCTGTGGGCCCTGGTGTGTATGCGGGTGCTGAACTGGATGTCTTATTCTGCGTCAGCGCATAGTTTATCCCAGTGATCGCACTGATCAGTCTGGTTGAGATATCGCCGATACATCTGACAGACATCTGCTCTTTCTCACCCTCCAGCATGCGGATAAGCCGAAGATACACCTGGCTCCATGCGATTCGGTCGGTCTTGTTCCATTTCATCTGTTTTGGCGAGATCGCGCGATACATTTCGGTGATAGACAGCGGCTCAATGATATCCAGCGTGAACTTGCCGTCACCGTGAATGTTTTCCGCGGTTATGCCGAGAGTAAAGCTGATGACGGGAACTTTAGATTTGCAGCCGAATTTACTGCAATCGTCGTAAGCTGTCACCTTCATCTTTATCGACCGCTTTGCACGATCGAGCTCGATGACATTATAGATGACGTCAAGTTTGTGGCATAATCTGATACATGCCGTGGTAAACGGAGGGATGATGCCGAAGAATCCAGTTGCGTTTCCGTACGTTTTTACTTTTTCGGCCAGGGCATCCATTTCGGGGTCATCCGTATCCTCATTGAGGTCATAAAATTTACTGGCGTCAATGAAGTCCAGGCTATCGGCATCAGCATAGTCCTGGATAATACCCTTGGAAATCAAAGCTGCATTGTATTTATCATACAGCTCAACTACGCGGGTGTAGGTGTTGGAATATGTCTTTCCGATGAATGCAATGATCTTCTGCATCTCAGCTTGTGTGACCTTGCGGTCATAACACTTGCTCTCGCGCTCGAACATAATGTTGTAGGATTCCCGGTCACGGCACAAACTTCCGACAACGCCCTGGAAGTTTCTTACCCCGGTATAGCCGAGAATCTCACCGAGTGAGCTGATTGCGTTGTTGAGCGGGCGTAGCGTGTCTTTCATACAACCATCAACCTTTCGTAAAATAACGCAAGTGATAATTGGGCGGTGGGATATTTCACCCACCGCCCAATCGTCTTACGAATACTTGTTGAAGCCCTTGTTCTTCTGCCGGCTGTTCTTCTCGCCATTCTTCTTGGCCTTCTTGCGCACCGACTGCTTCAACTTGGTCTGGTTCTGGGATGCCTTCTGGAGCCGATCCATCAGGCCGATCAGATACGGCTCCGCATCATCGGGGTCGTAGGGAGTCGTGTCCCCGTGGGTATGCGTCACCGTGACGGAGACGGGAACTTCTGAGCTGTTAGATGTGGCAACGATGCTCTTGACCGCGTTCTTGCCGCCTTTGCCGACAGTTTCGCAGGATACCTTGAACTCGGGATCTGTCAGAGAAATCCCGAGAGCCGCAGCCATCACGACAGGGAGGCTGCAGTTCAGGACCAGTGCATCCGTCTCCACGATCTTGGAGGAATCCTCCTTGAACTTCAGAGCCGCACGGCCCAGTTCATCCTCGACGCTCTTTGCCTTCGGGGCCAGGATACGCTCGTAGGTAATCGCGTCCAGAAGATTTCCGATGAAGAGATAGCCCTGGAACACATTGAGCTCGGCCACCGGAACCAGTTTGCGGGAAGCATTCACATCGCTCTGCTGAACCCGCGCGGCGTGGTGCACGTCGAAGTACACCTTGAAATACAGCTGACCCTTCTCCTTGTCATAGGTCAGCGTATTGATGTGAAGGTATCCGAGCTCGGCCAGAGTGAACTGCCCGTACTCGGTGACGATCTGATGCATCAGATCGGTGACCTTCCGCTGAAGGTCATGGGACGTGCCGTTGGGCGGGAACGTGATCTTATCGATCATCACGCCGCTCTCAGCGACAGTGGTAGCAGTTTCCATCCGAATCATTCAAAATCACCCTCCAATCCTTCACCCCAGGGGTTGCCGTTGTTGAGGCCGACGCAGCCGGACATGTCACGCGGGATCCGCAGAATGATATCGATCCCGTGGGGAGCGGTGACGCCGCGATAGCCCTTCTTGTGCCGCTTACCGGCGTGGTTGTCGTTCTTGTGACGGGAACGGGGACGATCGGGGATGTCAACTTTGACCGCGGGCTTCTCCCACACCTTGAACAGATCCAGCCGATCGATGAACCGATAGGCCTTGTAAACGAGGCGGTGGATGATCTTGCCGTATGTCTCAGGGTCCTCAACGGTCCCCGGAGTCAGCTTGCATACGTTCAGCATAGTATACACGTCGCAGGCTTCCTCGATGATGTGCTTGCGGGCCTTCTCCTGACCGGACTTGCAGTCGTAGTAGCCCGCCGTGATTTCCACGTACTTGTTGATCGCTGCCGCGAGCTCCGAGGCTTCCTCGCTGAGCTTCAGCAACTGACCCAGCGGATTCTGGGTCGCCTGTTTGGCGTCATACGCCTTTTTCAGTTCAATCATTCTCTGATCCATGTTGTTATCCTCCTTGAGTAAATTTAGTTATAGTACTCTGGTTCTTGCACTATTATAGTATGTACGTTGGATGCCGCTCAGTTCTTATCAGACAGTTTTAGCATCAATCGTCATAATTCGGTCAGACGGCTCAAGGTTGCGGAACATGAACCGGTAATCATCCAGCAGAGTGCCGTTCTCAAGGGAATCCTGCATGTTGCTACCAGCAAGAGGCTTAATATCAGCAGTGATGTTGACCTTCTCTACCCGACTGAGGGTGTCGTAACGATCGGCATGGATTGCACAGCTGCCAGAGACGTTAATCGCCGCGATCTCGAATTCCACGTTGGAGAAGTCAATGGTGATCTGGCGCGATATGTCGCACATAGTAAAGCACGGATCCACCTCGCCGAAGAGCTGGTGCGTTGCGATCAGCTTTTCAAGAACAGGATCGCGAAGAGCCCGGATGAGCTCAGCATAATCCATGCTTCGTCCTCTGAATGTTACGGGAACATTGATGACGGACTGCATAAATCATTCCTCCTTATTATCAGTATATACATTTATGGTTTTATGTGCAAATAGAATACCCCGGAGGAATTTCCTCCGGGGTAGCTTGGTTATGCGAGTGCTGTGATAATGGTCCGACCAACGGACGTGATAACCTTCTTCGGGATAGTAACATTCTTCCCATACTTGGAGTTATCGTAGTACCGTTGGAAGTTCCACTTCGGGTCCTGAGTCGTCACCCAGGCCAGATGCTGGCGGAACACATTCATCATGACGGATCTCAGATCCAGCATATCCTTGCGAACGTCCTTTGCCGTAGGCTTCAGGTTCTTGACATCCTCCCGCAGATAGTACTGGTTAATCAGAGTGATCATGTAGTTGATCTTGCACAGCTCATCTTTGACCCCCTGCGCATTACCGGCAGACTCATACGCCTTGATCAGTCGCATAGACTCACGGAAGTGAGAATCCAGCTGATCATACTCGCGTCGGGTAATGAGGATGTTCCCGTCATTGTCCAGTCGAATCTTGAACGACTGGAGGTACTGAATAAACCCATCAACCGTACCCTCATCCATCATAGCAAACTGATACTGCAGGATCTGATGGCTGTATGGATTGTCGGGGTACATCGCACCCTCATGCAGTTTGGCATCCCGGACCTTCGCAGCCTTAGCGATGATCTTAGTCTGCCGATCGACGTTTCGACTGGTGTAGTTCGCAGCCATTCCGCGGTCGACCAACTGAGCGAAGTCAGCAGTCTTGAAGTCTTCCGGCCTATACAGCGACGGGGTGTCAATGATCTTGCTGCCCGGTGTGCCAGCGTTCAGGATATCAGCAACAAACCTGGAACAGAACCAGGTGTACTTCGGATCGTCCGGGATCTTGAAGAAGTTCTTGACCAGACCGAGGTAGTCGAACCGGAACTTCGTCTCGTTCTTAATGAAATACTGGAGACGCTTCTTCATGCGCTTTACTGCACCTTTGGTGGATTCGACCAAGTATACGGCATACGGGATGTCGTTCTCCTTGTAGAACTTGTCCTGGATATTCTCCCGCTTAAACCCACCAATGATGGCCTCCAGCGTGTTGGCCACGTTCTTTCCGGCAAAAGAGTACATCTCGGTGAGTGAAGAGTCGAAGCTGATTGATGCGTGGGTGAATTCAGACCCAGTAAACCCGGAGATAAGGGCCGACACCGGAGAGTTGCCACGGATCAGAACAACATAGACAGGAGCGAACTCGGCATCCTCACCAACCGCTTCAGTCATACCGTCGAAGAACTGGACATTGTCCATCATCGCAAACTGGTAGCTGGCGGACTCGTGAATAGAATCATCGAAGTCATTGTCACCAGCACCTTTGTGCATCGGCTTTACTCTGCGGTTGAATGGGTCGAGCTCCACATTGGCGTTCGGGTCAGTCAAGTATTCAGCAGCGGATCCGTCCACAGCCGTGTCCTCGTTCTTGACCCCAGGGAGATGGGACTTGATCTTCTTGATCGTGCGATTGCGCTTCTGGGTACGGCGACCCTTCTCAAGTTGTTTCAGGCGCTCTTTCTTCTTGCGATCGAGTTCCTTCTGCTTAGCGATAGCCGCATCCTTCTCCTCTTCCTCGTGGGTCTGGCCAACAGCCTTGAGCCCATACTTATCGGCGACAGACTTCTTCTCATCGCGATCCATCGGGTGGGTCTCGACGACGGACTCCTGCACACCGCGGTTAAGGTTTACATAGATCCCGACGATGTCTTCGGCCTCGCAGCTGATGCCATTGATCGGCGCGTAGTTCTGGACTTCCTCATCCTTCTTAACCGCATCAGTGAGATGCTTAATCAGGTGCCAATAGGACGCCACTTGATTTGGCGTGTAGTGGTCAGTGTCCATATCCCGTACCATAATGAAGAGGATCTGGTTTTCGTTGCCGTGGTGCAGGATGACCTCCAGTTTCGGTGGATCTCCGCAGTCGGGGTTCTCTTTCTTCCAGGACTTACTGATGCGTTCAAACTCCTGATCGCGGCGGTTGAACTCTCGGCAGTAGTGCTTGAGTTTTGCCAGCATGAAATCCTGGGCATCTTCGTATGCCATCTCCTGGAGAATGCTTGCGGTTTCCCCGAGATACATCAGTCGGTTGGTTCCGTTGTGATCCTTCTTACCAACATCATCACCATACTTGAACCCGTATTTCTCATACAGCCGTCTGGCGATTTCGTTGTCCTCAGCTACGCCAAGAGCATTAGCATTGCAGTTTCGACATGCAAAGTCGAGCAGCTGCTTACTGAGGCCGTGCCCGCGATAGTCCTTCGTGATCTCAAGACTGGTGATCCATGTCTGGCCGGGGAACTTGTCATCAGGCTTACTTACACACAAGCCGGCAACGATTTTCTTATTGTCAGTCCAGATGTAAGCTTTGTGGAAGTTATCGCTACTATAAAAATGCCGCAGCATTGGATACTCTTCTGAGTAACTCTTGCGGAGCTGTTCTGTTAGTTCCTGGCGTTTGAAGCTATTGAGCTTCAGTTTCTTCCCACCCTTGAAGTCGCTATCAATAGTAGATGCCACTGGCGTTTCATCTAAGATGTTTCCATCAGTGTCACAGTTCACCTGAATCCCATCTCTGTATTTGAACAGCCAGTCCATGTACCACTCGCCGTCTTCGATGCGAATTCTGATCTTGCCGACGGTCCACATGTTGATTGTATCAGTAGACCACCATGCGCCACACACCTCGTCTGATGACCGAAGCTGGTAGTAACCCTCTTCGATGGTGTGTACCCAGTATTCACCGGGGCCATTATTTTCGCGGATAGCCCAGTAAAACGCTGCAGCGGGAACGGACTCGAACAAACACTTGCCGATGGGGTACAGCTCATCGTCCATATTCTCAGAGCATACATAGTACAGAACTCTGTTGTTCCAGCGCTTGGCGAATGGGTTGTCCGACTTGCCCGCCGATGGTTTGTGTTTCACGAAGTGCATGCTCTCGTCAATAGCAACGACCGATTTATCAGACTCCTCGCCTTTCTCAGCCGTCTTACGGAACTTTTCGTCATCGGCCATCCAATACTTAGTGTCATCCGTATCCTGAAAGAGGATCTCATCGAGGATGTCTGTACCAGCTTCCAAGACGGCAGTCATCTTTACCGGGGTTTTGTAGTTGTCGCTGTAACGGTGCTTGATTTCTTTGGCATTCTTCAGCATCCAATCCATGTACTCCACACAACCGAGGCCATACAGCTCGGCGTTGAGCGCGTCGTACTTGAACAGGCCGTAGTTTGACTCCTTCACGACATCAGCGAGGCGACCATCATGTTTCACCATGCTGCCGATCACAAAGTTCAGGATGTCTTTCTCGCTGTCAGCAGCCCATACTCCAGCGACATCGCTGAACGAGGAGTCGAAGTAGTAATGGTTTCCCTGATATGTGAACGTCAGGAACGTGTGAGTGGGACAATCAGGCTGAAGACCGTATACGATGTACCAGGTAGTTACCTTAACTTTCGGGAAGTTATGCTTGAAGTACCATGCTTCATACGATGTGTAGTCCCAACACACCCCAACCTTGGACCGCTCAATCTCCTGAGGAGATTGTACGACGAGATAGTTGTCCCAGTCCTGGGCAGTGGTGTTGCGTTTGGGGTCCCAGACCCCATTGATCCGAAGGCCATAGCGGAAGTTCTCGTTAATCCAGTCATTGAAACAGATGATGTTGACGAGCGTATCCTCATAGGACTCACTGATCATATCCGCCGTAACCATATCGCTGATGTCGATTATGGTACGATAGTGGTCGTTGTCCAGAGACGTATAGAACTCGAACTCTTCCATCATCTTAGAGGTCGTCTCTCCTCCGATATCAGGGTTCTGGACAGTTGCCGACGCTAACAGATCACCGAGACGTATCAGCGGCCCTTCCTTGTTCCAGCGCATTGCATACGCATTGATGTGCTGGTAACTCAGCCCGGACATCTTTTGAGTGTGCAGATGCCCATGCACATTGATTTCATCCGGAGCTACCTTCACCGGTTTATGGGAGAAGATGATGTTATGCATCCGGATCAGATCACAGACCCGATCGAATCCAGCTTCAAAGTAGTATGCATCGTCTTCAGTGTCATGGTTACCCCGACACATGTATTTCATACAGGGGATGGATCGGACGAATGCTGCTACTTTATTGATATCACTTGCCTCAGGATCACACAGATCCCCCAGGAAGATGAGGATGTCATCCTCCCGGAGGGTCTGTGCAAACATATTGGAAAGATCATCAATCTGGCGCTGAGACCGATACGGGTGACGGTTGTCGTTATCCTGAGACCAGAGGTGAAGGTCTGTTGTCACCCAAATATCAGGCATTGTGTATCAGCTCCTTATTATGTGATAATGATGCGTTTGGAAACTAACTCCAGTTTATCTGTCGGAATCATCGTGTGGTGCTTAGACCACACTTCGATCGTCCCATCGCCCCGTTTGATAATATGATTACCGGGCTGGAACTTAACCGAATCGAAGTCATCGCCATCTCCTTTAGGCACATTGATCATTCCGCCCACATTATCCCTCTCAGGACCGAGCATGTAGAGATCATGCGGAGCGCAGCCGGTGAACTGTTTTACCGCGTCAACGTCATTAAGTCCGGTGTACTCCATCTCCTCGATGATCTCACCGGTATCCTTGACGCGATGTGTATAGATGCTGGATAAATGTCTCATAATGTAATTATGTTCCTTTTCATTACGCAGATAACCCTCGTAGTGGGCAACTACATGTTCCATGAGGGTTATCACGGTCATCGGGCCGACTCCGCCAGGAACAGGGGTGTAGGCCAGAGATTCGGCTACCAGGTTGGGGTCGAGATCGCCGCAGATATGCCCGTCAGCTTTGCGAGTAATTCCAACGTCAACGAACACTTTCCTGCCGACATTCCACATCCACATCATTGCATCATGCAAAGTAAGGGTGTTGGGTTTCCCGGTTGCTGATACAACAATATCGGACATGCCAACGAGCCGCATAAGCTTCTCTCTCGGAGTGTGACTGTGGCAGAGGGCGACTGTTGCACCGCGGTGCTCAAGCATGCGGGCAAGAGGGCGCCCAACGATATTGCTCCTGCCGATGACCGTTACCATTTTGGCATCAGGATTGATTCCATAACGGCTGAGCAGGGTGATGATGCCGGCAGGAGTGCACGGCGCATTGAATGCTTCTGCACCAGTAGCGAGACTGGCAATGCATTCATCTCTCATGATACCATCAACATCGTTGAACGGGCTCATGCAATACTCAACGAGATGATCAGCGGTCTCTTGATTTTCAGCAGGAAGCTGTACGATGATAGGGTCAGGTGTCGTGCTTTTGATAAATTCGCGGGCAGTAATACGGACAAGCTCTATTCCGATTTCCGCGGCCCGCTTTTCCTTTTGCCGGACATAGATCTCGCCGGCCTTGTCGTTCGGGTTAACTACCACGCACAGCGTAGGATGGTACCCGTGCTCCTTGAGGATTGATACTCTCGACTTGAGGTCTTCGCAAATCTCTGCGGAAACCTTCTTTCCGTCGAGGATAATAGGTTTGTGTGCCATTGCTCATGTTCCTCCTTGTTGTGTAGTACCGTTATAGTATATAGCTCACAGGACAGAGTCGTGCTGGGTGTAGTCAGGCTCCTGTTGCTTCTTCTTGTTCGGACCAAGCTCCTTGTTGTCCAGCAGATTCACCGTCGGACCTCTGACGTAGTCCAACCGCTTATACCAGGATGTCTCGGCCGGGTTCGGAATGTCGCTGCTGGTCCCCTGATCATCAACAGCAGTCTTACCCTCCAGAAGCATGTGCGTCATATGGGCGATGATGTTCTTATCCGCATACTTTGCATACGGGTGGTCAACGCTGATACTGAATGTGCAGCCGAACTCTTTATATTTCCGGTTCAGGTTGGCTACGAACTCGTCACGGCACTCAGCATCGATCTGTTCGATCAGGTCCATTGCCAGCCGGATTGACTGTTGGTTGACCACCGGATACTCCAGGGTGTTGGGAAGCAGATACAGGCTGTCGACCATGTCAAGGTCATGCACCAGATAGGCGTTGCACTTCTCTCGAGTAATCAGTTCCCCGGAATCATTCGCCTCGTTCATATTGACCACCATATCCCGGACACACGCCATCTCACGGAGCATAGCGATGATATTCACCGAGATATCACCTTCGCTGAACGGGTTCTCAGTGAATGTCCAGAACAGGTCGAACAGGTACTGGATTTCACAGAGCTGCTCATAGCTTCCGGGCTCAGCGTCAAGGTACAGATCGTAGTGGTATCCAACGCGCTGATTCCAATCCATCAACAGAGCCTGATGATTCTCACTCAGATGTACTTCGGGGTCGAAGTTGGGGTCCAACAGAATCTCGCCCATGATACTATACAATCGGAGGCAGAAGAACTGGTGATCAACGTCATTGCCGAGATCTACCTTAAACCAGTTGGAACTGGCAACGTACTCGTTCGTGGTGAACATGCGGTAGCGCTCTTCGTTCTCAGCAACGCTGGAACTTGAACACCAGCCGAGCGGCTTGGTGAAATCGGTGCACAAGGGAGACCGAATACCGAGTGCGGCGTAGATTTCATCCCGGCACGAACTGGCGGCCAGTCCACCACATGCACACTCGAGGCGGAGAGCAAACGGCATCCTCTTCAAATCAGGGTAGAAGTAGTCGAAGAACTGGAACTCACTGACAGCTTTCGCCGCCTTGGCGAATTCAGCCCCGTAAAAGACGTTGTTGTAGAATGTGCCGTTCACCCGAAGATGCTCTTTCACCACATCCTCTTTCGTACGCTTTTCGATGGGGATCTCGCTCCCATCAATCGAGAAGCTCGGAAGACTTGTAGCCTCCTGCAGAGCTTTCGGCGCATAGGCATACAGTGCGTTCTTTTTGCCGATCTTGGTTGTGATGCCATGCTTCTCCATCGCTTTGAAGATATTGCCAGCTAAGATCTCTTTATCCTTCGGATCTTTACAGTGACCGAACATCCGAATTGCCTGCTTAACATGCGCCCGGTCATGGAGAGGGTAAGCACGCAGGCGGGGAAGACCAAACGCTTCATCAGGAAGAGCATTGCGCGCTTTGGATTTTAATGCAGCCTCATTGTAGTAATCCACGACAGCAGACGGAACACGCTCTGCCTGTTTACGCTCTTCCTCGTCATCGTCTCCGTTGATGATTCCGGTGTCAGTCGTGTCTCCACCATCGAGGAGCGAGGCATCTGTCGGATCCTTCTTCTGAAGGTGTGTAGCATCACGATTGGTGTTGGAGATCGGAGAGGAGAAATCTGCCGTGTCAGGAGAATATCCTTCATTCTGAAGCACAGGACGATCCTGTTCAGTCGGAACGAATCCGGTGTCATCCGGCTCTACCTTAGGATCGAGAAGCGCCAGGTCGTCCGGATTGATGTCAACCCGCTGGTACATGCGCTTGCGATCGTAATGCCCACCGAACCAGGTGGTAGCAACGGTGCTCATTGTGTCACCTCCTTAATGGAAATAGCGGTCAACCAGAATGAAATCAGACCGCCGCTGAGTATTATTGGACAAACCGTTTCCGTTATCGAAGTAGATGCAGCTGTCGTCAAAGATTCCGAGGATATCCCACTCATTGATGGTAGTATTTTCGGATTCTGTTATTGAGACGAGCATGGAGAATACTTCCTGCATCACCTCTTCATTACCGATGTACTTGTACATCTCATATCCCCCGTGCTGGAAGATGGGGTGATCGAATGCGGCCTGGAAAATTGTCTGGTTCTCATAGTCCCCGACAATCCAACTGGCCATGATCGTAGAATCACTGATTGCGACATAGGACGGAGTATTCGTCCCTTCGATATACCCAATCAGGAGATGAATACGGTCGGCTTTGATCTGCTCAGGTTGATCGAAATCGATCTGTTCCGAGATATCAGTGCAGGCTTCTTCAGTGATAATCACGACAGCCCTACGTTCTTTCTCGTCACCCTTCTGCTCGTGGATGATCTGATACAGTGCCTCGACAAACGGGCCATAGTTTGTGCCGCTAATCCGGATGTAGTTATACTTATCCTGCTTGCGCATAACCTCATCCTTATAGGCCACCTTATACCGGGTGGTGTCCTGGAAGGCCTTGTTCCCATTCGGATGATCCCCGCCGTCCTTGATCTCAACCAGCAGATTGTAGTCCGGCAGATAGTAGTCGGGCATGTATGTGCGCATTGTCTGCGTTTTCTCGTCCATGTACTGGAAATACTCAGGAGGATCGACGACCATGTTTGAGGTGAACTCAAGGACCTTGTCGCAGAACATCAGCCAGTTCATCTCGAGCTTACCAAGGTAGTCGACCACACCGCCATCGCTGAACTTATAGTCGCCAGCAATTCGGCGGTGCTTCTGCATCTCGCGCTGATGATCCATGTCATCGAGCAGAGTGGTGCGCCCGTTATAGGTACGGGCCATATTGGCCTTATAGGTCTCCCGAATACGCTTCCGACACTCGGGGCTCGGATATACCTTACAAGGCTTACCAGTCTTGGCGTTCCATGGTGTGTCCTTTCCGCAGCCGCACATGCATTTTCCGGTGAGAGTCCCATGAGTGCTGAAGTATAGGTACTGGCATGCATCCATGCCGCTACTCTCGAGCTTATCGGAATGAAGTCTCTCCAGATGATCCACGGCGTCTGCTTTTTTGTTAAAGTTACGTCCGCATACCGGACATTTCATCAGATAACACCTTCCTTTCTTACCTTATATAAAACTGTTCCAGTTACGTTATAAATCGATTTGTAAGACACTCCTATAATGTTTGGTCACGTTAGTGAGGTGATAATAACCGTATGAAAACAAACAGCGATTTTACGTTCCGAGTCGAACATACTGGGGGTATGGCACTCTCCAGCGGTGCGGAGTTCATTTGTAACGTCGCACAGCGTCTGTTCTATATGGTACCTGGAACGGACAGCTATAACCGCGACATGGGCCTTGATATCACAACGCGCGCCAAACGTCCGTACCAGGACGGATTCCGAGATAGCGACTATGAGCAGGATGTCTTAAAGCAGTTCTTAGCTTACACGGACATCATTCCTTCGGCCGTTGTAGCGATTTACCAGGATAAGTTGTTGATTGTCACAATGCTGGCTAAGTACAACGGCGAAGAGTTTACTCTGCGCGCATCATCGGATCCGAATAGATTGGCGACCCAGATTCTGCCAAAGAATGTGGAACCGAAACCTTACGCAAACGTATAAAAGGAGGATTTTAGCATGTCAGATTTATCCGAGATGACTGGGAGAAACGTTGAAGCTCCCATCGAAGGTCAGATCACAACGCCTCCGGCGGCGCCCCCTGATCCTATGGCGCAGCTGGCTCAGGCCACCGGCATCCACCTCACCCCTGAGGAGATTGCCAAGTACAACACCGGTACTCCGATTCCCGATGGTGACGATCCTGAGCCGGTCAGTACCCCGACGGCATCCACTATCCCCGGGGTTCCTCCCATCGATGTTCCTCCGGCGGCGCCCATCACTTCTCCTGTGACCACGCCTGCTGCCATGGATCCCTCTGAGGTACACCAGCCCACTGAGGCCCTCGATCCTGTGGCCATGGGCATCGCCCAGGAGCAGCAGAAGTACCAGAACGTCCAACGGGAAAAGATGTCCGGTATGGAGCAGATGTTCCAGGACCTTGAGAAAGAAGAGGCGGAGCGCCTTGAGCGCATGGAAGAGAAAGCTGAGGAGATGGGGATCAACGTCGAGCCCCAGGTCGTAACTGGAGCCGAGCGTGCCAAGGCCGCAAGAGAGTCCGGTAACCCCGACATCGACGACATCGACCTGTCCCCTGGCTACAGCGAAGAGGATGCCGAGGATGAGCCCGGTGATGGTGTCACCAAGAACAGCGACATTAAGGCGGAGGATACTCCCCCTGCTCCCGGTGACGATGAGTACGGCGATTACATCCGCGGGCTGCCCACCACTACGCTCAGCGACGTCACCGCCGACAAGGTTATCCCGTACATCAGCCGTGCTCCCAAGATCATCACGGCTCCCAGAAACAACGGGAAGAATCAGACCCTGAACGACCAGGCATTCCTGAATGCGGTGAACAAGTTCAAGAAGAACACGTTCGGTACCGTTCCCGTATGTCTGGTCAACAGCGGCTTCTCTGTGAACGTCGTCGGCACCGGCGTTGTCGATATGCAGAATCTGTATATGAACGTCAGCCGGGATACCAGTATGTACGAGTATGAGCTGGAGCAGATGCGGACTGTCATCAAGAACGTCGTCGGCACCACGCCCAAGGTTCAGCCCACTCAGCTGGCACAGATGATTCACTTCCGCGACTTCGAGTCCCTCTCCTATGCGCATGTCTGCGCCACCCTTGAGAGCGTTGAGACTGTCAGCAACTGTAAGGACTGCGGCAAGGCTTTCCGTATTACGGATGACCCCCGCCACCTGCTGCTGAACGAGGATGAGCTCAGTGAGCGGGCCGCAAAGATCGCCGGCGCTCCCACCATCGAGGAGAACTCCCTGATGACCGTTGTCAAGCATCTCAAGTGCTCGAACGGTATTGTGGTCACCATCGGTCATCCGAGCTATGCCGAGTACATCCGCGGTATCCGCGGATTCCAGGCGAAGGCTCAGGAGATGACTCCCGCTGATGCCCGTCGGTTCGAGACGATGCTGGACATGATGCACTTCGTGCGTTCCGTGGAGCTTCCCACCGGCGTCAAGACGACCTCCATGTATCAGAATTACATCGCCATGGGTCTGCTGAGTGCCGAGGATTTCGATGCGGTCAGCCGCGAGATCGAAAACCTGCGGAAGGATATCATCACTCCGCGCTTCGGTATTCGGGAGTGCCAGTGTCCGCACTGTGGAGCGATCAACAAGGACATCCCCTATCGGAACCTTCTTGAACTGCTTTTTCTCCACACCACCGTCAGCAGCTTCCTCAACAATCCCGAGAGCTGAGCGAGTGGGTATCGCATATCCAGAAGTCCTTGAACATGTGGCTTGACCTTGTGTACAATGCCCATAGCATGATGAAGGACTTCTGGACCTATGAAGACATACTGTGTATGCCTATCAAGAGTCTGCTGAAAGAGGTTAAATACTTCACCCCCAAACTTCGGGAGATCGCGAAACAGCAAGAAGCCGCGCGAGTTAAGGCAGAGCTTGAGGGTAAGCAGAGGCAGAAGCGACAGCAGAAATCAAGGAGGACGAAACGGTGAGTAGACAGCACAAGATGAAAACCACTCGTCCCGAATTCCTACTCAGTCTGATGACCGGCGGTGATACCAGTGCCCTCACGATGGGAGGTATGAAACACCATCTGTGTGACACCAACCATATCTCATACTGTGTATACACCGCTCTCATGGCCGCCGATATCGATCAGGATGACATCCTGGCTACATCTGATGATGGTGAATCTATTGCGGTCACTTTCCGTTCTAAGAAGATGGCAAAAGCCGTCCGTGATCTGTGCAAAGACACGATTGTTCGGTATGGCTCGACCAATTATCAGGTGAAGCTGAAGGTCCGTGATAACCATCTGATCGGAGAAGTCAAGGCGGTTGAGGACGAGGACGATGATTGATGCGGCGGGGTGGGTGAAATATCCCACCCCGCCTTCTTGTCGGGACATGTTTATAAACACAACAAGTGAGGTGAATCCATATGATTGCAACAATGGATCGTGCTCGACGAAGTACGATCTCTGAAGCCACCAGCTCTCCTGGAAGAAAAGAAAAAGGCCTGTGGGTTGATCTGCTGGATGTCGAGCGGTTTATCAACATGAACGCGCTTCAGCCGGTTACAAACCCGGTGTTTATTGACAAGCGGACCTTCACTACCGATGGTGTACTGAGCAACGAAATCTTTGGCGTCAGCCAGTACGACCGCAAGAACCGTTTCGCATACATCGACCTCGCCCCGTACCACTACATGAACCCGCTGGCTGCCGTGAAGCTGGCCTCGTATGACCGGAAGCTCAGTGATATCCTGTACGCCCGTGGAACATACAAGCTCACGAAGGATGGGGCTCTTATCGAGGACCCCGATGGCGACAGTGGTCCTGAGTTCTTGTATCGGATTTGGGGCAAGGTGAAGGTCAAAGATAAAACGACCGAGACCACAAAGGAAGTTCAAAAGTTCTTTGAAAAACCGAAAGAGCAGTTGTTCCTTACGAAGTTCCCGGTGATTCCCCCGTTCTATCGGGACATTAACGTCAACAGCAACTCGTCTTCCAAGAGTTCCAATATCATCAACTCCAAGTATTCTTCTATCATTTCGTACACCCAATCGATGGCGTCGTATACCAACTCGTTCGGTAACATGACGCGGCTTACCCAGGCACGGGTACAGACTCTGATGGTTGAGATCTACCAGGAGCTGATGGTTAAGGAAGTGAAGGGTCAGCCCTCAAAGTTCGGCATGCTCCGTCGTTCTCTGGCCGGTAAGAACCTTCCCTACACCGCCCGTCTGGTTATTACGGCTCCCAACCTGAATAAGAGCTCCCTCTCTCAGGTCCAGGTGAAGTTTGGGTATGCTACAATCCCGTTGGCGTATATCTGTTCGTTGTTTATGCCGTTCATGATTCACAATCTGAAGGATTACTTTGAGGGTGAGTTTATCAGGTCCGGTAAGTATACGGTAGCATCATCTGATGGGAAAGAGCGACAGATTACGTTCCAGGAATCCTATGATGAGAATGCCATTACCGGTATGATCAACAAGTTCATCAACTCCCCTGGTACGCGGTTCGACCCGATCTATACGCCTCCCGATGTTGAGGGGAAGCGCTACCCGATGATGATCACCGGGCGGTTCAACAAGGACAACACATCGTTCAGCCGTAAAGCGACTTTCACTGACATTCTGTACATTGTCGCTCTCAAAACGGTTGAGGATAAGCATGTGTATATCACACGCTACCCGATGGACAATCCGAACGGGCAGAATCCTTATCGCATCATTGTCGCGACAACGAACGAGACTAAACCGGTTACCATCGGTGACCAGGTGTATGAGTATTACCCTGTGATTAAGGGTGACCCGATGAATGCGTTCATGTCAACCGGGCAGTTCAGCAACACGATGATTGGACCCATGGGAGCCGACTTCGACGGTGACCAGGTTTCTGTGAAGGCTTGCTGGACAAAGGAAGCGAATGACGATGCCGAGCGCTACATCAACTCCAACGCATACGTTATCAACATCCAGGGTAAGAACATGCGTGAGATCACAAAGGACTTCCTGCTCACGCAGTACATGCTCACGAATCCTGCAGATGCTGTTATCGACACAGACTGTAACGTATCGAAACCCAAGTATGCATTAACGTGAGGAGGTGAGTAGTATGAAGGAACAGCGCTCATTCGGCCTTCCTATCCTGGCGTTTATTGCGAAGAAATGGCTTCGTGGTGCTGGGTATGAGGCCAAGAAGGAAATCATCGCCACGAAGAAGTTTATTCTGAAAGCCGAGAGACGGTTGGTGCCTGATACAATCAAGGGTGTCGAACTCGTCAGTACTTTCTCGGTGCACAAGAAGACTGGGGTTAACTCGTGGCGGTACGATAAGTATCTCGTCGATCACGACGGTTCGTACTCCCATCTGCGGAGTGGTATGTATCCCTACGACTGGGAGTGAGAGGAAAAAGAAACAGGGAGCCAACTGGCTCCCTGTTCCTCTTTTGTCGGTCAAGGCTTGCACGATGCCTGACCTCCGTAGTTGTGTTAACCGCCGATGTTACCAAGCACCGGCACGCCGTCTCCTGTACCAACATAGTCAGGCAGCTTGCCGTTCCACTGCTGGGCGTAAGTATAGTCAATAAAGCCCTGGGTGATGGAGTTGGCAATCGCCTGGTTGGCCTCAGCCTGCTTCTGCGCTTCGTACAGCGCAGCGTCAGCATTGATCTGCACGATTTCAGCGGCAGCATTCGCATCGATGATCTGTCGCTCAGCCTCGGACTGTTTGATCATAGTCGCCTCAGCCTGTTTGGTCTGTTCCTCCAGAAGGTGCTGAGCCGCAACACCCTTGGCCTCAACCGCGTTTGTGAACGCGTCGGTGAAGTCAATGTCAGTGATGTTGACGTCGCCGATGTTGATGCCGTACACATCCATGCGTTCGCGGAGCATATCCCTTACCATCTGACTAAGCATCGGCCGGTTCGCGACCAGATTCTCAGCGTCGTATACAGCGAAGACAGACTCCACGCATTCGCTAATGGCCGGGCTGATGACGGTGTCGTAGTAGTTCGTACCGACGGTGGCATATAGCGTGTGAGCGGTGCTGCTGTTGATGCTGTGAATGACAGCGAGCTTCACCTCAACCTCCTGGATGTCGGATGAGAAGGCCTGCATCTCAATATCGACCTTCTGGTTCCGATTGTCCATGGTCACGATGTTCTGCCAGGGAGCGACCACATTCAGGCCGGCCACGATAGTGCGATCTTCGACCCGGCCCATGGTGACCAGGATGCCCGTGTATCCAGTGGGCACCTGCTTGGCGCATGCAAACGCCATGAAGACGGCGAAGACCAGCACGCCAGCAAAGCAGCGCGGAGACATCTGCCACTTGAGGGCGTCCTTCGTTTTGGTGTCACCCCAACGGTCCTTATACTCGACCTGCTTAATACGAAGGCCAAGGGCGATGAATGCTGCGGCACCACCGATGATGCCGATGATCATGAGTGCGATTCCCATTGAAAATTCCTCCTGTTTTCTGATTGTATTTAATAAACGCGCCGTGCTACGCGCTTATCACTAATTAAGACGGAGCTTGCCTTTGGCAATCCTGGACTTGAACGTCGCGGTTGCACTTTCGTTGAGCTTGTTCACAATACCGACGATCTTTTCAACTTCCTCCTGTGTAAACGCCAATGCAAACTCGAGCAGGTACTCGTCATAGACCTTCACATAGTTGACGTTGTCAAATGTGTAGATCTTGAAGACGCCGTGTTTTACCGCGGCGTCGAAGAGGTCAGAGATGAACTTGACAGACCGATAGCCCCTCAGGTTTTCAAACGGAACACGTTTGATTTTGGCGCTGAGCTCACTGATGGTGCAGCCCTGATATCCCTGGCAGAGAAAGTCGGCGACTGAGATCTCTTCCTCAACGGTGACCTTGGCGGAGACCTCATCGTCACTGACAAAGTTTTCAAGCCAATAGGCTGCCCGCACTTTGTTAGCACCGGGATACTCCTCCAGAAGAATCGTGTCGTTTATACTTTCGACTCTGCCACTGTGTTTATTACGCTTCTCAACACTTAATCTCGTAAGCGGGCCGAACGGAGTTTTGATCATCTGGAGCATCCCTCCCCAGGTAGCAGGGTCGTTAACCAGATACTCAGCAACGAACCCCTCATTGGGGCGGGAATACTGTTTCATGCTCGCTGTGATAAACCCATAGTTACCACGATCGTCAACTTTGGTTACCACAACGGGACCAACACATAACTGGTTTTTGCAGGAACGATCGGGGAAGAGGAACTTGTCGCGGAATCCCCCGGTCTCCTCCGGATGAAGATCTATTCTACAGTATAACCCTTTCTCATTCCGATATAGCGTCACATCGAATGGACAGGTGACGGGGAAAGTGCACTGTTCACATAGCTCGGCGCACTCAAAATTGGTCGCAGCCATGTCGAAGCCCATTTCCTGAGCCTTTTCCTCAGCTGCAAGCTTTCTGACACACCACGGGGTGACGGTCCTTGTACGATCGAGGGTAATGGTGCTGGCGCGCCAGAGATAGTTGCCAGATCTGGCTAATTCATTGAGATCACCATCATAATCGATTTTGACCTCGGTGATGTGGTTGCGGGCTTCGCGGACCTCTCGATTCGAGTTATATCTTCGGAGGAAATCTCCAATTACCGGGTGAATGCAGTACACTCCGTCACCGAGCGGACTGGTTTGATACCACATCTGATATCCTTTTTGCATATTGATTTTCCTTTCTGTAAGTGTGATAGGTATTTTCACCTTCACAATTATAGTATGTAGCTCACACTTACGTCAGGACAGCTCGTTGTCTTTGCTATCGGGATACCAGTTGATATGCTCGTCGTGCAGGAGATCCAACTTCAGTTCTCCGTTGCACCCATACTTAGGATCGTCGTAGATATCCTTCAGGGCTACATGACCAGGGGCAGCCATAGCGCAACACTGACCCTTCATATACTGGAAGAGCGTGTATGGACGGCCCATATAAAGAATGTGATGTCCCTCAATGTCACTCTCCCAGTAGTGGTAGTCGGCGAAGTTGATCACGCCTTCCTGGATCTTGGTACACAGCAGGCGGTATGCCTCGGCATAGGCGTAGGCAATGTTGCTCGCCATGACCGGATAGAAATCCTCGCCGTTGCGGGTGATGACCGCGATGAGACCCTGCCGCATTTCAGGCTCGTCCCACTTGCACTTGTAGCAGTTGATCTCCTCGATCTTGATGCCCCAGGCAGGAGCATAGCCGTTGAACTCGACAAGGTTGCTGTGCGTCGGAGCCTCATCCCGTGGACAGGCCCAGTAGGAGTTCTCGCCCCAGCGGTCACCGATAGTGTGGACAAAGCCAGGAGCGTCAAACACCTTATACTCCCGTCCGTTCAGTACTGCGTCCCACTTGAGGGGACGGAGGATACTGAGATCAGTATCCTCCTTGATGAGTCGAATGTCTGCCATGTCTTGTTCCTCCATTTCTTATACTTTGACGATGTCAAGATCTTTCCCGTGAACCTCTCCACCAGGGAATACGATCATCCCCGGAGAGAACGGCTCATAGTACTGGGGTTCTTGTGTGATGATGAACGCTTGGGTTATCCCAACATACCGCATCTGCGTTGCCAGGATGTTGATGAACTCACTCTTGTTCTTGGGGTTCAACGGCCCGTCCTGCTCGTCTGCAGTGTATATACCATATCGATCAACCAGTTTGGAAAGAATAGCCAAGCTGATTGCCGATGTGATCATTGACTGCTGTGCGGACGACGCATACATGATGTCGCTCCCCTCGCTCCCGTTGTACACATACGGGATTGTGAACTCCTTATCGGTGATATCAAACTCTTTCAGATAGAGCTTACCGCCGAAGGTGTTCAAGAGTAACTGGTTTGCAATCGTGCAAATGTCATACATGTAGATCCCAATGAGCTCTTTGCGGATCCCCTTCCCAGGAGCAATGATCGACCGGATCAAATCGATAACGGTGAAGTCACGCTCGACCTCGAGCTTCTCAATCTTGAGACGATGAACCGCATCCAGGTCAAGCTTCACTTGCTCACGCTTCGGTGTACGGTCCCGAATGAGCCCGTCAAGCTCCGCAATGACATGCTTCTGCTCTTTGCACTTATCCAGCATCTCTTTGATCTTTCGGATCTTCTCATCCTGATCAGAAGCCTCCTTCTGCGCTTCCAGATGCGCAGTCATCAGCTCACGATACTTGGTGATGTTATTGGACACCGCTGTCCACAGGTCGAGTGCATTCTGATACCGTTCACGCTGGGTTTCGCCGATCGTCATGCGCATGCGATGCTCATCCAGTTCCTTCTTCAGGAATGCCCGACTATGCTGGAGCCGATCGAGTTGGGATGAGAGGAGCTCTTTGTTCGTTCCATGGGCTTTGGCCAGCGCAATCGCATGGTCAACCTCAGGAATCAGTTGCTGGGTGATATTGAGGTACAGCTCTTTCTCAGACAGAATAGCGGCAAGATCTTTGAGCCGCATAATATCCAAGATAGATCCCCAGGTACCGTTCCCAATGGCCTTGTAGACCTGGTCTATGGAATCAACATCAAGGTACCGACAAATCAGATCGATATTGACGAGTAGGTACTGGACGAGATTCTGTGCATCCTCATGAATGATAACCCGTTTCTCTGCATCGTCTCGATCCTTCGCAAGATCCATGAGTTCAATATTGAACTCCTTGTATTCTGCGGTCAGCGAAGCAATCTCATCAGCAACCCCCTGATACTTCAACGCATTTGCTATGAACGGACACGAATCGATCGTACAGGTTTTCGGGCGCTGGTTGAGAACTGATGCGATCTGCCGGTACTGCTCTTTCTCAATGATCTTTCTGTATACCTGATCAGCTTTTGCTGTTTTGGTGATTACCTCAGCCTGCAGCCTCTCAGCATCCTGTCTGGCATTCGAGACATAATCCATCCAACCGCCAGACCCAAAGTAATCAGAAACCAGCTGACCATACTCGTCATATAGTGCCTGTACCATACTGTCGATTGTGGTCACCGTGCGAGAGAACGCCACGACTTCACCGTACGACATATCCTTGTACATCTCAGGATTCTTCGTGTACCGCATTGCTTCGATTTGCTTAATGTACCCAGCTCTTGTCTTTTCGAGCTCGGAAACATCCTGGGTTTGAATACTATACAGAACCGATTCAGTTTCAGAGATGTCATTCTCCACCTGATGGAGCTCGTCACGCAAGCGCTTCTCACGGTCTCGATGCCCAGTCATAGAGCTTTCATTCGCCACAAGTTTCTTCTCGTAGCGCATGATATTTGATGGGACTTCGTCAATCCCATCAAATGTGATACTGTTGGGTTTTGTGGGTTCAATACCAAGCTGATCGTACAGTTTCATCAACGCGCGATATGTCCGATCAATCTCGGTATCATACACAGCAATGCTCGATACCATGTGGTTGTACCGATCAATCATGTCATCGACATCTTTCCCAGCAGTAAGTTCTTTCAGCCGGCCCTCCATCTTAGCGAGCTTGCGAATACGCTCCTCGCGTTCCTCCGTATACTTTCTGAGCTCATCGCTGAGTCGCACAAAATCAGCTTCAAGAGAATCCTCATCACGTAGAGCCAAGATCTTTTGCGCAAGATTACGTGTCATGTTGCGCAGATTACGATACTTATCGTTTACAATATCGTATGCGACTTCATACCGTTTAGTATTCGGCACAAGTGTACCGACACTGCTCTTGCGCTCCATATCCGTCATCTTTACGATATTCGCAACCTCTGTTGTGTAGGCCGCAAATGACAGATAATCCTTTGTGATTCCAAAGTACGTATACAGCAGTGCCTGATAGGACCCGACATTGCCATTCGGATTCAGCTCAACCGGCTCTCCACCGGGTTTGGTCATTTCCAGATAACAGCTTGCGTTGTGGCCGCTGCCATCTCTTTTCGGGTGATAGACACACTTGGAAATCATCGTGGTTCCATCATCACCAATATACTCGCGGATTACAACCCCCTCTTTTCCGGGGATGATGAATTTCGGCTTTCCGTTGATAGGCGTGTTCCACGGGTGGATCAAGCTTAAGAATGTAGATTTGCCACTCGCGTTGTCGCCAATGATACAAACGATATCCTTATCCATGAACTCGCGGAGGTCGATCTCGACAGTTTTCTTGCCGAGACCACTCATGAACCCGATTACGTTTGTAGCTTTAAATCGCAGGAGTCTATACATTTTCGCAACACCTCCAGTTATTCAGGTGTCAACCAACACAGCAAAAAGAAAGAGGCGGGGATATCCCCGCCCCTTCCTTCTTTCCGCCTCTTACTTGTTAAGACGAGTTGTCGCCCAATACAAGGGCATGGACATGGACTTCCAGACAGGAGTATCAGTGTTCATACCGCCGGTCACCTCAGTGTACTTGAGGTTGGGGAACGGCCACGTAAACGCTGCAGCAGCCTCTTCAGAGGGGAACTCCACCTCAGCAAACGTGAAACTGGTATCCATGCCGGGATCGACGGTAGAAAAGTTGAACTTGCGGTCGCCGATCTCCATAACGACGCACTTCTTGTGGACAGGGTTCTTGCCGATGAGAGCGAGGATTTCCTCGTACTGCTCCTCGGTGATTTCCATCTCAACTTCCGTGCGCGTGGTCAAATTCATATACGTGCCTTTGACAGTCAGGTAGCACTTGGTGGTGTCCAGTCCGTCCGCCTTGCGAATACGAACCTGAGCCGGCTCGGTGTACAGGTACGCGGTGAACTGATCTTCGGTATACAACATATACCCTTTGTCACCGCGCGCATCGAGAGCGTCGCATAAATCACCCAGGTTGGGCTCGCGCTCAGTAACGAATTGCCGTTCGATTTCTTTAGACATCTTCTTCGTCTCCTTTGTTCTGATATTCAATTTTAACCCTCGATCGGTCAACGACTACGACAGAGGGCTGGGTCACGTTCTTAGGATCAGGTCCCGGAGCTTCTTCCGCATGGATTTCCTCCCCGTGTACTTCGGGGTCTCCACCTTCATGAACTTCGATGTCGGAAGATTCTGCAGGCTCTTCTTTCTCCTGATATCCTTTAGCAACCGTATCATCTCCTTCCGTTACAATGACCGCCGGGGTAGGCGGCGCCTTGCCGAGCTGAGGATCCACGCTATCGCTCAGATCTTCCAGAGCCTTGAGCATCTCATCGAACGAGGCTCCGCTCCGCGTTTTCTTGCGCGCTTCCTCAGCATGCTCGTCGTACATAACGAAACTCAGATTTAGCGTATCGATCAGCTTCAGGAGTACGGCCTTCGATTCCCCGTAGGTTTTTACAGTGGCGTCGTACCCCATCGACATACGGGCGAGAAGTCTGAGCACATCACAGATGTTGTTCCCGACTTCGGGATCCATGATGTAGTATCCCTTCACGGCGGCTTCCATCTTGTCGATCCAGGTTACCCGGGTATCATAGTCACCGTGATAGAGGTTGTCGCACATATACTGGTACAGGTCTCTATCCATATACCCGGATGCCATCATGATATGCTCCACGCTACGGATAGTGCTGAGCTTCCAGCACAGGGATTCCCGACAGTTGGTATGAGACAGGTCAATGAGGATAGTTGCGAACATCTTGGCCGCGGTATCCGCCAGGATAGCACCATCGCGGTACATATTGGCCCGTCTGTTCAGTTCTTCATGGACACCCCGATGCATGTCATGAATTCTCTTGACGTACAGGATGTCCAGCAGTGCAAATCCTGCGATCACTGCTGCCACAATGGACAGCAGGATGAGGATCAAATATTCCGGTTTCATATGGTAGCTCCTCCAATAATCTTTTTCGGCGGGTACGCATTGCTGGGATAACAGTCGTCGAGGGTGTCCGTATCGAGACAGACCTGATTCCGGCCGACATGGAGATAGAATCGGGAACTCCCGCTACAGACAACCATCGCATCGTTCGGGAGCTCGTTGAACAGTTTGATCATATCGCCCACGGTCATTCTGCTCAAGTCCTTGCGTTTCTCTTTGTCGTACATCGTTATCATTCCTCCCCATCGTCGTCGATCACCTGTGCATCCTTACCATTGGAGATTGCCTCAGCAATCATATCGGACACATCGATCAGGTTCTCCTGGTTGATAGTGAACGGAAGACCACCGGGATAGATCACCAGCATCTTTCCCTTTGGAATGTGCATAGGATGCATCGCATGCGGGAGATCTTTTACGATGATGGCGGATTCGAGCTGCCAGGCATCGCTGTACTGGGCGAACTTGCCCATAGACATTGCCCGATTCTGCATGATACCGCGCTTTGCGTTGTTCTTCGCATTGGAGCGCTCGGTGCCAGGCCGCTTATCCACCGCCATAGCCTGGAGCCGTCTGCCATACGGCTCAAATGGAGCGCCCTTCTCACGGATAGCGAGTTTCATCAGCATGTTCAAGCTGTCGTCATCCGTGTGGATCGGGGGCATATAAACGGATGCCCCGGAGTCTGCTGCCGCATAGTCGCTGTCTGCAAACTGGTCGGGAAGGAACTCGTTCTGCAGAACGGCAGCAATGATGTCTTTCTCAGTGCCAAGCTTATACTCAGCCGCCTGTTTCGGGGTTCTCGGATATACGATGATTTTCTTGTACTCCGAGTGACTGAGTTGTTTGAACCAGATTCCGATTTTTGCTTTCTTGAAATTGAAGTCATCGCCGGTGAGACCGCGATACGGGAACAGACCTTTACTGAAATCAGTCTGATAGCGGTAGGCGATTCCTTTCTTCAGTGCGAATGGGCCGTGCTTCTCAACAGCTTCCCATGGGTAATCCTCTACCCGGAAGTAGGAGCCTTCGAGCATAACGGCCGCTGTTGACAGGTTCATTGTGTCACCTCCTATAACGCTCCATAACCATTCGGTTGCCAGTTGAACATTGGTGAGGAGCGAGGTTCTTGTGTGGATTTCGGTTGGGTTTGAAGTAGTCTTTCGATTCTATCCATCTGAAGCTTCATCTGATCGAACTTGGTGTTCATGGTTTCCAGTTCGTCGATGATTCCAGCAGTCAGTGAGTAGTTAGCAATGTCGAGGTGGTCGATTAGGTCGATGAGAGTCAACACCTCGTTATGCCCCATTGTGCCAATGTTGACCTCATCAACGATGAAGTCAATCGCTTTCATAGGCTTTCCGGTTCTGTCCATGATTACACCAGGGGTTAGTGTAATCGAATTCCGGAACAGTGATAATCGCCTCGATACGCTCAGTGCGATGTTTCTATCGACGTATAGCGTACCATCTGCCGCATTGTACAGTTTCTCCGTTTGAAGGCTGTGATACACGTGCGACAAGCTTGCAGTGAAACGGTAGATAAGAGACCACGGAATCCATGCATCCGTGGACTGCTTGCGGTCACGCCCGCGAATTACTAACGCCACTGTCGGGTTGAAGATCAGCGATTCATTGCCAACTTTGGAACGATACCGCGTGATCAATGGCCCGCTGACATCGGACTTATCGTCGCGGGTGCGGGTATTCTTTGACTGGATGGTGAGTGTTGCCTCTAACTGATCCCCTGAGTATACAGTGGAGATCAGTTTCATGTGGGTTCACCATCCAAATCCTGGCCGCCGTATAGCCGATCATAACTGGCATCGATTCTGTCAATCAACCCAGTATACATGAGCCACGGCAAGGTCCTGGCTGTGCTGTTAGGCAGTAAAGTGCGGAGTATCATGTGGCGGTACTTCTCTTTCTCAGACAAGCCCTGGAAGCGGTTGAGCATTTCGGATAGCGTACCGCTGCTGCCGTGGTTAGGATTCTTCTGACGCTTCCGCTTTTTCGGTTTTGCCTTCCTGCTCACCGGCATTGTCGTCACCTTCTTTCTTCTCAATACTGGCCCCGAGGATTTCCGGGGTGTAAGTGTTTGCGAGATCCTCCTGGATCTCAGCCTTCAGCTTGAAGAGCTTGAAGTGTGCGGTCACCCAGGCAATCATCGCCACAGTTATGGCGACCCCGGATGCACCAATGATAATATTTTGCGTAACGGGATTCATTCGTCATCCCTCCTTTCTGTACCTATAGTATATACTCACGCAGTTTCCGAGTATTCGCAGATAGTCCAAACCAGCTGGTTGGGATCTAATCCCAGTCGGCGGACTTCCTTTAAGTCAGCCTTATATCTCCGGTTCAGCTTTGCCAACATATCAGTTCCTGTCCAGTAGTTTTTCGGCGTAGGAGTTACGTAGACAAATACTGCACAATAGATAGGCTGAGGTCCTATAACCAAGCTGTACCAATGAAAGAACCGGTTGAGAAACCGGATAACTGGAGACTTCACCATTGTAAGGAGAAGTCTCTCAGTAACCGTATTCATATATCATCCCTCTAATCTATTAACATGATCTTACCCGTACGGGATTTCTTGATCAGGGTAGGCTTACGCTTCTCATACTGTCGAATCGTCTTCAGATATGAGAAGTTTACGTACTCGATGTAGAACACTTGTGTTCCGTCTTTCAGTTTACGTGCTCGACCGGCAGTCTGGATAACCGAGATCCAGTTGGCATAAGTCGTGATGTTATGCACATGCTGAATTCCAGGGATATCAGCACCAGTACCAAGAGAGCTTACAGTTGCACAGATTACGGTCTTCTCCTTAGCAGGTTGTTTCTCAGCTTTATTCATTGACCCATAGTACCGAGAAACCTCCCCGGGAAAGATCTCTTCTGCAAGTTCTTTCATCACCGCCGTGCCGTCGATGGTCTCGCACAAGATCAGAATCTTGTTCCCTGTCTTCAGGAACTTCTTACTCCAGTTTAGCATAGCCCGCACGCTGTTGATGAAGTCTTCCTTCTGATCGTCTGATGCGTTTAAGAGTTCCCTCTCATAGCTCTTGCCGTTCAGCCACCCTTTGCGTTTCTGGACCATTCTCCCAATCTGAGCAGTAGTTGGAGAGAACTTGTACTTCTTCACCAGGATGTTGATATGCTTCTCTTCCTGGACTTTGAACTTAGAACCAAACCGAGGAACATTCCGGTAGCAGGTCTTGAAGATCCAGTTCTCTTTGCTTTGCGCCCGACCGGGGGTTGCTGACATGTAGTAGTTCATGTGGAAGTTGCACAATGCCTCAATCATCGCATTTGCGCGCATGTCTTTGTGAACCTCATCCACAATCTTCATGTAGCAGTTCGTAGCGCGAAGCATGTCGATTGTTTCCAGAGGGCCGAACCGTTCACAGAACGACACAACCGTGTCAACCGAGAAGATGAACACTTTGACATCCTTGTACTTTCCATCAAGAATCTTCCTGCAGGTATCACTACCCTGAACAATCTTGACTTCTTTCTCCTTCAGGCTTGTGAACTTCAGATAGGATTCTTTCCACTGCTGCATAACAGCCTCGATCGGGACAAACACGATCTGCCTGGCCTGCATAAAGCACCCGGTTGCAACACCGAGGTATGTTTTGCCATCACCAGTGTCAGCATCGATCATCAGCTGGGTGTAGCGAGAGTTCTTCCGATACTCCTCCTGAGAACACATAAACGTCAGACCGACTCGCTGGAAATCATCTCTTGGTGCAGCTAAGAGATCGATTTTAACTTTATCTGCAGGATACGCATCATTTTCAACGCGGACATCATACCCTTTGAAGAATGAGGCCAGCATACCGAGGTCGTACCCGCGGTTCACTCTGAACTCCTTCAGCTCGGGAATATAGTACCCGGCCTTCATCACATAGCGCCACCGCACATCGTCGAACGATGACAAGGATTTCTCGAACTCGGGATTGTCACCCATTTTGTAGTCCGTGATTGCAATGTGGCCATGTCGGAAGATCAAAGCTTTGTCATGGGTTCTTGACAGAACGGCTTGTACGCTATACTTTTTGGGTATGAGTTGGAAAAAAGAATCGCTCAAAACTCTCCAGCTCCTTTCTACTGTATAGTAGTTTCAAGCGCTGCATATAAAAAGATCAGGTCCGAAGACCTGATCTTTTCACACGGATCAATCCGTGTATGCCAGCACCCATGTATACGTCCACTTGGCACCGCTGCCCTCGATCTTCGAGTGGTTATCCCACCAGCCGTCAGCGTTGTGGATCCGGTACTTGTTTGCCAGCAGGAACGTCATGAACTCCTCCTCGGTGATCTCCCGGTTGAAGGTGAATTCGGTCTTGTCGTATCCATCTCCGTAGTTGATCCCCTTGTAGGATGTGGCCTTATCCACCACCTCGATGTTGGAGATGTTGATAGCCGGGGCCGTCTTGGGAACCGGAGTGACAGGAGTCGGGCGGTGGATCTGGTAGGGCTCCTCCTTCTTGGGGTTGGTCCCCGTGGCCTCGGCGGGCACGGGGAGGTTGTGGATCTTGACGAAGACATACAGGGTGTGCCTGGTACGCAGGGTGTAGACGCTATCGGTGACCTCGGTCCACGAGCCGGGCGTCGTGACCCAGAGGGCCTCGCCGGTGAAGTAGTCGAACATCGTAGCACACCGATCCTCGGACATGGTGACCTTGATCACCTTCCCCGCGAGGACCGTCGGTGCATCATTCTTGATGTCGATCAGGTTGCTTACGATAAACGGACTTGCTGCCATGGATATTACCTCCTTTGTAGTAGACTCGAAGTGGTATACACTTCATCATCTCTACATCTATAGTATGTACCCATCATAGCATTCAGAACAGAAAAAGAGCAGGGGCGGTTTACCCCTGCTCTTTGATGCCTCACGGGTTGACCAGGGAGCTCCACTGGTGCTTCTGCCGGTTCTCCTGGGCAACGGGGAGCGTCACCGCATCGGGGAACTTCTTGGTGCAGCAGGGGCACACATAGCCCTTGTGGTACGCGACCTTCCAGCCGTCATGCTCCATCTCGTCGTAGCTGATGTGGTACACGGTGCCACAGCCGGCACACTCGATGTTGTACTGAACATTGCGATCATCCATAACAAATTCTCCTTTTCTATTAAACGCACCGGGGCAGGGAATTACCCCTGCCCCGAATTGCTTATGGTATATAGCCCTGGTCCGCAGCGCTAACAGGTGGCCTCGCGACGAACACTATCACTCATCGCGGTTGTTCCACTTCACAGTCTT
>JAMPEH010000008.1:49806-89026 GCA_023665245.1 Muribaculaceae bacterium
TCCTTCAGCAGAATCGCGACGGGATCGGGATCAACCTTCTGGGGCTTGTTGGACTTCTTGTTAACATCGTGGCTCATAACAATTTCTCCTTTACGTGATTTGTATTTAACTATTCCTTCTGCTGAAGGTTTAGCTCCACTGACTGTGACCGCGCTCCATGATAAAGCGGTCATACGCAGATGTGCCGGACTTGTCGTACGTCCGATAAGCACCCGCAATCTGAGCACCAGACTCCCGATAGAGAACGCTTGTCAGCGCAGAGGGGTTGTTCTGGATACTCTTATTGATGCTGTTGAATACATACTCCGGGTGGGGATCGTTCCAGTCCACCATACCACCGTCAGGTGTAGTGATCATCTGGGACACGAGCAGCTCTGTCTGATAGTCCGGGATATAGATACCACCGGCCAGGAACAGAGGAGACAGCTCATCCAGGCACTTGTCATACGTCCCGAACGAGTTGATAGTGGTGCGGTTGAACATGATGGATTCCAGTTTCATCAGAGGTCCAGCAATCTCCTTGTTCCGATAGGAGAACTCAAACAGCACATCCACTGTCGGCTCACCAGCATCGGCGATATCGCCGAATGGGATGCGGACTGCATCCTTGGCGCCCTTATAGTGTGTTGCCGGGAGGAAGCACTCGTTGTTGAACTCAGGGCTGAGATACAGCGGCGCTCCATTGATCTCGGAGATTGTAATTCTGCTCTCGTCTCGGTCGTCGTAGATGACGATGTCCTGGAACGACCGGTCGAAGTGCCTGGATTCACCATCCTGGTGTTTGCCCATTGTATGGGGATAGAACTCCAGATACAGGTGGTTGAAGTCGGAATCACGCCGTTCCGCATAAGACGCCTCGATCATCTCATGGCTCAGGGAGATGGTCCCATTGCCGAGCGTGAAGTACCGATAGAAGGTATCGTCAAACTCGACACGAACCGTGTCAGTTTTCAAGGCATGTTTTGCCGACAGAAGCTTCTGCTCCATCTCATCGGCAGATTCCGCTGCGGCCAGACGACCGATGTGGACATCGCAGTTCAGTCTCGCCATTCGCATCCCATAGCAGGCCGCGCAGATATAGCCTTCCTTGCGGCGAGGATGCGTACAGGTGATCGGGCTCTTCATCTTAAGCGTCTGCCCGATCAAAGACGTGTCATCCGGGTCGATGATGAAATATTTGTCCTTCTCACCAGGAACCAGGGCAACCCGCCCTTCCAGCTTGGCAAGGTCTTTCTTGCTGCTGACATACCGAGTGCGGAAGTGTTGGCTGTCGCACTCATAGTTGATGTCCACATGTTTCACCGGGGCCATCATCATCATCAGTGCGCGTTCCAACGTGCCTGCATCAGACACGTTGAGCTTCGTGATCTCAGCTTTTCTTCCGCCGTGGGCATCAATGGCGAATGCCCTGATATCGGACAATCCCATCATGACGTTGGTGGGGTACGTGTACGGAATCGTGTTTCCGCTCAAGTCCGGTTTGAAGCATAAGTGCACTGCATACTCCCGGAACTGTGCAGGGTTGAACAGGTTGTTTCGCGCATACGCTGAGATCGGGAGATCGATTTGATCCCCGATCGTTTTCAGCAGCTGATGCGTACGATCCATCGTGAGCTTCTCAAGGTCCGTAGGACTGATGTCGTCCGGAATGGGGAACGTGCAGGTAATGGACTTCAGGGCTTCAGGGTCACGCTTCATAACCTCGATGAAGTCATTGTTCGAGATACTCAGGCCCTGCCGGTCACCGGCACGCACACACCACAGGTTCATCAGGTACTTCACCATTTCGATGCACTCGCAGATCTTCCGCATATTGGCGACCGACTGGCACATCTCGATATACTTATCGATTTGCTTGGCCCATCCATCGGCAGTCCAGTGGTCGGGTTCCCACGGATGCCAGCCGGTGAGGTCAACGCCGCACTCCACGGGAATCAAGAGCATGGTGTAGTTTACCAGGAACTTGAACAGCGGAAGCTGATACGGTTCCTCCTGGCTCTCGGATACGCGGAACTTGATGCTCTGGCCAAGCGTATACATGCCAACGTCGATGTCGCCATAGTGCTTGCGGTAGTGCTTGATAATCTTCTTCGAGTTGAACTCGAAGTCCGCCATCGTGTGCTCATACACGTTGACGATCTGAATCAACTTATTGTTGATCAGGTCCTCCTTGTCTGTCGATTTGGGTTCAAACAGGAAGATTTTGTGGGTCCAGTCTTTCTTGCGTTGTTCCTTGGTTTTTTCGGGTTCAAGGAACATCCCGCGATACTCCTCGGGATGTTCCATAGCCCGGTCGGTAGTTGCCACCATCATAGGCTTTCATTCCTCCTTGTTCTACTACTCTTATAGTATATAACCAATTACAAAGAGCAATAGAACCGCATAACTTCATCGACAGTGCACACTTCGGTCGGAGTCATCTGCTGTCCCTGCCGTTCCTGATGTTCGTAGTCTACGACAACGATAGGGCAGGCGACCACGGTTTTGATTTCATTGCAGAGACGCTCACGGTTCAACAGTCCATCGGTGAACTCGTACTCGTCGATGAAGTCTTCGTATAACGGGTGACTGGTGATCAGCTTTTCGATCTTGCGGCGATTGTAAGTCTTCGCGGCAGAAGCTTTTACCTTGCTGCTGATGAAGAACGGGAAGTAGATATAGTTTCTCGCAGCAAAGTCGCGCTTCATGATCATGATCAGCTTGATCATATCCGGGAACTTAATGATGTTTGTATCTTCGGTGCAGCCCATAGCCGCCGCATAGTACAGCTGGATAAAGTAGACCTGTGTGTCATGCAGCGGGCGCGGAATGTTGTCGCGGTAATAGGCATACTCCTCGCGGAGCTCTTTTGTCGCCTTAATGTCCTTGGGTTTGTCAGACCGCATACGCTTGAAGTCCAAGCCGAACTCCTTGCCGAGGCGGTCAATCGCATCCTTGACGGATACGTGCAGCCGGATTCTGTCCTTTTGACTGTGAAACGACTTGTCCGTTTGCCAGCGATCCCACCGAGACACCGTCTCATTGACAGAGTCCGATGCATCCATCGCCATTTCGGTATAGTCGTGCTTGTCCGGCTGAATCAGGGTATTTCGGATTGCCTTATCCATACATACATGGATGAAGACGATTGCGGATTTGCTGAAAACGGCCTTCTGCGAGATATCAGTGACGAAGTCCCGCATCAGCTCACTGGTGTACGATGTAGGGGTTGTGCCGATCCGCTTGCGGCGGTCCCACATCGCACTTTCCTGATTCGTCTTCGTGATTCGGGTTGTCGAGGTATGATACAGCTTGTTATACAAACATATGTCATAGTGCTCGTCAAACACCGGAATGAAGGTCGTAAACAGGTAGTAATACAAATCCTTGTCGGACATGTGGGCCTCTTCCAGCAGGCGGGTCCTGGTGTTGTAGTAGTGAGACACCAGGGGTATGGTAAACTTGTGGAGACAGGATACACCCATGATTGCTTTCAGATGCTCAATCGTCAGTTGGATCGATTCGTCATATACCCGGTCGGTCTTTTTAACGAGATTGTCATCTACGTTATACTCAACCATCCGGATTAGCTTCTCGATCATACTGTCGGTTGTGAATGCGGCGTATACCGTCTCGATGAATGCCATGGGGTCCAGGTCAAGGTCCTCATACATGATTTGGAACATGACGTGGAAGTATGCCCGCATCAGCTCATCATCCTTATCGAAGTACTCGATGAAGTAGTTGATATATCTGAGCGGGTTGGTGATGTTGTTGATGAAGGACACTTTGTTCATGGTGGCGAATGACAGGCGCTCAATCGTGGGATTGACCCCTCGCTCATCCATATTGTCAGAGTATCCCTCGAACATGCGCGCGAACTCGAACTGCACGCGCTTGGTGGTATACGACATACCGTTATCTTTCACCACGCGTTCCATATGAACATACTTCTGCACGTGGGCGTCGTGATACCAAGCTTCCGCCACATCCGGCGGCGGGTTCTTCAGGTCTTTGTCTTTGATTCCCGCGTCTACGAGCGGGATGGTTCTGTCGTCTAAGTCTTGGTCGAGAATGCACGATACATCTCTCTCACCTTCCTTTCTGTCAACGGCGATTGCTCGCGAATCCTCCGTGGGTCGGGGAGAGCCCAGAAGATCCGCGATCAATCCTTTCTTTGTTTTCTTACTCATGTCGTACTCCCCTTTCTGACGTGGTCGATACTATAGTATATAGTCCGTATGATTACTTGCTTTTCCTTCCAATCGTTGTCGGAGACTTCATCGACTTAGTAGCACGAGCGCCCTGGACGCTCGTCACACGAACAGCCCGTTTGGGTTTCTGCATACCACTCCGATTGGCCTTGTCGATTTTCTTCTCGTGGTCCCTGAATACCTTATCGCTGGCAGCTTTCGACGCTTTCTTTTTCTCGGCCTGCCGAGCAGCTGCACGTTTACGCTTGACCATAAGGGAATCAAAGTCATCGATTGTGGCCATCAGCCGGGTCATCGGAATGTTATGATAGTTGTGCATTGCTTGAGCAAATGGAACATTGTCAAGCATGTAGAAGATGGCGAAGTACACCGACTTGTCAAACAGGGGAATTCCCATCGGGTTACGAGTGACAGGCTTGTCGTGTACAGGTTTCTTTCCGAGAGACTTCTCTGTTCCGGGAACCAACAGTCGTTCTCTCGGGAGTTTACCGCGAAGGGAGTCGATCATCATACCCTTGCCTTTTGACTTGTCTTTCGCATCGGGGTCCCAATGCGCGAAAACATACGCCACCGAATAGACGAACGACGGACAATTAGAGAAGATCTTAATGTCGCAGTCGCGGAAATCGGCGGCGGATTTCTCCGCCGACAACTCAATCAAGACATCATAGTAGAATCCGTCCACTGTCTCGGATGGAACCTTGATATGTACCATAACCCGACCACCAGGGTTAACCGTATACGTATCATGTCGAAACGTTTTGCCAGATCCAGTCAGATTATCATAACGTTCGCGGTACTCTTCAATGACGCCTTTTGTATTGAGTTTCATCGAGCCTTTCGATACGGAAAGAGTGTCTGCAAGGAATTCGCGAAGCTTCACTGCTTTATCACCTCCGATACAAAATTGCAGTTCTCACGGATCCAAATCCGGGCCGTGAACCAGCTCATAGTATTCGGCCAGTCGGCCATGTCTCACGGGAGCCGCGTTATCCGGGCAGAGTTCTACATACAACCGATACATGGTCTCAGTCGTCCCGATCATTTTACTACCGTAGAGCGCGATATACCTGCGGCAGTTGTCGTCAAGACACGCCTTATAGTTACCGGCGAAGTCTACGGTAGATTCAGCGATTGCAGTTGTCAACACGCCTGCGAAATCGTCGATTTCGACAGGAGTATCAGCACCGGTGTAAGCTCGTGCATAGAATGTCACTTTCGGAAAATCGGGAAGCGTGGCTTCATAGAAGTATCCCATGACTATTACCTCCTAATTTGATTATTAAGGTGTCAACATATGCATTAAAAAGAAATAGGGCAGCGGATTATACTCGACCCGCTGCCCTGATTCGGTTAGGTTTTATCAAACCCTGTGGTATACTTGACGTGATTGTAGACAGGAGCCTTCAGCTTGTCAATCCGTTGCTGCTGATAGTTCGGTTCCGGTACGACATAGCACAGATAACCAGCGCTTGCATACTCTTTGCCCATGCAATCGACGGCAAGTGACCAGTCCATCTTTGTCGCTCCGAGTTTATGCAGAGCGAGATACGCAGGGTCCTCGGTCTTAGTCGGGTTATAGACGATGAATACTGTATCGTCGACCGAGCTGACAGTTTTGCGAAGACGACCAAGCGCCAGCTCTACTGTCACTCCAGCAGGAGGGCAAACTGCTGCTACAGCAACAGGATCAGTTGCAACAGCTTCGGAGAACCGAGTAAGGATGTCCGCCATCGCGACAGTCATCTCTTTATGATACATTGAAACTGAGAGATCATCGACGTGAGAAGAACTCATCACAGCACTCACCCCTCCGCGTTGATATAGTTCGACATGAACCCAGTTTTGCCGGACAGATGGAACACCTTGGTCATCGCAATCTCGATCGGGAGGATGGAGTTCGTGAGGATCGCACTGATGGAACCGAAAGGCTCAACCACACGGGGGCAGATCTGCAGAATCTGGTCACTGCCATCGGGGCTCGTAAACGCGGCGTCCACCGGCTCGATAATGGGAGCCTCGTCAGCACGCGGCCAGATCTGCTCCGGACCATCCCGCAGGGTGAAATCGCTGATGCTGTAGCTGTCATCCTTAGCACGCTGCAGCATGGTCTCGCAGCTGAATTTCTCATCCAGCGCGTAGCAGTTGCCCACCAGAGCAACCATCGTGTCCAGCAGCGCATCAGTGATGACCTTAATCAGGTTACGGTCAATCTCACGGTTGAAACCATCCAGCCGATGAGCCTGGCGGAGAGCGTGAAGGACAGAGTTTCCGATAAGGATATCCTCCTGCGCCGCGGTGGAACCGGAGATGATGGCGTCAAGGATGAGCTCGAACTTACGCTGACTGTCCTTCAACAGGCTGGAGCCGACCTCAATGTCGATGAACATACCATACGACTTCCGGATACGGCTTTCCAGGGAAGCCTTGCGGATAGCAGACTTCTCGACCTCGGCTTCCTGGCAAAGGTTCTTGTACCGCTCAGTGGCCACAGGACCAAGCTCTTTGCCGATGGCCATACCGTCGACAGCATCGAACATCACCTCATAAGGAGCGGCGCACATCATACGCATCTGATCGATAGAGTGCGGATCGGCGTCATAGTTCTCCAGATCCTCGATGGCGGTGTCGTTGTTGAACTCCTTCACGTTGAAGACATTGTAGAGCAGGTGCTCGAAGGTGATAGAGTTCACCAGAGTACCGATGCCGACATCCTCGGTGATGATCGTGCTGATATCCTCGAGCTCTTCCTTATCCATCTTCATGGCGTCGTCCATCGTATAGATGGCGAGGTTGTTCATGGAATTCACATCCCATGCGTTCCGATGGATGATACGGGTAAACTCACGGATAGTGCTGCGAGTGGCTGCTGTGATGCCGTGGCAGAGGATGATGTAGGTCATGTCGATCCGACGATCACCAATCATCGACATCTGAGTTGCCATAGCTGCCAGGACCTCAGGATGCGCCATATCGAGGGTACCGTTGCAGTAGAGAACGACCGTGTTCGGGTTGATGTCCTTAACCGGCCGCAGAGAGAACTGCCGCGTAACCCGCACCGTCGGACGGTTGTAGGTCGTGACGTTGAAGTCGGTGGCGATGTTGCTCTTTCTGGGCACAATGTGCGCCCCGGCCATGATCGCATCCTTCAGGGTGCTGAAGATCTTGGCGGAGAGCTCGGGGTCCTGGGTGCAGGTGTAGAACATGGAGAGCATGGTGTCGGGTGTCAGCGGAACCGTCGTAGCCTTGATCTTCTCGATGAGGGCGTCCATAATGACCTTCCACCGGCTGCGTACGACGTTGATGGGGGCCTTGATCTCTCCGCTATCCAGCGCCTTCCGCATCCGGAAGTAGAGGTTGCAGTAGAGAACCATCAGGGTGGTGCTGCCGTCGCCGACGTTCTTTCCCTGATGATAGGCGGCCTGGTAGAGGATATGGTGCACCTTGTTCGCCAGCTCATTGTCGAACATCAGGGACTCCATGACCTCTTTGCCGTCGCGGGTGTAGTAGATCTGATCGTTCTTGGTGATGAAAGCATCAGATGCCCCGGGGCCGAACATACACTGGATATCGGCCAGGATCTCACGCACAGCAGTGTCCACAACATTCCGCATGAACTCGCCGCGCAACGAATTGGATTGCATGATAGGCATAATATCACTCCTCGTTATTTTGTTCCCTCAGGAATCTGTATCGGAACGTCAACCCACTGAATGGATCGAAGAAACCGAACTCATGTTTGTACTGGACTTCAAGAGCTCCCATCTCGCTATTACAGGTAGGGACAACGCACTTGTCGTCATTCACCTGGAAGTTATATGCATAGCGTGCAATGATGAACGTGATTGGAGTTGTGTGACCGGCGGCAACAAGCATTGCGATGAGCCGCACCGCCAGTTCGTTGGAGCATATCATCACGGCATTGATACTGTGCTTTATGATAAGCTTAACTGCAACTTTCAGGTTCAACAAGTTGGCATCCTCGTATACCGTGACCTTGCCATAGAATGCAGGTCGATTTGTCTCACCTTTATATTGCAGTAAGTATCCGGTGATATCGGGTTTATCAAACACCACCTCAAACCGTTCAGACACATCCGTAGGTGTAGTCTTTGCGTGTTCCCCTGTGATCATGGACCGTATATGGTCGGAATACTGGTCAGTCGTATGTACACCCTCATCCTTGCCGAACATGTCAAAGATGTTGAACTCAGGGACAGTCGTCCGCATGAATTGAACCTGCTCCGCCAACTCCACATTCGGTGTGATCAGTTTATGATACGCCGGTTTCAGAGTGACAAAAAGGTCCTTCCTTGTAAACAGAGTGTAACGGAGCAGGTCAAAACTATGGTAACGGGTGACATCATGGTCGATGATCAGAAGCTTTGTGGCCTTCATCATACTGGGGAACATCTTGGTGAAAGTCTCAGCTCCTTGAGCAATATTCATACGGCCCTCCGCTTAGGAGAATTTGGAGAGGTCGACGTTTGTCAGATTCTCCATGCTCAGGTTGATATCCACGGGGTCATCCAGGGTTGCCAGGACCTGCTGGGGATTCTGTCCGGGGAATCCGCCGGCGTTGCTGTTCTCGAAGGTGCTGCTCCGGGGAGCGCTACGGGGTGCATTGTAGCCACCGGAACGGGATCCACCGCCATAGCTCCGGCCACCGCCGCCACGCTGATAGCTGCTGGTATCATACGCAGCACGAAGCTCGGCGTTCATATCGATGCCCATGCTGGCAGTCAGTGCGGACAGGACCCGGAAGCAACGAAGCTTATCAGCCTCGATGTTGACAGAGACCGCATGGGCCTGAGCCATCGTGAACGCCTTTGCGGACTCCTTCACCATCCGGTAGAACTTCTTGAAATCACCGATCTTGGAGATGTCCTCCTTGGCGTTGCCGGAGGTGTGATCGTACCCACGAACCACCTTGCAGTCGCAGAACGGATAGAACTCCAGGTTGTTGGTGCGGCCAGAGCTGTCCAGATTCTTGTAGAGCACCAGATAGATGCCGGGGGACATGCCGATGGTGGAGCCGTTGTTAATCTCGACGATACAGTCCTCCTTGCTTCCCACACGGACGCCGGTCGGGGTGAACGTGCCCGTGTTCTTCACAGACTCGATGACCTCCTCGCAGATATCCTGCAGCTCGCTGAGGTCGCTGAAGGAGATGACCTGGGTCACCTTCTGAGCGTTCTTCCGGGTGTCCCAGTTCAGCTGAGCACCGATGGGACAGACGCCGATCTCGATGCTGCTGTAGCGACCCCAGTAGTTGAAGTTCAGGAACTTGCCGGCCGGCTCATTGAACAGAGTCGGACCAGTGCTGCTCACTTGTTTGGGCTGATTCTGCCCACGAGGACCAGAGTTCCGCGGAGCCGCGGACTGCGGGCTTCTTGCCTGATAGCGATCGTACCCTCCGTTATTATTCCCATATGCCATGATGTATTATCCACCTTTCTATTTTAGGGTTATCGATATGTTTTGGTTAGCTTCGCTTTGTAATAGTCGCATCACCGCTCGGACCGATACGACTGATACCATAGGTCTTAAGTGCTACGGACAATGTAGACGCAAATGATCTTGCTGATGCTTCAAGATCCGCAACTGACCCGTTGTTGTGCACAACAATATCGTAGAACGATTCGTCAGTGCAGATATTGGAGTCACATCCATTCGACCAATCTGCTGGGGTAGTGCGATCACCGATGATCAGAATCTTGAGAGTGATAATCCCAGCGGCCCGCAGGGTGTCAACGATTCGGTTGATGGTATCGGTTTCCCTGCTGTCAATGAAGATCCCCTTGCAGCTACTGGGACCTTTGTCGATCGTGGACAGAATGAGGCCGATGCTGTATAATGTTGCCCCGTAATCGTGGCCTTCCCAAGCTTGCTTCACATTAAACAGGAAGTCGCGATACTTATCACCCTTCTGTCCAATGATCTCATCGGCCAAGATATGGCCATCCACATACGGACCCGCAGTATCCGTAGCAACCAGCAGAGTCTTCACAGCATCGCGGACAGGGTCGATCGTTGAGAGGTGAACGACCGTGGTGTCAGGCACTGAGTTCATCGCATCAAAGAACTCGTTTTTACCGATAGTCGCGACGCCGTTCAGAATAAACACTGCGGGGTAGGGAGAGTCAATCAATGTCGGATACGCATCCGATGCGACACTCGGATGATCAATAGCGCCCTGAAGGAGCTCGGAGATAACCGACCCACGGGAGATTACGGCATCCTCAGTCGCGTACGTTTTATACGACAGCTTCAGGGGAGAGGCATTGAGGCCAACTTCATTCCTGCCCCTCTCCTGATTGTCGCAGGAATTGGTGCATCTACGATCAGCGCTCATTCCTCACTACCTCCGGCTTGGTGGGATTGGCGGTAAACGTGAGATCCGCCTGGACAAAGTCGAACCCCTCGAACTTCTCGAGCATTGCAGTCGGAGACCGTTTGTCCATCGTCTGGAATGCATCTTCCTGATGGTACAGCGGAGTGGCAGTACACATCATCAGATAGAGAGCATCATCCACCTTGATCACATTGGCGATTGTCGTAGTCGTGCTGCACGAATCGCCAGCAGTCTTCGTCATAGTATACGCCGCCGGATAAGTAAGGGAATCGAGATCTTTCTTGGTCATAACTACCATTTGGCTAATCCTCCTTCGTATTCTTGTGCTTACCGGGACGGCGCTCCGGATGCTGATAATAGTATTCCTGGAGCGCCAGAATCCCTAAGCCTATCACAACCACTCCCACAGCAAAGAACACCGTGAAGAGTTGGATTGCTTCAAGTATCAGAATCGCCATATCACCTACCTCCTAAAGCAACTTAACATTCGGGTACACCGGGATCAAAACGTTGTACCCGTCTTTGTCCACATACCTTCCACCACGGTACGTATGTCGCAACCCGATTTCAGGATGCTTGAGATCATGGACGATGGCATTCAACGACCAGTTGCGAGCAAGTCTCTGAAACATGTAGTTTATCCCTCTGGAATATTTTCTTGCAAACTGAGCAAACGTGTACGTACTGCCGTCGGTATCAACTATGCGTCTATTTGTTGACTTATTGTTTTCTTGAACTTTGTATGTAGCCCATTGGCAATTCCATGGTGCATATGGCCCATCATTATCAATGCGGTCGAGAGTGAGGCCTGGTTTGTATCCAGCGCACATGGCCCAGTTGTAGAAGTTTGCAAACCCTTGGTTACCACTCGCCCTGTTACCAAGCCTCCACTCCTCTGCGACATATATCCCACGACCGCCATAATTACAGTAACTCTTATGTTTGCTGTGGTAACACCGCTGAATCATTTGCTGCCATACTACATACAGTGGATGTTTGCTAAGCCCATGTGTAACTTTCGGCATATGATCAAATCCTCACTATATTGCAGTAATACTTCATTTGATTCTTGTTATGGTTTACAGTTACCTCGGAGAATCCTAACGGTTTGTAAAGTTGTGTGAAGAGCCGCATATTGTCTGACACCAGAGTTTCGACGTCAATGACTGCGAGTACCCAGTCAGGGACTTCGTCGAAATCAACCGGAAGAGCGATCGAGTTGATGCCCTTACCCTTTACCATACGCTCCTTGCCATTCTTAACCACAGGATGATCACCGAACTCCGGGTTGGTCTCGAAGAGGTGCAGGATACGATCGTAGATGTGAGGCCATGGAGCCAGGGCTGCAAGGTCTTTTTTGTTCTGGAGCTTAACCTTCACAATCGTAACCGTTGCCGGCAGTTCAATCCGGTCCTTGTCATCACAGATCTGATTCCACACATATGCGGCTCTATACTGGCTGATGCGATAGGGATCCTTATAAGCATCCGCGGATTTCACCTTGATAGACCGCTTCAAGAAGCCCATATCACCAGCCTTGATCTCATCAGCGATACGATGCTGGAAGTCGCTAATCGTCTTATACACTCGACGGAGAGAGATCTTCCCATCCTTCGGCTGGAGCAACTCACCCATCAGCACATCGTCGTAGATGAACTTGGATGTCTTCTCACTCGCCGTAGATTTGAAGAAGTTAACGCCCTTAACGTCCATCTTCGGCTTCGGATACACAAACGCCTCTTTACGGGTCATCAGTCCGATGTAAGACTTCTTGGCATACGTTACGATAACACGGCTGTAGTAGAACTCGTTCTTCATCTTAATGTAGCCGCGGTCTTCTTCCGCCACGTTCACATAACCAAGATAGTTCCACAGAGTTGCGGCAATCGCTGAAGAAGCGAAGCATGACAGAACATTCAGCACCTTCAGCCGATACATGTCCTGCTTCTCGCCCTTCTTAAACAACCGCATCGGGAGTACCTTTTGGAGGACGAAGTTCAAAATATTGTTGTACATCAGGAACGTTGAGTCAGTGTCACTCACGATAACCACTGACCGCTTCTGATACCGAGCCCGGTCCTCATACCGATGCCAGCTGAACTTGTAGTTCACAAACTCAGTTACAAGCTCAGCCAGATGCTTCACATCATCCGCAATTTCTTTCGGCACATCGTTCGGGTCAATGAATTCGCATTTCGTCGAGGCGATATCCGCATACAAATCAGCCGGGTAATGATTCCGCATCAGGAACGCCCGCAGATTCGCCTTATAGAAAGTGCGAGTCCGCATCTCATCGCTCAACGAATCATAGATCTTCACCAGCTGGTCATGATCGTACAGCGAGTAGTGCAAGAACTTCGACTCAAACCGCTGAATCCACTGCTTCTTGGACGGGTGCCAGTTCACAATCTCATCAAGATCGAACTCCCACGTCGGCTTCTCGCTGATGACATGCTCGATGAACGTGTAGAACTCGTCCATATTGAAGAACTTCACGAAATCGCCGAAGATGTTCTCGTAGCACAGAATTGCCGTCGACAGCTGACCACGACCGCACGATGTAACAGACATAGCCGAGTGCACATTGAACAGGAAGGAAGACGACTGACCCTCGGCGCCGTATCCCGAGTTTGCAGCCTTCTTATCGTTCGCCTGCTGAATGTCCTTGACCGCGGCGGTGAACGCATCGCCGGCCTCCAGCGCCTTGAACATCTCCTTCTTGTGCACCGTACGAGCGTCGAGCATGTGCTCCTTAATAATCTCGATGTTCACATTACGTTTGACGTGTTTCGGATAAAAATAAACGCCGGACTCGGCAATCAGAGGTTTGTCCCGCTCAAGCCAGTCCAGCACTTCTCCGAGAGATGTATTGGCCACAGTGTTCTCGTAGCTGTTGTAGAGCATGGCCTCGTGATCAGTATACCGTTCCATATACGTTTTGATCACGAAGTCTTCCACCTGGTCGTGGGTCAATTCTGGGTGCAATCTCTCTAAGCTACTTGTCATCTGTGCTATCCAATTATCTCTCAAATACTTTCCAGTTTGTCTTTTCATGTGATTAGTTATCACCTCTCAATATCCGTATGTATAATAGTTTCAGCGATGGTTTCATCCAATAATAGCACGAGAAGTTTCCTAACATATGGATCACATCAAATGCGGCAAACATCTCTATAAGCAGGTCGACAGGGTATACGGTTGATGGCCAGCGACCGTTACGTAACTTTAACGACGTGCCAATGCGCATTACGCTATACTACTTATATGAAAGGGGATCCCAAAAATGAATTTGAGCATGAAAGGCATGCGCGATTTCGCGAGCGGCAAGATTGACGAAAGCGCCATGCAGGCCAGCATCACCACCGACGCGGATATCTCCGAGTACGAGAACGACAAGCAGTTCATGGACGAGTGCACCGCCCTCTGCATGCCCACCTTTATCCAGATGATGATGGACGAGGCCTGCGGCGACCTGTACGACGTCATGGATGAGGCGACCAAGGAGGCGTTCGCCACCGTGCAGAACTACCTGGTTGCCCAGGGCATCATCTCCGAGGCCGCTACGGTGTCCATCAGCAATCCCAAGATCAACGTCGTCCGGCTGAACAAGCAGGCGCAGATCGCCCGGCTGACCACCATCCTGACCCTGAAGATGGGTCGGAAGGCCAACCATAAAGCCTACAAGAAGTACAAGCTGGGCCAGAAGATCAAGAAGGACAACATGGAGCAGCTGCGGAAGATCTTCGGCGCCAAGGCCGAGCGTCTGGCCAAGAAGCTCTGGGCCAAGACCCGCAAGAACAACAAGGTTGCGGCTGTTGTCGAAGACAAGAAGCCCAAGAAGGCTGCCTGATTTCAACTGCATGGATCACCGGACGGTAAACGCGCCGTCCGGTGATCATTTTTGTTTTTCTTGTTAAAAATTTTCATCCATTTCTTTTGTACTGGTACTCTACGAAATAAGTATAATGCCATATGTGCATTGGAACTTTTCAGTTCCAGAAGAATACCTAAAACGAAGGAGTGGCTGTATATTATGAAAGTCGTAAAACGCGATGGTCGCGAAGTCGAATACGACAAGTCCAAAATCGTAATCGCAATCAGCAAGGCCAACGAGGCCGGTGCGCCGGATGCAGTCGAGCTCAACGAGCGTGACATCAACTACGTCGCCGAGAATGTTGAGGCCGATCTGTTCAGTGGGTATACCTACCCCACCATCGAGGATATCCAGAACCTCGTTGTCGCTCACCTCGGCCGCATTGGTGCCCATCAGACTGTTATTCGGTACTCCAAGTACCGCGAAGATCGCAACACCCGTCGGAAAGAGAATACTACCGACGGTAAGGTGATGTCTCTCATCAATAACCAGAACCGTGAGCTCGCTGAGGAGAATGCCAATAAGAGCACGGTCATTGCGGCCACTCAGCGGGACTACATCGCCGGCATTGTCAGCCGTGACATTACCCAGCGGAAACTGATGCCGGAATACATCTCCAAGGCCCATGATGAGGGGGTGATTCATTTCCATGACGCAGATTACTTCATCCAGCCCATCTTCAACTGCTGCCTGCTGAACATCGGCGACATGTTGGACAATGGGACCGTCATGAATGATAAGCTGATTGAGTCCCCGAAAAGCTTCCAAGTCGCATGCACCGTAGTCACGCAGATCATTGCATGCGTCGCATCCAATCAATACGGCGGTCAGTCCGTTGATCTGCGGCATCTCGGCAAGTATCTCCGCCGGAGCCGGGAGAAGTATAATCGTAAGATTCGTGAGGCTTGCCCGGAGCTGCCGGATGACGAGGCCACCAAGATCGCGGAGATCTGGACCAAGGAGGAACTGAAGGCTGGGGTGCAGACAATCCAGTATCAGATCAACACCTTGATGACGACCAATGGCCAGTCCCCGTTCGTCACGTTGTTCCTCAATCTGCAGATGGACGACCCGTACATCGAGGAGAACGCTCTCATCATTGAGGAGGTTCTCAAGCAGCGCCTCGAGGGCATCAAAAACGAAGAGGGCATCTACATTACCCCGGCGTTCCCCAAGCTGGTCTACGTGCTGGATGAGCATAACTGCCTGAAGGGTGGTAAGTACGACTACATTACCAAGCTGGCCGTCAGATGCTCTGCTAAGCGGATGTACCCTGACTATATCTCTGCTAAGAAGATGCGGGAGAATTATCAGGGCAACGTGTTCTCTCCCATGGGCTGCCGCTCCTTCCTGGCTCCCTGGAAGAACGAGAAGGGCGAGTATCAGTTCGAGGGCCGGTTCAACCAGGGCGTGGTATCCCTCAACCTGCCCCAGATCGGTATCATTGCCGATGGTGACGAGGAGAAGTTCTGGCAGCTTATGGATGAACGTCTGCAGATCTGTTACGACGCTCTGATGCTGCGTCACAATGCACTGAAGCATGTGATCTCCGACAACTCCCCGATCCATTGGCAGTACGGCGTCATCGCCCGGCTGAAGAAGGGCGAGCACATCGACAAGTACCTCTACGGTGGATACTCTTCCATCTCTCTGGGGTACATCGGCCTGTATGAAGTCACCAAGCTGATGACCGGTGTCAGCCACACTGACCCCAAGGGCTTCGAGTTCGCAATGCGGGTAATGAAACGTCTGCGTAAGGCGTGTGACGACTGGAAGGCTCAGACCAACATCGGCTTCGCTCTGTATGGAACGCCCGCCGAGAGTTTGTGCTATCGGTTCGCCAAGATCGATGCTGCCAAGTTCGGCCAGATTCCTGACATCACCGACAAGGGTTACTACACCAACAGCTACCACGTCGATGTGCGCGAGGACATTACCGCATTCGACAAGCTGAAATTCGAGAACCAGTTCCAGCCTATCTCCAGCGGCGGATGCATCTCCTACGTGGAAGTGCCCAACATGCAGCACAATCTGGAGGCCATGGAGGAGATGGTCCGGTTCATCTACGACAACATCCAGTATGCAGAGTTCAACACCAAGTCCGACTACTGCAAGGTGTGCGGATTTGATGGTGAGATGCTGATCAATGACGAAGACGAGTGGGAATGCCCCTGCTGCCACAACACGGATCGCCGGCTGATGAATGTGGTTCGCAGGACCTGCGGCTACCTTGGTGAGAAGTACTGGAATAAGGGCAAGACCAAGGAAATCAAGTCCAGGGTTCTCCATGTCTCCGAGTAATAAGGAGGACAAACATGAGCATGTATTATTCCGCAATCAAACCGTTCGATATCGCGAATGGTCCCGGAATCAGGGTGTCGCTGTTCGTATCTGGGTGCCCCCACCACTGTAAGAACTGCTTCAATCCTGAAACCTGGGACTACCTGTTCGGAGAGGAATTCGGGTACTGTGAGACCCAGAAGATTATCGATCTCCTTAAGGAGCCCGGTATCTCTGGTCTGACCATTCTCGGCGGTGAGCCGATGGTTCCTCGCAACGTTGAGTATGTAGCTCAGCTGATCGCCGACGTCCGCAAAACTCTCCCCGACAAGTCTATCTGGATCTATACCGGGTACACGATCGAGGAGATCTTTGATCGCTGGGCACTCTGCTGTACGTCTTACTCTATGCTCGAGTGCCAGGCCACGATGGCAATCCTGCGGTACGCGGATGTGCTGGTCGATGGGAGGTTCGTCGAGGATCTGAAAGATCTCAAACTCAGATTCCGGGGAAGCTCTAACCAGCGCATTATCGACCTTAAGAAGAGTAAGTTCACATTCCCTACGAAACTTGATGAGCCTTTCCGGATTGACGAATTGGTTCTCGCGGAAGAGTACATGTAAAACAAAAAGCAATCATTGAATTCATACCGGGTGGGGATTTCTCCCCACCAGGTTTCCGTTTACTTCTCCCAGGGATACTTGCCGCCCTTGGGTTTCAGTACGAAGTAGCCTTCGTCGTCCCTGTTCGGATCCTGCTCGTACATTAGATCTTTCCTCCTTCCTTCATACCGTCCACGTCGGCCTGCAGACCCTTGCGGTAGCTCTGGGCCCGCGCAAGCGCCTCGTCCTTGGTGATCTCCTCGAACTCGATCTTCTGAACGTCGTAGCGGCCGGCCTTGTAGTTGGCCTCGAAGGAGGACTCGTTCTTCATCTCCTCGGCCGCCTTCAGGTAGACCTGCAGCTTGCGCTCGAACACCTTCATGATGGTCTCGACCTTGTTGACGCTCCAGCAGTGCTCGGCGCGGATGAACCGGTGCTCGCCGAAGCCGTTGTCCTCAACGACGACCACATCGGCCATTTCCAGGGAATCCTCCCAGAGGCTGACGACCGCGTACTTCTTGGTGCGGCCGAACTTCTCGTTGTACTTGCTGGAGAACTCGTTGCCGATAGCGGTGAACTGGCCCTGGACGTTCTTGGCCATCTTCACCGCGGCCTTGGCCATGTCGTAGAAGGGGCTGAGGACCTTGGCGATCTTGACGGCCACGGGCAGGAACATGAGGACGGCGTCGTCCTCCATCTCGAACTCGAGGGTGCCGGTCTCGTTCTCGACGGTGTACTTCCAGTTCCAACCGGCGCCCTCGTGCTTGCGGCTGGAGTTGCGGCACTTGCGGAGAGCCTCGTCACGGTCAGTAATGGTGATGCGGTCAGAGCTGAACTCGTTGATGGTGTCAGCGGTGGTATCGACCATGGCATTCAGGACCTTCAGGTTAGCGTTAGCAGTGATCTTCATAATGTGTCCTTTCCGTTCCGGGTCTGATTTCCCCGGTTCTAATGGGTCATCGTAGCCGCCCATCATAGCTAAAGTATAAGTAGAGTTTAGAGGTTTTCATTTCCTCTTCTCTACTGTTATAGTATGTACACTTTTGGGCTCTCAAACCGGAAATTAAATATCTACTAAAAACAAACATTACAATAACCCGCATAAAATGCAGAGAAATAGCCCTACGGGCAGCGTTATGCAGAACCCGTACACTAACGGCCCTCTGTTTGCGGTGAAGATAGTTACCCCTCCCGGGATAAATTCGGGAGGGGTAACAATGTTTACTTAAAACGCCACTATTCTTCGGCCAAAGTTGGGCCTACATGAGTATACATAGCAGAGGAGGTAAAGCCATATGGGCATGGAAAACATACTGCGTGAACCTGAGGGTGCACCGATTACCGTATTCTCGGTTCAGCTTTATCAGCAGTGGAAGCACCGTAATGCTGGTAAGGATGATATGCTCTTTATCACGTATAAGGACAAAGACCACAAGAAATGTGTAAGAGCGATCAAGAATCCTGTCATGGAGATCTACTTCGCGAAGCCCGAGGTGCGTCAGGAGTTTCTCACTGCTCGTGAGTACATCGAGATGGAGAAGACATACTCGAAGACGGTACGGGCACGTCAGGTTCTGCGGACAATCTACAATGAGCTGAAAGATTGCTCCGACCGGCAGTCGCAGATCATGAAGACTATCTACGACCAAGCATACAATACAGACAATCGGCAGGCGGCAAAAGAGATCTTTAAGTGGCCGTATACGCTGATGTCTGATATGTCTGTCGAGGAGTACTATCGAGTCATGCTGGGGTATCACTATGATACTTTGAGAAACCACATCATTGATAAGGCCTACCTCGATATCGAGGCGGACATCTTTGGTCTGAGTTCCAGTGAACAGGCTGCGAATATGGATAAGGTGAACGCCTGCACAGTTATCTTCAACTTCGACTCGAATCGTGAAGTTCCGATCAAACCGCAGGTGTTCACGTTCCTTTTGAGAGATCATAAGCGGTATCCTCAACAGAAGGACTTCGAGGATCGTCTGGATGAGTTCATCGAGACCTGCCATCAGGAGTTCGATCATCAGACCGTGACCAAGGATGGTAAGAAGCGTGTCATCGACTTTGTGGCCGACTACCACATCAAGATGTATGACAATGAGCGGGATCTGTTGTGTGCAATCTTTGAAACGATCAACCAGTATCGCCCGGATATGGTCAGCATCTGGAACATCGCATACGACGTTCCGAAGATGGCGGCTCGCATGGAATTGAATGGGCTGAACTATGTCGATGTTATGTGCGACCCGTCGTTCCCGAAGGACTATCGATTTGTTGAGATGAACATCGACAACCGGGCCAGTATCGACATTGCTGACCGGAAGACATTTATTCGCATGGCATCCACCACCTGCTGGAACGACCAGATGCAGTCTTATGCCGGTATCCGTAAAGGACGTAAGGCTTATGGCTCGAACAAGTTGGATAACATCTCCAACATTGAGCTCGGTGTAGGTAAGCTGCAGTTCCCGAAGGGTGTTGACGTGACCAATGCGGCAATCAAAGCATACTGGACATTCGTCTTATATAACATCACAGACGTTATGCGTCAGGTTCTGATCGATATTGTGACCAACGATAGCATGTCGATGGTTTACGATATGAACCAGTCGAACTGCTCGCTGGAGAACTTGACGAAGCAAACTCGTTATCAGAAGCAGATCTACTACGTCGAGTATATGCGGCGTGGATTCATCCCTGGAAACAATGTGAACATCAACTACATTAGGGGTGAGAGTGAGGAGTATCTGGAACGTCTTGCGGAGGAACGTGCAGCTAAGGAGGCACGAATAGCCGCAGATCGTGATGACTGGGACGGCGAAGAGGACATCATCGAGGAAGACCCTGAAGAAGCCGCCTTGGAGCGTGATGGCGAAGAGGAAGAAACCTACGACAAGGAGACTGAGGCGAGTGTCAAGGCAATCGCTGGAGATGTTCTTACAATCTATGACGACTCAGTTGGCCGCAAGTTGATTCTCCCTGGCGGCATGGTAGGCGACCCGGATTACAACTCTACGAACGGAACCGAGCTGATTGAGGGTATTGCCAGTAAGCACGTGTTCGATCAGGTAATGGACATGGACTATGCTTCTGAGTATCCGTGGGCTAAGTTCACGAGATCGCTGAGTAGGTCCACGCAGATCGGCCGTTTAATCATTCCGAAGAAGATATCCGAGCGGCAAAACACTCTCCCGATGGGTCAGGAGAAGCGAATCGAAGAAATCCGTGCGTATCTCCCCGGTGCAGAGTTCACCGCTGATTATATCAGCCACGACATCCTCGCGCTCGGCAACGTGTGGTTTGGTCTTCCGACTGTCACCGAGATGGATAAGATGCTCACCGAGGCGACAGGAGGGACAGAGGTATCGTCGAAGTCCGACCTTCTCAAAGATCTCGTAGGGGGTGACGATTGATGGCGAATACAGTACCATTCATTGCGCTGATGCGACGTGCCACTCACAGCGGATATAGTACCGTCATTATGAACAACAGGATGCTCACACAGTGTTACAATCTTGATATCGATAGTGACATTGCAATGAACTACATCTTGTATATTCCGAACAATGACGACTACGATAACCAACTGTACGACATGTCGATGATACTGTCTCCGAGAAAGATCCTCGATGCATACTCCCCTGGGCATAAATATCTCGAGCAGAAGAGGAAGGAAGCCGGAGCGAAACCGAAAGAAGCTTCGGAGGAGGTCATGTTCTCCGATAAGCATGGCGGCGAGATCAAGTTCCTTTATTACCTCCAGGGTGAACTGGTCACAACGTCCACCTGTAAGGTTGTGTATCCGATCGATAGTTTGAACCCGGATGTAGCAAACTGCGAAGCCTCGTATGATAAGTTGATCGGAACGATCAAAGCCGGTGGGGCATGTCTGGTGTATGACGGTCTTCGGATGAACCTCCAACAATCTATCATGGAGTATCCATCCATCTACTACTTCAAGGTTCGTTACCAGAACAAGAAGGTGATGATACCGTTTGCCAGAAGTATGTTCATGGGTATCAAAGAGGTGGACAAGTTCTACTTCAGTGTACAGGAATCGACAATCCCGAACATCTACGTGTACTCATACCAGATTACCAAGAAGGGTATTACTGAGCAGTTGTTTGGGTATGTGTTGTCGTTCTAAGAAAAACAAATCGAGAGAAGTATCAGGGCCAGGGGAGAGATCCCCTGGCCCTATATGTTTTCACTGTCCTACGCAAATGTGGATGCGCACAAGTGCCGATGTACTGTCGCCGTAGTGCCGGACTTCGCGGGCAAAGCTTTCCGGCCAATAACCCCAATGGATCACATCAGCAATGGTGGGCAACCTGCTGTCCATCAGATCTCCAACCCAACGGACCAGATAGGACTCCATGTAGTCGTACAGCTCGGACTGCCTGACCGGGCCGTTACTGCCGTCGTCGTCACTGTAGCAGTTGATGGCGAGAATGATCTCTTCCATCAAATCCTCGTGCAGCTCCTGTGGCACGTCGTGCTCCGCGCAAAAGGCCTCGAAAATGCGTGCGGCTCTGTCCTCTGTGGTAATGACGGGTTCATTTGTTTTCGGGTTCATGTCTGTCTTTCCTTTCGTAGATAGATTTGGGTTTCTTCTGAGTCACCTCTATCGTTATAGTATATACCATCTATAACACTCAGATCAGTTTTGATTTTCATGCTTTATAGTGTAGTTGATACAGTAGAAAAGAACACCGGAGGGGATATCCCCTCCGGTGTATTCTCGCATGTTTCTTAGTAGGCGCTGCCGGGAGCCTGCCAATACTGGCAGCCGATGTCCTCTTCGGACATGTCCTGATAACGCTTGTAGTACTTGATGCGGGTGCCCATAAGGCGCTTGGCCCAGGTCTCGATGTAGGGGTTGCGGCTGTCGGGCATGTACACGCCGACGACGGCGACGTCGCGAGGCTGCACGATGTCGATGGTGCCGTTTTCCCAGTCCAGGTTGGACCGATCGATACCCGTGATGATGCAGGAGTTCCACAGAGTGATATCCTGGATGTTCAGCAGGGTCTGGTCGGTCTGGACAATCATGAAAGACCAGGTGAAGTTCGCCAGGGTCGGGTCCATCAGAGTGCCGTCCAGGTTCAGAGCACCGTTCATCATGGCCGCCTTCACATTGGGGTCAGCGATGGCGGAGATGTAGTACTCGATACCACGACGCAGGGGCTCGCCACGGGTCTCCAGGCACTTCAGCGTGAACTGCTTGCCGTCATAGGCAGAGATCGTGGGGGCCGGGTAGGACCGCTCAGAGAAGCCGATGTTCACTTCGGAGGTCTGCAGCTGCAGATCGGGGGTACCGGAGTAGGACGTGCAGCCCATCTCGAGCAGAGCCTTCAGGTTCCGGCAGTGAGCCTTGGCAGTCTCAACACCACCGTTACCGATAGTGTCGAACCCGGTGATCTGGCGGCCGTTGGCCGGAGCAGTCAGGACGGGAGGAACCCTCGTCACGAAGACATGGGTGTAGCCGGTGTAAGACGGATCCAGTTCCTGCAGCTTGTCCTTGGAGAAGGACATAGTGCCGCGCAGCAGCTGAGACTCAGCGTCATACGTCTGCATTACGCCCATACGGGACCCATAAGTGGGAGAGCCGTCAGTTTTGCTGCCATACAGCGGGTTGGGATTGGTAATGGCCATACTATGTCACCTCCTTCTTATTCGTCGACCAGATTGAGAATGATATCGGTGTACTTGCTGATATCCTTCAGGTCAATCCGGACGTAGATCTGGTTCTTATACCGCGCAGCGCCAGTGGTACCCACGCGGGTAACCGTGGCGGTCACAGAAGCGGAGAAGCGAGCGTACTTCTCGTTGATGCAGTCGTTGACCGCCTCATCGAATTGACGCACTTCCTCGGCCTCGTTGAACTTGAAGTGGTTGTAGTGGACCAGGTTCACCAGGTCATACAGCATGCAGGACACCAGGATGGCGTTGTTGAACTCGGTCTGGTCAGACAGACGAGTGGTGTTCATCTGCTGGTCGGCCAGGTAGGCGCCGTCCTTCGCATCCTTCATGACCACGTTCACGCGGTTGGTCTGCAGGGACTGCAGGTACTCGGGAGTCTCGCTGGGATAGTTCATGGTGTCCTCGATGTAGTCGAGCCACCGCGCCTCAGCGCCAGCGAACGGCTGGAAGTAGTTGCCCCACTTCTTGAAGTGGCGCAGCAGCGCCATCATATCGAAGTAGGTAGCCGGCGTAGTCAGGGTCTTCCGGACATACGGGTTGAACCGCATGGGAGACTGATACCGGGCCAGCTGCCGGATGTTGGGCATGTTCTCGAAGTACTTGCCCTGATGCTCGATCAGCGCGGAACCGAAACCGTCCATACCGCCCAGCATCAAAGTGCCGGTGGTCATACGGAACCGGGTCTTGTCGCACAGCACCTCGATAGCGCGCTTGGTGTCGTCATCATACCCCACATCAGGGATGTAGTTGATGCGATAGCGCAGGGGAGAACCGATATCCCCGAGGATCTCGCCGGAGAAGAACATCCGGAAGAGCTCGTCCCGAGTCTCGGTGCCATCAGTGCCGCCGTTCAGCCGGAAGGCAGCGGTCTTCTGGTGATCCACAGAGCCGCTGTCCACAACGATAGCGAAAGAGTTCGCCTCGAACGGATCAACAGCGGGGAACTGCACACTGGAGACAACCCCATCCTGGCCGCCGTTGTTCAGGTAATCGTCCAGCGTGTAGCCGTACTTGTTGAACAGATTGGTGATGGCCTCGGAATCCTCGGCGGTCATGAACCGCAGGGTCGGGAAGTGGGAGTTGAACTGGTTCTCGATGTAGTACGACGTCTCATACCGCTCACCGGCCTTGGGGTCGAAGGAGAACAGCGGATCAGTGGTCTTCATGGTCGTACCGTCAAAGACAGAGACCTTGTAGTACATGTTTCCGTCATACTCCGCACGGGACGGGGTGAGGTGGAAGTACACGTCGTTGGCAAAAGCGGTAGCACCGCGATACATCACGCCGAACCAGGGGATGGTGTAGTAACCTTCCTCATCGGGCGTATTCACGCTGGTGATAGCGTTCATCGCATTGTGCAGGTCGATCCACCGCTTGCAGGTGTCGATGTTACTGGTGACGTACTTAACGTGGAGCACATCACGAGAGATGGGAGTTCCGCCGGTGGGGTTAGTGGTCAGCTGACCCCGCTCGTCCACGTAGAACTGGGACCCATCGCTGTCCGTATAAGGGACGTTGGTCTCGATACGATACTTCATCGCGACGATGACATTGGCCATCGTGGCGGAAGGACCGCGCAGGTTGATATGGTATACGCCGACATTGGCCGCAGCCAGATCCTCGCTCAGAGCATCGGCCACAAAGTCAGGACCAAACCCGTACTGGATGGCGTTAGGATTGCCGTGCGCCTTGAGGTACTTCGCCTGCTCGCCAGGCTGATAGTACTCCAGAACGTTCGTGTTGCCAACGGACTGTACCGTAGGAATCAACACGTTGAAGTCCTGAACCACGACTTCCTCGTTGGTGGTCTCGGCGTCGATGTAGGTCTCGTCGACGACTTTGATCACAGCATTCGAGAAGCCGTAAGAGTTATCCCGGTCAAGGACAATCATGGACTCGTTACCTCCTTTTGATCAAAAGATTTGCTGTACCTTCTTATGCGAAATAATACCCCTATGCATTAGCAACTGTGTCCTTAACCCTCGCCATTGTAGACGTCGGATAAGTTGTCTAACGCTTATATCATTGTTACAGAAGAAAAGAAGCTGGCGTGGGGATATCCCCACGCCAACCTTAAAATTTAACCCATTCTCGGATATGCACCGGGAGGAATCGAATCTGCCATTTCTTCCATCATCCGTTTATAGCTGGTGCCGACAAGCCCAGGAGACTCATCACTACTCAAGCGCTCGAAATGCGCATTCGGGTGCCGCGGATACATAGACTCGATCATGGCGAAATTTGCCACGTCCACCAGATGATCAATGTTTCCGTCTTTCTTATAAAGCTCGAGCCGCTCTTCGAGACAAGCAATCGCATCGGCCAGCTCAGGGTAGGTATCGCTCACCCATCCGTACTTGTAGTGAGACTGCAACATGCTTGCCTTCATCTTGGCGACAAAATCGTCAGAGAAATCTCTACTGAGTACTGCCGTCAGATCTTTGCCTACTTCCAACTTAATACACCGCCTTTCTGAAAGATAATGGGGCACTGGGATTACCCAGTGCCCCGTATTGCCGATTAGGCAGCCAGCTTCAGATTACGCATCTCCGTCACCACCCTTCTGCGGAGGAGAGGACTGATCGCCATGATCGGCTTTCTTATACTCCTCCATGTCTAATCCGCGGATTACCCTCTCGAACGGAGACGGATCATCGATAACGCCGGAGTCCTTACGGTTCACTGCAGCCACCAGAGCAGAGTTGATATCCTCGTGCATAACACCCTGGAATGTCGTACCCTGGATAGCATCAGTCCGCATATTGTGAGAGACCATCGAATCAGGGTCAACCGCTCCGGTATGGTATCTGTACTTGCGGGTCGGGTGACTGGGATCGCGATAACGCTCCGCCACGAAGATCTCCATCTCCTCAGAGGGAATACGGAGGTTGATACCGTTCATTTTCTCGCAATCGCGGATAATCTGAACAGCAACCTCAGGGGGCATATAATCGAGCTTGCCCTGTTCCAGTCTGGAGAGAAGCATCATCATGGCATCGACATTCTTTATCACCTCATTGTTGGTGAGAAACGCGTCGCCCTTATTGTAGGACATCACCACGCACTTACGGGGAGGCCCGTTCTTGGACAACCGCACATCGCGGACATCAACCTCGTACGGCTCAGTTGTGATCAGCATGGGAATGCCCAGGGGGTATGACTTCACAGAATCGGGATCATCCAGTTCCTTCTGACTGTTGAAGAACCTCATGCTCCCAACGCCAAGAAACCGGATCTTCGTCCCGAGGACAGAGTAGTACGGGCTGCCACGGTAAGCGCTGTTGATGTACTCAGCAGGGAGGTAGACTTCCATTGCGAAGGAGTCAACGATCATCTGGCCACCAGTATCCTTAAGCATTATGTCCACCTCCATCCAAGATACTCGATAAGAGCATACCCGTTTATCCAGAGGCGCCAGCACGTCCAGATAGTCGCCACAATGAACATGGCAGTTCCGTCGCTACTGGCGCCTTCCCCCTTGTGCTTCGTCATAGCCTTCCGTGCATCATCCATCAGATAGATACAGATAATGATGATGCAGAAACTCTCGATCGAGAGTCCGATTATGTTTCCGAGAGTTAACACCGTATCACCTCCATGATTGCCCTGATAAACATGGCGATGCATTCTGCACCCATAACTGCGATCCGGCATGCCACATAAATACAGCAGACCGACCAGACAAGGTTGATCACAAACTGGGTTGCATCAATCGGCCGTTTCTCCCGAAACCGTATAATGGTTTCGGGGATATACGTTCTCATCTTTGTCACGTAAGCACGGAAGATGAGTTTCCACATCCCGTACGCCAGAGCTGTAACCAGGGCCAGCATGACAATGCTCAATATGATCCCGGCCATATATGACCCTCCTTACTTCTTGGGCTTGGGATAGTGGTCGATGCAGTAGACCACAAAATCCTTGCACATGTTCCAAATATCGGTCATCATATAGATGTCCGTGGCCATGGTGCAGTAGCACTTGAAGTAGCAGTCGAGCATGATGGCGTCATACTTGGACAGCCCCTTGTTACCAAGACGCTTCATCACGCGACCGAATAGGATTACCAGAAGCATGGCGAAGTACTCCCATACCACTGCGTCGTCGTAGCCGTCAACATGAATGGGAGGAATAGCGATCAGGTCGGCGGCCTCATCCTTCTCGCTGATCTCCAGCAAAGCCTTGTTGTACCCGGCAAAGGTCTTGGGGAGGCTCGTCAGGTACAGGTTGTAGAGGAGCTCTGGCCGGTTGATGTACCGCTTGTCGTACACCGGGAACGGGACATTCTGTTTCGCACGCCGGATACGGTCGACGGCATTGACAGCTTCACGGGTCAGGTTCTTGTAGCTGTTCTTGCGATCAGCAGTGAACCGGGCAACCATCATATCCCAGAGCTCCCGGAGCATGGTGATCTCAGTGACATCGGTGTAGGCCTGGAACTTGGCAGCGCACTCGTCGATCTGCTCCTGGACCATAGCCTGGCACTTCTTGATCGTCTCGACCTCGTTGTCATAGTCGGAGATCTCCTTCTCGGTGGCAGTTTCGCGATCGATCGGATCAGGCATCTTGTATTCCCCGAGCAGAGTTTCGTAGGCCTTGCGATACTCCTCACAGACCGCCGCCCGCTGGGCAAACTCGTTGTGAACCCGGTTGGGCATCTTGATATACTTGGCCCACACGCTGGTATCATCAGGCTCAATCTCAGCCGCCCGCTTCAGGATCTCGCTGAACTTCTCCTCAGACTGAATCGCCGTGGACAGTTCCACCTGGAGAGACATGATCTTGCGGGATACCTCCATCAGCCGATGCTCACGATCGATGTACTCGTTGAGGTAGTCCATCTCAGGACCGGTCACCGTCAGGTAGGCAATCGTGCTCAGCAGGCGCTCTTTGGCCTTGAAGTTGTTCGCCTTGATCTCGTTGGGAGTAGCATACACCCGGATGAACTTGTCGGGAAGGATCTCAACCAGCTTGGCGAGAGAAAGACGGCTGAGCTTCCTGACGGTCTTATCAGAATCCAGCTTGTCCTCTCCAAGGTACTCTTTCACCGCAGCCAGAGCGGATGCGTTGATCGCCATGATGTCATCGTCAGAGATGTTCTCATCCTCATCAACAGCCAGATCGCGATAAATCTTGATCGCCCGGGCTCTGGCCTCTGCCTTGAGATCTTCGGCAGTCTGGACGATGTCCCCGGTGTTCACGGCCTTGATCTCACCATTGCCGCCGGGGGCAGGGATAGTGAAGGTGTGATCGACACCTTCCGCATACTCCTCAATGGGAGTCTCGACACGGTGGCCGTTGACATCCGTGCTCGCCACGACCATCTGGGTCTCGGCCTCCATCTCGGCCACCTTCTCTTTCTCGGCTTCAGTCAGCTCAGCGGCTGCAAAGTTCTCAGCGGCAAGCTCGGCGTTCTCCGCAGCACGGGACTCCAGTTCCTCCGCCAGAGGTGTGATGTTATTCGGCATTGTTATTCTCCTCCTGTGTGTTGTTATAGATTGCCATGGCAAGATCATATGATATCGAGCTGTGGTGAAATGCGCCATACCCGTACATATACATACCATCAGATGTGAGATCGGAACAGTTACTATCGAATAGTGCCGTAGTGACACATGCAAACTGGCGAGCGGGATCAACAGCAAGGATCGTAATACTCACCTGATTCTGCTCGAACTGTTGCAGATCCAGCACTTCACTCAGATTGCGGAAAGTCACCCGCTCTTCAACTGATGCTGCTCTACCGGGGATATAGATCATCTGTTCGGTGTGATCCATGATGTCAAGATCGCCCCATGTTGCACTAACAACGGCGGCTCGTATCTGGGCACAATCCTCGCGACACTGATCACCATAGGGCTGATACCAGTGCAGTGTCGGGAACGCCTTATCACGATTCGTCATCGTCATCCTCCTCGTCGTCCTCGATCTCGGGGACGATATCCTCACTGGGCGGGATACGGACGCCCATCATCCCATTCTCCTCCAGATACGGCAGGATAAATGTTTCGTTGATATCCATCTCCAGCCGGTTCATCTGGGCCCGGAAGCCATCGCTCTTCTTAAAGAGCTTGTACATCTCAGCCACCACGCCGTTATCGACGATATATCCGCGGCTGAGTGCCTCAGATACCTGGTCAACGCAGACCTTACACTTGTTCCTGGTGACGTACTTGATGAGCTTCTCCAGGGTGATGTTATCCTCGAAGATCTCATCCACGATCTGGTGGAGCTTGGTCATCAGGATATAGTATTCCTTCTTACCATACTGCTCCTTCGGGTACGTGGCCAGCTTCGAGGATGTAAACTCGGCGACAAGCGCCTTACGGTTCTTGTTGTTGAAAATGAACTCCCGGATGAAGAGGTACATCACCGTAGAGGCATTCTTCACAAAGAACTTGTAGACCGCACTGAATAAGGGACTGAGGCGCTGCTCGTACTCAGAAAGATCGATCTCAAGCCCAGGGTAGACATCCTGTACCTGGGTAAAGAACTGTGAGCAAAGTTCATCGAGCTCATCTTTGGTCGCCACTTTCTTGACGAGCTTTTTGAAGTAGTTCGTGTCACCGGAGTTAAACGGATCTTTGATCTGGTCACTGATAAATGACACGAGATCATCCTGGGTCGTATTACCCAGAATATACTCGCGACTGGCAAGTTGCAGCAGGTCGATACCAGCCATAATAACTTCCATCCTTTCTTTCATAGAATTATAGTAGAGTTCGCGATCCGCTACGGATAAAAAAGAAACAGCTGATAGAGCATTTGGGCAGGGATCCTTTCAGACCCCTGCCCATTATCTCAGATGTAGAAGACGCAGTCATCGTGGATCGCGCACCATACGCACCACAGACCAAGGGGAACCAGGAGCACAGCCGCTCCGGTGGGAATCAACAGGTTAAGGATCACCATCAGGATCCCGCTCCAGAACTGCTCCCGCAGAGCCTTCGCTCTCCGACGCTTCCACTCTTTCCGAGACATTTCGTTTTTCATTGGTACATACCTCCATGTTACTTTCTTTGGTTTCTTCACTTTTATAGTATGTACCCGACTGAACCGGTTGTTTCAGAAAGCGTTTCCGGAACCATCGAGAGATACGTGTTAAAAGCGGAGCCTTGCCATATCGCTCGTTTTTGGGGAGATTGAGGAGTGGATACCCATTAGCGTATATGTACCAACATCCGAAAAAGTTGAGGAACCGCATGAGCGGAGAACACAGGAATGCCAGGATCAGACGCTCGTCATCGCTGATACGAAAAATGAGCTCGTTTTGTCGGTTGTTAAGTATAGCTTCGGCCTCATTGTGTTTTTTATTGTTCTCCTCAACTGCTTCGCTAAGAGTTGTTATATCGGATCGAATACCTTTCTCAAGTTCAGTCAACGTGTCCTGAAGACCATCCACTCTATCGAGGTATACACATGGGACAACAGCGTCGAACTTATTGGTCTTCTTTCCGTCCGGCGTTTGCATCGACATCAGTTTCACCACCTTCCATGTAGTATATGGTCCGCATCCAGAGCTCGGCGTATCGGATTTCATTCGCCGTCGATTTTCCGATGTATCCATCCTTGTTTACCACATAGATGGCATCGGACATGCGGATCTTCTGCTGATGGATATCATTAAGGAGTACCACTGTTGCATTATCGAGCACTCTGGACTTCTCGGTAATACCAACAGGAAAGACCAGCCATCCGGCGTGGGTCAGTTCTCCAACGGCCTTGATGATCTCATCTTTGAACCTGGTAGACCCACAGATGGTTATGACAGGATGGCGGACACTTCCATCAGGAAGTACAGTTGCTACAGGCTTAGGTATAAACATTACTCTTCGGTCAGTCCTTTCATCCATGTATTATATGCTCTGCGGACTTCGCTATCCGCGAGTTCCGTTATGAACTTGGGCGGCGGCATGACTGTGAACTCAACCGGCTGATTCGGCACATCCAAGTCGCAACTGCAACCAACCGGGACACAGTTGATGAACACCATCTCCTTCGTTATCTTATACGCCCATCTGAATATCCGCCACATAGGAGGTCTGAACCATTTCCACCGCGGCTTACATTCGATGACCTTTATATCACGACCATACAACGTAACTGCACCTCCAAATAGTAAAGTGGGACAGGATGTATTCTCCTGTCCCACCTTTTAGCAGTTTAGAAATCGTAGCCTTCGGGCATCACGTCTTTGACGTACACCGACCAGCGCTTGGTCTTGATTTCCTTCTCAACGGTCTTCTGACGCAACGCTTCCAGTTCCGCAAGGAAGTTCTTCAGAACCGCAATCCGCTCGGCCGTGTTGGCGTCGATGTTGCCACGGCTGGACAGTTTCTGCTCAGCTTTGGCAAGCTTCAGCGTCATCTGCTTGATCTTGAACAGAACAACCTCACGCTCAGCCTCAGTTTCAGCGTAACGCAGGGAAGAGATGATCTTGTCGATCTGGAACCGGATCTCCACTTCCGTCTTGGGGTCGTTGTAGGATTCAGCCAGTGCTCCCTCAGCACACTTGTCGACAGGGTGCTTGTGGGGGAAGTTACGCTTCCTGGAATTGAACCCAATAGATGCCACGGACTGCCGGCTGCCGAGAATGTTCTCCAGGGCAACCAGGGGGCTGGCCTCACGGATCACCGTGTAGTAGTGACGGATGTCCTTATCCAGACAGGCGTTGATGATCGTGTTCATGTCACGGATGTCATCGTTCAGCTCTCTGGTCATGGCCTCCTCAACCGTGTTGTTCGACACCGGCAGAGCCTTGTTCAGATAGGAATCGTACGCATCCCCCAGACCCATCGTGCGCAGCACCTCGTCAGTGGCCACATAGTCGAAGCCCATCACAGGGACGCGGAACGGACGTACACAGATCTGGGTAAACGCCATAAAGGCTACCTCACTCAGACTGATGTCATCGAACAGGTCCATGATCTTCGCAACGTCGTGCCTGGACATCACGGCCGTGTATGCTTTCATGAACCGAACCTTCGCCGTATCGGACTGGACGTTCTGAAGAATGTCATGCAGCACCACTGCAGTGAGTTCCTCTGCGGTGTACTTGTTGAAGCAGCGCTGATGAATCTCAACTGTGTAGCCGAACGGGCAGGTCACGTCGCTGTCGGGATTCATTAAGTACTGGCCGAACTCGTTGTTGTACAGGTGAATCACTGTCACATCAGGGATGAGGTAGTTGTCGACGTTGTTCACGTAGATCGCGTCGAGAGACTCCTCCCCAGTGATGGTGTTGATTGCCCGCATGAGCTCCTGTCGGCCAGTGATATCCTGACCACGTTTGGTGCTGAACCGATCCATCTTCAGAATAAGATCGGTGACAGCGTCTTTCATAATCATGCTGATTCACATCTCCCTTCCTGTTAAGATTCTTCAGAGATCGGCTCGACCTTGGGGAGCAGAGTGCGACCAAGCTTATACATCCCCTCGATCCGATAGTATGCGGCATGCCCAGCATAGATATCCTGCATGTCGACCGGAATGCTCTCATCCTTGGCCAAATCCGCAGCATATCCGTACAGCTCATTGAAGATCTGTTTCGCCGCAACATTGGCCGCATCGGCCGAGTAGTTCTTCTCCATGTCGATGTACGAAGTGTTCACCTCGTCACTGTTCAGGATGTTCATCAGACCGGCGACGCCGACGGGGGCAACCCCCATCGAAATCATCAGTTCAGCAGTCTCATCCATGAACTGGCCGAGTTTCTCGTAGTATTCACCGAAGCGGAGATGGTCGGTATTAAAGCTCGGCCCATGAAGCTTCCAGTGCAGTCCACGGAAGTTATTCTCATGAAGCGTGAGCAATGCCAGGTATACAACCTGTTTGTCCATCAACTCGTACCACCTTTCTTAGTTATGTATAGAAGTGTTCACACCGTAGAGAAAAAGAAACGGCCCGGGGAATGCCGTTTCTTTTTGGCTGCTTAGCCGAAGAACAGGGAACGACGGTCCTTGTCGACAGCAGCGCCCAACCAGCCGAAGCTGTCCTTCTCCGTGCACCGGACACGGTACCCGTGCTCCTCGAGCTTCCGGATGTTGTCCCACCAGGGCTGACCCTTGTCAGTGATCAGGAAGTCATCGCAGAGGCACTCAGCCAGCTCACACAGGGCCTGCATCTTCGCATACTTCTCGTTGTCGCCGCCGACGTTGAGGTACACCTTCCCTTCAGACGTATGGAACGTGTCTTCAGGCATCTCCCAGAGCTTATCGAGCTCCTTCACCAGATCCTCAAAGGTGTGTTTGGTTTTCAGTTCTTCTGCCATTTGGCATTCCTCCTTTTGTAGTCTACTGTTATAGTATATAACCGATCGAATGATCGAATCAGAAAAAGTCCACCCCGGCTATTACACCGGGGTGGACTCAATCAGTCGGCAATTAGGATATTGAGATACGATGGCCAGTTGTGTACGTTACGCCTGGACGCGCTTGATCCACTTCAGGCCGTCGGTCTTGGTGGTGGGCATGTCGGCGATCTCCAGCCGGGTAGCCAGGGTCTTGAACACCACGGGCATGTTCCGCTCGCTGTACACGATGGCGGGCATGGTGTGGTTGTCAGAGCGCCGCAGCTGGTCGGTCAGGAAGGAGCTGTACTTGAAGTAGTTGTAGGTCTTCACCTGGGACATCTTGAAGTTGTTTGGGATCAGGTTCATATGAATCTGAGCGTCGTCGAACTGCTGGCTGGAGATGAAGTAGAACACTGAGGTGGAGGTCTTGATGCCGATGCTGTAGTTGATGGCGCCGGCGCCGCGGCTCTCCTCAGTCATCGCCTTGTCCATGGTGTAGTCGGTGTCCAGAATCCGCAGGATGTAGGGAGACACGCCCACGCGGAAGTGGCAGTCGGTGATGTTGTAGCGATCCTTCATCTTCAGGGCACACAGGTCCAGGAAGGGGATGAACTCGCGCTTCAGCCATTCCAGGTTGCCGTGAGCGAAGTTGGGGGGAGCCTCGTAGGGGAAGCTGCCCTCGTACTCATGGCCCTTATCCAGGCCGCGCTTCAGGCGCTGGTCCTCCATGCGGCTGGAGATCACAGTGATGCTCTCAGTCATGGCAGTCACCACGTCGGTGTTGGCGAAGTGCTGAATGCTGTTGCTGATGTCGGTCCGCTGCTCCTGGGTCAGGCTGACCTCGATGTGGGGGCGGGTCGGCACGATGAACTGCTGCATCCCGTTGCGGAAGCTGGTGTAGATAGGATGGGTGTGCTCGTGGTGAGACACGGTGGCATAGAAGTACACCTTGGTGACCTGGGGATCGCCGCGCAGGTACTTCAGGGTGGACTTGTCGAAGTCGATCTCGGCGTTGATGTCCACGGTCTCGATGGTGCCATCGGCCTTGCGGACGTTGAACAGGCAGGTCATCTGGTTGTTCTTGGCATCGAAGTAGGGAGTGGCGCCCTTGGCCATGAAGATATCCTTCTGATCAATCACCTCGTCGGCGATCTTAACCTCGATGTGGTCCACACGGACATCGCGGTTGATCCGGAACAAAGGATTCTTGCCGGCCAGCAGGGGCAGATCCTTGACGTTGAGCTCAACGCCGTTCACCAGGGTGTCCACCAGCAGCTCGGTCTTGTCGATGAAGGGAGTCTCGGCATAGGGCGCCAGGGCGTCAACCAGATCCTCCTCGACGTCGTCCAGGGGAGCCTTGACGGTGGGGATGACCTCCTCGATTTCGACCATCTGCTTGTCCAGCGTACGGGTGTCGTACATACGGTGCACAACGGCCTCGTAGGGAGTACGCATGGTGGTGGCGATGGACGCGGTCAGGGTGACCAGATTGGGAGTCAGGCTGGCGGACTCGCTCAGGGCAGCGCCAGTAGCGTTGGCATCAGCCGCATACTCAACCAGGCTGTTTTTGAACAGCTGGGCCGCATCGGCGGCATCGGAGGTGACCATATCCTTGTAGGGAGCGTCCTGGCGGTCGCCGACGTAGTGCTCGAACATGACTTTCGCGATCCGGTCAGCAGCGTTCTGGACCTCGATGGACTGGACGCTGGTGGCCTGGGCCGCCTCGTTGCAGATAGTGCTCTCAGACAGAGCCTGGAGGATGTCGCTAATGTCGCGGTTTTTACTCATACCGCCAAACAAAGCATTCATCGCAAATTCTCCTTTCAGATTTTGATGTTGATTTTATCGCGTTCGCTGGAATGCTGTAGGGACCAGTTACTGGTTGTTCCACCAAACCAGCGGTTTCCCTTATTCATATGTTTAGGACTTTCGGTTCTTAATCCCGTCAGTTTTAACATAATTGATCGCATCATTCACTTTTTTCGTGAAAATGAGATACTGGGTGAGACTATCCTCGTAGTTAAGGATGGGAAACCGGTGCAGGATAAACGACTCCAATTCACCATGGAGGTTGTTCAGTTTGTCAATGGACAGCTCACGCACATCAGGATCAAGCACCGCCTCATTACGGTCAATAACACCAAGCGTCGCTGCGATCGTAGAACGGAGACTCACCAAGTTCTCGCCGATCGTCTTCTTGGCCAGAGCACGATCAAGCTTGGACAGTTGAACGATGTTGGTTTGGATGTTGGTTTCGCCATCGGGGTCTTCCTCTTCCGTATCAGCGCTCCCATCGTCATCAGCTTCCGGGAGACCATCAGGAGCGGGGCCGAGATCTTCCTCAGCATCGTCCCCATCCATAGAGAAGTCACCCATTCCACCATCGTCTCCACCTTCACCTTCTCCGCCTAAGCCATCCCCTTCGGCACCGCCTTCTTCCCCTTCCGGGGGCGCTTCACCGTCTTCGGCGGGAGGTTCCTCTCCTTCGGGGGCTTCTCCATCAGACTCTTCTGGATTTTCCTCAGTTCCGTCGGGGTTGTCTTCGTTATCGCTATCTCCGTCTGCGTCATCTTTGGTCTCCTCCTCTTCAGGCTCCTCGGTTTCCTTTTCCTTGGTCTCTTTCTCCTGCTCTTCCTGGTCCTTCTTTTTCTTCTCATCGTCCGCGGCTTCATCCAGGATGCGCTGGAGCAACAGGTTACTCAGCATAATGCACGTTCCTCCTTCCTTAGCTCATCTGCTGACTGTTGATCTTTGCCCGAGTATTAGCGTCGTAGCGAACTCGCATAATACGCTCATATTCACGGTGAAGCTTTTGGCGGAAACGGATCAGTTCAATACGAGCTTTTTCATCACCGTTACGTTCCGCCATCTGAATCTTCTCTTCAACGATCTCCAGCTCATCTTTCAGCTGACCAACCAGGACAGCGCGATCCCTCTTATCTGTTGCACGATCGTATACCACCGAAATGATAAACGTGATTGCAGCCCATGCGGGGTTGAGCAGGCCAATCGCACCGGTGCGGAGCAGTCGCTTGATCTCGCGGTTGATTCGGAGAGACTCACCGACCATCTCTGCATGTTTCTTGTTCCGGCGCTCCTCCCGCATCTTCTTGACTTTGCGGGTAACGAACTCATCGAATTCGTTCTCGGCCTTCTTATGGGCAACCGCGAGGGCCTTAGCCTTTTCGACAGCATTGCTGACGATGCCCTCATTGATGACGGCTGCCTCAGCCAGGAGCTCCTGCTCTCGGTTGGAGATCCAGCTGTCGTAGTTCTCCAGAAGGTCAATCAGCTCCTGTGCATCCTCGGAAAGCGGGACTTCCTCGATCGGCTTTGTGTACACGATATCCTCAGGCTTCACGGCTTTCTCGATCTCTTTCTGGGTCATCGCATTGATATCGAACGTGAACTTGGTGAGCGTCTGGTCAATCACAGACACAAACTTGATGGCATTCGGGTCATTGATCTGGCCCTTAACCATCTCGCCGACACCGTTGAGCCGCATGTGAATCATATCCAACATTGCTTTCACCTGAGAGAGATACTGAATCTGGTTCTTGTTCATAAAGGACAACTCCGAAGAAATCAGTACCCACAAAGGAGAAAAGATGCCGGTATACACAGCCGGCTGCCAGAGGGCGATGAACATGGCGAGATCAGCACAGAACGAATTGCTGCTCAGAAGATTCGTATAAATCGTGCCCCACTGTTCTACCGTCGGAGTTTGGCCGTCCTCCAACGTGCAAAGAAAAAAAGAACTGTAGAACTTAGAGCACTGACCCTCCGATCTGAACTTCGTCAGCTTACAGGTATTCAGCAACTTCTTGATCGAAGACACAATGGGATCAATCTTCAGCGTCTTCGATTCTACTGCTTCTTGCAGTAAAACGTTTTGAAGCATTGTGTAATAGCACCTCCCTACTTAAATGGCCATTATAGTAGTGTCCGACTAATAGGTTATTACATTAAAAGAAAAGAAACGGCCAGGGGTGGCGGCATTACAAATCCGCCACCCCATGTTTGGGCTATTACGCAAGGAGCCTAAGCGCGTCGTGGAGTATGATGATTCCGTGGATTCTGGACGATTTGATGCAGTGGGCATTGTGGTATTCAATCATATTAACCACTCCGGCAGTATCATCGAAATCATATTTGTAGCTGGTGTACACAGGGGACACTACCCGGTGCATTGCTGCCGGATGATCATTGCGGTCTCTGAGATGAATGGCAGTATTGTCGATAATCGCAGAGATATACGCCAAGCGCCGCGTATTCTTATCAGCAAACAGCACGATGTATCGTCTCCATTCCGGCACCACAACCGCGCACGGCACCAGGTCATCGTAATAACCAGTCTCAGACATATCGCGGATCTTCAGGGTTTCTACCAGTTTCGGCGTCTTCGAGATGATCTGAGCGGCACAATCAACCATGTCGTGCGATTGTCCAAGATCCGACTCCGATACGTCGGGGACATCAACCTTGTACTCTGTGAACTTGATGTTGTCTATGGTCAACAGCTCACGCATTGTCATCTGCATTGTCATAGCCTCCTTTACAGACCAGTATTCACAGACCTCCGGAGCATATCGATCAGCTTACTGAGCCTCTCGGTATTTCCGCTGTCCAGCGCCAATCTCATCTCAGCACCAAGAACTCGCAGGTTCGTAATATCCTCGACCCCGGTTACGTCGACGATAGGACGTTTTGCGGCTGCAATTTTGACAGTTTCACACGCCGCGTCAACAGACTCGGTGAGAAGCCTCATGGTATCACGCGTTTGCCGCAACAAGGCCTTCATGCCGGGGTCGATGTTCGTGGGGTCCACCTCGATGGCCCCGATCTTGGTGATTGCAGGGTTCTGATTTTTCATACGACGCTTGTTCTCTTTAGTCATACTTATTTACTCCTTTGAATGTATTTGAAGATTTCATCTTCACAGATATAATATGTATGCTGGATGTGGTTAGAATCAGGTGACATGTCTATAATCACAATAGTAAGGAGGCATCAGACCAATGATTCTTCGTGAGAACGTGGACTTTTACCTCATTCAGAATACGCTGGTTGATGAGAACCTTGCGGCTGAGAAACGCAAGATCATCAGCGAGAACGTAGTCAATGCTGAATGTGGAAGACTCTACACAATTACCTATCAGCAGGTCCTTCAGGACTTTGGCGTGCGCAACTGGAACGGCCGTATCTATACCAAGGATATCGTAATGAAGGCCTTGGATGGCAACCCCCTGATCCAGCACGACCTGAAGATGCGGACCTGGACTGCGGAATACGGCCATCCCATGATTGAGAAGGGCCAAAACGAACTGGCTCGCCAGATGTCCATCAATCCCACCCTCGCCTGCAACACGATCAACCGCTACTGGGTGGACGGCAACTACCTTATGGGTGAATGCACAACCCTCGCTGGCGGATACGGTGATGTTCTGCGGGATCGCATCCTGACTGGGTATCCGGCAATGGCTTCCTCCCGTGCTGTTGGCGGCGTCGACAAGACCGGAACTGTGCTCCCTGGGTACACTGTGGTCACTTTTGACACAGTTATCCGCCCGAGCCACAAGACGGCCTACATGGTCAACGGCAGTGAGCACGTCAACGAGTTCCCGATGCTCCCGGGTGTCGAGAAAGCAAACTCTATGACCGAGTGCGCTATCCCGTACGACTACAACAGCGATCCGAGCTTCAAGGACTTCCTGCTGAGCGAGTCTGTTGGTCGTCAGAAGATCTCTATGATCTGCGACACCTTCAATCTGGACTACGACACCATGAGTATCAACGAAGGCTGCATCAACATCAGCCGACTGGACGGTAACACCAGGTCCACTATCGTTCTTCCGTTGAACCGAGTGGTTGACGCCGAGTACTTCCGGTTGTTCATGTAAAGAAGTAAAAGAAACG
>JAMPEH010000090.1 GCA_023665245.1 Muribaculaceae bacterium
TCGTTATCGTTCCGCTTAAACTGTGTCCCGCCCAAAGGCTTACCACTTCGCTCAGCACGCCGCTCTCCTTGCAACGGCTGATAAACGTGTGCCGAAGTTCGTGAGAGTGGTGTTCGGGGAACAATCTTTTCATTGCCGTCTGCAAGCTGCTCAGGTTTACGTTCTTTGCCCTTTCGAAGTCGATATACGGCAGAACGCGCCTGAACATCGGCGTAAACGGAATTTTGCGCTTTACTACGTTTTTACCCATCCGCTCTTTACTCGTTTCGCATTCCAGCCAAGTGCCGTCAATTATGTTCAGGCTTGCAAGTTCACTTCGGCGCAGTCCCGTGTAAATAAGAACGAGAAAGGCGTGAGAGGTGTCTTTTTTGAGGTTTGCAAGGCAATAGTTGACAAGCCGTTTCTCTTCCTCGTAGGTGAACGCCACTCCACTCTTGCTTTCGTAGTTCGGCACAACGACTTTTTTCATCGGCGTGGGTATGCCGTAGTCGTCGGCTATCATATCAAAGATACAGCGAAGCAGCAAGAACAGCTTGTGCGCCATTCGCAGCGTGCCTTTATCAACGTAAGTCAAAAGAAAATCTTGAAGCGTGCTTCTATCGATTTCTTTCGCGGTCATCTCCCCGAATTTGGGAAGCACGTCGCGGTTTAACATACGCACATATTCCTTATAGGTCGATTCCTTCGTCGTAACCTTTTTGATTTTCAGCCACTCGTCGGCGTAGTCGGCAAACGTCTTTTCCTTCTTTTTGGACTTCTTAGGGTCGTCCTTGTTATTGAGTCTGTCAATAAATTTTTGTTTTAGTTTTGTTAAATCTTTGGACGAAACTTCTATGTCTATCCCCTTTCTGTGGAAGCGCGCTTCGTACACGCCGTCCGCTCTTAATCGGTAGTGAATAATCATATCGTTCGCCGCAAAAATGTTTCTGTATGCTGTCGGCATAAGTGAAATCTCCTTTTTTGTGAATTTCAGCCCATTCCGACGATTTTCAACCTTACTCTTTTTTGTCTTGGAATCGAACACGGTCAGCATCTGCTCGTATAACTCGTTCTGTCTTTTTATCGTTTCGAGCAACTGTTTAACGGTGTCGGCCGTAAGTACTGTATTGGTTTGTTCGTTCAAGTATCCTTATTCGGACTTAAATTACGGAATTACTCCGCGTCCTTATAGCTTTGAATACTATGTTCTCTTTCCATTGCATTTCCTCCTTTTGCGAAAAATTATTGTTTTTTATACTGTTCTTTTAATGCCGCCCAGCCCGTATAAATGAGCTGGACTTTTGTTATGCGGTTTTCTTTGAGAAACTTGTTCAGTTCCTCAAAGTCTTCGCGGTTCATAGACGTTCCCCACACGGCGTGTGCCGCTTTGCGCTCGTCTTTGTGCTTTTCTTCATAACGCTTGTCAATTTCCGATTTCGGTGTTTTCATGCGATTTCCTCCGTATAGATTAACTCTTGTAAAATTTCTTCTTCGATAGCGTGTTGCAGTACGGTCAACCTGCGGTAATCTTCCATAAACTCGCCCGTCCGTTTGTACAACGGATTATTTGAGAGCTTTGCATAGAGAATATTGTACATATCCTCTGCCTGCTTGTCCACGCCGTGCAGATATTCTGGAAGGTTTGCAATCGTCCAATCTATTCCCTTATCTTGCAAGTATAACTTTTTCAGCGTACCGTACTTGCCGTAAACGTGCTTCTGCAGTTTTACAAGTTTTTGATACCTTTTAATCTCGTCCACGGTTAAGCCTTCGTTTGTTTCGGCTTTCGCCAACAACTCTTTGTCCGTAACCATACCAACACCTCCGATATAAAAATGTTAATACGATTATACTCGTTTTTACGGAAAGAGTCAAGCATTTTTTGAATATTAATACGATTTATCTTCGCATCTTCTTTAAAAAATCGTTTTCAAAGTCAGCGAGATAGTCTGGCGTATCACTCATAAGTCCGTTAGTGAATAAACCATCGTTATCCGTATCCAAAACTTTATTCGTTCTTTCCTGTGCGTGGAATAGCGAAGATAAAATTGACTTATTGATAACCACGTTCATTACCGTTTCTTTTAAGAGCTGTATCATCACCTAAACATGCTTGTCCTCCAACGCTCGTACTTCTTGCGGTGCGTTGGGTGTTGCGTCTTCAAGTTTTACTTCTCCGAATAGTTTTTCTGTCAGCATAGGTACGCCGTAGAACAACGCTTCGGTTATCACTTTATTGAAGCTCTTATATTCGGGTAATTCCATAATGCGCTCTATCTGCTCGCTTATTTCATTATCCGTTATGCGAATATGCTTTTCTACACCGATTAAATTTTTCTTCTCTTTCAAATATTAACTCCTTTGTGTCGCAAGACACACTAAAAGCGGGTTTCCCGCTTTTTACTCTCGAAGGTGCGGATTTATCCCACCTTCCTTATCCTGCCTACCTCTTTTCGGGAAATCGTCCCACTCTATTTTTCTTTCAGTGGACTAATCATAACGTCAATTCCCCCTTAAAATATTATTTACCGCAAGCATTTTTAGACCGCTTGCAAGTCTTTTTATCAGCGCATACGCACCACCTCCCTTCCAAAAAAGAACATAAAAAAGTCGCTGACACTATCAACGTAATCACCGACTCTAACCGAATTTAGCTTATTTTTAGCTCTATGATGGTTAGCCATTCTATAAAATTTTGCTATTGATTTTAACTCAAATTATAACCTCGTTTACTTAAAAAATTGTAACACAAAATTAACCCTCAACTCGTCGCAACTCGCCCTTTTATCTGCCATTTAATCAATGGCTAGACCTTTCGGTCGGTTGCTCCTCTTCCCAAAAAGTTCTACGATACTTTTTGGAAACCCTAGCCTCATAGGAATCTCGGATAACTCCGGCTGCGCTTATCTTGTCGCCAAAAATCGTATGGCAACAAAAGCCTATCACGGCTCGCAATTTTCTTGTACGCTAAAATACCTCGCGCAAAAATCGCAAGCTAAGGCACGAACGGATTTCTTCCGTTCAAAAAACTTTCTGCTTATGTGAGCAAATGCCACGTACGCCCACAGCAGACCTATCACCCTTTAAGGGTACTATACGACCTATATCGTATAGCTTCATTATATCACAAATTTTACAGATGTCAATAGTTTACGAACATTTGTTTGTGATATTTTTTTGTAATCTTTTGTCTTTTACGCGATTAAAATGACGAAAACTATTTTAATCTTCCGTTTCGTAATAGTACGAATAATCAATCCCTTTCATAAACAACTCGCGGTCGTTTATCTCGTCCGTTATTGTCACCTAAATATTGATATATTTTTGCGATAGAATTCTTATTGAATTCTTACAACAAACGGTTCGCTTACACCTACGCATTGATTTCCATTTTTAATGATAAAACATTGTACATAATGCACACCAGAATAAGCGGTACATTCCTTTTTTCCACTTAATATGCCTAATCTAGTTAATTCACCATTTTCAAACATATCTCCACGCAAGCAATTAGCACTTTGTGCCTCTGTACCTGTATTTGTTATCTGCCACTTAACTTTATATGGCATAGGAATACTATGTAATGGAAAAAACTGCAAATCAGCATGCTTAGGCAAAAGTGTATTACTCTCAATTGTTGTATAAGACATCCCGCCACTGTAACTGACTTGGGCTTGAATTTTTACGCGATATCCTCTAGGTAAAGCCCACGGAGGATCTATCCTATGCTTAACTCTTTCAAGTGCAACTACTGAAGCTGGCTTTTCAATAATGCTATAAGCTGCCGCAACTTCACGTTCCTGTTGTAAATTAGTCTTATATCTCTCCATAAGTCTATCCACAGGCTTTTGTGAAAACATCTCTTTCAAAACCTTGTCAAATTCTGTATAAGAAGAAATATTAGCAAGACGATTAAAGTCAGTTTTCGCTTGTTCAATCCATTCAAAGAATGATCTAGCTTTTTCTGGCTTCTCCTTCCATTTATCAGCAAAGTTTTCACTGCTCATTACTGGGTTTCTAATTATATATTCACTATTTTTACCACGTTCAATAAATGTTGGCATTTTCTCAATGGCGTGGCAAAGAAATTCATATAATTTAGTTTCTCCGTTATAACTTTTGGCTGCTAGCGTAGTTATAATCATCGATATAGGTTTTAACCCATCATCTTTGTTTTCAAATATTACATCTCGATATCGCTTTAATAACTGTACTGCTTTTTGTAAAACCGTTTTATGCCGAGGTTGTTCAGGAATCCTTTCTATACTGTCAAAAACAAGCTTGCGTTGCCCTATTTGCATTCTTGATCTAAACCATTCTGCATACCCGCGTGGATTAGTTGGAATATAACTGTATAGCATTGTTTCCTTGTTTTTATCGGTAGCTAGTAGAGCCAAATCGCGGTTATTAGTTATACTATTGTATGCTTCCTTAAAACGACCATCTGTTCTAAATTTTTCATGGAATGGAATAGCCGGAAGAATATCCATATGAAAATTTAGCCCCTCACTATATTGAAGTGTCCAACAACGACGCCCCTCCTCTTCCATCATTCTTTGATATGTAGCATTTTCTTTAAGTCGTTGTCCAACACTTTTCTTAACATAGCTAGGTTGCAAATCATCTGTTTGAGCAGTAAATTCACAAACCAAATCAATATCATAATCGTCTTCGTTGATAGGTTTAATGGCAGTACCATACATTATACTTCCTTGCGGAAATATATGAACTTTATGCTTAGCAATCAGTGAATCTTTTTGATTAAGCCAATCTGCTACACTATTATAAGCACGTCTTACTACACCTTCTTGGTTATCCGAAATGTCAATTTCATCTGCAAGCTGGCTTAATAATTTATTAATTAATTCACTCATTTTTTCTCCCCAATCACAATGGCTTTTTCATAGACACCATTTGTATAATTATAAATCGTTAGCGGCAAATCAAAAGTTTCATTCCTCTGTCTACCTATTTCTATCGCAATAGAAACCGGTACTGCCGCAAACACATGCACCATAGTATTTACATTGCCTATTTTGCGCAATTGTTCTCTTAATATTTGATAGCTACGAATAAATGTTTCTAATTGCTGCTTACTTCTTAAAAAATCATCATAAGGCTTAAAATTCGTTTTAATCTCAATTACAGTTGCATTCTCCCAAGAAGTAGCAGCCATAACCTCATCTTTCTTAATTTCGCCACTAAGAGATAATATAATTATGATTTTTTGCGGATTTCTAAATTCTTGCAGATACATAATTTGATAATCAATGTCATTTCCATTTGTTTCCCACTCCCATGTTGGAGGAACTTTATGTAATTGATAAACATCTATATTACGCTTATTTGATAAAAGCTCACCAAGTTTAACTAATAGAGGAATCGGTGCTATTGCAAAAACAGACACATTAGAAAATCCCCTGGTATAATTTTCGATTTCAGGCTCTACACACCTATTAAATGTACGCACTAAATTTTCTTCTTCTATGGTCCAATATTCAGCATCCCCAACAAAAAATGATGAGTTCTTTAAAGTAAGATCTATTTCTTTTTCTATAGCTTTATCAGGAAATAACGCATTTTGTATTCCTGTTACCAATAAGCGCTGCCCGTGTAAATTGGGAGAGTATTTTAAAACAATTGTCGGGATTATTCTTTGTAGATTCGTTGCTTTGACAATAAACTGTTCAAAATCTAACTTCATCCTGTTTAATAATACAGGCGGATAGTCATTAGGTCGTATTTCATCAATTTCCTTATGACAATCATAACAAAGAAGTAATAAATTTTTAATATCATCTATGTTTTTGGTTTTGTCAATCTGTTTATATTCAGAGCGCGGGCCCATATCACTAACAGGTAAATTATGAGCTATTTGCGCAAAATTTCCAATAATCTTACTTAAAGGGTGTTGATATATCAGGCGACCACATTTTTCGCACCTACCTGCGCTCATAGCCCACAATAATCTTTCTGTATTTTGACTTATTTTTTTTCTTTTTGTCATTAAGCACCTCATCAGCCCATGATTCCTAATTAAAACGTTGTTTCATAACAGATAAGCTACGATAATTAGAAATGTATTATCTCTTAATCTTCTATCAGTCCTAGTTTTTTCAATCTCGCACGTATGCCGCCCACTTTTCTATGATGAAGACTGGCAATTTGTTCTAGCGTTAACTCTTCCTCAGTAAACTCGTGAATTAAGGTTTCCTGCTCTTGTTCAGTCCATTTTTGTCCAGCCATATTTAATTCTTGATAATTATTACTATCTTTAGGAGGCTTTATTTCTTCTGTAATACCTATAATATTTTCCAGATTATTCACTATAAACTCTTGAGCCAATTTAGTTAACACGACAGACTTTTTTATTTCCCCCGTTTCAGCATCAATTCTATCTTGCTCAATAATCCCAATGTCATTTGAAGCTTCTGTTGTCGAGTAAACTATTACATTTTTTAAAACGGGTTTTTTATCTTTATTTAAATAACCATTTTGCAAGAGCCATTCGGTAAGAACTGACTGCTTAAATGATCCCATCTTAGTTTTATCTATTTGTCTATTGATTCGTTTTACCAAACCACTAATTTGAATAGGTTGGTCTGAAACTGTAATTAGATTTTTATCAATTTTTTCAATTTGAAATTCAATAGGAGTAATAACATTTATAACTTCCCCATTATTCATTATTAGTTCGTCCAATAAGGAGACTATGTATTGAAGCGTATCTTTGATTTCTTGCTTTTGTAAGGTTGAATCATCAATCGCTTGTTTGGTTATAGGATCAATTGAATGAGCCAAACATTCTAAATATGTTTTAGCTTTTAGTATTTTTTGTAATCTTTCCATTATATACCTCACTTTATCTATTTTTCAAAACCTTTACTGTAATAAATATCGCTAAGACAATCGCTAACAAAGCCCCAATTATACTTACAACCATAACCCAATGTGCAATGCATAATTTAATAAAAGAAATAAGCCCATACAAAATTGCCCACAAAACAAAAAATGCAAAAAATCTAATTATCCAATGCAATATGCTACCTGATTTTCTGCCATGAATTATTTCTCCGGAATAAAACTTACCAACTGCCGCAAACGCTAATTCGAAAGCTACTGTATTTACCGCTAACAAAATTATGTACTCAATATACCAAGGTATAGGTAATCCTAATGGACTAGTAAATAATTCAAAAATAAATTTCATGCTTGCATTAGCACCCCCTTCTTTTCCTTTGCTTGCCCATCTCAGCTCTTAACTGTTCGGTACAACCTTTATGATTAAAAGCAAAATTCCTCGCAAATTCTTTATTCAAAGTAATATTTCTCCTACCCAGCTGCTGGCGAATATCCTTTTTAGTAACATACAAGGTTCTATCTTTACGTTGCCTTATTATACTTGAGTCAGGATTCTGTAACTCCTCACGAGCCATCTCAGATAAGATAACTTTGCTATTCATTTTTGAACAAGAATATGTCATTCCTCCAACAAAACATTGAGGAACCAGCAATTTTGCATTACCGTCACCAATCCAAATAAAATGAGGACAATTTATTCTTACCCATGACGAAGTAGTCATATCCCAAAAAGGCTTACTTTGCATAAGAGTCAAAGGTATCCCATATTTGGTACATTGCATTTCTGTATATTCAAGCAAGACACCACGAATTACATTCGCATAAATATCACTAACTCTATCATCTCCGATATTGTCAACAAAAATTTTTATATCTTCAATGCGTTTAATCATTTAAAAGCAACCTCAACAATTCTTTCTTTTCTGGTTCAGACCACGAAGATTTACCTCGTGCAACCAAGTTTTTTATGTAACTATACGTAATTTCATCTTCTCTGCCATTTATCAAATAGTCTGATGTCGTATTAAGTGCCGTTGCTAAATTTGCTATAACTTCTATTCTTGGTTCTCTTTCATTTCTTAAATATCTCGACATTGCCGCCTCTGTAACTCCTACCATTGATGCCAATTCTTTTTGTGTGTAATCCGTACTTTTTAATAATATTGCTATCCTATCGCCTATCCGTTCCATCTTTATTCTCCTTTAGGCTTACTTACCAATATGATAATTTATAATTTTTATTTTGTCAACAGTTTTTAGGAAAATTTTGGAAGAAAATTTATAAAATCATAAAGAAATTCATTCCGTCATTCATTTTAGTCCGTCATTCAAAAAGCACCCCCTATTTTTTAGGGAGTGCCTTGGGAGTTTGGGAGAATGAAGGTTGAAAATCAGTCCCAAA
>JAMPEH010000091.1 GCA_023665245.1 Muribaculaceae bacterium
CCATAATCACCCACACAACAGGGAGCACACCGGACACGCTCACGGTCTCCAGCAGGCCGCCGACAAAGATCAGTATGCCCAGAAAACAGATCTGTATCTTCTGCCTCCTGTCCAGAACATACCGCATTTTCTTAATGATATCCATTTCTTTCCTCCATAGCGATGTCAATAAGTAAATATACGCAATTCCTTACTGCGCAAAGATCCCCTCATAGTCATAGTCCAGGTAATACTGCTTCTCCTGCCTATGGCGCTCCATATAATTCCCTCTTGTCACAAGACCGTCCCCCGCGGCCATCCACTCCAATATCATGGAATTGACATGGGCCGCATAGTGTTCCTTATCCCTGTAGTTGTCCAGATTTGTTATTATATCATATTTGTCATGAAAATTATATAGTTTTACGTTCGGACATTCCAAAAGCATCTCCGTCGTGATCAGTTCCGCGTCAAGGTAATAGTTGATCATGCCCTCCTGGTTCATGAAATCCCACCAGCAGATACTATACGGCGTATAGAAAATATAGAATGTCGTGTCCGGGTACTGTCCCACAAGGTCAACAAAGTTCTGCTGTATATTTCCCCGCACCATCTCCGCGTCCGCATCCGAGAGCGGCGGCGCCTCCGGCGCTTTCTCCTCCCAGCGGTCATATGTCGCCATCACATACTTGTAACCAGTCTCCTTCTCCGACGCGGAATATTCGTCAAAGGTAGTGCTCGGCTGCCCCGTGAGCGTCATCAGCAGGTTGTTGAGCACGCCGTGGTACCAGACCTCCTTGTTGAACACATAACCCACATCGTTCCATGGATTGTCGTCATAGAGATATTCCGGATACTCGTTATACGCCCTGTAATCCCGGTCGCGGAGGATCGCGTTGGCGTCCATTGTCCAGATGACCGTCCTCAAATTCGCGTTCCGCCTGAGCGCCCTCCCGAGGTTCTCCGAAAGTTCCTTGTAGTCCGCCCCCGAAAAAGTCTCTTTCACCGATTTCACCCCAAACAGGACATCCGCCTCGCTCGTCTTGAAATTCTGCGCCATCGACGTTCCCGTGATGAGCGCGTCATAGTCAAAATGCCTTGAGATTCCGTCGTTGATATACCGCTCGTCGTACAACCGGTAGGAGATGAACGAAAACGGTTTGTGATAATGAAAATACGGGTCAAAGATCCAGAATACCAACAGCAGCAGCAGAATGCTTCCCGCCAGCGCTGTCATACATGCGGTAAACCACCTTTTCGCATTCATGGCCACGCCACCTCCTGTATCAGAAATTAAAATACAAAAATTCACTGACATCCGAAAGCGAGAGCACGCTCCATATCAGCAGCCCGACTGTGACCGCGATGCGCCCGGCGCCGTATCTGCCGTCATTCACCTTCTCCTGCGTGTTGCGCATGAGCATGCAGGCCAGTGTCAGGATGAAAACGGACGCCGCCGGCAACAGCCACGGACACGACTGTGCCAGTCCCCCCAGTCCCAGCCGGGCAAGCAGCCGCACCTCAAGAATCCTGTCAAAAGCCTCTGTCAATCCGGTATTGAGCTTCCCGTCGCCATACACTCCCAGATTTTCGATCATCCGCAGTCCCTGCCCCACGGACTCCGCGCGGAACATACTCCACGCAACTGTGCATAACCCAAAGGTAACGGCCGTTCTTATAACGCGTGGTATTTTGCATAAAAAGCGATCAAACAGGCGGTCAAAAAGATTTCCAAGCCCGTTTATGGCGCCCCACAGGATGAACGTCCAGTTTGCCCCATGCCAGATCCCGCTCACCAGGAACACGGTCATAACATTTACATAAGTCCGCACCTTTCCCCTCCTGCTGCCCCCCAGTGGAATATAGACATATTTCGTGAAAAACCGTGTCAGCGTCATATGCCACCTGTCCCAGAACTCCCTGACGGACGCCGCCTTGTACGGGGAATTGAAATTGACCGGCAGCTCCACATTGAACATAAAGCCAATACCGTACGCCATGTCACAGTATCCGCTGAAATCAAAATAAATCTGCAGGGAATAACAGACCATCACCAACACCGTGCTGACACTGTTGAGCGCGTTCACATCAGCATAACCGGCCACCACTACCTTTGACAAGGTATCCGCGGCCAGCACCTTCTTTGCCATGCCCAACGCAAAGGCATACACGCCCTTGCACAGGTTTTCATACCGGACATGGTGGTTCTCCCCCGCACGGAGCTGCGGGATCAGCTCATCGTGGTAGACGATCGGTCCCGCGACCAGCTGTGGGAAAAAGGACACATACGCCGCGTATTCCAGCAGGCTGTACCGCCCGCAGTCCCCCCTGTAAGAATCGATGACATACGACAGCTGCTGAAAGGTATAAAAACTGATCCCCAGGGGAAGCGCCAGTCCCCAGAACGGATACTCTGTCCCCAGCACAGCATTGACATTCCCGATAAAGAAGTCAAAGTATTTAAAACAGAACAAAATCCCCAGATTACAGAGCATCCCAAGGAGCAGGAGCAGCCTCCGCCGCACCGCGCTGCCGCTTTTGTCCATCAGCCAGACAATGGCGTAATTGGCCAGGATGCTCCCCGCAAGCATCACAAGGTACTGCACACTGTTGTATCCATAAAACACCATGGACATCAGAACCAGATACCCAAGCGCCGCCTTTTCCCGGTTCAGGTGATGCAGCCAGTAGTACCCTGCCACCGCCAGCGGGAAAAACAGAAACACAAATATATATGAATTAAAAAGCATAACCGCTCCCCAAGTTTCGTATTCATAACAGCCGTCGTCAAATCACCCCCGCTGTCTCAGCGGAACCACGGCCCGGTCATACAGCCACACAATGGCCGCGTAGAGCGGCGGGGATAAGAAAAAAAGCTTCCTGCGCATCCTGTCACCCTCCGATGCGATCCCGCTGCCATAAATCCTGTCCATCTCGGCCTTGTCCTTCCTGATCTCCGCGACAAGCCCTGCCGCCATTTCCCTGTTTCCCTGGTTTCTGGCGTCAGCATAATAAAATAACAGCCGTCTCTGAAAATGGTATCCCGCCAGATCCGCCATCTGTGGCGAAACCATCTCCCTGATGCACGCAACATGTTCCCGCCAGAACGGGATCTCGTCGCGGAACATCCGCTCCCCGCGCGCCACATTCATGATACTCCCCTCCCGGTCAAGCACATAATGGTACAGGCACTGGTCGAGGTACACCGCCCGCTCCAGCTTACAGAAAGCGCGTGTCGTGTACATGATATCCTCCGAGTTCCTTCCCGCCGGGAACTCCATCCCCCTGACCAGATCCCGCTTAAAGAGCTTACTCCAGACGGAATTGTAGATGACATATCCGTCGTGCCCTCCGATATAGATTTTCAGGAGCTCCTCCCGCGAGAGCGGCACGACACTGCCGTTTCCGCCCGACACCGTCCGGTCCCTGTACTCACTGAAATACCTGCACACCGCAAGCTGCGCGTCCTGCCCGGCACATGCCTGGTACAGCCGCGCGTACATATCCGGCTCAACCCAGTCATCGCTGTCAACATATCCGATATAATCGCCCGTCACCATTTTAAGCCCTGCGTTCCTCGCGTCCGAGAGCCCGCCGTTGGGCTTGTGGACCACCCTGACCCGCCTGTCCTTTTCCGCATACGCGTCGCACATCGCAGCTGAGGAATCGGTGGAACCGTCATCCACAAGGATGATCTCGAGATTGCGGTAGGTCTGCCGCAGCAGGGACTCCATACACCGGTCAAGGTACTGTTCCACATTGTACACAGGCACTATAACGGAGATCAGGCCGCCTTCCTTATTCTGTTTGTCATTCACCGCCATCATATCATACACACGCTCCCGCCGCGTCAATCAATACCCATCCCGGCCAGTTCCCCCGCACGGTTTCAGCATCCGCGGTTTCATAATTGTCGTGGCGGAGCGGACGTATCACGATCTTGCCGGGATTGCGGTTCAGCCGCGCCCCCCAGATGCTGAACGTGCTGTTCGCACAGATATTGTGCCGGCAGCGGCTCATCAGCTCCATGTCGTGCAGGCTCTCCCTGCCCGTGTTCCAGTCCACGACAAACATATTCCCCTTGTCAAAATGTGTCCTTGCGTAGGCTATATCGTCCGAAAAAATGTAGAACACAGGATTCTCAACCCGCTCCGAGACATACTCCACGGCGCGGGCGTAGTATGCGTCCGTACAGATTCCCATGTACCGCTTCCCATCCGCCACCGTGAGGTAGTCCTTGCGCCGGATGTGTATGCCCACCGCGTTCCCGCGCCCCATCGCCTCAATGGTCTCCTGGTTGCGCGGGTTGCGGCTCTCAGGAAACCTGATCTTCTCCTGCAACAATCCTATTATATCCGTATAATACCGCTCGCTTTCCCAGAAACCATAGAGATACACATTGTCCATCGCAAAGATTTCAGGCATATAGTCCGCGGTTTCCCTTACCGTCCTATCCCGCCTGCCCGTGAGCTTCCTGCGCACCCTGTCCGCAAACTTCCCGCCGTTGTCCAGGAAAAGCCGCCTCTCCTCCGCCGTGCAGACCTCATAGCGCAGCGCGTCCAGCCACTCCAGCTCCAGTGCGCGCCATTCCCTGTCCTCCCCCGCCGCATCCTTGTAGGCATACAGGTCAAGCTTCGCCTCTTTTCCGAGGAATTTGAATTTTTCATATAAAGCATACTGGTAGAGCTGGTTTCCAAGCCCTCCCATGACATGTATGATAACCATACAGCCCTCCGCCTTTCACCGCTGACAACTCCCGGGGCTTATCCTGCCCGCCGGACATGATAAAGCTTCGCCGTCGTGTCCACAACCGGCTCCACCTCATATCCCATCTCCACAAAAGCGTTCACAAAATCATTCCACTGCCCTGTCACCAGATACAGTTCATCCGGAACGCCGCCGTCATATGCCCTCTGTAAATAATCTTTCCACACCTGCGTCCCGCTATCCGCATCATACGGTTCAATCTCATCATTATAGATAATTTTTCCCCACTGCGACTCATCGTACCTTTCATTATGCGTGAAATAGTACGTAAATCCGTAGCGCTGATGGAAGTCGAGCAGTGTCGGAACCTCATACCCATCCAGCGCATACCACCCGGCCACCACCGCACGCAGGTCCATCTTCCACCAGTGATTGCTGATGCGGTAATCTCCGTAAACACAGTACACGACCCCGGCAAGCACAAGCATGGTCTGCACAATCCGCGCCCCGCGCCCCGACAGAAACCTGACGCCGCACTGCCGCAGGAGCATCACAAACTCGTACAGAAAAACCGCGACCAGCACAAACCACAGCGGGAACAGGAACATGTTGTAACGGTTTCCGTACCATCCGTAAGCGTAAAGGTTTAGCTTCGTGACAACATAATAGACCAGATAGACGGCAATGTTACAGTACAGGTAATTCCGGAGCACACCGCGCCTGCTCCTTACTGCCACAAACACAATGATCAGCGCAATCACAATCATCGCCGCAATGATCAGCCACCAGATCTTCTCCCAGTCCCTGTCAATGTCGATCGTGCTCCACTTGAACACCCACATGAGACTGTACAGGAAGTCATAGACAATGTTCCCTTTCTCTATCATGATCTGCTTTTCCGAGAAAAGTGTCGACACCCCGTTCGCGGACTGCGGAATCAGGAAAAAATACAACAACACAAAACCGCCAATCCCCCCCGCCGCAACATCCAGTCCGAGCCCCAGCCGAAAGCTTTTCCAGTCCTTCCTCCGCGCAGCCATCGCAAGCACGCTGATCCCAAACGGCACAACAACAAACACCGCGCCATAATGCGTGAACACTGACAGGACGCAGAGCGCCGTAAACGCCAGTATCCGCCTGGCGTCCATCCGCTCGCAGATGAGGACCCACACATAGACCAGCCAGAACAGAAACATGACCAGCATGGAATACTCCGATGCTTCCTTGATATAGTACATCAGGATGTAAATGCTGGAATAAATCACAACGCAAAAAGCCGCCAGGTAGCGGTCACAGAGTTTTTTTATGACAGTGTAAAGTCCCACGGCGGCAACAAAACCAAACACAACACTGGAAAAGCGGTACCACCACTCCCCTTCGCTGACCTGGAGCCACAGGCACATCACCCAGTTATACAACGGCGGCTGCTGCTGGATATGAGCCATCCGCTCATACATGGTGGCATACTTTGTTACCCCCCGGATAGCACCCCTGACAGGGATGGAGCAGTAAAACTCCATCGACTCATCCTGCCAGATTGGCGCCTCGGTGAGCTTGTATAATGCCATGATCCAATAATAGACAAACGCCGCTGTTTCCAACCCCCAGTTTTTAATGATATCTCTTGATTTTATTTTTAACCCTCCTCTCCCAGGTTTACCGATCCCTATCTGAAAAGATCCAGCAGCCAGCATTTTATGTCATATGTCGTATAGTAAAATGACGTAACCTGCTCCGGAAAATTTAACCCCTCAAACTTTTCAAATGTGCTGATGTACAAAACCAGAAGGATATACGGTGCCGGGTTTTCCACGATACCCCCTCCCAGTGTTTTCAGCGAGTCCCTGATTCCCTCATCGCGCTTCCATGCCAAAACCAATATGTCAAGAAACCCCACGATGAACAGCGCGGCAAACCAGCGCCCCCAGTCGTTCATGAGTGCAAACACCGGCACAAACGCAAGATTTGTCATCAGCATCAGAACATACTTCACTTTCTCATCTTTCTTCCGGCTATGCCGGACCGCATGAATCCAGATCCACAAATATGTCACCCACACCGGACTGAGCATGCAGACAAGCATGAAACCATATTTCAGATGGTGCGGAATCTCCGGAACCATATTGTTCGTGAAATTCTCAACAATCGTCCAAAAATATTCCGCCTCCATCGGTCCTTCGTCAACCAGGAAATCCGCACGCGAATTGAGGTCTTCCATCAGCAGTTCAAGATTGTCATAATATATCCCGGATGTAAACTGCATGATCAGGAAAACAATCCCGACCACCGCTAATACAAAGATCCCGCAAAAAATATACCGCCTCTTTTTATCATTGTCCCAGATATCCTCAATCATCATCACAAGCACGAGCGGGAAGAACAGAAAGACATATGCCTGATGGATCAATATGCACAGGCATCCCAGCGCCGCAAACAGCACATACCTCACCCTCATGTCTTTTATGTGGAAAAATACTATAATGGCAACCAGTGACAGAAGAAATAAATATGTATCCAGTCTTCCCATGTTCTCCGCGGTCCAAAGATATTCCGGGGATGCGGGCGACATCAGATAAAACACCGCCAAAAACAATACTGCAGCTTTTGACTGCCTGTCGGGCATTTTTTTATAAACACTGCCGATGACCAATGCCAACAAAATACATATGGTACCCAATGCCGCCAACACAAAATTGTAGGCAAATGTCTTTGTGACAAAGCCGCCCGTAAGCAGGCTGACCAGACTCCCGACCAGCAGCCTGGAGCCAAATCCGTAGGAATAGTTTATGACATACCATGCGTTGACATACCCGTATATCGCATCAGCCCTGTTAATGTAGAGCGAGTATATCAGATACATCCCCACCATCAACTCGACCGAATATCTGCCCAACGCACACCTTAACTTTTTCATTACAATCTCCTCATCCGCCTGATCAGTAATATAAATACTGCAAGCCTCTCCTTGCCCACAATCATACGTCCGGCATTACAAAATTTCCATCCTGAATCAATGCCGAAAGCGCCGCCAGATCAGCATCTGCAGGCACTGTCTGCGGCACAACACCCTCTGCTCATTTGTCCCCATTCCTTTCCTGCGTTGGATAAAAACCTTCCCTAATTGACTCTCCCCTGAAAAAAATCTGCATCTGCCGCGGAACCGACGGAAAATGGTCGTACCCCGTCCTGTCGCCCCGTACGGGATAATAAAATGTGACGCCCCCCGTCTCATAGCTTTCCAGTTCATAACTTCCGTAATCCTGCTGCCATACATACGCCTGTTGCCCCGACTCCCCATACATATGACGCGCCAGCGACACCAGCTTCACCGCCGAGAAGGCGCACAGCAAAAACACACCAAAAACCGCCGTCTTTCTTATCATATCCCTTTTTTGCCTTTTGTCAAAGTATTTT
>JAMPEH010000092.1 GCA_023665245.1 Muribaculaceae bacterium
GGAATTGACTACAACAGTTTTTTCCTGTCTTTATCACTGATTCCAACAACATCTCCGTTGTCATTTTTGCCAACATAGAGTGTACCGCCATAAGCGTTTGCATATCCGCAAATCCATTCTAAAAACTCGTCATGCCACGATTCTTTCCATTCTATAGTCTGATGCTCCGGCATACTTGTCACCTGCTTTCTATTCTGATTATTAATTAGAATAAATTAACCATCTCTTTCGTCAAAAGAAATAGTTAATTTCATCACTCTAAGATCCATACCCAAAATAATGCGTACTTGGTATTTTGACAATTTATATAATTCACACACTTTATTATATAAATTCCAATTGCACAACTCCTTAACTCTGCATTTTTAGCAAAGCACGAATTAAAAAAGCCCAATCATACACTTCAAAACCATCTTCATTTTTCCCCGCTTCATTCAGTATTCTTCCCATGTCATGTATATTAGTTAGCATAAAATATTCTGTGAAATCTTTCCAAAATATTGTATTCTCCTATTACAATCCGAACTCATTTTTCACGAAACTCGCAATCTGCGTTGGAACAATCGTTGCATTTGCCAATATGACAACTCTGCGGATTAGCGGTCAGCCCTATAAACGCACTCACACTTTTTGTTGGATACATCAGCAGGCTTTCCGTCAGCGTGAGCCCTATACGCTTTGTACACTCTAACTCGTCAAAGATTACTTTCTGGTAATGCAGCGGCAGGTCCCCATATCCCGGGCTGAAACGCGGTCGCAAATATAGCGGATCGTCCTCTGTTGACATCTCGCTGCAGATTTGTTCCTGCAGGAGATTACAGTATGCCTCAATGCACGCTGCGCCGCACGCCTGCGTGATCGTCGCTTTTGTCATGTTTAATATCTCGTATTTCTGCAGGAGCTTGTCCGCCTCAAGCCCCAATGTCGCCGCAATCAATACCACCTTATCGCACTGTGCCAAATTTTTTGCCAGGTTCCGGCTCTCAAAGGCGAGCGTCCTATTCTCCCCCTTTAAAACGACAACGGTCTCCGAGGCGCTGCAGGTGTATATTTTATAGATATTTCTGGGCTTTATCGCGCTGAGCAGACAGTCAAGGACTTCTGCTATCATGGCATCAACCTTGTCATCCGGTGTCTTTGCGCCATATCCAAGATACCGGTATATCTCCCTGCGGTTTACCCTTTGTCTGATATCATCATTAACGTTTGCCATAATCTACCCCATAGTATTACGAATGTTTACCATGATCTACTCCCTATCAGCACCAATGCTTACCATGATCTACTCCCTATCAGCACTAATGTTTACTATGATCTATTCCACCTTACAATTGTGTAGAAGAACGCTCCTCCGCTATTTATTGTGAGAAATACACGTTGCGAAACAACATGCACTTCTGTGCATTATAAACGCGCAGCATTGCTGCGCGTTTCGTCGGTTAAAGGAACATTAATCCTCTTTTTCCTCACAACCACAGGTATTGTTGTTGTCGCCAAACCCGGCAAAACCGCGCGGCTGTATCACCTCATTGCCACACCCGCATCCGCTGTTTGGTGACGGACAGGGAGGAACGACCGGTGTCGGGAATACGGGGCTGCAGCCGGACGAATCGTTATCGCTGTCACAAGTGCACCCGCAACTGCTCCGCTGACTGCCATTTCCAAAGCAGCACCACAGTAAAATAATCCAAAACCAACAATTCATAAAAACAACTCCTCATGCATCAAGCACTTTTTCTAATACTTAATATATGAGGAGCTTTCATTTCGGTTACTATTTCCGTTTTCTTATCCGGGGAACAATTTTTTTGCGGATGTAGCGCATCGTATAGTCCTCGCCCTTGTCCGCCAGCATGCGTAACAGCATTTCAAGCTTTCTTCTCGTGTCCGGGTGGATAAAGTCTGCGGATTTTTTATTTCCGCTCAGATAATATTTCAGCGGCATATCGTCCGTGTAATTTTTCCTGTTGTAATTTTTGGAGGCCGCTATCCGGTCGATAAACATTTCAATCACGTACCGGTCCGGCATTTTCGCCGGAATAATCCCCTCCCCGGCGTGCGCACTGTAGTCCATCCAGTACTCGTAGTGGTGCTTATTTCTCCCCTTGTGGTGCAGCCACGCCGACGAGTAGCCTTTCTGTTTTCGCTCCGCATTGTTAGGACTCTGCGTTCCCTGATAATACTTTGCACCGACAATAAATTCACTTGGCATATACTTGGACAAGTCATGCACCAGTCCCTGCCAATACAGACCGACAGCAAAACATCCCCGCATCACCATCATCTTGTGGTGTGTAATTGTCTTAAAATGTTTCCAAATATGCACTGCTGGTCACCTCTTCTGACTCCGTTTCATTACAGGATTTGCCGCATCGCTTTCCGGCAGGGAGGTCACTTTTTTGTTCTGCATTGCAGCTTTCTGTTTTCTCTCCGCTTCCGTCAACTTTTTTCCGATTAAAATGGAGACACTTCTCGGCGCGGCATCGATATACTCCATATTTTTCTCCTCGTCATACACGATGCTGTTCGCCTCTGTGCTGAGCGCGGAAACCCACTTGTGGTTTGCGATGGATGGCAGTGCAAAGCGATGGGAATTCCAGTGCATGTTGTATGCAATATAGATATAATCACTCTCACGCGCATCATTTTGTCCGCAATATAGGATGCCGATATGCCTGCTGTAGTTCTCCCGCTGCGCCTTCCACGCTTCCTCCGCATGGTAGGAGAGGTCCGGATAACCATACCCGTACCTGTCAAGCGTCGTGAGGCCATCGTCCAAATGGAGAATGCTGTGTTGCTTCCGAAAAGCAATCAGTTCCCTCACGTATGTAAACAAATCCTGATTCCGGGCAAGTCCCCGCCAGTCAACCCATCCAGTCTCATTGTCCTGGCAATAGCAGTTATTATTGCCATCCTGACTGTTTCCAAACTCGTCCCCCGCATACAACAGCGGCGTCCCCTGCGCTGTGAACAGAAAACTCAGCGCATTCTTAATCTGCTTGTGCCTGAGCTGATTGATTGCCTTTTTGCGCGACGGTCCCTCAACGCCACAGTTCCAACTGAAATTGTAATCTGTTCCGTCCGTGTTGTTCTCGCCATTCGGTTCGTTGTGCTTCTTTTCATAGGAAACCAGATCATTTAAAGTAAATCCATAGTAATTTGTGATATAGTTGACAACGCCGCACTGTGGATTGGTATTTCTCATGTGATGCAGAAAACTCTTGAGCATGTCCTGATCGCCTTTGAGATACTTGCGCATGTCGTACATATATTCGTCTCTGTAATACCCCAGTACTTTACTGTGCGGCTTCGTATCATTCGGATAAATCTCATGCAGGTAAAAATCCTCGCACAGGATCTTGGTGTTTGCCAGAAGAGGCTCTGTTGCAATCAGTGTCATAGGCAGTCTGCTGCCCTTGAGGTGTACGCCATCAATCTGGTACGCCAAAACCCAATACTTGATAATCTCGAGGATATATCCCTGTTTCACGTCATCCGGGAAATAGAACTGCATGATCACTTCGATGCCGTTCTTGTGAAGCTCGCGCACCATGCGCCGAAACGCTTCACATGGATTGTCGCCCGCCGCGTAGGATGCCTTCGGCGCAAAATAGAAAGCCTCTTTGTAACCCCAACAGTTCAACCGCCTTGCCCTCTGCGGCTCCTCGTCCAACGGCAGCTCCTCATCAATGTGATTCACCTGATATTCGATCTGTGTCTTGGTAGTGACATCTGTGCTGTCCCACTCACACTCCTCGTACTCGTAAGCCGGCATCAGTTCCACCGCGTTGATCCCCAGCTCTTTCAGATACGGAATTTTTTCCATCAGTCCCTCAAAGGTTCCTTTTTTCTTCACTTTTGAGGAGGGATGTCTCGTAAAACTCCTGACATTGAGACAGTACATGATGCTCTCGTGATAGGGAATATGCAACGGCGCGGTATCCTGCCAGTCATAGACACCGCCGTCAAAACCGCCACGCAACAGAGGACGCACAAACTCGCCCGAACGCCACTTCTCATTTCCGGCAATCTTTTTGGCATAGGGATCGACGAACACCTCATCCCCGATGAAAAAATTATACTCACAGTCACTTGCATTGATTCCCTCGACCAGGGCACAACAGATATTTCCAATTCTGTGCTTCTGGTCAAAGATAATCCGTTCCTTTTGCTCAATGCCCTTCCGGTAGAAAATGATTCCGCACTCTTTGTCGGAAGCATTCACCATGGAAAAATTGATACCTGCCTCCCGGACAGAGGCGCCTAAAGGGTATGGTTGTCCACTATTAATTTTTATCTTCTTCATAAAACCTCACTGTTTGTTGTTGTGTTTAATCGACAATAAGAGGTAGGACTTTACAAATATCGTCTCTGATGATGAAATCAACTTTGCCGTTGCGCTCAAATTCATTTTTGGTAAAGAGTACCTTGAGCTGCTCCTGTTCCGGCGCCGCGCTGTACTCCAGTCTGTCATGGTACATATTTTTGCCCAAAATCAACAGGACATCCGCCGCATCGCATGCCATCGCCGCCTTGGTCATAAGCTCCGCGTCCACGCGCTCCCCGACCAGACGTATCCCGGGTCTGATCGCCATATTGCAACGGTCGCACTGTGGAATGCCCTTTGCATTGATAATATATTGGATATCAAAATCCTTGTCACAGTGCGGACAGTGATTGATATTGATATTCCCGTTGAGATCGATGACATTTTTTAGAGTTACATCCTGTGGAATCCCATGGAAATTCTGACAGATCACTGCGGAGAGTTTCCCCTGTGCCTGAAGCTTTATCAGGGCTTCGTAGGCGGTTGTGGAATGCTGCCGCATTGCGAGAACCTCGTTTTTATAAAAACGGTAAAATTTTTCCACCTTAGCGTTGAAAAAACTCGTCGAGAGCATGTCCTCGGGGCAGAATCCGTACTCCTCCTCAATGCGGTAATTCTCATCATTGGAATCAAGATCTGTCCCTCCGCCCTCCACAAGCATCTCAATCCCCAACACTGCTACGATATTGTGGGAATCTTTTATTTTTTTCCTTATATAGTTGATAATCTTCTTATCTGTTCTGATTTCCATTCCAGTTCCTTACTATTAGCAAACAGGGCAGCTAGCACGCCCTTATCACAAGATACCTGCCCAAAAGCGACCTGTCCAAGCCGGATGTCTATATGACAAATCAATACTTATATAGCTATAATACTCGCATTTTATACCTTGTGTCAAGTAATTCGCGCTGTATTACCAAATTTGTCCTCATGCCACAACCATCGGAAGCGGCTATATCATACTTTTAACACAATTTCGCATGAATTTTCAAAATATTCTTGATTTGTCCATACAATTTGGTTAAGATATAAGTATTGGCAGCCGTATAACTGCACATTATAGCAAACGACAAATGTCATTTACTATAATGTATAATTAATGAAAGGTTTGGTACACGCAACGATGGCAGACAAGAACACAAACGGTTACGATGATGAGGAAATGACAGTCGAGCTCGAGCTTGAGGATGGACAGACTGTCAACTGCGCGATCATCACAATCCTGACTGTTGATAAAAAAGACTACATTGCCCTGCTCCCGCTTGATGAGGACGGAAACAACGATGACGGTGAAGTATGGTTCTATCAATATGAAGAGGACGAAAATGATCCTGACGCGGAACCCAAACTGACCTACATCGACGATGACGAAGAGTACGACAATGTCTCAGACGCTTTTGACGAATACCTTGACAATGTCGAGTTTGATGAGATCGTCGATGAAAAAAATGAAGAATAAATAGGGGGAATCAATACCATGGAAACAAATGAAAAAACGTTACTCATAGACAAGAGGTACACCTGTCCGGTCTGCGACAAGCAGATCCGCGCCAAGGCTGTGAAATCCAACACAGCGCGCTTTGTCGACACCAAGGCTGACCTGAGACCGATCTACAGCAATATCAATATCACGAAATACGAAGCTGTATGCTGTCCTAACTGTGGGTATGCTGCCCTAACCCAATATTTCAGCAACATAACAGCGACACAGTGCAATATCATTCACGACAAGATACAGTCCAACTACAAATCACACGAGGAAGTACCCTGCGATTTCTACACGACAGAGGTTGCCATCAGCCGCATGAAGATGGCACTGTTGTGCACAGTCACAAAAGGAGCCAAGGACAGCGAGATCGGATGCGTTCTCCTCAAAATAAGCTGGTTATATCAGGCCATGGCCGAGGAAGTTTCCGAGGATGAAGCCAAAAAAGAGCTCTATCTCAAGGAGGCAGAAAATGCGGCGCTGAAATGTTTTGACCATCTCTCCAAGGCTCGTACGCATGAGAATTACCCCATTGCTGGCATGAACGAAACCACCCTCGATTATCTGCTGTCCTATCTGGCATACAAAAAGGGTGACTATCAGCTCGCAATGCAGTATTTATCCGGTGTTGTGTCCAACCGGAGCACCAGCCCGCGGCTCAAGGACAAGGCCATTGACCTCAAGGATCTGATCAACAGCGCTAAAGGGGAGTCATAATCTCATCAAGAAAACGGGAAGGCAGGAGGTTTCCTGCCTCCTTTTCCTGTATATAGAATATGAAAAGATGCTCCTTTGCCCGCGTCATCGCCACATAGAACATCCTGCGCTCCTCCTCGAGCTCACTGTCACTGACCGCCTTTTTGTGCGGAATGACACCCTCGTTCACATCGGGAAGTACCACCACTTTCCACTCCAGTCCCTTGGAGGCATGCATTGTCACCATGCTGACCGCGTCCGTGTCCGACTGCTTCTGCCTGCTCTCCTGCCGCGCAATCTCCTGCAATATTGCATCATAATTCTGTATCTGTTCCAGCCACTCCGGAATCGTCTCAAAGCCCTTTGCAAGCTGCATCAATTCATCCAACTCCTCGACGTCCTTTGACAGATCCCTGCCCTGCTCCGCCGCCTGTTTCTTCAGAAACGTATCGTATCCCACGCCCTTGCGGATGTAATTGACCGCGGAAAAAGGGTTCAGTTGCCGGATAAAATGCAAATGATCATACAGATCAACGATATTCTGTATGACATATCCCGTCGACCGGTTGTTTTCTATCAACTCCCGCATCGGAAAAGGCTTTCGCGGCACAGTAATCCTCTTGATGTACCGCACCGGCTTGTTCATGATGCGCAGGAAATCATCAACGCTGTCCTCGTTCATGGCGTACCGCATGTAGGCGACGATATCCTTCGCCACAGCGCTGTCATAGATGTTCTTGGGCTTCTCCTTCATCGTAAAAGGAATCCCCTCCCTCATTAACCGGTCCGCCGTGTAAACCGTGTGGTTGTTCGTGCGGTATAGAATGGCGATATCGCTGTATCTGGCTCCGGGCTGCGTCATATACTGTCTGATCAGCTGCGCGATATTCTCTGCCTGTTTCAGTTTGGAGTGAAAAGAATAAATCTTCACGCCGCCGAGCTCTTGGTTCTGCGTCCTGACTTTCTTTGCGAAACGCGTCTTGTTGTGGGCAATCAGTTTCCCGGCCACATCGACGATATCCTTCTTACTCCTGTAATTCACATCGAGGAGCACCTGTCTCGCATTCGGATAGTCCTTCGTAAAATTCAGCATAATCTCTGGCCTCGAGCCGCGAAAACCGTAGATGGACTGGTCGTCGTCACCCACGATAAACAGATTGTTCTGCGGTGCCGCAAGCAGTCTGACCACCTCATACTGCAGGGGACATATGTCCTGAAATTCATCGACAAGGATGTACTGAAAGCGCTCCTGCCACGCTTTCAGCGTATCCGGCCGGGAGACGAGCAAGTCACGGCACAGGAGCACCATATCGTCGAAATCAATCAGTTTATTGCGGTTCATCTCCTGCTTATAGATTTGAAAAATGTATTCAAACTCCGCCTGTGACACGGTGGTGCTCTTGATTTCCTGCGGTGAGATTCCGTTATTTTTCACGGTGCTGATCTCCGACAGGAGCCGCTGCAGTGTATCAGCGCTGTCGTCAATCTGGGACTGCGACTTGATTTCCTCCGGCATCTCGCTGATGATC
>JAMPEH010000093.1 GCA_023665245.1 Muribaculaceae bacterium
CTGTATAAAATTTTCAATGTTCAAAAATTTCTGCTTGACTTTTTATTTGCAGACTTCGTTTTTATCTTTGTGCTGCCAGTGTCGCTTTTATCATTTTTACGTCACTTCTGGTACCGTAGATATGTTGTCCGCATCCCCCGCAAATAGTTTTCTAATTCCTGCGTTGCTTCTGCCCCGCTATAGCATACCGTGACTTTGTAGCCCTGTTCATTTAATGCCTTGATCCATTCTTTTTGGTGCTCTGTCGGCTTGTTTCTGCCGTATTTCATCTCGATATATAAGCCCGCGAAGCCGTTCATGGGGACGGGCAGGCAAAGATCGGGCACGCCCGCCTTCACGCCCATAGCTTTAAACCGCGCCGCCTCCCTTGCGTCCCTCTTTCCCCCGTTTGGGATATGGAATAATAATTTTAGTTCAGGGAAGCGTCCGGCGTTCCATTCTGCCCAGTCAATGACGCCCATCTGTTCTGTGTCTTCCCCTCGTTTTAGATTTCCGTACATTCTTCCGACCCCTTTCTATGCGCCGTAATGAAGCCCGGATCCGTCCAGCGCCAAGCTTTGTCCTGCGCCTGCTGCCATCGGCTCTTTCAAATATTCCGAAGCTTCAGCAAACAGTTTGAATTTATTTGCTTTGTACCACCGTTCCTGCCCTAAATCATTTTTGACCTTGATTTCCGTCAGCTTCCATGCGCGCCGTCCTGTTTTATAGTCCAGCACACTGTACATTTTCCCAAACGTCAGCGGCAGTCCGTCTGCTGTCCTAGACTTTTTAAACTCTGCTTTCATGCCTCTTTAAATTCTCCTTTCGTTGCTTTTGCTTATATGTAAATAGTCACTGCTCCAAGGCTTTCTTCTGTATCGATTCTTTTAACGAACATCCCCGCAACATCGCCATACTCCAAACAAAAATCTTTTTCTTTCTGCACGATAATCATTTCCCCGCTTTTAGCACATTCTACGAAAATCTCTCGATCTGTTTTCATAAATCTTTTTACCGCTGTTATAACTTTCATTTTCCTTCTTTTCCTTTCGCAGTTTCTCTGTAATCTGCACTTCCCCAGTCTCTAAGTCCAGTGTGTAGGTGTCTTTTACCACAGCGCGTTTTCTGCCGTCATAGATCAGTGTATAGGTAAAATACATAAATCCTGTTATCTCATGCCAGCTTTCCGCCACACTGTCTTTGTCTAAATACCAACCCTGCGGTATCTCGATTGTGTGATTGTAGGCGTTTTTTGATCGTACCGTCGTTTTCGTCGGCTGCGGTATCCTTAAATTTTTACTGGAGTTGTACCGCCTGCCGGAAAAGCCCTCACACGTCTTCATGGTCTTTTCCGAGTATTTCACAAAATACGAAGCCAGTTTGCTGTACTGCCCGCTGTCGTCTAAGGGCTTTATATCAATCCAGCCTTTATCCCAGCATTTTTTTAGCTTTGCTATCTCTATTGCATTTAATACCATGTGGATATGTGTTGCGCCCCTCTCCCCGACCTCTGCCGCCCATACATACTTTGCAACGTCCCCCGCCGCCTTGTACTCTTTCCGTATTTCCCGCAGCAGCTTGTCAACGTCTGCCCGCAGTTCCTCTTTCCCTGCTGGGCGTTTATCCTTTGCATACGACCATGTAACATATAGACTCGTGCCGTCATAGTTCTCGTTTAATATCCATGTCAGCCTTTTTATTGCCTGCCTGCTGTTTACTTTTTTCTGTGCTTCGCTTGTCTTGTTTTCCTTCTTCCTTCTCGATCCCTCTTTTGTGTCGGTTCGTGCTGCATAATAGTATGTATGCTGCTTCGTTTTCCCTGCTTTGCAGGTTTCGTGTCTATATGGCATATTTTCCTCACCCGTCGATAAAATAATATACTTAACAAGTCATAACGGCGGCCTCTAAACCGCCATTTTCCTTGACATTTTACCGTACACAGCGTATACTATTATCAGGTTCTAATTTTGCTGTGTACGGCTTGGCCGCTTTGGATTTCCCGATCCGAAGCGGCCATTTTTTCGCCTTTCTTTTTTCTCTTTTCAATGTACATCTAAAATTGTGTCGGTTCGCGGCGCGCCGCTCTCTCCCTGGTCCCCGCATATCCCCCAAAAAGAAAATCAAAACGCTTGTGCGCGTCCTCTTTCTCTTTCATTTCCTCGATCATGCACGCCAGCCCGTCCGCTGCCCTCTCCCAGTCCCTTGCTTCCCGCCGAAGTTCTTTTATTTTTTCCTCTGCTCTATATAACTGGATTTTTAAGCTGCTGTTTTCCTGCAATAGCTTCTTGATCTCCGCTTTCTGCTGCGGGACGACGTTCCCTATTTCCGGCGGTATGCGCCGCCGTATATCCTGCCTTTCAATCACCGTCAGCGTGGCGCGATTTTCGTACCTGTCAACCGTCATTTTCTGCCCGCACTTTCCGCAGGTGTAAACTGTATTGTCTTTCAGTCCGTCCGCTACAATCTGCGCCCCGCAGGTCAGACAACTACAAAATTTCTGATTGTTTAAAGAAAATGATCTTTTTACCGCCATAACTCACCTACTGCACAAACTCGTTATTGTCGCTTATCTCGCGGACTACTTTTATTTTGTCCTTTGCCATCTGCATGATCCGGCAGCGAAGCCCTGTTCTGATCGTCACAATGGCGGCTTTCATTTTTTTGTCGCAGATTGCGTCCACGGCGTTTAATATAATCGCCTGTACTGTGTCCGGCTGCTGATACTCCCCAGCGTCTTCTCCAAATAATTCTTTTACGCGCTGTTTTGCCACCGTCCGGCGCTTTGCGCTCTTTTGGTACTCCTGTGCCTTGTCGCACTCACAGCGCATAGTGGCGGCTTCCTCTAACTGCGGGGCGGTCATTTCCGCGCCGTCTTCCACAATAACATTTTGCCCGCAGAAGCGGCAGGCACCCATTTTACTTCCTTTTGCCATGCTTCCTGTCCACTCCTTCCTGTTCAATCTCGCCGCGATACTCTATTGTCAGTCGCTCTCCATGCATTTTTCTCCCTTCTTTGCTGCTGAAATATCGCAAGTATAAATAAAATTGCTGCCTGTAATATGATAGCTGCCGCGCCGCCTATGAAAGAATAGAGCGCGGCTTCCCTGCTATGTCCCCACAATGCCCGCTGTAAGCGGCACGCCCACATTACTTCCCGTGCCGGATTTATGGCTTTGTCGTCTATGTACTCATGTGCAAATATTTTCCGCGTGTCCGTGCCGCCGTAGTTCGCTATATTTTCCGCTGTATTCTCGTTTACATAGTCAAATACAAGCCCCTGCCCCTCGCACCACTCTACCGCTTCTTGCAGGTCTTTTCCTTTCCGGCAGGTATACAGAATAAGAATCGCGCCGTCCTTCTGAAGCCGCCTGCAATATCTAATCATTTTCGGGATAGGCTTTATAATTTCGGGAAATTTTGTTACTGCCAGTGTCCCGTCAAAATCTACCGCAATGATCCGGCGGTATCCCGGCGCGCTCATGCCCGCACCCGCTTTCTGATAATGCGCGCCCAAAAAGGGCAGTTTGCAGTTTCGATCCGAAGTTCCGCTTTCTGGTATGTCTGATCTATCACCCCGATCACGTCGTTTAATTCGCTTTTGCTTATCAGATCGCCGCAGCACATACCGTTAGCATATCCCGCTGCGAACATTCCCCACTTTATGGCTTCCGCTTTGCTGTCGGTTTCCCTCATTTTCCGCAGCATATCGTTTAATTGTTCCAGCCCCGCTTCCTGCTGCTGCCTTGCGGCGCGCCGTGCGGTAATGCGGGCGGTTTTCAGCATTTCCACGCCTGCTGCCTGCGCGATCTTTTCAATATCCTGCCCTGCCCCTTCATGGAATGCGGCGTAATCCTCTTTTGTTATAACCGCAACGGCAATTCTTCCCATATCTTGCTGTTGCTCCGTCCTTTTGTAAATTGCCTGTGCCTCGTTTACCTGTGTCCTCATATGTCTGATCTCCCTTCCTTGTCCGGTTCTGTGTCTTTGTCCTTTGCGCTCTCCCCTTTGAATTTGATCGCGCATACTTCATATACCGTGGATAAAAATGGCAGCCTGCGCCCTTCGATCCGCTTTTTGTAATCGCGAGACTGAAAACGTCCATATATTTCTACATAGTCCCCAACTTCAAACGTATTCGCTTTGAACGCCTGCCAACCGAAGCACACGCACGGTATATAGTTGGTGCCTGCCGATGAATTTACCGCTACTATGATACTTGTAGCCGCCACACGCTTTCCCCGCTGCATCCAGCGGCGCGTTGACCGGAAGCGCGGCGGCTTGCAGATATTCCCGCAGATTGTAACTTCGTTCTGATCGTTCACGGGCGGATCGTTTAGCGCAATGACTTCCGCGTATATATAGACTTTCACACGACTTTCTTCCGGTTTCGGATCGTGTACGTTCTCCGATCTGATTTCACCGCCGATCAGCACCTCCGCGCCCGCCGTGATTTTCTCCAGCATTTCTTTTGATCCGGCGGCGCGCCCGTCAAACTGCAAAATATAGGTGTCTTCCGTCTCGCTGGGACGCGTCCGTGTCAATGTCGTTTCGTACACTTCCCGTGTCCAGTCTGCCGCTTCGACGATCAATTCCGGTAGGGTTTTAATATGCCCCACAATCCCGATCGTGTTATTCCTGCTCATACGCTGTATGTCTCCTTTCATAATTTTGCTTTCTCACTTTCCTTTTTCAATTTATAACTATTCAATTCATCGATTGCCCTTTTATAGCAATCCACATCTTCCGTTTCCCTTGCCAGCACAATACGTTTCCCTCTTGTCTCGCCCTTATACTCCCATATTTCGATCAGTCCGTCGCCATATATATCAAAGTGCATATGGTAACGCAAACCATATCTTTTCTGCAAAGGTCTGTATATTTCATAAAATTTTCTAACTGTTTCTGTGTATTCATCTTCCATGTACTTCCCCCTATGTAGTCAATAAGTTTCCGCAGCTTTTCCGCTCCCCATAAAATCAGATAGTTGCATTTGTGCGGTTTCCTGCCTGTATCTTTCCTGTGATAATTTGAAATAGTGTTCGCTTAACTCGAAGCCCACAAATTTATGCCCCGTATTCCGGCAGGCAATCAGCGAAGAAGCCGAGCCCACGTGTGTATCTAAAATTGTGTCGCTTGCTGCCGCAAAGTTTGTCAATATCCATTCATACAATGCCACGGGCTTCTGTGTCGGGTGTATGCGGTACTCTTTGTTTTTCATGTTCTCTTGGATCATGCCGTTCCATGTATATTTGTACCTGCGGATTGCGGTTTTGAAAGAAGTCCACGCCAGTTCGCAGTCTGCAAAATCTGCCTCGCCGTTGTTCTTGTCCCATACCAGCCAGCACGGGCTGTCATACGGGATTTTTGATATAAAATGATTTGCGCCGAAAATGATCTGGTTTTTGCTTACTCTGAATAACTCCCGAAAATATGCTTCGTCCGGCGGGTTTAAGTCTTCCCCCGTAAACGGTACATACGCCTTCGACGTTGCCAGCTTTGAGCGTGTGCTGTTCTTTTTCCCGCTTTCCTTTATCCCATACGGCGGATCGACGATTGCAAGATCAAAATACCTGTCGGGAAATTCTGCCAGCCCTTTCATGCAGTCCATATTGTAATAGCCGTATTCAAGCATTTTCGCCGCTTCCTTCCGCTTTTTGCCTTTCCATTTCTTTTTCTGCCGCATATATAAAATCGCTTAAATCTGTTATTCTTTGCTCGTATGCTTCATACTCTTTTTTTGCTTTTTCGTATGCCCAGCGTAAATGATCGCGCTGCGCTGCTGTGTGGTCTTTTTCTCTAATTCTTCACGGGCTTTCTGCGCTTCAGCTTTCAGTCCCTTGTTTCCGTCGTATGAAAAACGCCTGTTTGCTTTTGTTCCTGCTACCCTCATGCTGTTTCTCCCAAAATAATTTTTTTGAATATGCTTTCAAAAATCGGTACTGCAATACTGTTTCCCGCCTGCCAGTATAGCGGCATTGTATAACGTCCGTTTTTCTCCTGTACTGCTGCCGCTGCGTCGAAGTCTGCGTCTGTATAGCCCTGCAATCTCCAGCACTCCCTTTCCGTCAAATACCGATACCGCCCGCCGCCGCAGTCTATAACCTGCGTGGGCGTTCTGTCCTGCCTTGTCGTGATTGTGTAGGCGTAATCTTTTATAATATTCGCCCGCCGCACTACTCCCTTTTTGCCTATCGCACCATATACACTTGGCTGGGTAACGTCATACACTTCCGGCGCGTCCGGTAAAAGAAATTCTTTTATGTTCCGCATGGGGGACTTTATCAGATCGCTAAAATCAAATTTTTCTTTTCCCAGTATTGATATTGTGAAAACTCTCTGCCGCGCCTGCGGAAGTCCGAAGTCCCTTGCGTCTAAAACTGCGTAGCTGTTTGTATATCCCAGCCGCGTCATTTCCGCTATGTATTTATTAAAATTTGTTATCATGTGCCGCGATAATACGTTTTTTACGTTTTCCCATATCACCACGCGCGGTTTCCACTCTCCCATTTGTTCTATGATGTGAATGGTTTCCCACATAAGGCTTGAACGTGTCCCGCTTCCTTCGTCTGCGCCTTTGCCCCTGTTTATCCTGCCGCCTGCTGCCGTCGCTTTCCCTTGATGTCCTGCAATCGAAAAATCTTGGCACGGGCTGCCGTGTATCAAAATATCCGGCTTTAAATTCCAGCCGACAACGGACTGGGTTTTATTTGGTAATTCATCTTTGAAAATTGCGTTATATGATCTAACCGCCTTTTCGTCAATCTCTACATAGTCAATACTTTTTACGGGTATACCGATATTCCGCAGGGCGCAGCGCGGCGATCCTATGCCGCCGAATAATTCAAGTATTTTTATCATTTCGGGAATACCCCCCCCCGAAAAGTCCAGCGTCCTTTTTCATTTTTCTGTGTCCCCTTTTGTGTCGAATAGTGTCATTTGCCCTTCGCATTGCTTCAGTTTTGGTATACGCGGCTTGTATTTACATTCTTCGGGCTTTCCGCTCCGGCAAATATAAAAAGCATCTATTTCGCAAAAATCAAATAACTTGCAGGCGTTACGAATTGAAGTCTTTTTTACTATGATGTTTAATTCCTCGCATACCGCTTCCGTGTCGCTCTGTGCAATGCAATGTATACAATACCTGCAATAATGTTTCATGCTCTCCATGTCGTCTGTGTCCTTTTTCTATGTAGGCGGCGATCTTGCTTTCATGCTGCGCCACCCCGCTTTCCGGCGTGTGCATTGTGTTGTAGCTTTTCACATTAAAAACCTACCGAAAACCTGTTGACCGTCCACGCGCTCTTTAGCATGGCGCGTCCGCTGCCATTTTTCCACAATGCCCTGCTTTCCGGCTGTTGGCTTGCCTTCATCAGATATAAGGTTGCCGACCTTACATGACGGGACTGCTGCCCCGTTTCGGCTCTTTTCAGCTTTTAAAATAAAAATTCTTTATCTACAAGACATATATTCTCATGCTATCCCCTATCCGATCGTCCGCTGTGCTGTGTCTGCGCTATATTTCACGTTATCCGCAACTATGATTTTTCCCCGCTCTAATTCTTTGTAAATGGTTGCGATATGTACGCCGATTTTCTCCGCAATGGCTTTCTCCTTCGCCCCGCTGTTATACATTGCTTCGATCTGCTGCCTGTCCGCATACTTGATCCGTTTATACTTCCTTTTTTCCACTTTCCTGTGCCCCTTTCTTATGGGGCGGCTATTGCCGCCCCTGCTAGTCCATTATCTTTATTTCATACTTTCCGTTTCCGTTATCTCTTTCCATGATGATTGCTAGATCATCCCCGTGATAAATGTCCGGTATTCTGCAATCTTTCAAAATTGTTACGCCCTGTATTCTATCCCAGCCAGCCGCTTTCTTGGTCTGATTCAATGCCTTTATTGCTGCGTTATAGCAATCTCTGTTTTCCTGTGAATAAATAAGTATTGCGTAATCTGTCTTTTTGATGAAATTATCCATACCCTTTTCCCTCTCTACTTTCCGTAAAAAAGTGTCTTCGACACTTCAACCCCCTGCCCCCAATCTTGGGGGGTAGGGT
>JAMPEH010000094.1 GCA_023665245.1 Muribaculaceae bacterium
CTGCCTCGGCCTGGGTGGATTCCTTCCAGTTGCTCCAGACTTTCACACTCCAGTCCTGCTGCTCGATCTCGAAGTCGAGCATCTCGCCGGCAATCTGCTCGTAGTTCTTGATGTTGCCGCCGAAGGTCCACACGAGTCGCATGCGGTTGTCGGCGTTGGCCACGGGCTGGATCTTGACGTTGGGGAATTCATGGACCACCATCTCGGAGGGACTGTAGTCCTTGTTGCGGCCATATTTCAGTTCGTTGTATTTGTGATACCATGGCACGAGGTGCGAGGGCATGTAGAGCACAAGGTTGGAGGAGTCTCGGTAGACGCTGGGCACCATCGAAGTACCGAGATATACTACTTCGCCGATGTTGCCCATGGTGATCTTCGGAAGATTGAAGGGCTTGATCTGATAGACTGTCTTGCCGGTGGTGCCTCCGTCGGGGGTGAAGTCGGTGTATCCGTCGATGCGCTTGCGGATGTATTCATAAAAACCGTCGGCGGCTCCCATGGCGGTGCCGGGTACGTTGGGTATGGGGTTCTTGCGAACGCCGTTCACTCGACGCTGCTCACGCTCGTTGTGGAGCTTCTTGGCAGTCTCGGCAAGCAGGTATTCGATGAGCGACCATTTGATCACCTTCGAACCCTCTCTGTTGAGAGATCCTATCCAGAGACGTTCCACTTCCTTCATGTTGCGGAAGGTGTGGGCAAACATTACGCTATACATGCGCAAAGTCTCGTGACCATATTCGTAGGCTCCCTTGGCCACTTTCTCAAAGTCTGAGTCGATGGTGTTGTCGGCCTGCGAGAATTCCCCGAGCCAGATGTTGACAAGGGTGGCAAGGTCCTGATATCCGCTTTCCACCGGCCAGTAACTTTCGCATGAGGGAAGCACGGCGAGAAGACTCTGGATTCTTTCTTTCCACGGCTGGCGGAAGAATGCTCCGAGGTCTTCGCGAAGTGTGGCGTAGTCCGACTTGCGGGCTGCGGCCAGTCCCATGGTCTGTGTGCCGTCTCTCTGCATGAGAAGTGCGGCTCTGGCTCGCTGGTTGTATGGGCGGTTGAGCGCAAACATCTCTCCCTGACGACCACCAAGTTGGGCGGTGTCGTCAAGGTTGATGGCACCAACTCCGGCCGATGGTTTGCCGGCATTTGCTCCGGGATCGTTTTCGGCAATGTCGGCCAAGGCCTTGACCCTCTCGGTGAGTTCGGCCACTTTCTTGCGCTCTGCCTCGAGCTGAGTCGTTGTGGCTGTGGCCGAAGTGCGGAGTGTTTCCAGTTCTTCCTGCGCCTGCATCAGCTGCTCGGTGGTCTGCGAGAGGGCGGCAGACATGGCGGCGTTGACGGCGTTGGCCGGTGCGTCGCTGTCGTCGCTTTCATTGATGGATTTCTCGAAGGCACCGATGAATCTGTCGGAAAAACCGGCTACCTTGAGTTGCTCGCGCTGTGCCTCGAGCAACTTCTTCTTCCCTTCCTCTGTGTGGAATTCGGAGATTCCGAGGATGGAAAGAACTGTGGGTATGAATGTTCTGAAATTCATATTGAAAAAATTTAATTAATTGATGGTTATTTGAATTCTTCCGGTAGTGAGTCGATGACCCTTCTGGCCATGATCCAGTTTAGTGCTGTCTCGAAGTTGCCCATCTCGTCAGCAAGTCCTTTGCTGATGGCTTCTGATCCGCTGACCACGGCTCCCCTGAAGATGGGGTCTTCCATGTCTGCCTTGATGCCTCGGCAGGCTGCCACGTGCTCGGCAAAGGTGCGGTGCAAACGCTCGAGACGTTCTTTGATCGCAGTGTCGTCGCCTTTTTCGTCGAGAAGCCGGTATTCACCGTTTTTCAGGTCGGCTGTGTCTGGGTAGATGTCCCGCTCTTCGATACCGAGCCGCTCGTAGTATTTCTTGTAGGAGGTGAAGGTGGTCATGGTGCCGAGACTCCCGATCTCGCAGTGCTCGGAACTGACAAACACCCGGTCGGCGGATGCCCCGAGCCAGAGATGCGCGGAACACATCTCGCCTGCCACTACTGTGGCGGTGGGTGTCTTCAGGGAGTGTATCTTCTCGGCAAGCTGCGGAACTCCTCCCGCCATACCGCCGGGGCCGTCGATGCTGAAGATGATGCCGCCTACCTTGGGGTTGGATTCGGCTGCATCTACCATCTCTGAAAGTTGGTCGGTTTCCCAACGGTAGAGCATGCCGCTGAGCCGGAACACTATGACGCTCCCTTCAGGTAGTTCGGTGTCGTCGGCATACCATTTATTGAAGGTGATGTCTTCGGCCATGCACTGGGTCTCGAGATGCGAGTCGGCAAAAAGCTGCTCGGCATTTGCCGGATTGCCTGATGTGATGCATGGTATGATAATGGATTCAAAGGTGCGGAGCGCATCCCTGCGCACCGACCATTGCTCTGAAAATAGATATTGTAGTTTGTTCATCTGGCTAATTTTTCACAAAATTAACCGATTCCACATATATTAAAAAGGACTCGGGTCAAGGTAGCAGGTCTGTTCCACGCCCTGTGTATGGGATGGCTTTCCTGTTGGGTTTGTCGCCGGTGGCGGTGATTGTCACTTCCGCACTGCCTCCTTTGTTGACCCACGTGAGGGTGGCGGGCCATTTGGGACTTCCGAAGAGCCTGTCAACTCCTCTTTCGTCTTTATACATAGCCACAAGGTGGTTTTCTGCCAGTGCTGACAGCATTATCTCTTTGCTTGTGTTGTCAAGAGGGGTGCGGAAAGTGATTTTTTTCTTATATTTCCCATCATTTTCGGTGTCCGTGACCGTGAGACTTCCGGGCGTGACATCAAATTCTTCGGGACCTACGGAGGAGGCAAAGAGTGTCCCCCATGTGTTCTCGCCATATACCACAATGTTGCCCGTGGTCCAGATTCGGAGGGAGGTTTCCTTGGTAAGTATCGTTTTTTTCATACGAGTAATTTCTTATTCTTTGCAAGTGGTTGATAATCAGTGGTATTTTATTTTCATACTCAAAAAGGACAAGTAGAGGACAACCAGAGGACAAAACGACCCGTCGGGTAGGTGTGATTTTATTAAAATTTTGTTGATTTTTTATTGCTGTTATGCTGGCGGCTCTTCTCGCGCCATCGATAACAGTTTTTTATGAGGGCATCTTCGGTGATGCTCTCGATACCGTATTTGACAAGAAACCGCCATGCCGATTCCTTAAACTGGATGCCGTGGATGTGTTTCTGATCCATCATGTAGTCGTGGACTTCGGCCCACATCTCGCGCTTGAGTCGGTTGCTGAGGATCCTTCCTGATTTTTCGGAAAACCAATTATAGTATTCCGGACTTTTGCCCCCGGCCAGATTGGCTTCCCTTCGGTCGGGCAAGGCCAACCGAAGGTTGCCGGTCTCCCTGGCGTTGTCTGGCCTTCGCGACATAAGGTCGTAGATGAGCAGATATATGTCGGAGGTCGGCGGAAACCGCACGGCACCGACCTCGGAATCGTAATATTTCCCCATTATGTATTCCGCTACATACGGCTCCACCTGTATCCTCGATGTTATCATGGTCTTCCCCTTTTTGAATTATGCAATTTTTTGTATATGCAAAGGTAGTAAATTTTTCTCTAATGTGGAAATTTTTACCATATTTCTAATTCGCCTAAATTTTTTCGATTTTCAGTGTTACATTTGTCACACCTGTATTTTAGAACTTATTAATAGTCCAAATGATTGAATATTAGAATTATTCTCTTTTTTGCCTTGTGTTAGATTACTATTTGTTACAACAAAAATAAAATGTGACGGGAAACCATGTGACAATATTCGAATTTTGGGTAACATTCCGTTATTACAATTGTTACGTCATTTGTTACGCATTTTATTACCTCGCCATCCCCCTCTTTTTTAGTTATTTTTATTCTTTCTTGACCTTCTTGTTACAGTGTAACAAAAATTAGTAATAAAATAAAAGGAGTGGGGTAGGGGGAAAGTTGGAGCGGAAGGGCAAATTTTTTTGAATTATGCAGAAATGTTGAATAAATGAAAAATGATGCATAATTGAGGATGCAAAAAAAAGGAGGAAGACCCGAAGGAGGCCTTCCTCCTGCCTGATAGCAGACAACATGATAAAAGTATTTTTGCTATTCGGGGAGTCCGAGCATCTCTCTGAGATAGTCTTTGCCGCTGCCGGATGACGATTGCTGTGGAGTTCCCCATTCTTCGGGGAAGGCTGTGCCTGTCTTCGTTTCTTTCTCCATACTGTCGTTTAAGGGGAGACCGGCTTTGGCTGCTTTGCGGCTTCTTAGGTAGATCATCTCCTTCTGTACTTTTTCTTCGGATTCATCCCGCTTTACCCTCTTTAGTATTCTCTTGCCGGAATTCTGCAGTGTTTCTGGATTGAGTTCTTCTATCCATTCGCAAGTGTAGCAGAAACCGACGAGCGATTTCTTGAAGGTGTTCATAGTTGTGTTCTTGAGTCCGGAATAAGTCTTGTAAGCGTTGAAGGCATCCTCTTTGACGATAAGCCTGTCAAGATTATCACCCTCTTCGGCAAAGTAGTATTCAGCCCAGTTAAGAAAGTTCTCGGACATGTCTCGCTTATATTTTCTATAGACGATATTTCTTATGTCTGGCTCTATTTTTATTGGATGTCCTAACGTGGAAAGATAAAATTTAACGCATTGAAGCATGAAGTTTAGATCTGAATTCCATTCCTCTTCGGTGTATTCCTCTTGAAAAAGGGCTTTCCCAAAATCATCATATATTCTTCGTGTCTCAATATAGTCGTTTTCATCTGTGCTTTGATGATAGTAGTCAGAAAAGGTTACCGCCAGCATCCTTCTGACTGTGGATGGGTTGAATTCTCTTGGAACGTAGTTGGTGGTGAATACGAACTTAGGAGATTCCGAGTATCGAAGTGTGTAACTTTTTACATTCTTGGCATCGATAATGATGTCTGATGTTATTTTATTGTAAAATTGACCAAAGTCAAGACCTTCGGCACAATCATCAAAGCATACAAAATCTGTCTCGGAATCAACTTGTTCGAAAAGAAATTTGTTTTCCAGCAATTTGGTGCCTCTGCCATCCATGAATTTTCCTGTGACCAGATTCCGAAGAGATTCAATCATGAAGGATTTTCCACTGCCGCCATTACATTGATCGTTATCTCCAATCAGGTTGTCCATCAAGAAGGGGGACCATTGCCTTGAATGGTCCTTGTATCGATGAAGCATGAAGCCGACAGTGAAAATCTTGTTTATCAAATTCCTCTCCTGTTCACGTATCTCCTCGGTTGTCAGTCCTTCTCCATGTATGTCGAAGCGATGTGTGTCACAGTATTCCTCGCGCTGTTTCTGTTCTTTAGGCGAGAACCTTGTTTCCATCTCTTTCCTCCAAAATATTCTTGATGTGTTAATCAAATATTTGAAGAATTTCGACTCGGTGCTTTTTATCTCAATTCTGAAATCCTCGCTGTTGTAGGAGCCTTCTGGATGTGTTATGACAAACATATCAGATAGTATATTTATCTCGTGAGGAATTATTTTGTCTTTCCACACGTAATAGTCTATACTCTCTTTTGTTGAGTCTATTTTTCTGCAACCATCCGACTTTACTTCCACCGAGTATCGCGGAAAGTGAAATAATTGAGAATTTTTCGTGCTTGTAGAGAAATCAAGCTCAATTTCCGGCAAATTCTCAAGTTTGTCGTTTGCAAAATACGGAGATGTGAGTATGACGTTTCTCAGTGCTCGGGGAAGGCCGCTTCTTTTTGCCCATTTGTGGACAAAATGTCTTAGTTCTGATGGTTTTGAAGGCTTCACTACATTCCCCGTAATATTTATATATCTTGGCGTTGCGGAATTTTCGTCACTTAAGATGGCAAATCCGTTTAGGTGTAGAAATTCGCATAGACACTCAGGGTCTAATTTGTATTTTAAATCACCTTGTTTGTTTTTTTCAGTGAACCAAAACTTTGCCGGGGTGGCGGCTGCATATAGTTTCTTGAAGTCTTCCTTGGTGCTGTAGAGCTCACACCAGTCGCGGAAGTCTTTGCGTGGCTTGCCCCGGTTGTCTTTCCTCTGCTGAAGACTCTCGGGCAACCAAATGGTGTGGATGTCGATGAAGCGCATGGCGAGCTCGCGCCCCTTGATGCGCCCTGTCGTGTCGATGTCGGGGATGTTGTAGACGGTCTCCACGTATTTGCAGATCTGCCGGAATTCGGCTTCGCTCACCTTGTAGGTCTCGGAGTTGAACCAGACGGGCCAGTAACCGAGTGCCCTGGCACACATGGCGTCTCTCTCTCCGCTGCAGATGATGGCTTCAGGCAGTTTCTCGGGTTTGAAGGCTTTCCCTTCATTCGCGGGGTCGGCGTTGAATTGCTTCTCGAGGTCCAGGTTCCATGCGCTCCATGCGGATGAGAGTTCGAAGAGTCCGTTGGTGTATTGTTGCGGTTTTTTGTTGAGTGGATAATAGGAGAACCGCCATTGCTTGTCGGGTTCCTTGGGCTTGTAGATTTTGTAAAAACGGTCTTGCTTGCCGTTTTTGTCTTCAAACCAACATTCGCGCACGAAGATGGGGTAGTGCTCGTTGGAGTGGGTGTAGACGATTTCTCGGTCTTTGCTGACTCTCGCTATGTATTTCGCGCGATACCAATGTAGAGAGGCGAGGTCTTCTTTCGTCACCCTTGGCCCCATGGTCTTGCAGTCTTCTTCGGAAAATTCCTGGTCTATTTCCCAAAACATGTCCCCTTCCTTCTGGTCGGGACCTGCCGGTTCCTTGGTGATGACCGGACGGTTGACTGCCCTGTTCAATTCATCGGTGACCCCGAATGTGCCTCCGAGATCAAGGAGTGCCTCCACGAAATTGAGGTTGCTCTGGTCCATGTGAATGTCGATGGGGTTGACGGCCTTGCCCTCTCCCCCGAAGTCGGTGACTTTCCATACCTCATAACCGTCCTTGCTCTTGAATTTCTTCACGTAGGACGATGGTGTCCTCTCATTGCGCATGCGGAAGGGTTTCCCCGTCCTGGCAGATTCGGCTGCCTCCGGATAGTGGAGGGTGATGATGTCAAGGCCGTCGTTGGTGGCGGCGTATAGTTGCTCTGCTTTTATCATGTTGTGGTTTGCTTTGTCTACCCCCCCCCCTTGCGTAACTGTGACAAAATTATCGCAATTTCAGGGAGGGAGGAAGGACGGTGGCGGCGATTAGGCCGATGCCTGCTGGTGACTGATAATATGGATGTCCATCGGCTCTTCCCATCCGATGACTTGCCTGATGCTCTTGCGGACTGAATCGGATATCTCTTCCCATGTCTTGCTCTTGTCGGCGGAGAATACTATCGAGCTGCATTCTTTCTGGAATGCCGTGCCCAACACATGGTAGCCGGATAGTGTGTCGATCTGGTCTGCTATGGGGTTGGTGTGTTTCTTCCCTCTGCTGATGTGGAGTTTTATGTTTCGACGGTTGCCACAGCAAAGGGCAGCCCTGAATTCTTTTGTTTCAAATTCGTATTTCATGTTGTCTTCTTGTATATAATGGGTCGGGGTCTTCTTCGTTTGTCGTCGCTCGCACTCGGAAGACCCTTCCCCGGGTTAGAATATCTTTTTGCCGGCGGTCGCTTCGATGGCCCTCTTTTGCAGGTCGGTGAAATGCTTGCGGTAGGTGCCGGGCATCGACCATTGCACCACCGTCTTCTGCTTCACCCCGGTGGCTTCCGCTATCTTCTTGCGCATGATGCGGATCTCGCAATATGGCAGCGAGTGAAAGTATTCCCGGAGAAATCGTCCCTCGCATTCTTTTGACGTTTTTTTACAAATGTTTTTTGCCATTTTCTGATTTATTTGTTAACTTTATACTGCAAAGGTAGTAAAAAAAACCTTAATGTGGCAAATTTTACCACATTATTTTTGTAAATAATTTTAATCGGTATGGCTAATTTATTTTTAATTAGGGATTTGTGTCAATCCAAAAATATTCCTTTCTGTGAGCTCTGTAAAGCGATCGGAAAGGATGAGAGTTCTATCCATTCGGCAATTCGCCGGGGGTCGACCAAAACGGAGACTCTTGAGGAAATCTCAA
>JAMPEH010000095.1 GCA_023665245.1 Muribaculaceae bacterium
CAGCTGGGCCCAGGCCTCCGCGCTCACGGGAATGGGGTCGCCGGTGATGTCCACGTCGTCACCGATGGACTCGTCGGGGCTGTTGTCGATGACGTGGAGGTAGACCTCGTAGCCCACGGGGTCAGGATCGTCCCGGTAGGTGATGGTGATGGTGATGTTCTTGGCCACCATGGGGAGGCTGATCTGGTGGGGGTTGATCTGGTTGAAGGGGACGCTGGCGCCGGTGGCGTCGGTGACGGTGAGGCTGGCCACCGAGCTGGCGGCATCCCACCAGTAGTCCACGGTGACGGTCTCACGGTCGGCGGCGGCCTGGACGGAGACGGGGTCCTGTCCGGCGTGGATGGGGCCCTCGGTGCCGGAATAGGGAGAGGATATCTGGGCCTCGTTCACCGGGCCGGTGGGGTTGGCGTTATAGACGCCGTTGACCACCAGGGTGGCGTTGTAGCGGTCCAGGTCGTCCCGGATGAACTTGACATAGACGGTCACGTTGTCGGCGGGCATGATGAAGCCGGTGCTCTGGCTCTCGATGGGCCCAAGGGCCAGGCCGGGGGTGAGGCCGTACTTCTGGGGCACGACCTTGATGTACTCGATGCGGTAGCCCGTATGGACCACCACGGAGAGGTCCACCCACTCGCCGGGCACGGCCTCCCGCCAGCGCTTTTGGATGGCGGCGACGGTGGCATACTGGGAGAAGTAGGCGTCGTTCTCGCTGGGGATGTTCTGGGGACTGCTGTACGCCTCGTCATTGACCACGATCTGGGCGGTATAGCGGGGGGTATCGGGGTCGTCGGGGTCGGGGAGCTTTTCATAACGCACATAGACCGTGCCTCCCACGGAAGGTACGGTAAGGGTGAACTGCTGCTTGTTGTTGGCCTTCCAGCCGCCGACGCCGTCGGAGACCATGGAGAGCCAGTCGTAAGTAAGGGCCTTGCCGTTGGAGTCGGTGACGGTGAGGGCGGAGACATAGTAGCCGGTGGCGGGAGAGAGGGTGACGGTGAGGGTCTTGTTCTCCTCCGCCCAGAGGAAGTCGCTGCCGTGGGCGTCCACGGAGATGGAATTGGCGGGGGCGGCGTCATTTTCGCTCATAGTGGCGCTGCCGCTGCCCACAGGACCGGCGACCACCAGACGCATGACCCGGTCGTTGGCGTCGGGCGGGTCGGTCTGGGTCTTGAAGGTCACGTAGACGTCCGCGTTGTCCTCCGGCATGGCGAAGGAAGCGCTGCCGCCGCCGGTGACCAGCGTGATGGGCAGCATGAGCTGCTCGCCGGTGGAGTGGCTGACGGCGTAGGCCGCGGAGACCAGGCGGTCGGCGCTGTGGGTCACGTCCTTCAGGGTGACGGTCTGGCCCGCGCGCAGGCCGGTGAGGCTCGCGCCGGTGGCGGTGACGGTGTTTGTGCCGTCGGTGAGCGCGGCGGTGTTGTCGACGTCGCCACCCGTGATGTGGAGGGTGGCAACGTAGTCGGACCTGGGCGGGTCGGGCTCGTTGGGATCGCCGTCACGGTAGAAGGTGACGGTGACCTTGGTGGACATGGGGGGCATGGTGAAGGCGATGGCCTGGCCGCCGTCCACACCGGGGACGAAGCGCCAGTCCAGGGTCCGGCCCCAGCTGTCGGTGACCTTGATGGAGCTGCGGCTCACGTGGAAGCCGGTGGTGGGATGGATGTCCACGATGACCTCGTCCCGGTCGTAGGCGGCGTAGGAGATGGTCTTGGAGTTGTTGCCCACCACGGGGGTATTGTCCAGGGGACGGCCGTCGGCGGAGCGGAACGCGGCGTAGTTATCGGGGGTGAAGCTGGGGTCCAGCACCTCCAGGGTGAGGTCGTACTGGACCTGGTCGGGCCACTTCTTCTCGAACCAGACGTTGACGTTCACGTCAGCCGCAGGCATGACGAAACGCCCGGACTGGCGGCCAAAGCTCCCGGAGAGGGTGGCGGTGGCGCCGGTGGCGGGGTCGACGGTGATGACACGGATATAGTAGCCGTCCTTGGCGTAGAGGTCCAGGTCGATGACCTTGCCGGGCTCGGTGAGCAGGGAGAACTTGGCGTTGTCGGGGTAGCTGTCCAGACTGCCGTAGGGGACGCCGTCGATCTGGTAGAAGGTGCCCTCGCCCACGTCCTTCACGTCCACCCCGGCGGGGGGACGGAGGATGAGGTTGGCGGTATATTTGTGGGGCTCGTCGGACTTGATGATGCTGGCGACCACCGTTACGTCCTCGCTGGGCATGGTGAAGGTGGCGCGGCCGCTGACGACGCCGCCGGCGCCGGTGGCAGCGGCGTCATAGCTGGGGTAGATGCGCCGCAGGGGAAGGCCCGCGGGGGTAACGACGATGTAGTCCATGATGAAGCCGGGCTGGAGCTGGTACTCGATGTTGACCGTGTCGCCGCCCTGGGGGTAGAGGACGTCCATCTGGGACGGGTAGTAGGCGCCCAGCTTGGTGCGGTCGGCCTCGGCGGAGGGGGTGGTAATGGTGGAGTTGGTGGCGCTGGTATAGGAGCCGCGGACCCAGTTATCCACCACCACCGAGCCGGTGGCGGGGTCGTTTACGTTGTCCCGGTCGCGGACGATGAGGTTGACCATGTGCTCCGGGTTGACGGGTATGGGCAGGTCACGGTAGTTGACCACGAACTCGGCGTCCTCGCTGGGCATGAAGAACACGGCGGTGAAGGTGGTCTCCCCGTGGCCGTCATTTTTGCCGGAGGTGATGCGCACGACGTTATCGGTACGCGTATCGAGGGGGTCGGTCACGATGGGGAGGGTCCAGACGGAGTGACTGCTGGCGACGACCACGCTCTGGACGTACCAGGTGTCAGCGGCCTTGAAGGTGACGGTGACCCGCTCGTTGGCCTTGGCCGCGCCGGTACCGTTGGAGTTCAAGGGGTCGGGGATACGCTCCGGGTTGACGGTGTTGGTGGGGGTGTAGATACCGGTGGCGGGCAGGAAGCCGCGGATGGTATCCGAGCCCACGCCGGTGATGATGTTGGGGTTGGTGATGGTGGCGGCGGGGTTGGTGGGATCGGGCTTGGTGACCGGGAGGCTCTTGCCGTTCTCGGTCCGGTAGGCGCTCAGGAAGTAGGTGGGCGTTTTGCCCTTTTTGAATTCCACCGTGACGCCCGCGCTGGCGGGAGGCATGATGAAGCGGATGGCGTCGTTCCCGCTGCCGTTCTTGCCCTGCCAGATGATCTCCACGCCGAGGGAGTCGGGGCCGACGTTGATGGAGGAGACATAGTAGTTTTCATTGGGGTTGGTGAGGTTTTCCACGGCGTGGTACTCCACCTCCACCACCTGGCCGGCCTCGACGTAGTCATAGGCGGTGAGGCCGTTTCCGGTGGCAAGGCCGACGGGGCCGAGGACGGGGGTGGAGGGGGCGCTGCTATCGTCCAGCACAAACGCCTTGGCCCAGTTGTTGGCGTAGGGCGAGGCGGTATTGTCCTCGTCCTTCACGATGAGGGTGAGGCGGGTGCCGGGGTTGACCGGGGGGATGCCCCGGCGGAAGGTGACGGTGACCAGCAGGTCCTCGTCGGGCATGGTGGTCTGGAGCTGGACAGGGACCTTGGCCGTCGCGCCGTCGGAGGCGTAGGTGCCCCAGCCGTTGTTGTAGCCGTTGCCGTCCACGGTGAAGGTATAGGTCCCGGAGGCGCCGGTGGCGGTGACGGAATGGATATAGTAGCCGGGCGCGACCTGGATCACGCCGTTGAGGACGGTGCCCTCGGCCACATTTTGCTTCTGGTTACTGCCGTTGATGGTGTCCCAGCGGGCGGTATTGCGCCAGTCGATGCTGTCGCCGGGGTAGGTCTCGCCCCGGATGGTGGCGGTATTGAGCTCCACCTCCTCCGGCTCGTAGGTCACCACCAGCTTGATCTTCTTGATTCGGGTCGGGTCGCTGTTCGAGGCCAGGATACGGTAAATGACCCCGTCCGCCGGGTTCGGGGCGGCAACCGGGGTGACGGTGATACTGCCGCCGTCGCTCTCGTCCAGGGCGGTGACGGTGACGGTATAGCCCTCGGCGGTCTTGACCAGGGCGCTGATATAGCTGCCGTCCAGGATGCTCGTGATGGAGCCCTTGTAGCTCTTCAGGGAGAGGTTGGTGCGGTTGTTGCGCTCCACGAGGGTGGGGGCGGTGCCGCCGGAGTTGGCCTGGTAGGCCTCGATGGAGGTGACGTTATCCACCTTGCCGTCGGCGCCGTTGATCTCGAAGTCCAGGTCGATCAGGGCCCGCGGGCGGTAGGTCACACGGACCACGCAGTCCTGGCTGGGCATGGTGAAGGAGTAGACATTGCGGAAGCCGGTGAGGGCGGTGTCGGAGGTGACGTTGAGGCTTTGGATCAGCTGGCCGGTGGTGGCGGAGTAGATCCCGATGCTCGTCTCGATGTACTGGGAGTCGGCCTCCAGGGCCACCCAGACCGTCCGGCCGTCGCGGGTGGATATTTCCGCCTTGCCGTTGCCGCTGCGGCTCTGCCAATTCTGGCTGGAGACAGTGGTGGCGGCGTCGGTATCGGAGAGGATGGGGACGGTGACCACGTTCGTGGCGTTGGCGAGAGACTTGGGCGTGTCGGTAAAGCCGGTGGCGGTGGCCAGCGTATCCAGGTAGCCCTCGTAGGCGGTCATATACTGCTCGTAGCTGTTGGCGTAGACACTGCGGTAGCCCACACCCTCGTAGGTGCGCACGCCGGTGGCGCTGTCGAGCTGGATGCCGCGAGGCCATTCGGGCGCTTCGGGGGGCACGGCGCTGGCATAGCCCTTGTTCTTTTCCGCCTCCCAGCGCTGGAGCGCCTTCTGGTAGCGGTTATTGAGGTCCCGGTACTTGAGCTCGTTGCGGCGGGTCTGCTCCTGGGCCTGGAGGAGCTCCAGGATATAGGCCTGCACCTGGGCGGGCGTGAGCTCAAAGTAGCGGTACGCCTCGGCGGGCGGGGTATCGGCGGTGTAGACCGACTTGACGTAGCTGGCGGTGAGGGCCGGGTCCTTGAGGATGCGCTCGCGCAGCTCCCAGAGGACGTTGGCAAGGCCGAGCTCGTCGGTGGCGGTGGAGTAGTAGAGCTGGTTATCGCCGTAGAGCTCCCCCTGGGTATTGCGGCGGAAGCCATTCACTGAGCCGGCGATGGAAAGGGTGGAATAATTGATGTCCTTGAGTCCCTGGGCCAGAGCGGAGGGATCGGTGGCGGAATAGAGCTGGCTCATGATGGCGCGGGCGCCGGCCACCAGGTCGGCCGTTTCGGTCCACGAACGGGTGCCGGTATAGCCGGGGTCGCCGCCCAGGCTATTGGACATGGCGGCGGCGGACTTGGGTACCCAGGTGATGTGGGTCTCAGGCTTGTTATCCGTCTTTACGGCGCTGTGGTCATGGGGGTCCACCTTATCGTTCTCGTAGACCCGGCCGCTGTAGGCGGCGGAGCGGACGTTATCGTCATCGTAGCTGCTGTAGACCAGCTGGGCGAGGTTTGTATCCAGCACTGTGGCGCCGGTGGCGTGGTAGACCTCCAGCTTGGCGGTGTGGGTCTCGGCGAGCTCGTAGGTGACCTCCACGTCCACGTTGGCGTCGGGCATGGTGAAGCGCACCGAGCCGCCATAGGGCAGGGTGACCACGCCGCCCGTGGCCTGCTTGGCGCCGGTGCCGGAGACGGTGAGCCCCTGGTCGACCCACTTCTCGTCGGCGAAGTTGAAGATATGGACCTTGGCGATATAGTCGGCGTGGGTATTTACCTCCACCACGACGGTCTTGTCCTTGGGGACCTCGCCGGCGGGGGTCTCGGAGGCGTGGACGATGCCGCTGCCGGAACGGTGCAGACCGGCGTGGGACTGGGTGTCGCCCCAGCTGTTGGTGACAAGGTTCCAGACGAGGCCCTTATCGGGGTCCACATCCTCATAGGTGATGGTGGTGTCGTTCCCCTCCACGCGGGGGGCGAGCTGGGTGGTCCCCTCGGCCAGGGGCAGCTCGGAGAGGAAGACGGTGGGGTCACTGTCGGTGTCCTTCTCGAAGCGGACCCAGACCTCCACACTTCTGGCAGGCATGACGAAGCGGTAGTCCACCTGGTCGGCGACTACCTGATGCACGTGTACGGTAAGCACGCCGCCGTCATTGACCTCGTAGACGGTGACGGTGGCCTTATAGCCGGACTGGACGGAGAGGAGCGTCTGCATCCCGGTGCCCTCGTGGAGGCCGCTGATGTAGGCGTTGTCGGTGTCCACCGTTATGGGGACCAGGGAGGGGTCCTCGGTAATGCCGAGCTGGGCATGGTTCCGGCTATCGCCGCCGTTGATGATGCGCAGGGTGGCGCGGTAGGTGGTGTCGTTGCGTATCTTCTCGCCGGTGAAGATGTTCAGGTCGCCGGTGAAGCGGGTGAGGAGCTTGATGTCGTGGCCGGGGTTACGGGTGGTGGTCTTTTCCCAGGCGGCGTAGGGCTCGGTGCCGTCCTCCCCGGCGCCGATGGAGAAGTGGGTGGCGTCCCGGATGAGGCGCAGGCACAGGCGCTTATTGGGGTCGTACTGCTTGAGCTTGAAGGGGATGAGCAGGAGATACTGGGGCCCCTCCTCGCCGGACGCGGCGGCGGGGACAGCTTTCTCCAGCTTGACTGGGTTCCCATCTTCATCCTTGGGGAAGTATGTTTCGTCATAGGCAAGGAAGGTACCCTTGCCGTTGTCGTCGGACCAGGTGGCGTCGCCGGTCTCGCCGCGCCTGACCAGGTTTTTCGTATCCGCCAGCAGCTTGACAGTGTCCAATTCCAGGGAGATGTAGGTCATGCGCCAGTTGTCCCGGTCGAGCGTGCTGCCTTCGGGGAGGGTGGCCGTGCGGATGTCCTCCAGGGACGGCTCCGTCATGGGCTCACGGGTGACCTCGTCGGTGACGCCGGGGAGGAAGGGGCGAGCGGCGTCGGTGGCGTCGGCAATGGGGAGGTCGGTCTCCGCATGGCGAATGCTGTAGAGGCTGTTCCACTGGGTGTTTTCCGGGTAAGCGCCGTTATTGATATTGGCCGCGGTGATGGTGGCGGCGAAGTCGCCACTGCCGTTAACGTAGGGCTCGATATAGCGGTCGTTATAGTAGAAGCCAAGCTCCAGGCTGGACAGGCCCTCCTGCCCCTCCATCAGCTTGAGGACCTGGAGGCGGTCCACCCCCACGCCCACCCAGAAGATGGTGCCGTCCGCTGACCAGTTGGAGGAGGTATAGCCCTTCCAGCCGTTCGCAGGGTTACCGTCGAGGTTGGTCACGGCGCTCTGGTCATAGGCGCCGGGGGCGTTGAGGACACCGGGCTTCGGGTCGTTATCGTTCAGGGGGCGAGGGCGATAGTTCACGTTGTCGCCCAGGAAGTCCACGTAGAGGTTGGGCCGGCCGTCATCGGGGTCATAGTAGTTCACGCCGGTGCCTACGTCAACGGTGGGGCCGCTGCTGCCGCCGGAGTCGCCGCCGGAGTCATCCAGGGCGACAGGCTCCGACCCCGCAGCTTGCGCTGTGGGGAGGAGGGGCGTGATGAGCGAGCTCATCATGATGAGACTCAAGGCCAGAGCCAGGAGCTTTTTCAGCTTTTGCTTCAGCATAGGCGCACTTCCTTCGCTTTTGGGGCTTGGATGGCAGTCGGGTCAGCCGGGACGTCCGGCGCGGTCGCGGTCAGGTCTCCTCCGGGGGGAGCTGGGTGGGGACGGGGAAGTCCACCTCGTTCACGGCGCGGAGGATGGCCTCGTAGGACCAGTTCTCCGGGGTCACGTCGTTGGGAACGGTGAGGTCCCGGTCCTCGTCCAGGGGGATGGTGAGCAGGCGGGCCAGCACGGCGGCGATCTCCTCACGCGTCACGGGACGGCCGGGCTCGAAGTTGCCGCCGCCCACGCCCTCGACCACGCGGGCCTG
>JAMPEH010000096.1 GCA_023665245.1 Muribaculaceae bacterium
TGCGACAACTGCATGACACTTTATACGCCGACAGAATAAAAAAGTATCAACAAGACCATAATCTTGAAATGGACAATTATTCTTTCTCTGAGCAACAACTTGTTGAATATTTTAAAGGTGATAACATAAAAAAATATATAAACGACAGTGCAAAACATCAAATTACTCATTCCATTGATAACAAACTTCGTACTTTTATTGATTTTGAAGGACGTGCAAAGGAACTTCCAATATCGTACAATGCCTTCGAGAAAACCTTTTTAACATGTTTTTTAGATAATAAACGAGTTCTTAATAAACCAATAAATTATAAAATCGATGAAGGAAAAAATCCCCGTGAAATTGAACAAAAACAAATAATCAGACTTCTTAACATAATTGCGGAAGAAATATATATTGATAAATTTAATCCTAATATTGGTGTATACCGTATAGAAAATAAAATAATTGACGGAAAAGATGCTGATATTACAGATGACCACCTTGCAGCATATCGTATTTCAAAAGAAGAAATTATGTATAATTGGATGTTATGGCTCAAAAAAGTGATTGAAAATTATTTCAGCAATACTGGCAAAATGTACGCCCAGGGTAGTGAATTTCAAATAGAATTTGATGAACAGCTTTGGATAAATATTACAAATTTTGTCAGAAATCTTATAAAACTACCATTGTGGAAAAACCGCGATTTGGCAGGTACTGTTTTTTCTGGTAAAAATACATATAACTACTGGAAAATGGTATTTGAAACAGGTAATAACCCTGATGATGTACAGGTGTTAGCAAAGCCATTGAATTATATTGAGATGATAAAACCATAAATTCACAACATCTATGTAATAAAATTGCCGATACCGTTTTGATACCGAAATAAAAAATATATGAAATAATATAAATATCAAGACAAAAAAACAGCCCATATTTCGGTAATTTTATATGGTATATACTGGGAAATATATTTAACTTCAAGGAGTGGGAATAAGAAAATCAACCCCGAAAACCGCTTTGTTATGCGGATTTTCGGGGCTTTGTTTTGCAATTGGCTACAAATTGGCTACATTTTACGGAATTTTTTGTAGCCAACACGCTTGATAACGAGTGCTATCAAATATCATCAAGCTTATTGACTACCTCAATTTGTTTGTTCGGGTAAAGGTTGCTGTATGTATCCAAAGTGGTCTGAACTTTTTCGTGTCCTAACCGTTCGGCGATCAGCAACGGCGAAAAGCCCAACTCGATCAAAAGCGAGGCGTGGCTATGACGAATATCGTGCACACGTATTTTCTTCACTCCCGAAGCTTGGCAAGCCTTCTCCATTTCGTGAGCAAGAAAATATTTCGTATGCGGGAACAGCCTGTCGTCTGCCTTTAGCTCGTAGCGCATACCCATATACTCTTTCAAGCAATCGCTGAGTTTGTTATTGATCTTGATAACGCGGTTACTTTTCGGTGTCTTGGGCTGCGTGATCACATCTTCCCTGTCGATCCGCTGATAGCTCTTGTTTATGCGTATCTCCTTTTGTTCGCTATCGTTGAGGGCTGCAGCCGCTTTTCCATATCCTCAAAGTAAAGCTTGATAAAGTCAGCGAAAGTCATTCCTATGCTGCCGTTGGCTTGCATAAGGAACTCGTGTTCCCATTCCAAAGCTTCGCGCCGTGTCGCGAAGCCACGCTTTTTCTTGTGGATAACGTTGCCCGTCCAGTCCGTCACACGGATCTGCGACATCCAACGTCCTGTGTTGCCGTCTTTTGTTACTGACATATTACTCTCCTTTCGTTAGCCGTCCTTTTTCTTCTTAAGCTCCGCCTCAAGGTACTCTTTCCTTTTCTTCAAAAGCGTTTCAAAGTCAAGAGCGGGCGGTTCTTCGCTTTCAAGTTCGCTTTGAGCGTAATAGGCAAGGGTCTCGGCTTTCCACATTGAGTAACTTTCAAGCGATGAGAAATAGGTGCGAAAATTCTCACGTTCCTCCGCCCACCGCTCCAAGAAAAGACACAGATCGGGGTTGTATTCTGCGCCCTGCTTTCCGTTGAACGATATTGAACACTCCCACTGCTCGCAATGCGGAGGCTTTTTAATATCGATCCTAAAGTCCACGTTCTTGATGTTCTCAAGCTTGAAAAGGAAATCCATAATGTCGGACAAGCGTTGAATACTTTCCACTCCGCTTTGGTAGCCGAGAATTTCCGATGAGGGAATATCCAATGCGGCGGCGATGTCGCTTATAACGGAGATAGCGACCTCGATCTCCCCTTTCTCATACTTCTGAACGGTACGGAGCGACTTGCTGATCTTATTCGCAAGTTCGGTTTGGCTCAAGCCTTTGTCTTTTCTGAATTGCCTAATACGCTGACCTATTGTAATAGTGTCTGATTCGTTCATATTTGATCACCTCATCTATATTATATCACAAACAAATATGAATTTCAAGTACATATTTAAAATTTTAAAAAATTTTTCAAAAACACTTGACAAACGAAAATAAGTGTGATATAATGCTGATATGCATTTAAAATACGTATTATTTTGAAAAGAGTGTACGATTTATGAATAAACAGTACATAACAGCACAAGAACTGCAAACGATTATGGGCATAAGCCGAGGAAAAGCCTATGAGATCATACGAGGGGGCAACAAGGAACTCAAGGGGCAAGGGTTTATAACGGTCGCGAGGCAACTCCCCATTGCCTACTTGGAGAAAAAGTATTACGGCTTTAACGCCGACGTGATAATGGGAGGGGTACAGCGAGTGACAATAAATGAAAAGACCGCTCCGTATGAGCCTACGGCAATAGGCTCGGAGCAGTCCCTAATTTACAATTGCATTATAGTATAAAATCTGCAGGAAGTCAAGTGGTTGACGGCATTGAAGCACGACAGCTAAAAAATGGCACGGCTCATCGAACCACCGCTACAATTTTTTCAGCCGTGCCGATTTTCGGGAGAGGCAATAACGCGGATCGCAAGAGCAGTGAGTACAGAGGAACGCAGCGCCCTTTGCCCCTCGGAGAGCGCCTGTACTTTTGATAGTGATTGAAGCTTGCGGAAATCGCTGTCAAAGGTACTATGGCTTACTTTCGGCACGAAAGTAAGAATAGCCGCACCACATTAAAGTTACCGAACGAAAGGAGTGATTTGTTGGGCTAAAACGATTTCCCATTGTCAAGGCAAGGACGCTATTGCTCGTTGGCGAGAGGCAGAATGTAAGGTGCTTACAGAGATTTGCAACCAGCACGGCATAGAGATCGCCGCTCCCGAAAAATCTCGCGGCAGTCTAACGGTCGAGCAGTACAAAGAGTATGCCGAGCTGAAAAAAAGTCGAGGAACAGCGGCAGGATGCCAAGCTGCTTGACAATAAAATCGGCAACAAGAACTTGATTTTAGAATGGCGCAAGCAAGCCATTGAAAATGCGGAGAATGAACTCGAACAGCTTGGAACGGAACTCATCGAGGAGCAGCTGACGGAGCAGAATACAGAACTCCAAGCCGAGAACGGCAGACTGCAATCGGTCAACGGGAAAATCGCTCTCGCCAAGCTGTAGTCGGAGAAGGATAATCTTCAGCAGAAACTTGACAGGATTATGGAATTTATCAAGAGTTTTGGGCTGGCGGAAAAGCTGCAAGCGTTTCTCAATCCGAGGGCGCGTGGGCAGCATAGATGATAATGGGGCGACGTTTCGAGGGAAACGTCACCCGTATTTCTGATTTTAAACTACCACCCAAACTCTCGCGCTGCCTCTGCAAGGCACAATAACATTGCCTGTTGTTGATGTTCCGCGTCCATATTTTTGGTAGCCTCACACAAGTCGTGCATTGCCTTAACGGCTTTCGTAACTTCATTGTTTTGATTAGCTTGATACCTTGCGATTTCGTTTTGACGTTGTATATAACTGCTCTGCGAAACATATTGTTGATTGAATATGTTATTGTAAAATTGATTATTCCCAAAAGTCATTTTTACCTCCAAGAGTTAAAAATTTATTGTTAATTGCAAATCATCATCGACGATTTCCGTATTCTCAATCTGCTGCCGAATTCTTTCGGCAATAATTCTTGCCATTTCCACGGGAACGGCGTTTCCGACCATTTTATAGCCGTCATCGACCTTATCATAGATAAACTCAAATGTATCGGGAAAAGTTTGCAGCCTTGCGCATTCGCGTACGGTCAAACGGCGGTAAAGGTGTTCCTTGCCCTCGACAAAAATGTGCTTGTTCTCGTCGATTTTCGGCATTATCGGTGCTTGCGGGTGCAACTGCGCTTGTCTGCCCGAAGCTTGAACAGTAAATCCACATTCGTCCCATTGGCGGACGCGATTTCGGCTCATAAATATCGGTGAAAAATTCCCCGTAAAATATTCGTGATTAAGCACTTTTACGGCAGGGTTTGCAGTATTTTGGTCAAGTGCCGGAACAGCGTTATCCTTGAGATCGTATATCGCATCTTTAAACGTTTTATGAATATAAGACGCTTTTGGAAAATTAAATTTTATTCCAAGATCGTTTCTGAAACCTATGTAAAACACGCGCTTTCTGTCCTGCGGGATACCATAATCTGAAACATTGACAAGCGTAACGGTAAGGTCATAGCCGCATTCGCGGAACATTTTCTTAATATTCTCAACAGCAGTTTCGTGGCGTTTTGAAAGCATACCTACAACGTTTTCCGCAAGAAAGAATAGCGGCTGCTTGTCTTTCAATATACGGATATAGTCATAGAACAGCTTTCCACGTGCGTCATTAATTCCTTTGAGCGCGCCCGCCTCCGACCAAGACTGGCACGGAGGTCCGCCGATGATACCGTCACAATCGGGTATCTCCTTGCTTTTTATTTGACGGATATCACGCTTGTCAAGAGGCGTAGAATGGTTTTTCTCGTATGTCGCCCATATCGAGGGGTCAAATTCATTAGCATAAACAAAGTCGAACCCGGCTTGCTCAAAGCCGAGGTCAAGACCGCCCGCGCCCGAAAATAAACTTACAATATTCATTTTTTCACCTTATATTACAAATGTTATCAGTTTGACGTTCTTCAATTGCGCGGGGTTGTTTGGGGATTTGATTTGCTTGTCCGTTATTGTCAAGCCCCTTATCTTTCCTGCCAAAGCAAGTAACTCTGAAGTATTGTTGAATGTATTCCATTTGTCCTCGTTGACAATACACATAAAGTTAAATCTCTTTGAGAAATCTCGTTTGAATATGTAATCAAACACGGAAAATGGATTTTCGATACCCCACATTCCCCGAACACGAAGATATGTAATACCAAGGGGATCAACACGGTTTACTCTGCCCAGCTCGTTTGTTTCGGCAAATTCAACATTGGGTATACTTTGAACCCCGTTTTTGATGACATTCTTTATTTTCTCATAGACCGCCCTTTCGGCGCAATAATCATCGCCATATACCATAGCAAGCGAGGAGAGCGTTCCTTTGCCCTTTGGGACGATACCTATGGCATATATCATATCTTTAACTTTCCACACTTCGCAATCTCTGCAAGCGGTACTTATCATAGGGCTATCGGAAAATAATTTTGCTTTGGGATAACTGCTGTTCAAAGCTAAAGAAGCTCCATTGCTCTCTATTTTCTTTATTTCGATAGCATCGCCGCCTTTAAGCACTGCGTCCGGCGGGTTGTTTTGGTTTCCGAGATAACTAAACACACTACTTAGTGTCACCAACCGCTTTTGCTCGTCTGTTTCTCCAACTGTTCCTGCGAATAGGTCTTTAATGTATTCCTCCAACCCTTTGCCCATATCGTTTGCTCTGTTATGTCCTACCGACTGCTCACGAAGATTAAGCTTTGGATTGTTAACAAGGTTTATGGTTGCATTGATTATGTTGCTCATTGTTTTTCTCCATTCTTAGCTAGTTTCTTATATTATACCATAAAACAAAGTGAAAATCAAGTTAAAAATGAATAATTTTGTCATAATTATATATAAAACCATTGCAAAATGTGATGAGATGTGCTATAATATACTCAAGGCAATGCCGCACAAAGATTGTCGTCCGATTGCATCAGCAGTTTTTCGTCATCTTACACAAAGTTGATGCTCTCCAAGGAAAATTTGCGCAAGATGACGAAAAAGATGCAAGTAAGCAGGCGGCGAAACTGTTAGCGGTCTTTGTGCGGCGTTGCCTTAACTTACTGATATAAATTAAACATTTATTCTAGGAGGATAAAAAAATGGCAATTATGAGTGCATATTTGCAGACCACCAAAAACTTATAGAACTTAATTAATTCTTTAGTAAATGCCAGAGCTCCTGAGCGATTTACATATAAATTCCTTGAAGATTTGGGATTTAGAAGCACTAATGATAGAGATTATACATAGGGGTATTTAAGGGACTGGGAATGCTGGATGAAAACGGTGTTCCAACATCACGGTATCATCAATTTCTTGATCAGTCAGAAACGGGCAAAGTTTTAGCTGCTGGAATTCAAGAAGCATATAAAGATTTATTTGACTTAAGGAAAGATGCTAATAACCTTTCTATTGATGAAATTAAGGGCAAGTTAAAAACGCTAACGCAAGGACAAAAAAGCGAAGATGTTATTACTAATATGGCAAATACATTCAAAGCTTTATGTGATATAGCTGATTGGACTGTAAATCCGAGTGCTATAAATATTAGCAATCCAACCGAAACAGCATCAAATAATCAAATATTAGAAAATACAGAAATTAACGAACAATCAAATAAAAGCGAACGTAGAATGAATTTGCACTATAATATTCAAATCCATTTGCCTGAAACAACCAATATGGCGGTGTATGATGCAATATTTCAAAGTTTAAAAAAGCATTTGATATAAGGAGGTTTACAATGAACGATGATTTATACTCCTTTGTAATGCGAGGGGAACTAACAAAATCTGCATTAGATAAAACCCAAATAGTCAGCAAACACTCATCGTCGGATGTATTATCGCAAGAATATATTCCGTCCTTAGCTTTAGATATATTAGATGACGAAAATGTTAATTCTGCAAAACTTATGGCAACTGTATACACAGCTATTGCCGCTTTTGAAAATACTGTAAGGCAGTTCGTTGTAAAGGTTTTGCTTGAACACAAGGGCGAGAATTGGTGGCAAGATTGTGTGTCCGACAAAATAAGAAGAACCGCTGAAAGCAGAAAAAAAGAGGAGGAAAAGGTTCACTGGCATACTCCGCGTGGAGATTCGATGATTAACTATACCGAGTTTGGCGATTTAGCGTCAATTATGGGACAAAATTTTGACTTGTTTGAGGTTCATATAGTATCTTTGGAGTGGGCAAGACAAATTTTTTCCACCATTGAACGCTCTAGAAATGTTATTATGCATAGTGGAGAACTCGGAAAACGAGATATTAAAAGAATAGGAACAAACATTAGGGATTGAATTAACCAGGTCGGCTAACAACTAATGAATTGAAACAAGTTCTTGGCTACAAATTGGCTACAAAAAATTTGGCAGCGAAATATAAATTCGTATAATCTGTGGATTATCTGGACAAAATACGCATTTACAGTGTATATTATAATGCGATTTCAGTTCCTAGCAGTGGGAGTGGGAATGACAGCGAAAATTTTACAAACTGCGTATTTACGCAGTTTGGCGGCTATATTTTTAGGCTGTGGTTCTAATTTGGCTCTAAAGTACATATGTTTTATTTTGCCTGCTGACGTTTGATGGCGTTGGCGGGCTTTTGTTTTGGGCGGTTTTATGGTATAATAAAGGTGAAAAAATAAAGTGTGATTTGACAAGTATAATATAAAAAATGCAAAAAGGCGGAAAAAACGGTGAAAAGTTTAAAAAAGCCTTTAAAACGGCGTAAAATAGGCATTTT
>JAMPEH010000097.1 GCA_023665245.1 Muribaculaceae bacterium
TTGCTCGACTACTTCCGCACGTATATCGAACACTTCGAGAAGCGTGTAGGTGTCAATCGTTCGGCACAATCTGCGAGGACGTATTGCAATACATACGATCATCTCGCTCGCTTTCTGTCGGAACGTCTGCGGCTTTCGGATATTCCCTTCACGGCGTTGGACAGGTCATTCATCGACAAGTTCGACCTATACTTGCGTACCGAATGCCGTTTGGCTCCGCGTAGCGTACTCCTGAATATGTCGCGGCTGCATACGGTCATCAATAAGGCTCTTGCCGCAGGAATCATCACTGCCGACCCGTTCGCCGGTTATGAGCCGCCGCGCCCCGAACGCAACCAACGCTATTTGACGCGAGAGGAATTGAAACGACTGATGACTACGCCACTCCCTGCATCGCGGCTCTATCTTGTCCGAGACTTGTTTCTGTTCTCCTGTTATACGGGCATCAGCTACGGCGATATGTGTCGGCTGACTGTCGAAAATCTCGAAACAGCCGAGGACGGAACAATATGGATCAAGGCAGTGCGGGAGAAGACTGGCGTGGAGTTCGAGATACCCTTGCTCGACTTACCGCTGCATATCATCGACAAATACCGCGATACAATGCCCGATGGGAAACTACTTCCCATGTATGGGAATTCGGAGCTGAACAAAGGTCTGAAAAGCCTTGCTGTGGTCTGCGGCATCGACCGGAAGTTGACCTTCCACATGGCTCGCCACACTTATGCCACGGAGATCGCTCTCTCGCATGGCGTACCGATGGAGACGGTCAGCAGGATGTTGGGCCACAGCCGTGTCGATACGACGCAGATATACGCCCAAGTAACCGACAACAAGATCGACAGCGATACGCAGTCGCTCAATGAGAAGATTTCACAACGCTTTACAATCGCAATCTAATGGAAAAGAATAAAGATATCAAACGTCGCAGCACGTTCGCCGTGCTGTTCTATATCAATCGCACGAAAGTCCGCAAGGACGGATTGTGTCAGCTCTTATGCAAAATAAGTATCGACGCCGAGGCGGCACAAATCGGGACAAAGGTTGCGGTCGATCCCGCTATCTGGAATCCGACGACGGGACGTGCTGACGGCCGCAGCCGCAATGCCAATGAGGTGAACCGTGCAATCGACACCTTGACGGAGGAGATTAAGGCGCATTACAAACGCATCAACCTGTCGCTCGGCTTCGTTACAGCCGAATTAGTGAAGAATGCCCTGAAAGGCATCGGGCAAAAGCCGCTGACGCTGCTGGCTCTGTTTCGTGAGCACAACGAAGAATTTAAGAAACGCATCGGCACCGACCGCACGAAAGAAACCTACAAATGTTATGTACACTCTTACAACCACCTGCGGGAGTTCGTGCAGGAGAAATGCGGGCAGGAAGATATTACGCTCCGAAGCCTCGACCAAGAGTTCTACGATGCGTTCGATTTGTTCTTACGGACAGACCGGCACTTACAACAGAAGTCGGTACACGAACATTTGTATCGGTTGAAGAAGATGACCGTGCGAGCCGTCAATCAAGGAACGCTGCGCCGCGATCCCTACTGCAATTTGCACCCGGAACTGCCCAAGCGTAAAAGTCGCCATCTGAAACTCGACGACCTGAAACGCCTGCTTGCCGAACAAATCGCCGAACCTGCACTGCAACGGGTACGGGATTGGTTTATCTTCTCGACCTTCACGGGACTGGCCTATGCAGACTTGAAACGACTGTCTGTGAAACACCTCTCGCAAGACGACGAGGGCGTTTGGTGGATACATATCCGACGCCAAAAGACCGATACCGAATCCGTCATACGACTGTTGGACATACCGATGCGGATTATCGAGAAATACCGGCACGAGCGAAAGAACGACAAGATTTTCAATCTATATAGTCGCGCACGCCTTATCCAACTGACCAAGAAGTTGGGGCAGGCTTACGGCATCGACCTGACCTTTCATATGGCGCGGCATAATTTCGGAACGCACATCACGCTTTCATTGGGCGTGCCGCTCGAAACCGTCAGTCGCATGATGGGACACAAACGACTTATAACCACTCAAATCTATGCTCACGTTACAGACAAGAAAGTAGATGAGGATACGAAGCAATTACGGCAACTGTCCGCGAGCCGCAAACTTGAACTCTATGAAGAACCGATAAAGAATAAACGCATATGAAAACTCAACCCATAACTATCGAAAACGGACGAGTAACAATCCGCCCCAACGCAAACGGCGTTTGGCTGACGCAGACCCAAATTGCCGATCTGTTCGGCGTATTCACCTCCGCTGTGAATGCGAATATCCGCTCGATCCTCAAAAGCGGCGTTCTGGATGAAGACCATGTTTTCCGTCGCACACGCTGTCGCAACGGAAACCTTGTCGAACGCTACGACCTCGAAATGATTACGGCGTTGGCATTCCGTCTCAAATCCAAAAAAGCCGAGATATTCCGCAAATGGATTGTCGAACGAGCAACAACGCCCGAAATCGTCTGGAAGATACCGACAACCGACGGTGCAATACCGAACTAACCTCTCGATAAGATAAAAGACGGCCGTCAAGGGCCGTCTTAAATTATTTGTTTTTCAAAAACAATATGGGTCAAGGATACAATATAAAATTGATTTTGTGATTCTTTTTCAAGTTATACCAAAATCCAGTTTCTCTATTGATGGACTGTTCTATGATGGAGAGTTATATCAATTAATATCGGTGCTATGGATCGTAAAGAACTTTTGGCTGTCGTATTATTAGGCTATTTTTGAATATAAATCCCAACTTTTTATTTGCAAAAAAATGTATTCTTGACTATCTTTGAGAAAATAAAGTTCAACAACCGATAACTTAAGATTATGAGTATAGATGTCGTGATTCCAACAGGCAAGAATGTGTCTGACACGCATGATTCTATATGCTATACATTAAGATCCATTCTATCACAGGATATTCAACCTGACAATATCTTTGTTGTGGAGAATATAAACAACACGGGTGTTTCAGATGTTGTAAAATCTAAATTTGGAGATCTTGTCCAAGTCATTGACGGAACTAAAAAAACACCCAATATATCCTATGCTCGAAATATAGGTGCTAGTTATTGTCAAGGAGATATAATTATTTTTATGGATGATGATGTTATACTTGGACAAAACGATTATTTTGCTCGAATTATTAAAATCATGAACGATAATGATTTTTGTTGCGGAGCACGAAGATATTGGACAACAACGAAATGGCATAAGCAACTTTCATTGGATTATCCAATGAATCACAATTTACAAATTCTTAAAGCAACTTCATTTTTACCTCAATCTATTGAACGCACTACTGGTAATAGAAATTGTAGCGGATATTCATATATAGGAAATCTAGGCGCTATAAAAAGAGAGGTTTTTAAATCTGTAGAAGGCTTTGATGAAGAATATGAGGGATGGCTGTATCAAGATACAGATCTAATGATGAGACTTTGTTACCATAAATTTAAATATATGGTATTAGCATATACCGATATGTTTTGCTTTCATTTAAGCCATCCGGCAGATAAACAGACGTATAGAAAAATAAATAAAAAGAAATACGAAGACAAGCAGAAAAAGCTACATATAAAATTTAATAACAAGAACTTCTTTGGACAATTTGAAGACAATGACTTTGCTGTAATCACTCCGAGGAAATAGCAACCAATTGTCTCAAAGATTTCTCATCGAGTTTACTTAAGGCTCTTTCAGCAACAGTCATTAACGATGCAGAAACAGCTTTAGTTCCCCACTTGTCCCGATTATTTTTCATCCACTCTACGATCAAAGGAGCGGCTGTTGTGACTTCCATGCGAGCGAAAGCATTTATACAACTTCGTATTATATGAGGATCTGATTCATTATTTTGCACGAACTGTAATAATACGTTGACAGACTCATATATTGGTTTTTGCCCACATATATCTATTGCGCTTTCTCGAGCGGAATTACTAGAACCTGTTAGCATTTTCACTATAGCAGAATCAACATCTTTATCTTGGACCGATAACATAAAGTCTTCTATTTTTGTTCTAACTTTATCAATACGCCCCATTCGAGCATTTCCAAGATATTTGACAATCCATTCTATTGCACAATCTTTGTCTTTGTGCTTTTTCTCAATAATCTTAAAACATATATTAGCAACCATATTCCAATGATATGGGTTTCCCATATTGATACTTTCTCTTTTCCAATCTTGTAGAAAGATGTTTTTTATTGTATCAATATATTGTGATAGTACAAAATCGGCGGTAAAGGTCAAATACTTTAGTAGCCAAGAAATCCTTGTAAATATGCCATCTTTGTAATCACCTATCGTTGAAAGGTATTGGTTAATAGATATTATACTATCTCGATTGCAATTATCAATATGAATATTCTCTGATAGTATACTGCACATAGTATTAAAGTTTGTTGTGCTGATTGTTTTTGCAATTAAAATAAACTGGTTTATTATATTCTTATCAAAGGTATAACTTTTAAGTAGTTGATAAATAAAATCGTCACGATCAATACACTTTCTACTATTTTCAATACGTTCTTTCAATGCAGCTTTCAATGCAGCTTTATTGTCATAACTATATTTAAGGATAGACCAATGTCGAATATCAAAAGGTGACTTTGATACATCTTCGTCTCTGGTAATAATTAGTGTTGAATTTCTGGAACGAAGTGTATGAGCAATACCTAACTCATAAAAAACATTGGGATTATTCCCGGTGATATCAACAATTACAATTTCAGATTTTGCTATGCCTTCAAGAATATTAGCCATGATGAAATCTTGTTTGGAAATATCATCTGCTCGCTGCGCTTTAATTCCAAGATTACTACAGACGTCTGTTATTAAACCTAATGTTAAATCAAATTCAGACTTTATAGGCATGATAATAAATGCAGTGCCAACATTAATGTCCTTACTTGATGAAATATAATCCTTAGGATTATTCAACTTTAATATCAACTCTCTGTTTATCAGAGGTTAATTTTGGCGAGGTGGCCTATTCCTAACATATAGCCGTACATGAGCCGGTTATTATTAGAATTTGTTGTCAGTGCAAAGATATATAGAGTTTTTGGATATAAAGCGTTAGTTATCAGTTTTTTGTCGATGGATTCACTTTCCGACAAAAGTGAAAGGAGTATCGAGTTCATATATAGGTACATAGCATGAAACAGCCCCCGAAAAACGTTGTTTTCGAGGGCTTTCGATGTTTTGTGGACGAATCATTCGGGGAATGATAACCGGGGTGTCGGTCTGTCCGAGTAACGTCGGTCTACCGGTTTGACGTGTATTTCAATTCGGTTGTCGTCGAGGATTCGGCGGACGGCTTTCCAGAGGGGAAGTTTTTCTACGCCGGCCAGTTTCATGGCTTCGACGACCATGGTGTTTTCGACTAACCGGAGGTAGTCTTCTTCCCGAAGTTCGACGTATTTGTGAAGGTCTTTTTTGAGTTTGGCCATAGTGGTTGATTGGATGGTTATTTTTCTCCGAAGTCGGCGGGAATTTCGCCCCATTGCGGCGTGTCCCAGTGTATGACTTCGATTGTGTCGATTTCGGATGCCATCGCTTTGAGGAATACTTCCGCTTTCTTGACGGCGGCGTTCTTTTTGCGCGAGGCGGTTCGTTTCTCGTAGAACCACGTCAGGGCTGTCAGGCTGTCGGTGTAGATGATTGCCGGAGTATGACGATGTTCGATGATGTATTTGGCGGCTTGGACGATTCCCAGAAACTCTCCGATGTTGATTGTCTGGTTGCCTATGTCATGTGTAAAGAGGAGTTCGCCGGTGGCCAGGTCAACGGCTCGGTACCGGGTAACTCCTCTTTTCATCGAATGCGCCCCGTCTGTGGCTATTCCTTGTTCCGGACGCATTACAAACCGGGAATGGCAGTTGTACTCAGTCCGTCGTCGGCCATTCTCCGAAGAAGTTTTGCGGCAGCTGTCTTGAAACCGTTGATAACGCCTTCTATGTTCTCGATGTCGGTGCGGCGTTGCAATAGGGATATAACTCCTGCTACTGTCTGGCTGGAGGGGGTGTTTCCCCGCAGCGGATCGAAATAGACGGTTTTGTTGCCGAAATGGATGGTTACCCGATAGGTTTCCTGCGGTATCACCAGCGTATCGAGCGTCGCTTTGAATAGAAGCGGCGTGGCCGCTACGACGACAAAACCGTTACGTGAGTGCATTGCCTTGAGTTCGACCGAATACAGTATGTTCGGCAGGACTTTCCCTTTCAGGGTTTCGGACAATACACAAATTTTCTTCTTGTAAGGTGAATCCTCACGTACTCCTCGCAGTTGCTTGGTCTTCGAATGGCGCGACACGAATCCGATGATCTCGCCAGTTTTCTCCGAGGTCGCAAATTTCAATTGCGTTCTCTCTGATGTCATACTCCGTTCTCATGTTTTCTTAATCTGGTTTTTCGTTCAATTCATAATATGCAAATCAATCATTATTAGCTATAAAACCTATCGCAAATTTATATTTTCATTTTGGAGTGAACAAATAAATTTACTACTATTTTTATGTGTGGAAACGGCTTATTTACAGAGATAATACAGTATATTTACCATAGTCTTTCGTCTTCCGAAAAATGGCTGAAACGTTCGTCTACAGTGGATGTTGAGCGGTTGCCCCGACACTTCCAGTAGCGATAGACTCTTTTTTCTTTTTCCATACGGAAATAAATATCGTCGGCGTTGATGTATTGTACGCCTTGTTCGGTGGACGGGTTGATCCATGTGGCGGGGTTGGCTATCCGAGGATTCTTGCCGATGTACAATTTCTGCTTCTCGGCACCGAATATGAAGATGTTCTGCATCCTCACGTCGGCGTCCACGTCGAATCTACGTGCGTATGCCGCAAAGTCGTAGATGTCGGTGTGAAGCAGACTGCCTCCGAAATGGGATGCCGCACTGTCCTGAAGTTTGCCAAATGCCATGTTCAACGACGGACGAAGACGGATTTCTTCCAGTCGCTCCGTCGTAACGGCATCGCAGGTGACGTACACTACACGAAAGCCGTTGCGTGTGGTGTCGCATACTTCGAGATGCCGGACCACTTCCTGCGAGCGGTTGATGCTGTCGTGCATAGGGTTTCGGGTACGGATGCAGTCTTTGAGCAGTCCGATGCAAAGAATCAGTATCAGGAGCATCCAAGGGAGGAACCGAAAGAAGATTCGCCATCGGATTTCCCGTTCCATTTGTCGTTTCAACTCTTCTTGTGTCATGATGTGTTCGTGTTAAAGATGTTCCGGGAGGATGAGCAATCCTCGTTTGTTGAGTTCCGCCCGGAGCATGGTTACCAGTTGCTCCAGTGTCTTCACTTCCTGTCGTTCTCCAGCCTTGCGGTGAAACAACGGTGCGAAATAGAGTTTATGGTCCAACTTGGTCGGATACGACAGCCCTCCGAGGCAAACCTTGTCGGTTCGTATCTGGTATAAGCTGTTGATTTGCTTGCACTGTTTGGAAGACGGCACGATGATTCCGTATTCGGGAAGTGCCTCGGCGACCATCTTCAAGACGGGCCGGATGACCTCGTCGGCGTAGTTCGGCACGGCGATTTTCATGCTCGGTACCGGCGATTTGTCGGCTTCCGCCCGTTCGATGATATCGAGTTGCTCGGATACCTTCGCTTCTCGCCGAAAGTAGTTGCGTAACAGTTCTTCGATTGTCATAATTGTCATTTTTACGGTTGATGATTCTGTAAAGAATAATGGCTTGGGGCGGCAAACCGGTGCGCTCCGAGCCATTATTTTATGCGACGGCCTCGTCGATGTGCTGCTGGGCTTCCTCAACGGACGAAATGGCCTCATCGAT
>JAMPEH010000098.1 GCA_023665245.1 Muribaculaceae bacterium
CCGACCAGTCTGGAGCTTTACCAGCAGGCCAACAAGCGGCTGCACCGTCCGGGCCAGAAGGAAACTGTGCTGATCCATCATCTACTGATGAAGGGCACTTACGACTATGTTGTGCTGGACGATATTCTCGCACCGAAGGAAGTACGGCAGCAGGCTTGTCTCAAGGCGCTGAAAGCAAGAATCAGGGAGGTAACGGCATGACCGTAAAGGAATTTCTCAATCAAGGTTATCACATAAAAGCACGAGTCCAAGCCAAGGAAGAGCGCATTGACAGTTGGCAGCAAATCGCCGAATCTATCACAGCGCCGATTCGAGGCGACGGCGGGGTACAGCATTCGCCTTCAAAGAAGATCGAAAACTGCGCCGTGAATATCGTGGACCTGCAGAACGAGATCAAGGCTGAAATTGCCGAGCTCGTTCAGGTCGAGCGCGAGATCGGACGGTTTATCAAAGCCGCGCCTCTTGACGAGACAGACCGCTTCATTCTTGAGCTGCGGTATCTTAACTACAAAAAATGGGAAGAGATCGCGGTCGAGCTGAACTATGCTTATCGGTGGCTCATGCGGCGGCATAAGCGAGCAATCGCGGTCCTGGAGGAAAACTGGCCATGTTAAGCCGCGTGGCCCATGCGATAAAATATAAAATCAGAAGAATCGGTTGCGAGACCGGTTCCTCGGGCAGAGAGTTGCGCGGGCCTCCGGTGCAGCTCTCTGCTTTATTTTAATCTGGAGGTTAGCGTGGACGGATCGGAGGGTTGACTGTGGCTAAGCTGACCGACAAGCAGAAAAAGCAAATCATCGCTGAGTCGGTGCAGGGCGCCAGCGGCCGGGCTCTTGCGGCGAAGTACAAGGTCTCGCAGACAACGATCCGGCGAGTCCTTCAAAGCGATCCCGAGCTGTCTCAAAAGGTCTCGCAAAAACACGAGGAGAATGTAATAAGCGTTCTCGCGCATATGGAGACCAAGAAGCAGACTGTCTGCGACCTGATCGACAAGTTCCTCGCTGCGATGGGCGACCCTGAGAAGATTGCCGGCACTCCCCTCAACCAGCTCGCGACCGCTATGGGCATTGTGATCGACAAGTACACCGCTCACGAGGCAGCAAAGGCGCCTGACGCAGCGACCAACAACCTCTTTGAGGCGCTTGACTCTATCGGAGAGGAGGACCTTGATGGTATTCCAGAGATTCAGCAGTCGGCAGAAAATGACTCTGCTGTGGTGGAAGATGAAGAGCTTCCGAACTAAGGACGGCATTATCTGCGACGGCTCTATCCGTTCCGGCAAGACCGTCTCAATGGCGATCGGCTTTATCCTCTGGAGTATGAGAAACTTCGACCGCCAGAACTTCGCGATCTGCGGCCGGACCATCGAGGCGCTCCGGCGCAACGTTATCGTACATATTCCCACCTGGCTTGAAGGTATTTTTACAATTACCGAGCGCCGGGCCGAGAATAAGCTGGTTGTCACGGTCGGCAATAGAACGAACACCTACTACCTTTTCGGAGGCCGGGACGAGTCCAGCTATACGCTGATCCAGGGCATTACCCTGGCCGGCGTTCTCTTTGACGAGGTCGCGCTTATGCCGCGTTCTTTTGTCGAGCAGGCAATGGCCCGCTGCTCTGTGGCCGGCTCCAAGTTCTGGTTCAACTGCAACCCCGAGAGTCCTGGCCATTGGTTCTATAAGGAGTGGATATGCAAGGCGCAGGAGCGCAATATGCTTTATCTTCACTTCACAATGAACGACAACCTTAGCCTCGACCCCGCTATCAAAGCCCGATACGAGGGCATGTATAGCGGAGTATTCTATGACCGGTATATCCGAGGGCTCTGGACTGTGGCCGAGGGCCTTATTTACACCATGTTCAATAAAGACTTCCACGTGGTTCCTTCTGTCCCTCGAAACTATGAGACCTATTACATTTCCTGCGACTACGGCACATTAAACCCGACTTCCGCAGGCCTGTGGGGCTTGGTCGCCGGAAAGTGGTACAGGATTCGAGAGTATTACTACGACGGACGCAAGGAGCATTACCAACGGACGGACGAGGAGCACTATGAAGCGATCGAGACCCTGGCGGGCAATCTCCCGATTCGCAAGATCGTAGTGGACCCGTCCGCCGCTTCGTTTATCGAGGTCATACGCCGGCATGACCGCTTTATGGTCGAGCAGGCGTCCAACAGAGTCCTTGACGGTATTCGTGATGTGGCGACCCGGCTGACTGCTGGAGACATTTTCATTTGCGACTGCTGCACGGACTGTATCAGAGAGTTCGGCCTTTACCGCTGGGACGAGAAAGCGACGGAAGACCGACCCCTCAAAACCGACGACCATGCTATGGACGATCTTCGCTACTTTGTCCGTGCCGCGTTTGCGCCGTCGAGATTTGGATTTTAGGAGGTGAGACGCCATGCCCCTATTCAGAAGACCCATTGAGCGGGAACTGATTGATATGCGGCTGCGAGCCAGCGGGCCTATGACCGACCTGCAATTTTTCGCCCGCGAGCTGACAGCCTGGGAGCATTCTCCCCAGCGAAAGGAAATGCTGGACGGTGACCGCTACTACATGGGCGAGCATGATATTCTCGCCAGAAAGCGCAAGGCCATCGGCAAGGACGGTAAGCCGGTCGAAGTCGAGAACCTTCCCAACAACCGTATTGTGGACAACCAGTATGCGAAGCATGTAGACCAGAAGGCCAACTACCTTTTAGGCCAGCCCATTTCTTTCTCCTGTGACGACGACGCCTATGTGGGCGAGGTCAAGAAGGTCCTCGGCATGAAGTTCATGCGGACGCTTCGCAATGCGGGAGTCGAGTGCTTCAACGCTGGCATTTCCTGGCTTTACCCCTACTTTGATAAGACCGGCGCGTTGGCCTTCCGGCTCTTCCCAGGTTATGAGATTCTTCCCTTCTGGGCGGACGCAGCTCATACCGAGCTTGACGCAGCGCTCCGGCTCTATCCTGTCGAGGTCTATGTCAAGCAGGAGAAGAAGATCATCAAGAAGGTCGACATCTTCACGCTGGAGGGCGTCGAGACCTATATCTTTGAGAACGGTATCTTGAAGCCGGACCCTGACAGCAGCAAGCAAAGCTATGTCACCGTCGAGGAAGCAGGCAAGAAGAAGGCTCTCAACTGGGAGCGGTTCCCGCTTATCCCGATCAAGTACAATTCCAAGGAAATCCCCCTGATTCGGCGCGGCCGCTCTCTGCAGGATGCCATCAACCTTCTGCAGTCCGACTTTGTGAACTGTATGGAGGACACCGGCAGCTCTATTCTGGTACTCAAGAACTACGACGGACAGGACCTCGGCGAGTTCCGTAAGAATCTGGCGACCTATCGGGCGGTCAAGGTCCGTACGGTCGAAGGTACTGACGGCGGTGTGGACAGCTTGGAGATCGAGGTCAACGCAGAGAATTATAAGACGGTCCTGGACCTCTTGAAGAAGTCGCTCATTGAGAACCTGCGCAGTTACGACGCCAAGGACGAGCGTATGAGCGGCACGCCAAACCAGATGAACATTCAAAGCATGTACTGCGACATCGACCTCGATGCCAACGCGATGGAGACCGAGCTGCAGGCGGCTTTTGAAGAAATCCTCTGGTTCGTCAATACCTATCTCACCAATTCCGGCAAGGGCGCATTTGAGGGCGAGATCACGGTTATCTTCAATCGCGATATTCTCATCAATGAGTCTGAGGCCATTGATAACTGCGCTAAGTCGGCTGGCATTATCTCTGACGAGACGATCGTCGCCCAGCATCCCTGGATCGACGATCCGGCGACCGAGCTTGAACGGCTCAAGAAGCAGAAGGAGGAAGCCGAAGCGGCAGACCCCTACCGGCTGGCCTTTGAGAAATCCCAGCAGCAGAGGGAAAGCCCTGAAGGCGGTGGCCTGAATGAGGAATGACGCCTACTGGGCCAACCGTATGCGGATTCTTGAAGAGTCTCTTCTTGATACCGGCTACGATTATGTTAAAAACCTCGAGCAGCAATACGATTCCGCGATTCGGGCGGTCGAGTCTCAAATCTCGGTATGGTATCAGCGCTTTGCCGCCGAAAACGGCATAACACTGGCCGAGGCGAGAAAGCTGCTTACCACGCAGGAGCTCAGGGAGTTCCAATGGACCGTTGAAGAATATATCAAACACGGCCAAGAGAATGCAGTCTCCCAGGCGTGGCTCAAGCAGCTTAAAAATGCCTCTGCCCGCGTCCATGTGTCCAGGCTTGACAGCCTCAAGCTGCAGCTACAGCAGCAGGCTGAGACCTTGCACGGGACGCAGACAGAGGCCCTTACGTCGTCTCTGGCCGAGCTTTATGAGCGAGGCTATTATCATACGGCCTTTGAGATTCAAAAGGGCGTAGGGGTCGGCTGGTCGCTTCACAGCTTGACCGACGACCAGATCAAGAAAGTCCTCTCGAGGCCCTGGACGCTGGACGGCCAGACTTTCAGCGACCGGATATGGAAAAATAAGCAGTCGCTCGTCAACACGGTCAACACGCAGCTCACGCAGATGATTATGCGGGGCTCGGCGCCAGATAAGGCGATCAAAGCGATCTCGGATCGCTTCAAGGTCTCCAAGTCCCAAGCCGGGCGCCTGGTCATGACCGAGACTGCGGCCTTTGCCAACGAAGCCCGCAAGGACTGCTTCAAGGACCTCGGCGTAGAGAAGTACGTTGTCGTGGAGACCCTGGACGGTGAGACCTGCGACCTCTGCGGGCAGCTCGACGGCAAGGTCTACCCCATGAGCGAGTATGCCGTAGGCGTTACCGCGCCGCCCTTTCACCCCTGGTGCCGCGGGACGACCGCCCCTTACTATGAAGACCTCGAAGGTCTGGGCGTCCGCGCCGCTCGGGACGAAGAAGGCAAGTATTACGAAGTGCCGAAGGGTATGACCTATAGTCAATGGGCCAAAAAATCGGGCATTTCTACCGAAGTTAGTAAAAAGCCGTTTACGCCCGGCTCGGAACGCGGTATAATGCAGGGTAGGAATATGGCTATGGGGCTCAGGCAGCCCGCAAGTCGTATTTTGACAGAGGAAGAGATCAGTAGTATTAAAGCTGACGCCGAAGCTCTGGGCATTGACCCTGCCGTGCTTCGCTTTAATACTGGTGACCGCACTGGCTTTAGCGATGCTCGTGGTGATATAAGTATTTGCGGCGATATTTTGCCAGATTTGGACTCTAAGATTGCCCGAGATCAAATGTCGCAACGCGCCGTGCTGGCCCATGAATATTATGGGCACCTTGCGCACCACCCTTCGGAGTACCCGATCAGAGACTGGCGCGACGAGTTCCGCGCCAGCTATGACGCCGCGGTCAATGCGCCAGGCCTTTCTGATGAAGATCGGGCCCTCCTAATGATTGACGCCTATGACCGGGCGCACGAGGCGGGCGAGATTCTAAACTATGACGAAACAGCAAGGAGGATAATCTATGGCTTCTAAATACTCAGAAAAGGAGCTTGCTGCTCTGGAGCAGAAGGCGAAAACCCCTGATAGCAAGGTCGTTTGCCCCCGGTGCGGGAAAGAGCTTACCTATCGGGCGGTTGGAAATTCTTACGAGGTCAAGTGTCCGACTGAGGGTTGTATCTCGCTAACAGTTCGAGGCTTGTAAAAACAAGCCCTGGACGACCCATATCGTATTTTAGGGGCGGGGCCCTTTATAGTTTACCCTCCCTTGAGATAAAAAGTCCACCACGGAGCTCCAGGAGCTCCACAACAAGCTATGATGATTGAAGCGTCTCCGCGTTTTCGCGGAAGGCGCTTTTTTCATACCCAAATTACCGCTTTGCGCGGCGGACTACAAGCAGGCGCACGGCAATACCGGGACTGGCCGGATAAAAAGGATAGCCGAGCAGGAGGTACACATGTTGGAATGGCTCAAAACAATTCTGGGAGACGCGTACACCGAGGACATCGACAAGAAGGTCTCTGAGGAGATCGGCAAGGGCTTCGTTGCCCGGGCCGACTTCAATACCCTCAATGCCGAGAAAAAGGCCCTCGCTGATACGGTCAAGGACCGCGACAAGCAGCTTGAGACCTTGAAGGCAAGCTCCGGCGATACCGAGGCCCTCAAGCAGCAGATCGCCACGCTGCAGGCGGACAACGCGACCGCTGCCAAGGCCCACGAGGCCGAGATCAAGCGCCTCAAGATCGATACCGCGGTCGACTTGGCCCTCTCCGCTGCTAAAGCGAAGAACGTCAAGGCGGTCAAGGCGCTCCTGGAGCTGGAAAACGCCGAGCTTGCCGAGGACGGAACCGTTAAGGGGCTGGCCGACCAGATCAAGAAGCTGGCCGAGTCTCCTGACAGCGGCTTCCTGTTCGATACCGGCAAGCAGAAGCAGCAGTTTACGGGCTTCAAGCCCGGCGAGGGCGGAGACGGCGGAGCGCCGGCCGGTGGCAAAGAGCCGAAGGATATGACTTACGACGAACTCTGCGCCTTCCTCGCTGAAAACCCCGACGCGAAACTTTGATAGGAGGACAGCACTATGAAATTGATCGGCAATAAGGAAAAGGGCTACAAGCTGGTAAGCTCTTTTGCTGAACCCAAGAAGCCGGGCAAGCCTGGTAAGGATAAGCCCGGCGCCACCGACACGCCGCCCGAGGGCGGCACTACTGGCCCGGATAAGGGCGGAAAGGAAGAGTAAATCATGCCTAACAACAAGTTCGACGCGAAGAGCTTCAACGCTGAAGCCTTCAAGTATCTCATTTCCCGCATTCCCAACCTGAAGATGAACGAGCTTCGCAAGTCCAAGGCGGTCGCCGGCAACCCCGACGTCAAGAGCGTTTTCGCTTCTCAGGACGGCACCGGCTACGCCCGCCTTGCCATGCGCGGTCTGCTGGACGGCGACGCGGTGAACTATGACGGCCAGACCGACATCGCCGCAACCTCCACCAAGACCTTCGAGCAGGGCGTCGTGGTGATCGGCCGGGCCAAAGCCTGGACCGAGAAGGACTTCTCCTATGACATCACCGGCGGCCAGGACTTCATGCAGAACATCGCCCAGCAGGTGGCCGAGTATTGGACTGGCGTAGACCAGGCCACGATCCTCGCCATTCTCGAGGGCGTGTTCGGCATGACCGACGCCAAGGGCAAGGAGTTCGTCGACAACCACACCTACGACGTGACCGGCGCCGACGACGGCTGCGTGACCGTTACCACCCTGAACAGCGCTATGCAGCAGGCCTGCGGCGCCAACAAGAAGAAGTTCAGCCTGGTCTTCATGCACTCCGCCATCGCGACCAACCTGGAGAACCTCAACCTCATCAAGCACCTCACCTACACCGACAAGGACGGCGTGACCCGCGACATCGAGCTTTACACCTGGAACGGCCGCCTCGTGGTGGTCGACGACGATCTGCCCGCTGCCACCGGCGAGGACGGTTCCACCGTTTACACCACCTATGTGCTGGGCGACGGCGCAATCTCCTTTGAGGACATCGGTGCGAAGGTGCCCTACGAGATGGCCCGCGACCCCAAGACCAACGGCGGCGTGGACACGCTTTACACCCGCCAGCGCAAGGCGATCGTTCCCTTCGGTATCTCCTATGAGAAGAAGTCCCAGGCGACCCTTTCGCCCACCGACGCCGAGCTGAAGACCGGCGACAACTGGGCCCTGGTCAACTCCGGCGAGACCGCCGAGGCCAAGCGCTCTTATATCAACCACAAGGCCATTCCCATCGCCCGGATTCTGTCCAAGGGCTAAGGGAGGGCCGGTCATGGATATTCTCGCGGCCGTAACCGCCCGGCT
>JAMPEH010000099.1 GCA_023665245.1 Muribaculaceae bacterium
AAATAGCCTATACCACAACCGAGGACGATCAGCACGAGATACAGGCGGCAGTCAATCTTGAAGCATTCAGTATCAACACCTATGTTGACGGAAAAACTGTTCACACAGAGCAGTATGACAGCCTTGAGAAACTCATTGAAAACGGCTTATCTGCACTCAGCTTTGAAGATTTAGTTTATGTTTCCGAGGACGAGCTTGCACCGTTCTACGAAAAAGAAGAATCCGTAAAGCCTGCTTGGGAGCAGAAACGGACAAGGGTGCAGACTTTTGATTTGCACCCTGAAATCCCTATGTCGGAGCGTAACACCTTTGACTTTGCTTCTCACAAGGTCGAGGAAGTCGGCAAGAAAGAACGCTTCCGCAGGAATCTTATGGCGATCCAGCTTTTGAAAAAATGTCAGGAAGAAAACCGCTTTGCCGCACCCGAAGAACAGGAAATCCTTTCAAAGTATGTTGGCTGGGGCGGCATTCCCGAAGCCTTTGATGAAAACAATCCCTCTTGGGGAACGGAATACTTGGAGCTGTCTGTTGTCCTTACTCCCGATGAATACGAAAGCGCCAATGCTTCTGTTATGACAGCCTTTTATACGCCACCTACGGTTATTTCAGCAATATATAAAGCAATGGAGCAGATGGGATTCCGTGAGGGCAATATCTTGGAGCCGTCGTGCGGTATCGGCAACTTCATCGGTATGCTGCCGCAGTCAATGCAGGAAGCAAAAATGTACGGCGTGGAGATTGATAAAATCTCTGCGGGTATCGCCCAGCAGCTCTATCAGAGAACCTCTATTGCAGCACAGCCGTATGAGGAAGCAAATATCCCCGACAGCTTCTTTGACGCAGTAGTCGGCAATGTTCCTTTTGGCGACATCCGCCTTGCGGATAAAAGGTATGATAAGTACCACTTCCTGATCCACGATTATTTCTTTGCCAAGAGCCTTGACAAGCTCCGTCCGGGCGGCGTAATGGCACTTGTGACGAGCAAAGGCACAATGGATAAGGAGAACCCCGCAATCCGCAAATATATCGCACAGAGAGCCGAGCTTCTCGGCGCAGTTCGCTTGCCAAACAATACCTTTGGCGGAAACGCAGGGGCGAAAGGCGTTGTGTCAGACATTCTCATCTTGCAGAAGCGTGACAGGCTGATCGACATTGAGCCTGACTGGGTACACCTTGATGTGGACGAGAACGGCAGGAAGATGAACTCCTACTTCGTGCAGCACCCGGAAATGGTGCTTGGCGAGTGGAAAACCGTGTCGGGCAGATATGGCAATGAGGATACCGTTGTTCCCTTTGAGGGAGCAGAACTGTCCGAGCTGCTTGATGACGCTATCTCGAACATTCACGGAGAAATCTCCGAGTATGAATTAGATGAGGAACTGACCGAAGAAGATGATTCCATTCCGGCAGACCCGAATGTACGCAACTTCTCCTACACGGTTTATGATGATAAAATCTACTACCGTGAAAATTCAAGAATGACCCCCGTGGAGGTTTCCGCTACCGCAGAGAACCGCATTAAGGGGATGATACAGATAAGGGACTGCGTAAGGCTTCTGCTTGAAATGCAGACCGAGGATTATCCCGATGAAGAAATCAGGACAGCGCAGGAACGGCTGAATAACCTCTACGATGACTTCACAAAAAAATACGGACTGATAAGCTCCCGTGCCAATGTATCCGCTTTCTCTCAGGACAGCTCTTTCTCCCTGCTCTCCGCCTTGGAGGTGCTTGATGAGGAAGGAAACCTTGAGCGTAAGGCGGATATGTTCTTTAAGAGGACGATCAAGCCGCACACGCCTGTTACTTCGGTCGATACTGCAAGCGAAGCACTTGCAGTATCCTTGGGCGAGAAAGCCCGTGTGGATATGGAATATATGTGTGCGCTGTCCGGCAAAACCGAGCAGGAAATCTTTGCGGATTTGAAGGGCGTTATCTTCTTAAATCCAATGCACGGTTACGGAAACACTACCGAAGCAAAGTACCTGACGGCAGACGAATATCTTTCCGGCAATGTCAGAGAGAAACTTGCACTTGCCAAAAGGTCTGCGGAGGTTTATCCCGAAGATTATAAAATCAATGTGGAAGCACTCGGAAAAGTGCAGCCGACAGACCTTACCGCAAGCGAAATCTATGTACGGCTTGGCGCAACTTGGCTGCCGCCTGAAATTGTTGAGAAGTTTATGTTTGAGCTGTTGGATACGCCCCGTTACAATCAGTGGAACATCAAAGTCCACTACTCGCAGTTCACAAGCGAATGGAACATTGAGGGCAAGTCCTACGACCGGGGCAATGTCAAAGCGTACAGCACCTACGGCACGACACGGATCAATGCCTATAAGATTATTGAGGAAACGCTGAACCTGAAAGATGTCCGTATCTTCGATTATACCGAGGACGAGGATGGCAAAAAGAAAGCTGTCCTGAACGCAAAGGAGACGGCAATCGCACAGGCGAAGCAGGAGCAGATCAAACAGGCATTTCAGGATTGGGTGTGGGCTGACCCTGAACGCAGGGAAACACTCTGCAAGCTGTACAACGAGAAATTCAACAGTATCAGACCCCGTGAGTACGACGGAAGCCATATCACATTCAGCGGTATGAACCCCGAAATTGAACTGCGGGAACACCAGCGAAATGCGGTGGCGCATATCCTCTACGGCGGGAATACGCTTCTTGCACACGCCGTGGGCGCAGGCAAAACCTACGAAATGGTTGCGGCTGCAATGGAGTCCAAGCGGCTTGGACTTTGCAACAAATCGCTGTTCGTTGTCCCGAACCATTTGACGGAGCAATGGGCGGCGGAGTTCTTGCAGCTCTATCCTGCGGCAAATATTTTGGTCGCCACAAAGAAGGATTTTGAAACCAAAAACCGCAAACGCTTCTGCGGCCGTATCGCCACAGGCGATTACGACGCAGTTATCATCGGACACTCTCAATTCGAGAAAATCCCGATGAGCTTTGAACGGCAGAGGGCGATCCTTGAGCGTGAGCTGAATGAAATCGTGGACGGCATAGCCGAGCTGAAACGCAACCGTGGAGAGAATTTCTCGGTAAAGCAGCTCCAAAAATCCAAGAAGTCCATTGAAACGAAACTCAAAAAACTGAACGACCAAAGCCGCAAAGATGATGTTGTTACCTTTGAGGAACTCGGCGTAGACAGGCTCTTTATTGACGAGTCGCATTACTATAAAAACTTGTTCCTCTACACCAAAATGCGGAATGTGGGCGGCATTGCTCAGACGGAAGCGCAGAAATCCTCCGACCTATATATGAAATGCAGATATCTTGATGAAATCACAGGCGGTCGGGGAACGGTCTTTGCGACGGGTACGCCGATCAGCAATTCAATGGTAGAGCTTTATACCATTCAGCGATATTTGCAGTATAATACCCTTGTGAAAAACGACTTGCAGCACTTCGACGCTTGGGCTTCGGCGTTTGGCGAAACCGTTACGGCGGTGGAATTAAAGCCGGAGGGTACGGGCTACCGAACCAAGACACGCTTCTCCCGGTTCTTCAATCTGCCGGAGCTGATGGCAATGTTCAAAGAGGTCGCTGATATAAAGACAGCGGATATGCTCGAACTACCCGTGCCGAAAGCAAACTACCACAACATTGCCGTGAAACCGTCCGATATGCAGAAAGAGATGGTGGCGTCCCTTGCCGAGCGAGCCGAAAGGGTACGGAACGGTATGGTAAACCCCAGCGTGGATAATATGCTGAAAATAACCAACGACGGAAGGAAACTCGCACTTGACCAGCGTATGATAAACGATATGCTCCCCGATTTTGAGGGCAGTAAGCTCAACGCCTGTGTCGATAATATCTACCGGATTTGGGAGGAAAACAGCGATAAGAAATCGGCGCAGCTTGTGTTCTGCGACCTTTCCACGCCAAAGAGCGGGGACGAATTTTCGGTCTATACCGACATCCGAAAGAAGCTGACCCGAAAAGGTATCCCTGCCGATGAGGTACGCTTTATTCACGAGGCGGACACCGAAGTAAAGAAGCAGGAGCTGTTCAAGAGAGTCCGTAAGGGCGAAGTCAGGGTACTGCTTGGCTCTACGCAAAAGATGGGAGCAGGCACAAACTGTCAGGATAAGCTCATTGCCCTGCACGATATTGATTGCCCTTGGCGACCGAGCGATTTGGAACAACGGAGCGGTCGTATCATCCGTCAGGGAAACACGAACCCCGAAGTTGAGATTTTCCGTTATGTAACGGAAGGCACATTCGACGCTTACCTCTACCAGCTTATTGAGGGCAAGCAGAAATTCGCAAGTCAGATAATGACAAGCAAATCCCCCGTCCGTTCTGCCGAGGACATCGACGAAACGGCGCTCAGCTATGCGGAAATAAAAATGCTGGCGACAGGCAATCCGTATATCAAAGAGAAGATGGACTTGGATATTCAGGTGCAAAAACTCAGGCTCTTAAAATCGAGCTTCCTGTCTGAAAAGTACGCCTTGGAGGATAAAATCATCAAGTTCTATCCGCAGGCAATCGCTCGGCTGAAAGAAACGATAGGAGGTCTCGAACGGGATATGCAGACGGCAAAGGAACATCCGAAGCCTGCCGATGACCGATTTGTGGGAATGGAGGTTAAGGGCGTTTCTTATTCAGAAAAGGCGGACGCAGGCAAAGCAATCATAGAAGCCTGCAAAGCGATGACAAGTCCCGATCCTGTCCCGCTCGGACGGTACAGGGGCTTTGAATTGGAGCTGTCCTTTAATACCTTTGAGCGTCTTTATGATGTGAAAATCAAAGGCGAAGTCAGCCGCACCATTGCTCTCGGCGATGATATTCACGGCAATCTGACCCGTATCGACAATGCCATTGAGCGTATTCCCGATGTGCTGAAAGGAAAGCAGGACGACCTTGAGAATACCGAAAAGCAGTTTGAAACGGCAAAGACGGAGGTGGAAAAGCCTTTCTCCAAAGAGGAAGAACTGAAAAGCAAAACGGCTCGTTTGGACGAGCTGAACATTCTCCTGAACCTTGACAAGCGTGAAAACGAGCTTGCGGACGATGTACCCGATGAGGGCGAAGAAGCGCTCGGTCGCAACAGCAAAGATCGGGAAAGATGAAGCAAAATAAAAATCGCATAATTGTTGAGAGTTTGACACAGAGTTATAATATAAAAAAATGCAAAGGAGTTTTGCTTATGGACACAAAAAATCCGGTCAGTTTTTGGGGCAGCGACCTTGACCTTGAAAGCTATTTATCTCAAACGATTACGCAGGCGGGCAAGACGGACGAAGCACTTAAAGCGGCAAAGCAGCGTGTATCCGAATGTAAAAATCGGATACCGAAGCTGACGAAGGTCCTCGATTTAGAAAATCCTGCGGAGCTGTCTATTGAGGAATGCAAGGTCTTAATTGAGTATCTGCTTGCGGATAACCGCCTTGCCGTAGAGGAATGCCGCATTTGCTATATGCGTGGCTTGGTTGACGGGATCGAAGCAAAAAAGACATTTGAGTAAATGAGCGGGACGGAGAAATCTGTCCCGTTTTACATAGCCGCATCTTGGAACAGCTATGTGATGGAATTTTTTCTGAAATATTTTGCATAAATTCCGAAACAGGAATTTATATTGACTTTACGAATACAATGTGCTATAATGGGAATAATCCCATTGGAGGTGCTTTGTATGGTTGAAAGAAAAGAATATCTTGATGAATTACTGTCTTGGAAAGACGATGAGGTAATTAAAGTTGTCACGGGAATCCGCCGCTGCGGGAAATCAACGCTTCTTGAGCAGTTTCAGACTTTGCTGTTACGAAGCGGCGTAGAGGCTTCTCAAATCATATCAATCAATTTTGAAGAACTTGAGTATGAGGAACTCTTGGATTATAAAAAGCTCTATGCGTATATCAAGGAAAGGCTTGATCCAAGCCGCAAAAACTATGTTTTCCTTGATGAAATTCAGAGAGTGGATTCTTATGAAAAGGTAGTCGATAGCCTGTATGTGAAGGATTATATTGACATCTATATCACCGGCTCTAACTCTTATATGCTGTCCGGCGATTTGGCGACTCTGCTTACCGGAAGATATGTTGAAATAAAAATGCTTCCGCTTTCTTTCCGTGAGTTTTGTGAAATCACGGGAAAAGATTCCGATGAAGTTCTTTCAGAATATATGAAGGTTGGCGGTTTACCCTATGCCGTTACGATGGATCGCAAAGCCGAGAAGCTGAACACTTATTTGGAGGGTATCTATAATACTGTTATCGTAAAGGATATTGAAGAACGGCAAAGCCGTAAAGAGAAAGATCCAAGCAAAAGAAAAGTTACAGATATTGCACTGCTTAAAAATATTGCAAAGTTCCTTTCCAGCGTGGTAGGAAGTCCTGTTTCCGTCAGGAGCGTTACAGATTACCTGATCTCTAATGGCAGAAAAGTATCTCCCAACACGGTTGATGATTATATGGAGGCTCTATGCGAATCATTCATTTTTTATGAAGCGGAACGATTTGATATTGCCGGAAAGGAATTACTGAAATCAAACCGCAAGCTGTATATTGTTGATTTGGGTCTCAGAAATCACATTCTACCAAAGAGAAAATATGACCTTGGCTTCGGAATTGAAAATGTCGTGTACTTTGAGTTGTTGCGGCGAGGCTATCAGGTGAACATTGGAAAGCTCGGAGATACGGAAGTTGATTTTGTCGCTCGAAAAAACGACGAGATTATCTATTATCAGGTCACAGCGGATATGACCGCTGAGGAAACCTTTGAGCGGGAAATGAAGCCGCTGAAGCTGATAAAAGATAACTATGAAAAGATTGTACTGACACTTGACCGTTTCACACTTGGTAATTACGAGGGAATCAAGGTTGTAAATGTAGCCGATTGGCTGCTTGGAAAATAAATATGGCATTATTATAAATGCCGCATACATAGCCGCTTGGTTTTTGAAAGAAATCAAGCGGCTATTTCTATTTTGAAGGAGGTGTCCGAACAATGGGCGAAAGAGATTATAACGCCTTGCTCTATGAGAAAGTGCAGGCGGAATACGACGCTTTTATCGGAGAACTGAAAACAAAACCCGCCGAGGAAGTTCTTGAAAGGGCGTATGAAAAAGTCTTTAAGGAAGAAATGGTCGGTATCTGTGAGTACGCAAATTTTGACCGCAAAGAAGCAAAGGCGATGTATCTTGAAAAGTATCCGCTTGATCGAATGTATCAGGATTGGCTGAAAAATGATGTCAGCTATATGGATATGCTTCGGGACAGCGTTGACGATTCTCTAAAGACTGCCGCTGCTGAACGCAGAGATAGGCAAAGAGATAGCAGATAAGTTTTATGCTCTATGTTAAGGAGGTGTTCGCATAATGAGCAAAACAGATTATAACACCCTGCTCTACGAGAAAATGAAAGCTGAACAGGATAAATATCGTGGCTGGTTACTGGCACACGAGCCAGCCGAAATCTTAAATTATGCCCACGAATATGCCGTGCGTAGTGACATTGTAACAAGAATGAAAGACTTTAAGCTTGAACCGAAGCAGGCAAAGGCATTGTTGAAATCACCCTGTCCGCTTGATGATGTGTATAAGGAATTTGGTTACAGATATGAAATTTACCAAGAAGAAATTACGGACAGCATTGAAACTCGTGCCAATGCTGTAATCAAGCGTGAAGCCGAAAGAGAAAGCCGGTGAGGACAATGCCGTATGTTTCCCCGGAGGTGATCGAACAGGCAAGGCAAATTGACTTGCT
>JAMPEH010000009.1 GCA_023665245.1 Muribaculaceae bacterium
CAAAGCATCCGACCAGCTTTTCCAAAAAGCCGTCTTCCTCCGCCGCATCATATAATGACATAAAATAAAGCATCTGTGCCTCATCCGCCCGTTCCGCCGTAAAACCCGCATTCAGTATGGCTGTTTTTATCTGCCCCGCCATATCCTCCATGCACTGCATTTCCTCTCCGCACGCAATCTCTATCTTATCCTTCAGGCTCTGAGTCTCCATATTCAGTTCACCCGTAAACATGGCAAGCAGTACCGCTATCGGCGTGACAATAACAATGATAATACCAAGCATGATTCCACAGACTGTCTTTAATGCCTTTTTATTACCCAGCAAGGCAAAACTTTCAAAGAGTATTTAGAATTTACTGTTGCATACCAGATTTAGTCTTAAAATTCAGGTTTAAAAATAATCACTTATAGAATCCTTTTACTCGTCTCTCCATCCACATATCTTCCAACTCCATCTATGTATTTCATCAATATATTCTTTTTACTTTATTGTTCAAATATTTTATCGGTTTGCTTTATCTTATTATATTCTTTTATAATGCAATATATTTTAACACATCAAAATGTAAATTTCACTTAGTTCATTGTCCTAGTTGTAGACAATTTAGCCTAATCAATCAAAACTAAAAAGTCAAAGTGAACATATAGACCACTCCATATACGCCAAAACCGCTGGAAACATGTTTGTTTCCAACGGTTTTAAATTTCTTTATCACAATCATTTTATCAAATTTCCGCTTTTTATTCATTTTCATTTCTCGATTGGTCTCGCTAAAAAGTCAATCATAATTATTGCTCATTATATCTCATTTTTTAAAGTGTAAATTTATTATTGTTATAATTTGCCATAAAAACTGCTACACAATCGTCATAGTACTCACGCAATTCCTCTCTCGCTTCTTGTAAAACCCTCCCCCTAATACTATCTATGCCTACTTCTTTAATTTGAGCAGAAAGCCTATCCAAAGTTGTTTTAGTAATTTCACAAATCCAAGCAAGATTATGTATTGGTCGATATAATTTCAATTTCGTAATCATATCACGTCCTTTTTCATCGTCTGAATAAATACCCCCATCATCTCCACGATAAAAAATAGTTCCATAATCCGTTTCCTCCGGCTCATAAAAATATTCATTTTTTATTTCTCTCTTTTTAATATCACCTTTATAATAATCACTTTTTGCACCATTACATTTCTTACATGAATATACTAAATTTGCATATGTAGTTTCTAATTCTGGCCAATCCTTTTTAAATACAGTCATTGGTACAAAATGATCAACTTCATATGGTGTTGTGATTTGTGTATCCAATAAATTACAATAAGCACATCGATGTTTAAAATCTTCTTTTAAATATTTCTTATATAAATGGTAGTCGCTATATTCCTTTTCACAAGTTCTTGTGATTTTATAATCTCTGAATTTTCTTTTCATAAGTATTACCCCAATAGTGTATTTGCTTTTTCAAGCAGCGCAACAATCTCCTTAGCTTTATCTTTATCAAACACTTTATCAATCTGTGATTGTTCAGTAGGTACAAAATCATCTAATTGAGTTTCCAATGCCAATATACTACTTATTGCTTCCCGCCCCAAGCTCCCTTCTGTTAATTTTTGTTTTAAATCATCTATTGTCAACTGCAATCTATCCCTTTGATCAATATACTTTCGCATGCTATCAAAAATATTGAATACTTTTTCTTTGGAATACTCGCTCTCTATTTTATAGAAATCTTTCTTCTTATAAACCTTATCTGCATCAATAAACTCAGGTTCAGTACTCTCTTCAACAACTTCAGTCAATATAATTATCGGAAATTTAGGAACCTCTTCTTTTATTCTTTTAAATATATCTGTTCCTTTAATTTTAGAAGTTTTAACGATTATTTTATAGTCAACTATTAATGAAGATAATTTTAGTTCCTTTATATCGCCAATCACTTCTTCAAATACATCTGTAACAAAATCATTTGCATTATCAGATACTAAGTAGGATTTAAAATCATACTGTTCATCGCTTGTTGCATTTGTTTTGATTGTTCTCCTAATCATCCTTAACTGACTTTCTTCATCATCTATCAATCCAATAATATACATAGATGGCCTCCTTCTATTTTGCCCATGCAGCTTTTAACATATATCCATTTTTAATTGGTATTACATGCAATTCACCCGCATTACGAATTACAGCCTCACGTGCAATCCATAATCCCAATCCAGTTCCATCCTCTTTACTACTTTCTCTGGCATTTAATGTTGCGTCCGGATTCTGCCGATACCTCTCATCTAGTTCCGGTCCATTGTTTGACATTTCCAAATACACTTTCTTTTCATCTTCATACACTGAAAAATCTATTAATCGTATACCATCAGCCTCTTCTAAATAGTATGCAGAATTCAAAATGAAATTATTCAAAATCAAATGTAAATCTACCTCTGGTAGTCTTAGTTCTATCTCTCCTTCAACACTTACAGAGTTTATGGTAATAAATTTTCTGTCAAGAAGAGGCTGCCATATTTCAGTAATATGAATAAGAAAATCCTTTAATTGTACAGATTTAGATTCGAACTTCTCCTGCTTTATCGAATCCATAATCAAATTTACCCATTCAGACAATAATTCATCTGTTTCGTTAAGTTCCCCCAATAATACATATGGATTAAAATCCTCATCTCCACAAAAAGGTTGATAATTTAGCATTCTATTAATCGCCTCTTTTAAATGCTGACCTCTGCTACCTAATTGGGTTCCTATTCGTGTAATTTCATGTGAAAATGTCTGAGCCATCACACCTGCTGAACTAAGAATCATCATTAATTGTTCCGTAGATGTCTTATCTTCTTTTTCCTTTCCCAATGATACAATTGCGTCTTTTAAATCATCTTCCGAAAATTGATTATTATCATAATTATTTTGTTCTGCATTATCAACACTTTGTTCTGCATTATCCTTGTGCGTCTTTTGTTCTTTTTTACTTTCCTGTTCCCTTTCTTTCAGTACTTGCTCATATATTTGTTGAACCTTATCCTCATGTGCTTTTTTCTTCGCTCTTTCCCACGCTGCATATTCCCTTAATGCATATTGTCTGTCATATTCAAACTTCCCTAAAATACCTTGTATAATCTCAATAAAACAATCGTACTCTCTATTAGAGCTCATCCCCTCACGATTTGCATTATCTTCTAACTTAGGGTTATTCACTCTGCCAATAGAAACACTACCTATCAGCTGATTTGACGACACACGCCAATTACCACTTTCATGTGATGCCGCGGCAGGACTTCTTTGAACTCTGCCACCTAAATCAATCCAATCGAAAAACTGCCCTTCATCACCATATGGTCTTACCTTAAAACTATCTCGGTATATTTTGATACCAGAAAAATCTTTTAATAACTGCTTTCTTTTTTTGCCCTTAAAATCTTTTACTATTCCAACTGTGCTTTTCTGATTCTTTAAATAATACATTTTTACACAAAACGGACCAACGTCATTATATCTATCAATTCTTTCCTTAGGATTTTCCAAGATTTCCTTCAGGGAATAATGAAACTCTTGTTTTCCATCAAAATCATTTCGAGTATATTTCTTTAATTCAAAAGCTTCTCTACTCCAAAATTCATTTAAATCATATTCTTCTATATCAGTAGGTGAGTACTCCCTTCGAATTACTTTTTTAGTAATATCTATTTCATTTCTATCTAAAGTAACTGATACATTTCCTTTCCCATCAAAATTAGCCTCAATCAAATAGTCATAATTTTCACGTGTTATTCCTTCACTTTCTGTTTCATAATTTAAATTCGGATATTTCTCATTTCTAACAAAAACATCAAATCGATCAACACTACCAAGTGGATTAATATTTTTAAGATTGTTATTTACCTTTGTATATAATTTTTCATCCCAAAGGTCTCGAACAGGACTCAAAATAATCATAGTTCCTGTTGTCCAACCAAAATCTTTAACTAAAACATAATCATCATCCAAATGCTTTTTAACTAATTCCTCAAAATTTTCTCCACATTCTTCAAAACTCGCCTCAACTTGATTTAATAATTTTGCATCATCAAACTGCCGCCAGTCTATTTCCCATTTATATAATTGTTCCGTTTCACACTTTGTAAATACCCGTGTGCAAAATGAAAGTTTATCGAGAGCAAATCTCCCAATTCCTTTCGCCCCTGTTTTAATTCTCTTTTTTTTGGGGCTGTAAATATTTACTTCTTTATTATCTGTACCAATATTCATCCATGCCGATTCTAATATTTCCCTACTCATTCCTGAACCGTTATCTATTACAATTATTTTAGAAATTGAGTGCAAATATTGTTCCATTTCTGTCAAATTAACTTTTTCACTCTCATTCAACACATAAACTCCATCTTTAACACTATAATTATCTAAAATAAGATTCATATTCTCTTTAAAATATCTATTTACTTCCGAACGGGTTAAAGATTTTGGTACTTCATTATATGGATTTATGTACTTTACATAAACACACTCTGCATCTGCATCGTATCCATTTTTTACCAATTCAACTATAGCACCGTCTACATCAGAAATATTCTCTCTGCCAATAAGCCTTGCTGTTTTTGCACTCACTTGGAATACCATAGATTGCATATGCTTTTCTCCTTAATTAAAATCTAAATTCTTCAATATCCTTCGATGTTATTCTTAACGAAGCCCCGCTGATATGTATTCCAACAGTTTTTACATACCTCATAAACTCATCACTTTCCAGTATATCTTTTGCATCCTCAAGTTTGTATGTTCTATTTCCGGCTTTAGGCACAATATACATCCCTGCATAAGGAATACACTTCTTTTTTAATATATACACAGCTACTTTTTCTGTGATTACTGTTGATATAAGAAGCTTTCTTCTATTTAATCCTGTCAAAGCCTGCGAACGTCCATACTCGAACCATAACGCACTCTTATCACTTTCACGCTTATCCAATTGTTCTCTAAAATCATTAAGGTAAGCATCTGCTCCCGGAAATAACATTTTAAATTGATTTTCCGTATACCTAATTAGTTTACCATTTACATAATCATACGGAAAAATAATCTTCTCCTCTTTCTTATATCGCAACGAACGCGGGGTAGCTGTTTCTCTTACTATTGCCTTTTCAATATTTCTACCATTGCATTGATAAAAGTCATCCATTTCTTCATAATTTTCTTTTTTTATTACAAAAGCATCATTCAATAATGTTGCTACTACATGAGCCACCTGAAAATAATCTCCAAAGCGTCTTGTTCCAATTTCACTATTTTCTATAAAAAACCATTTCTTTGATAAATTAGTAAGCGGAATATTAATCCTTTCTTTATTGGCCATATCATAATATAAGAAATTTTTATTTCCCTTTGTTTTATCAAGTACCATTATTGCCGACTTTACTAATGCATTATCAAACATCTTATCCCTCGTATAATCATGTATCTCTCGTATATACGGTTTAACAAATTCTCGTAGCCTTTCACCAAATACAGTTTTAAATATGCTGCTAGGAATTAAATATGACATTTTCCCTTTCCTATCCAGATATTTCACACTTTTTTCTATAAATGCATAGCAATAATCAAACTTCCCTTTTTCACAAGTTTCAAAATTTTTTCTTACAAACTCTCTCTCTTCTTCGCTCAATTCCTGATATGTAATATACGGTGGATTGCCAACAACAAATTGAAACTTCTTTGTGCATTTCCACTTTAAATAATCCTCATTAATCACATTCCATTTGACTTTACCAATTCTTTTATTTCCTGCTAATTTGTCCAAGTTTTGAATGCACTTTTTGTACTGTATGGGATCGATTTCAATACCATAAATATCTCTTGTTATACCTTTACAAATCTCGGTATCTGTCAATCCCTGTATTCTGCAATCTTCAATATATCTTTCCACAATACTTACCAGAATATTTCCGTCGCCGCATGAATTCTCCAGTATTCTTTTTCCATACAAACTTTCAGTATAACCTACGCTATCTAACAATTCTCTCACATAATCATTAGGCGTAAATACTTGGCATTTCACATTCATAAATTACCTCTTTGATCCTATGTCTTTTTCTCAATAGTTAAATCATATTCGAAAGATACTATTTGTATTACATCGTGGTTTTCTTCATTATACCACTCAAATAATAACATAGAACCAAAAATATTTCATTAATAACTTTATTCTTCATTTATTCGAGATTTTCATATTTGAATACAAAATCAAAATATAGCAAGCCATCATTAAATTCTATATCCGCCCTTTATGTATAATTAAAGAACTTAGTCTAATCTCTTTTAATTATATCTTTTTGCATTGTTATATACTATTTAGTATGCATTTACAACCTGCCTTCACCCTCCTAATACTCTCCTCTCAACAAGAAATCCGCCAAATACACAATCCTAACACCATTAATATTCCCCCCTGCAAACTCATCAAGCGTTACCACGTATTTCGGATAATGGTCCTTAAGCTCAAGCAGATTGGCAACCTCACGGTCAGATTCCTTCGGTAGGTTCCGGCACACCTGCACATAAATACGTTCGTCACGCCGTACTGCGACAAAGTCTATTTCTTTCGTTTCGTTCTTTCCGATGTAAACCTCATAGCCCTTTCTGCGAAGCTCAAAATACACGATATTTTCAAGCATTGCGGCAACAGCTTTCGGATTAAATCCCATCATGCAATATTTGAGGGATACATCCGCAAGATAAAATTTCTCCTGTGTTTTCAGCACCGATTTTCCCTGCAAATCATATCGTTGACAGCGATAAATCACAAAAGCCTTTTCCAGCCATTCCAAATAATTATAGACAGCCTCCACAGAAAGAGAACGCCCTTCGTTTTTCAGAAACTTTACAATGGCATTCGCCGAAAATGTCTTACCAACATTCTCCACCACATACTTTACAACACGGTTAAAGAGATCAAAATTCTTAATGTTATGACGTTTTGTAATATCACTGGTGATAACGGAATGATAGATGCCCTCGACAATCTGATAGGCAGTGTTCTCGTCAAAATCACTTATCGCAACAACTGGAAATCCACCCAGCCGAATGTACTCATTTAACAACTCCTTCGGTGCTCGTTCCGTCTGCTTTTTGAAATCCATATACTCGGCAAAGGACAACGGAAATACGGGAATGGAAACATACCTCCCCGTCAGATAAGTAGATATTTCACTTGACATCAGCTTAGAATTGGAACCCGTAACATAGATATCCGTGTTGGCATTTTCGAGCAGACTGTTGACAGCCTTCTCCCAGCCGACAATTTCCTGAACCTCATCAAGCAGGATGTAGTAACGCTCACCATCCGTCATTTTTTCTCTGATGCCATTGTACATATCCTTGTCGGTCATATTGTCGTCAAAATCCTCTGAAGTATAACACATGCTGATAATATGAACAGCATCAATTCCGCTTGCGATTAAGTCTTCCTGCAGCATATTTAGAATTGTGGACTTACCACAGCGGCGAATCCCTGCCAGTATTTTCACTAATGGCACATCACGGTATGTTTTCAGTATATTCAAATAATGTGCTCTGACAACCATATTATCGCCTCCTTTATTATGCGTATATAGCCATGTGCAAAATTACACTTTAGAAATAAGATGTTTTTCTCATCTCTAATGAGTATAGCCAAAATAGTATAAAAATTCAACAGTTTTTACTCATAATAAGTAAAAACTTCTGCTTTTTAAATCTTTATTGGTTCCATTTTAAATTGTTAAATTGACTTTTATTGTCATTTTGGAAAAACCAACGTACAATTTTCTATATCATCTGTATCATTTTCAGAAATGAAAATTTGTGCGGATGCAGATAAATCATTTTCCTTGAATTTTTCCTCTTGAAATAATTTAACAATCAGAGACCAATTTTCACTTGCCGATTCCGTTGCCAGCCAAATGCCCATCAGTTCCCCTTCTTCGCTATCTATGAAATCGTACCCATTATCTTGTACAGTGCCATTTGACACTTCCTCAATCCGGTCCGGAATACAATAGCGTAAATCCAAATCCGGATTCTCAAGCTTTGTCGGATTTAACACAATAATAATCGTCTGCATAGTTACCTCCTCTTTAATCATTTTCCTTAGCAAATAAACGGAAAATCCCTTCTTACCCCTCTATATCATCCAAATCGGAACAATATAATTATCCCTATAATTGCACTAAGGTCCGGTTTCATACAAAGCGCCGCCCCTTTGAACGTGGTGTTGATGATTTATCTAACAGTTCAAATACTTTGATAAGCTCCGTTCCCGGATTGGAGGTCTTTTTTATCTCAATCGGATTTAGCACACCGTCATGTTCAATCACCAAATCTATCTCTTTCGCATCCTTATCACGATAGTAATATAAATAAGATTCCTTTCTGCAATTCAAATAGGTTTTCCTTATTTCAGCAACCACATAATTCTCAAGGACAGCCCATTCATTGCACCGCTTTCCAGTGTTTCCGGACTGCTCCACTTCGTCAGATAACATACCAGCCCTGTATCATAAAAATATAACTTCGGTGTTTTTACAAGCCGCTTTAACAAATTGTCGGAATATGGATTCAGGTAAAAAATAATCCTCAGCGTCTCCAAAATCCCTAACCAATTCTTTGCCTGCGTTTGGTTGATATCCGCATCCCTCGCAATTTCAGCTACATTCCTATTAGCTTTTCTGGCTGATAATGTCTCCAAATCTATGGTAAAAGGTTCTGTCTCGCCTCCTGAAATTTCTGCCTGTGACAAAGAAGTAAGTGACAGTACTGCTACCCGCCCAACCAAGGATTCCTGCACTCCCTGCATTAGCTTAAACATTTGAGAACCTGCAAGCCAAAATGCTCCCGGCTCATGATTTCTATCTACGTGCATTTTGATGTAAGTAGACAATTCCGGTGCATATTGAGCTTCGTCAATTAACACAGGTGGTTTATGAAGGTACAGAAACAGTTCGGGTTCTGTCTTCGCAAGGCTTCTTTCATTCAAATTATCTAATGTAACATATCCCCTATTTGTTCCTTCCATCAGCTTTTGAAGCATTGTAGTCTTCCCAACCTGTCTTGGTCCGGTAACGAGAATTACCGAATATTCTTTTGTGACTTGGCTTACAACCTTCTCCAATTTCCTTGTTATATAATTCGTATATGCCATCCTCTTTCGGCTAATTTTAAATTCAATTAGATTTTAGCCGAAATACATGTCGGCTATTTTATATTACTGTCAAATTTTAGCCTAAGCAGGTTATTTCTATTCACAAATTAAAAAGCCGGAGCAACGCTACCTCCGACCGGGCTTTAACTTTATATCGATTGCATACTTTTTTAGTTCGGCAAATGTCACATCTCCGTTTACCAGACTTTAACTTTCTCATGATTTATTTCCGTAACAATCAGGACATCTTCAGTCCTCATATAGAAGCACCCCCTCTTTCATAATCAGTGATAGAAATTGTTTATCCTCAATTCCCGTAGTAACAACATCAACATGACAATTCAAGACATTTTCCAGTTCATCAACAAATGCAAAATATTGCAACAGACTTTTCAATCTTCCACGTTCAATATATAAATCAACATCACTATTGTCTTTTGCTTCACCTCTGGCATAAGAACCAAATAAACTCATTTTTCCAATTCCATATGCTTTTGCAATAGGAACTGTTCTATCCTTTATTTCATTAATCGTGTATCTCATATGCAGCCACTTCCTTTATTGTCATTATACCCTAAATCAAAATCCTGCACAATCAAATATTTTAGAAAGACATTCGGATGTCCTATCACTTCCAAATGTCTTTTCATATTCTTTCCTATTTCACTATCCACACAAACCGTTCTAATTTATTACATCCGCATGTACCGTTGATTTGCTCACTCCAAATTTTTTGGCAGCCTGTCTTACCGTGGCTCCATGATCTACAATAAACTGAGCCACACTTATGGCACGCTCCCCAATATAATCTCTCAACTGTATGAACCTCAGAATGTTTGTTTATACAGTGTATGCAGAGAGAAAGTGCACTATGCCAGTGTAGATTGGCAAAATCCTTTGGGAATTAATACGTGACTGCATCTGCTTTCGTTACCGATGAATTTTCGGGTTCTGCTGCATAAACCATGAGATAATACTCATGTACAGCAAAGAAGCAAACAACCGAAAACAATAGATAGACCACCAGCACCGCACTATTCCAAAATCAGAGTAAAGCAGCCCAAAACCTAATAAAATACTATTTGCTACGCTAAGTAGCATAAATGTAATAGGCTTTTTCTCGTAAATCTATTAGAAAATTGCTATGATAAACCTGCAAAAAATAAAAGGAGGACTTGCATATGAGTTTAAGCAAAAAAATTAAAACCATGCGGCATCAAGCCGCCCTTTCGCAAGAGCAACTTGCGGAAAAACTAAATGTATCAAGACAAGCGGTCACAAAATGGGAAACAGGAAAAGGTATTCCCGACATTTCGAATCTGATTGCTATCAGCGAAGAATTTAATTTAAGTCTTGATGAATTGATTAAAGACGATATTGCAATAAAAAACAAAATTATTGCAGATAGCTCTTCTAAAAAATGGCACATACTGGTTGTCGTCTATCTGGTGGCAATCGTGGCATATATCGCTTATTTTGCAATTTGCCATAGAATTCTAATGATAGGATTCTTAATTGCAACCTTGTTCATGCTATTTTATGAAGCAAGAATTTTTGTGAAAGAAAAAATATACAAACAGAATAAGAAATAAATCGCCAACACGACACTATTCAGAGCCAAAGACCAAAAGACAAGCATTGTGGAAATGTGCATATCAGGCTATGGTATCCCATTCATCATTTTTATTTTGATAGGCAGTAAAGAAGAGGGTAATAGCTTGTTATGTACATGCTTTATATTAGTAACATAGATTACAAATTATCGTTTATCTTGTTAAGCAAACTTTTTACTATACCATGTTGATATTCAATGGTCTCTTTTTGGTCTGTATAATCATTTAACATTGATAAATTGCTGTCTAAAAAAATATACAATTCTTGCATTATTTCTATGATATTTTTAACTCTAAAAATATCTACACCTTCTGATTCATTCAAGGTCCTTATACACTTCTCCTTATTACCAACTAAGTTCTTTGTCTTTTCACAAGCCGTCCCTAAATAATGCATTATTTCAAATAAATAAAATGCTTTTAGATTTTTATCTTCTTCAATATTACCATTTTCTTCAAGCCGCTTTAAATTTTCATATGCTGACTTAAAATCTCTTGCAACCAAAATGCTATCACATGCAATATTATCAAAGTCTTTTTGTATTTGAATCATAGCATTCATACTTTTATCTACTGTCTTAATCTTTCTTTTTTCCAGACAATCAACCCATTTACCATGCAGTAAATTATATACTACATATGAACTAATATAAACTAAAATAAATATTAGAACTTTTTCAAAAACAGCACACCACTTCATTGTTTCAGCATTACCATTAAATGCAACTTCTGTAACAAAAGCCGAAAAAACAGTTGCAAAAATTGTATCAGAAATTTCTTCTCCCATACAATCATTACTACTTTTATTATCTGCAGCCAATTCCCTTATATCATTAGATATTCTATATCTTAAACGTTCAAAATTTTTAAATGAATTTATCATAAAAACTCTCCTAAAACTTTTTACTTAAAATAGCATTTCCTGCAAATATATCATCATGCAACTCTCTGAGCAACTCATCCTTATTACCATCATACCAATCATCAAAAAGTTCACTTTGCTCATAATAAAAAATTTCTCTCCTGATCTCTCCAACAAAGATTTCTAGGTCATGTGGCAGAGGATATTCCGCTTTTAACTTATCCACTATTTCAAAAATAGCTTTAAATATATAATGTAAACTAAATGGTATTTTTATATATCTATTAGTTCCTAAAATAGTATAGCATTTTCTCAAAGACGCAACTTGCCGCTTAGATATTTTAATATCACGTTTCCCTATTAATTTATTAGCATATTGTTTAATTGCTTTATAGGCATTGCCATATGTAAAAAATCTCCCCATATTTTTATGTTCGTCAATATACAAGTACAAACGACTCAATTTTTCTCCTACATTTTCAGCCGTCTCATCATCCTCTAACCTAATATTAATATATGGATATGTGACATCAGCAATATTAACCTTACTCATTTATTATTCCTCCGTATCTCAGTACAATTTAGCATATATCCTGATTATAGTTTTTAATTTGTATTTCACTTACATTTATCATCCCTATGCATAGAATGTTTTATACTATCTGATTTAATACTAATGGTATCCCTATTTAATAAATTTTGTAGTACTCACATCTATATAAATTTCTTGTTACTGTTTTCGATTTCACACTCCCTTCTACTGTCAACGCAAATCGGTCTGAATTATTATGTCCCCATTTACCACCTCTCCATTTTAGCAACCTATCTTGCCGCGGCATAAACCTAGCCACACTTATGGCACGCTTTCCAATATAATCTCTAACTGTATAAACCTCAAAATATTCATTTTTAAAATATATACAAATCAAAAGGATACTATGCCGTTACCAAGCATCTAACCAAATCTATGCAAAAACTTACAGCTAACTACAACCCTTTTAAATTACATATTTATTTACGTCGTCAGCCTCTTAAGCTCATCCATAAGCTGCTCAACCACATCCCATTTAGGCTCCAGTGTGGACTTTGACCGTAATTGCATTTCCTTCTCGCTATAGATATACCCTCCTATAATGTAATCGGCAGTTGTTTTATAATAAGCACTCAATAAATCCACTATCCCTACAGACGGACTTCTTTTCCCCTGCTCCACCTTGCATATGGTATCTACAGATATTCCTATCTCGCTTGCCACCTCCTGCTGTGTCTTATTTTTTGCTTCCCGAAGTCGCCTTAACCGATTTCCACAGTCTATTTTGCTGTACATATATTTGTCTCCTTACTAAATAATTCTAAACTGCCTTATAATGATGGGATCATTGCAGGACATACCCAGAATTTCACATTTTTGCAAATATCAAAATTTACTGTTGACATATGCCATTTTCACCGTATCAGATTATTAACACAATTTTCACCATATTCTTTTTGTCGAAGTATATCACATTTTATCTGCCTAAACAGAACCATGTAATTTTTACCGATTTTCATGTAACTTTTACTTCAAAATCTCTTTACGAACTCTTCTATATTATATCTTTAATATTCTCCATAAGATGCTCTACATCTGCCCGCTTTTCTGCAGGTACATTTTTTAATATGGATTTACATAGTTCCATAATATCCATGTCCCCATATATAATATAATCAGATGTAGTATTATAATATTTTCGCAGAACATCCACGACCATAATAGATGGGCACCGCTTTCCCTGTTCAATTTTGCAAATTGTATCCACCGAAATCTGTGCTTCTTTGGCAACCTCTTTTTGTGTTTTTCCCGTTGCCTCACGAAGCCGCCTTATTCTATTTCCGCATTCTTTCTTATCATACATACAACGATTCCCTCCTATATTCGATTAATACCGTCGTATTTTTATTTTCCCTCAAATAAGTATCTTTTGCTCCCACTCTCTCTTTTCCCTCAAAAAAGACATAAAGGGCAAAATACCACATGGATATTTTTACCCTTTAAACAGATTAGCTGTCCAATTTTTATTTCTCGTTATACTTTTTTAACGCATCTAATTTTGGATTCAGCTTTTCCTGATAAAAATGAAAATGACATGTGGAATTAACAGACGCAACTGCTGTCTCTTTTGCCATGTTGTACATCACATTTACTATCTTGGACTTTAACTTCATACCTCTCACCTCCACATTTAGTGTAGCATGTCACCTATCGGCTCCATGCATTTTTGCAGTATCGCTTTTGTGCATACAATCCTGCAATGCCAAGTGTACCACATTTATGGTGCCAATTTTTCAAGTTGCCAAAATTTGCTCGATTTTTGGTAAAACTTGCAGAAAAATGCGTATAACCGCTCGGTTTTGGTTTATAATCAAACTTTTTTGGTTTCCTTTTTCATTTTTTAGTTGGTATTTTTACAACCTGTACCCCACTGAAAAGACAAAAGCAACAAAGCGTCTCCGATGTTGCAGTTGGAATCCTAGCAGGATTTATAATCCTACCTTATAAGAAAGTCCGAAGAACTTCCTTATACATAAAAAACAAGGCTACGGTTCTTTATGCCCGCAGCCTTTTATGGAAAGGATGGATATTTGCAATTATTTTAGTTTCTCATATTCCTCCATGGCATAACCGTCTGTCATGCCCGCAATATAATCTGTAATGGCCCTGATTAGAATTTTTCTCTTTTCAAAAATAATAATGTCCTCCTCCTTGCGGGAAAAATTCACAGGTTTCCTTATATAGTCAAGAATTAATTCCTCATTCAAATCCTTTGCCGTAATTTCCCGAATCTCTTCATTTACCAATTCTATACCTGCATCACTTAAATTAATTGCACTGCTGGAGACCTCTTTATTTTTATGATACAGGGTCTCGATAAAAATCTTATGTATGGTGCCCGAATGAAGCAGCCTCGGATTTTTATAATATTTTTCAAACAGCTTTTGGACAATCATGCTTGCATTATAATCAGCCCGTGCGACCTCACTGTTACATATAACCTTTTTCTGTACCACCTTTTCCAGATAATCATTTACCTTTTTTACTTCAGGAGAAAATCCCACCATGCAAATCTGATTCTCTAACGTAACCTTGCCAAGCTGTTCATTTTTCCTGATTTGACCCAGTGAATAATGAATGGTTGTCTCAATAAAATAATTTACAATTTTTGATACAATCGTTGCAATTTTAAGCTCCTTCGAATCTACAATCAGCCGCCCGGAATTATCTACCTTTTTAATTTCATCAAAAATCCTGCCATATAATTCCTCGCATTTACTAATCTTAAGTCTGTCTTCAAATTCATCAATCGTCATCACGCCTGACGTCAGTGCATCGTCAACATCATGTCCCCTCTGTGCGATTTCATCGGCGACAGCTACCACCTGCCCCTCTAAACTGGAGCAAACCTGCATTTCATTATCCTTATCAATCTGCATTTTGTTTAAATAATCTTCCGAAACAAAATCCCTGATATCAATTTTTTCCGGTTTTAATCTTGTATGCTTTAAAACGCCCTCAATCACCTGCACGCTTACATTCAAGCCTGGAAATTCCTTATATTTCTCCTCTAGCTCCGTCAAAACCCGTGCACTTTGGTAATTGTGCTTGAATCCACCATAGCACCTTGCCTCAAACATAGCCGCTGTAGCATTGATACCCACATCTATTTTACCACATAAAATCTCATCCAGGGTCCGCTCTCCCTGATGTCCAAACGGTGTATGTCCCAAATCATGACCCAGTGCAATTGCTTCCGTCAGGTCCAGATTGAGTCTTAAGGCATAGGCAATCGCTTTCGCTATTTGATTTACCTCCAAAGAATGTGTCATTCTTGTTCTGTAATAATCACCTTTCTCAGAGCCAAATATTTGTGCCTTGTCTACCATACGCCTGAATGCCTTACAATTGACAACCCGTTCCCTGTCCCTTTGAAATTCTGTCCGGAATTCGCCTGTGCTTCCACTTGGATATACACGGATAGATTGCTCGTCCGATTGTGCCAATACACTCATTTCATGCAGCTCTTTATGCTGCTCCTTTGGTAAAACATCTGACACTGGCAGTTCTTTATTTCCCGCCAGTATTCTTTCATGAAGCTCCTGATACAAGCTTTCCATCTCACTCATGATTACATAGTTACCCTCCACAAAATCGGAGGAAAGGTCTAAGTCAATCTTATCAATGATACTGTTAATCGTCCGTCGGTGACATGTACTTGTTAAATGAATTTTCATAATATACTCGATATTATCACTCTCATTAATACTCACATCTGAACCAATAAAAATATCCTGTATATTCTGCGAATCCAAATTCTCATATGAAATCATTAAAATAATTCCGTTATCTTCAAACCAATCTTTCAACTTGCTTAATTCTATTTGGTCTATGGTTCCATTTGTTGAATTATAATAACGCTTTCCCCTTTTTTTATAGCTTTGCTCCGCATGGTAATGAATTCCACTATCTATATTATTATTTTTAACAATCAAAACCTTTCCCATAAGTACCTCCCACAATTGCCCGTCCAAATATACCTTTCGCTGTCACAATAATTTGAATGTAAAACATATTCCAGCTCCACCTGCCTGATTATTTTCATTTTGTTAAACTGTAATCTCATTATACCTGATATACCAAAAAAAATCACTAGGCTCATTGTCCTAGTGATTAGCTACTTGTCCTAGTTGCAGGTGTATTTTAAGAACAAAGCGTCTTCGACGCTGCAGGGCAATCCTGCCTTATAAGAAAAAAATGCAGCTCTGCGGATTACCCCACAGTGCTGCACCTTATTTATCTTATAAAATTCGTCCTCACAGGCTCTTCCTTTTTTGGCAATCCGTACTTTTCCTTACCAAGTGCAATACTCTTTATCAAAAAAGCCATATTTCGTGCAAGTACACGCATGACCTGAAGACCCTCTGCATCCTGTGATGCCTCGCCCTTGTCCCTGCCGTGGACACCATTCCAATATTGACTGGATGCAACCGGCATATTGGAAATAGTAAAGTATTTGTTCAGCTCATCAAAGGTTGCCGACATGCCGCCTCGTCTTGCCGTAACGACACACGCTCCCACCTTCATTGACTTATCAAACTGGGCACTGTAGAACAATCGGTCTAAAAACGAAACCAACGTACCGTTAGCAGAACCGTAATAAACAGGTGATGCAATCACAAGACCGTCGCACGCCTCAAACTTTGGCATCGTCTCATTTACAACATCATCGAACACGCATTTCCCATTTTCAAAGCATGTATTACATGCGATACATCCGCGGACATCCTGATTACCAACCTGTACAACGTCCGTTTCAATTCCCTCTTCCTTAAAAACCTGCACCATTGCATCAATGGCAACTGCCGTATTTCCGCCCACTCTTGGGCTTCCGTTTATAATCAGCACTTTCATTTCCACTTTCCTCCTGACATACCATACTCATTTAAAATTTCCTGATTTCATGTATATTAAGGCTACTTGGAAAATATTCCAAGCCAAAGGCAGCATCAAATAAATTTCACGGTTATATTTCAATTACTTAACTGTAACCTTGCATTTCGCTTTCTTGTTATTGTATGTCTTATAAGTAATGGTTGCCGTTCCCTTTTTCTTAGCCGTAATTTTACATTTGCCGCCCGAAAGCTTCTTAATGGAGACAACCTTTGAATTTGATGTTGTCCATTTAACATTTACGGCGTTTGCAGCAGCATACTTCGAAAACTTCGGCACAAGCGTATAACTCTTTCCCTTTGCAAGCTTTAAGGTTTTCTTATTAAGCTTAACCGTGGTTGGTGCCTTTTTGACAACAATTTTGCAGGTTGCTTTTTTGCCATTGGCTGTCTTAACCGTAATCGTTGCCGTTCCAACCTTTTTAGCCGTAACCTTACCTGTTTTGCTGACTGCTGCTACCTTTGTATTGGACGAACTCCATGTACATCCAATTTTTAAATTGGACGGCTTAATTGTTGTATCAAGCTTATAGGTTTCCTTGACCCCAAGTGTAACACTCTTCGTTTTAAGCTTAATGCTACTGGCTCCTGTCTTTACCGTTACCTTGCAGGTTGCCGTTTCCCCGCCTGCCGCCGTAACCGTAATCGTTGCCGTTCCTGCTGCCTTTGCAGTAATTTTGCCGTTTGCAACAGAAGCTACCTTTGCGTTTGAGGTTTTCCATGTAAGCTTATTTGAGGCAAACGTCGGTGTAACCGTTCCTTTTAAGGTATCCGTCTGCCCTACATACAGCGTTACCTGATTTTTACTTAATTTAACCGTCTCTGCAGGTACATTATCAGGGTTATAACATGTCACGTTGTTATTTTTTGCATATGTTTCAGCGGCAGAGCCTTTTGTCACAATCAGCTTGACATCATTGGCATACACCATCATATTTTCACCAATGGTAACGACCGAGCTCGGAATAGTAAGATACGTCAGGTCTGTATACGCAAATGCAAAATTTCCAATCTCTTTTAAATTGCTTCCCTGAAATGTAACCGTCTCAAGGGAAGTACAATTTCCAAATGCGCCCTCTCCTATTTTCGTTACCGATGACGGAACCGTTAATGATTTAACATTTGCATTATAGTAAAATGCGTAGTCTGCAATTTCCGTTATTCCCTCAGGGATAGTAATGTTTGCGGCACATGGTGCATACACCAGTATTTCCTTATTTTTGTACAAAGCACCCGCATCATACGTGTATACCCCGCTTGCACTTACATTCTTGAGCGAGCTACAGCCTGTAAATACAAAGTCTCCAAGGCTCTCCACCGAAGCCGGAATATTAATCGTCGTAAGCTTTAAACAGGAATTAAATGCACTGTTACCTATATATTTTATGGTTGACGGCAATACGACCTTTGTAACGCCTCGTTCCATTGACAGGAACTTCTCACCGATACCAACCACCGGCTGACCGTCTATTTCCCCAGGAATATTCAGCACCTCAGGCACTGTTTCTCCATCATACTGGTAAATTTCAATACCGCCATAGGTTGAATTATATTTTGTACTGTAAAGATTTTCCCTCTTTGTCACATTATATGGTCTCGGTGCAGCCGACGAATATCCTGCTTCCACCTCAAAATATTCCCTGCCGTCTGAAACCATTGCATTCATATGTCCTGAGCCTGCACCTAAATCACGGTTCCCGTTTCTTGCCCATGCCTTAAGCCCAAGCTTCTTTGCCATTGCAATAATTGTATTTGTCGATGCCCAGCAATCTCCGCCGCCGCTTACAATAAGCCCTGCCGCTGATTGATAATAGACGCTGTACTCCCTGTCTGCAACAAATTTTGCAACTTGTTCAAGCTTTTCATAAGTTTCCATGTCAGCCGTTATATTTTCAGCTATGTATGCATCCATGATTTCATCGGCATAGACATCCGCATAATCCTTTACCTCCACGTTTACGGTAAAGGTTTTTCCTCCTGCAGTAACCGATATGACACTTTTTCCGTATTGTATCTCATTGGTTACACTCGTAGGCTCCTGACCCGAAACCGGACTGGAATATCCCACATTTCCGTACCAGTACCATGTCGTTACATTTGGCTCGAGCTTACCTGTTTTTGATACCACCACGGAATTGCCTTCAATAACACTGTAAGAAGCCGTCGTTGCTCCACTTACACTTAACTGATATGTTGTGTTAAGATTTGACGGGATGGAAATATATTCCTTTGCCCAGTCATCCAGACCATAAAGTGTAACATTTGTGGCGTTAATCGTTACCGTTGAAGCAGCAAAAGCCGTACTATCACCTTGAAATGCCACGATACCAAAAACCATAATCAGTACCGTGACGATGGCAACAAGTCTTGTATGTTTGCCTGTGTTCATACTCATCCCTCCATTTATTTATATGTTCCTTTCTAATCAGAATTGAACATTTTATATACCGGTCAAAACAAGGCTCTAATATATTTTTATTATAACATATGGCAGCGTTTGTTTAAACAGTAAAAAATGGAATTGCCGCATTAAAAATATTTATGGAATAAATATTTCCAGACACGACAATCCCAATAAAATAATATATTTTCTTAAAATGCTTTCGCATACAACTGCAACAAATCATCCAATGTGGTACTTCTCGGATTTACTGCAATATTGCCACTTTTCATTGCATCCTCCGCCATAGTGTGGAAGAGTGCTTCAGTGACTCCAACTTCCCGTAACCCTGACGGAATTCCCAACTGCATATTTAACTTGCAAAGTTCTTCCACCAACATTTTGGTGCAAAAATCCTGCCTCATTACAGGATTTTCTGAAACACACTGATAAATCTCATAGTATTTACCGTTATCTGTCACCGCATTAAATTCCACAACAACCGGTAATAAAATTGCGTTTGCAACACCATGTGCCACATTGAAAAATGCACTGACGGGATGGCTCATCGCATGCACGTTGCCCAAACGGGCATGCGAAAAAGCAATTCCTGCAAAAAGTGAGCCAAGCAGCATGGACTCGGCAGCCGTTTCATCATTTCGGTCTGCCACATAAGTCCGGATATTTTCACCTATAAGCTCCAGTGCCCTTTTTGCAAACAAATCTGAAAACGGGGATGCAGCTTTGGATATATACGCTTCCAATGCATGCACTAAGGCATCTACACCACACGCCGCCGCTATTTGTTCCGGTACACTTTTTATCAGCATCGGATCAAGAATAACATAAGCAGGCAACAAATAATTACTTGCCACCGTCAGCTTATAATTTCGGTTGTGATCGGTAATAACAGAAAAGGCTGTCACCTCAGAACCTGTACCTGCCGTCGTTGGAATTGCAATAACCGGAACAACTGGACCTGAAATTTTACCTGAACCCTCATAATCTGTAATTTGTCCACCAAATACTGCCAATACAGCTACCGCTTTAGCAACATCTATTGGCGACCCTCCTCCAATTGCTACAATAAAATCTGCACCACTGTTCCTGTAGCTTTCCACAGCCTTATTAACGGTTTCCGTACTTGGGTTCCCCTCTGTTTCCGTAAAAACATCACATTCAATTTTTTCTGCGGTCAACGAATTTCGGCATGCTTCCACAAGTCCGATTTTATTCAAATGCGGTCCTGAAATAATAAACGCTTTCCTTTTATTCAGCTTTTTTGAAACCTCCGCCAGTTTTCCTAAGCTCCCATTGCCAAAAGTAACCTGTTGCGGTATTGAAAAAGAAAATGCCATATTCCCACCACCTAGCTTAATGCTTCCACGGAAGCTCTAATAATTTCACAGGCTTTATCACAATCCGTTTTATCAATAATGAGAGGCGGCACCATACGAATAATGTGTGAGCCAATTGCCGTAATTAACAAACGTCTGTTAAAGCATTCATGCTTAACATCGACACCGCTGACTGTATTATCAAACTCCACACCAACCAGCAGCCCTTGTCCCCTTACTTCCTTTACATGCGGCAGCGTTTTTAATTGATTCATAAAATATGTACCAATCTCATCTGCTTGCTGTGCAAGATTACGGTCAAGAAGCTCATTCACTTCTGCAAGTGCAGCTGCACAGGATACAGGATGTCCGCCAAAGGTTGTTCCATGGGAACCTGCTGAAAATGCCTTTGCTACTTCGGTGCTTGCACAAATTGCCCCAATCGGCATACCACCGCCAAGTGCCTTTGCCATTGACACAATATCTGGTTTAATTCCATAATGCATGAAACTCATCACCTTACCTGTTCTGCACCATCCCGTTTGAACTTCATCAATAAGAAGAAGCATGTTATTATCGTCACAAAACTCCCGCAACCCCTTCATAAATTCCATGGTTGCAGGATGAACACCGCCCTCTCCCTGAACAGGTTCAATCATAATTGCAATTGTATTTTCCGTACATGCATCTTTAAATGCCTGAAGGTCATTATAGGGTGCATATGAAAAACCGTAGGTCATCGGTCCAAAACCAACCTGACAGCCATTTCCCGGCTGACCCGTTGCAGACATGGAACCGAATGTTCTACCATGAAATCCCATCTTCGCTGTTACGATATGATAACGATTCGGTCCATACTTTTCGATGCCATATTTTCTTGCCATTTTAATCATTGCTTCATTCGCTTCCGTACCTGAATTCTGATAAAAAATTTTATCCATTCCGATTGTTGTACAAATCTTTTCTGCCAATAATGCCTGTGGAATCGTGTATGGATAATTAAAGGTATGCATAAGCGTCTGTGCCTGTTCTACCACCGCTTCAACTACCTTTTCATTACAGTTACCGGTTGAATTAACAGCAATTCCTGCATAAAAATCCAAATATTCATTTCCTTCTTCATCATATATATATTGATTTTTTGCTGTCTCCGCAAGAAAATCAAACCGCTCATAGGTTTCAATCATATACTGATTTACCTTATCCTTAATATCCTGAGCTGTTAAACCTGTATCTGCCAATTTCATAATTTTTCCTCCTACTCTGTCTCCTTAATCATATCTGCTGTTATGAAGCCTTTTATAATCAGGTATTGTTCAATAACCTTTACGCAGTTATTAATTCCAACCTTTTCACTATTCAGCGTCATATCATAATTGACAGGATTCGTCCAATAATTTCCATGTGTATAATACTGATAATAATTTGCCCTAAATTTATCTGTCTGCGTAATTGTTGCGTTAGCAACTTCTTCTGTCACCTTCATGTGCTCCACGGTACGCTCCACACAAAAAGCTCTTGGTGCTTCTATATATACACTCACTACGTTTTGTTTATCCCTAAGTATATAATCTGCACATTTTCCTACAATCACACAGGATTCCTGTTCTGCCAGATTTCTTATTATTTTGCTCTGATATTCGAACAATTTATCATCCGATACAAATTTTTCATTTCTGGCAATATAATTTCTTGACTTTGGAAGTCCCCGCATAAAATTAGAAAATCCACCATTATTTCTTATTTTCTCATTAACCTCCTGAAATAATTTTTCATCAAGTCCGCTCATTTGACTGGCAAGAGTCAAAATTCTGTTCTCATAACAGTGAATTCCAAGTCTTTTCGCCAAAGTTGATGCTATTTCTTTCCCACCGGAACCAAACCCTCTTGCAAAAGTGACAACATATGTTTTCATACTATTATTCCTCCCATCTTGAACACAAGCCCTAAACAGCTTTCCCTTTATCCTGCCAGATATCTGCTAAGAAACTCTCTGGTACGGGGATTTTTAGGATTGCTAAACAGCTCGGATGGTGCCGCATCTTCAGCCACATAGCCTCTATCCATAAAAATTGTCCTTGTGGACACATCTCTCGCAAATGCCATTTCATGGGTTACAATCATCATTGTCAAACCAGTTGTTGCAAGTTTCTTCATTACGCCCAAGACCTCTCCGACCATTTCCGGATCAAGTGCAGATGTAGGTTCATCAAACAAGAGTACCTCAGGATTCATGCAAAGGGATCTGGCAATAGCAACTCTCTGTTTCTGTCCACCGGACAGTTGTGCTGGTTTTGCATGGATATACATAGCCATTCCAACTGCCTTTAAATGTGAAATTGCCCTGTCAAAGGCATCTTCCTTTGACAGGTGGAGCACCTTTCTTGTGCAGAGGCAGCAATTTTCCAATACAGTCATGTTATTAAATAAATTAAATGACTGGAATACCATTCCTACCTTTGACCTATACTCATTAATTTCTCTTTGCACATCCCGAATTTCCTTACCATGATACATAATCTTCCCTGAAGTCTGCTTTTCCAGCTTATTAATACATCTAAGAAGGGTTGATTTCCCTGAACCGGAGGAACCTACAATACATATTATTTCTCCTGCCTTCACATCAATATCTATTTTTCTCAGTACCTCATGTTCCCCAAATGATTTACTTAAATTCTGTATCGAAATAATTGCTTCACTCATACAATTCCTCCTACTGATTATCCATGTATTCGACAGCAAGTGCATAATCTGATTTGCCTGCAAGTTTCTTTTCCATTAGTATAAATATTTTATTAAATACAAAGCACAACACAAAATATATAACCGCAATTACCATATAAGCTTCAAAATATTTATAATAGTTTCCTCCTGCGGTTTTTGCAGCCATGAAAAGCTCCTGTACCGCAATAACATTCAACACCGACGTCATCTTTAAATTTGTCAAAAATGTATTCGCCATTTCCGGGACAATATTCTTAAATGCCTGTGGAAGAACGATATATAACATGGTCTTCATCGGTGACATGCCAAGTGCCCATGCACCTTCCCTCTGCCCTATTTCAATTGAACCGATACCGCCTCTGACAGTTTCTGCCATATAAGCGCCTGTGTTAAGCACCGTTACCATGATACCGGCAAATACGGGAGTCATATCAACACCGAGCTGCCGTATTCCATAATAAACTACCATTGCCTGAACAATCATTGGTGTATCACGGAATATTTCAACATAAACGGCTGATACAAGCTTAAGTAAGTTTAAGAAAAACTTTTTGACTGCCATATCACCCCGCCTGATTTTGGCATCCTGTATAATTCCAATCACATATCCCAATAAAAACCCTAACAGTGTGCCAATTACCGCAATATACAATGTAAGCCATGTTCCTTCTAAAAACATACTCATATATTTTTTTGCCAGAAAAATCATCCACTCAAAAGAATTACCCGGATTATCAACCGACGACAAAATAACTCCCATATTCCTCACCTCGTATCTCTTTTATAGCCCGCCTTATTATCAGTTTGCTGCAGGCTGCTGTATAATAACATGGCTCATAAGTTCATCCATTTTTTCCTTATCATTCCAACCAATTGCATCAAGTGCCTCCTGAATTTTATCGTGAAGCTCAGTGTCATCCTTTCTTGTTGCAATACATATATTGACCATTTCATCATCACCGGTAAATGTATCACTCTCATCAAAGGTAATGATTGCCAAATCATCATTTGTCAATAATGCCGACTGTGCCGTAGGAAGATCTACAATACACACATCCGCAACTCCATTAGAAATTGCCATAAAACATTCTGATGTGGTTTCGTAATTTGTTCCTATTACTGCACCCTCAACCTGGTCAAGAAGCGGTACCCAGCCTGTTCCTAACTGCGTCGTTACCTTACATCCCGTTCCCGCAAGGTCAGACAATTTTTTTACATTTTCGTAAGGACCGCCTTTCTTTACCACAATGCAATTATCCCTGTAATAATAAGGTGTTGTAAATGCATATGCCATCTGTCTTTCAGCCGTACAGCCCATGCCTGCAATAATACAATCATAGTCGCCTGCATCCATTGAAATTCCAATCGATGACCACTCTACCTTATGTATTTCAAGCTCCATTCCCATCTGTTCAGCTAATTTCTGTGCAATTGCCACATCATAACCATATGTGTAATAGCTTGAATCATAAATCGGTACGGCTTTACTGCCATCTGGTGTTGTATCAGTATCCTGTGTCCAGTTGAATGGTGCATACGCACATTCCATACCTACTTTTAAAACCTTTTTGTCCGTATCTGCATCTTTCTTAGATGAGCTGCAGCCTGTAAGCATTACCGCTACCATGAGCACTGCCAATACAGCTTTAATGAATCGCCCTTTTTTCATAATGTCCTCCTTCTGATTGTCGTACATCCAATCGTAAAATTTAAAAGGGTGTCGGATAATTTTAAAAATTTACCCGGCACCCTTGCCAACAACACGTATTGTAGGGATTTCTATATTATTTTTCAACGTGCAAAACGCACAATTATATTTTGTGTTTTGCACAGTCATATTATGAAAATATCCATTTTTTTACAAAAATACAATTAATCAAATCAAGATATTCAACAGAATCATCTAATTCAATCCCCAGTAATTCTTCTATTTTTTTCAACCTATACTGCAACGAATTACGGTGAATATATAATGCTTCTGCCGTCCTCACCATGCTAAATCCATTCATATAAAAGGATACAAGCGTTTCACATAAAAAAGTACCATTTGCATGGTCATACTCCTCCAGCTTCCTCAGCTTATCATTGCAATATTCCAATATTTCCTCATGGTTGTTACCATCAAATAAATATTTATAAATTCCCATTGAGCTTATACTGATAACTTTCTTATTCTTGGCATGTGGTAACAAATCCTTCTTGGGAATCAGGCTTTTTGCTTCCTGATAGCTCTTTGAAAAATCTCTTGGATTATTATACGCTTTTCCAAGTATACATGTAGATTTAATATTACCTCCAAAGCGTGGATTATCATCCAGTGCACGTAGCACTTCCTCCACTTCCCTTTCTATTTCCTTGTTTTTCTTTGCTTCAAATAACAGGACAAACTTATTCAAAAAACGCATAAACATTGGTTTTCCTTTCATGTTTATTACCTCCCTGTTAAGACAATCCGCATAATGCTCATATGTGTGTTCATCCTGTTCAAGATTAATCCCATATTTTCTGTCCACTACAATAACCCCAACTCTGTATGGCTTGGTGAAATCCAATCCAAATTGTCCTGATATTTTTTCTACATAGTTTTTGTTAATTTCGTAACCAAATAATAAGTTATAGAGGTAGTCACCAGTCCTCTTATTTTGCACATTCGTCTCAAGAATGAGCGTGCCTATGCTTTGTGAGATATCAACAAAGGGTGCACCTTCCCAACGGACATAAAACAATGGCAGCTTCAATTCTTCTGCCCTTTGTATTATTTTTTTTGGAATTGCTTCCTTGTCTTCCGCCACTGAAATTGCCAATCCTGAAATACCCAGTTCATATAATTCCTCCATGCTGCGTCCTACCTCATCAAAATCAAAGCGCACATAATCCACTACAATCAATGCAAAATTCCCCTGATTCATATGGTCGGAATATGGTCTTGTCTGAACCAGGTATGTCCATGATACCATTTTATCCAATCCCGCTTCACCCGCTATAAGCTCCATACCATCTAATTTAAGATTCAAAACATCTCTGCAAGTCACCATATATATTACCTCCTATCAATGTATTCCACCAAAAAGCATCAAGTGTTCCGACACTCCAGTTCGTTTGTTGTTAAACAAAAAAGGCGCCTTGCTTATTGCAAAACGCCTTTGTCTTCTTCACAAGATTAAGTATATTATTTTTCTTATTATGTGTCAATTTTAATGTTATTTTTATTTTTAAAAAATAGTAGATAATTCGTCTGATAAATTTTGTTGACACAATTGCGTATTTATGTTACACTCTTTACGTATTCAATACTTTCTAGTTCTCACATGATGCATGTTATGGTATTCGGTGATGTGCAGATAGTGTGAGACTTTTTAATTTTGGTACAATAAATATTTAGGAGGTACCACAATGAATAATGGTACAGTAAAATGGTTTAATTCTGAGAAGGGTTACGGATTTATTACAAATGATGCAACAGGTGATGATGTATTCGTGCATTTCTCAGCCATTCAAGTTGATGGATTTAAAACCTTAAACGAGGGTCAGAAGGTTTCATTTGATACTGAGGCAGATCCAAAGGATGCCACAAAGTCACGTGCTGTCAACGTAGTTGCAGTTTAATTCAGGGAACAACGTGCTTTCGGCACTGAAATTCTAGTCTTAACAGGCTCCGTAAGGAACGTGCCTATAGGAAGTCCAAAAGATTTTCCTATCAAATAAAAAAGGCATCTCTCAAAAGGGATGTCTTTTTTATTTTCTTTAATAATCTCCACTTCTGTATACGCCTGCCGCCTGTACTACCTTGTTATCTTCGTAGCGGAATTCTACATCCCGCACATCATCCATAAGCGGAAAAATATCCTGCCCCATAACAATTTTGGTTCCGTTATAGGCGTAACCTGTTATCTTGATAACCGCCTGCTGCCGTGCTGTTTCCATCTCCTCCTTCAATGCATCAAGCATACTCTCCAGCTTTTTATAGTCTGTACTTACGATTACCTTTGCCCGAAGTATCCGCATCCGCAGCTCCTCATTTTCCTTTGTCCGCATATTTCCCGGTATTGCATCAAATTTTTTTAAGTTTCTGTCAAGCAGCTCAATATCCTTTGAGAGCTTCTTAAGCTGATCCTCGTATATTATGGCGTCTCTCACGTGGTCCTGGGAAACACCTGACTGCAGGGTAGTGGCAGTTCCAAGTGTATTTCCAACTTCTTTTACGATAATTCCCTGCATGGCGGAAACATTTCCGCCAATGATAATGCCCTGTCTGGAATTTGCATAAATTTTTCCTCTTACCGCAACATCACTGTCCAATATGTAATTTGCATAAAGATCCCCTCCTGTACTGACAATACAGCGTTCCATAAAGCTGCATGCAACATCCCCCTTGGAAACCATTGTGCATTTATTTTTACCCTGAATTCCTTTTCGGATTGTTATGGTTCCGCCTGCAATCAAACGACAGCCACCCACATGTCCATGAATGTATATGTTTCCATCCGTCTCTATGGTAAGACCGCTCCTCACATCGCCCTTTACCTCAACATCACCGTTAAATTTGATGTTTCCCTGCTGGATATCAAGGTCTCCACGCACCTCATATACACTTTCAATTATAATTTGGTCGTCATTTCTCCGTATGCGTCCATCAAGTGCCGCCCTGTACTCGGTTCCTTCCTCATTTACATAAAAGCCCTTTCCTCTCAGCTTGCGTAAATCCTTTCCCTTTACAGGCGGAAGCATTTCCGCACAGACCGTATACCCATATTCCCCCGGCGTAGGTGGAATATAAACGGCAAATAAATCACCTTTGTTTATCATGGCAAGCTTTAAAGAATTTACGTAATCGACAGAACCATCCTCCTTGACTACCGGCTTTGCCCTGTCATCCTCCAATGCCATCGTATATTCAAAAAAGCCGTCACGGCCATTGACCGGCTCCTTTCCCTTTGCCACCACAATATCTTGTCCATAGTTTTCAGGCTGATATAACATTGCAATCGCCTCTTTGTCAAGTCCTGCAGTAACGCCGTGCTCCTTTAAGTAGCCTTCTATAAACCCGTCAGGAGGGCATGACTGCTCCGCCCCTTCCGGCTGTTGAACCGTTAAGGATACGATCATACGTTCATCATCAATTTTCAGTACAACCCAGTCGTTCTCCATAAGTCCTTACCACCTTGTCTCTAATAGAAACCTGTTACATTTTTTCAGAATTACCTAATATAACTATACTTGATAACCGTAGATATATCAAGAAAAAAATCAATCTCTCAATGCTTCAAATGCACCGAACAAATCCAACACGCCATAACCCCAGATTCTGTTTGGGTAACTTAACGGATTTACCCTATTTGCACCACGTATTAACATTTGCTTTACGTTGGAGCTGGTCATCAGTGGACTGTTTCCGTTCACAACGCCCCACTGTATAATCAACGCAGAGCCTCCTGCCACAACTGCGGACGCAATGCTTGTTCCGCTTCTTCTGGTGTAAAGTACAGTTTGGGTACTGCCTGTGCCCCTCCCTGCAAATACTCCTTCAATATCCACTGCAGGTGCAGCCATATCCGGCTTTATCCTGCCGTTTCTCGTGTATCCGCGGCTTGAATTTACATATATGGCATTGGTGTTATAATCATATCCCGCTGCCGTGATTACTCCTTGCGTATTTCCTGGTGCACAAATTGTTATATTCGGTTCGGGTATTGCAAATCTTGTATCCGAATTTAAAAAATTATGTATTGGAAGCCACATATTAAATCCATTTTCACCTGTTGAACCCTGTCCGCTTATCCTTATAACCCATATACCCTCCGTCGGATCCATAAACCGCATAAAAACACAAGGATCCCCCGTCTCTCTCCCTGCTGATAAGGTCTGCACATCCACCGTAGTTCCCTCATACAAAAATGTTCTGGATGCCTCGCCTGACCTTGTAACCGGTATATTCGAAAAGACTTCCCCCGTAGGTGATACAATCTCGATATCCAAAAAACCTGGTGATTTCCCCCAAAGCTCCAAAACAAAGCCCTTATCGTTACTGCCTACCGCTATCTCCACATTCCGGTAACTCTCCTCTATGGTCATTTCCTCATAGTGGGTGCCATACCCTGTCTCATTTCCTGCCGCCGCTATAATAGCTGCACCCCGAAGCCCGATAAAAGAATTCAAATACATCTCCAAATAGGTATTTCCTGCATGATCACCTTGATTCGTCCCAATTCCCATACAAATCACAATGGGACGCCCAAGCTCTGCCGCCTGCCTCATAAGGAATTTAACACCCAGCATCACATCATCCTCGCTAAAACACTTGACGTCCTCAGGAATCAGATTAACCTTGCGGAGTGTATCCTTCACCTGACGAAGCTTCACCATTATAATTTCCGAGTCTGGTGCCATGCCGTCGTTTCCTGCAGCTACAGAAGCCATAAATGTTCCGTGTCCGTCCTCATCAATGGAAGGAATTTGTTCATACGGATTTTCTGTCTGCAGAGCATCATTAATCTGCGTTCTTGTAAAGACTGCCCCATAGCCCGAAAATGCCTCGCTCATGCCATAGACCGCTTCATTTTGGTCCCAAATCGCCGCTATTCTTGTAGTCCCATCCGTTCTCCGGAATATCGGTGTACCTATATCTATACCCGTATCCACAAAACCGATAAGCACGCCGGTTCCATTAAGTCCAAGCCCCGGAAAACTACGAAGCCGCTCCGCACCTGTAACCCGCACCACATCCTCATCCATCAGCCCATAACATTTTGGCAATACCTGATATCCATATTTAAAAATATCTCCCTCATCCTCATATGTCCGTTTTTTGTATACAACCAAAAATTGGTTATTGATGATGGTAACACAATCCGGCTCAAAATTTTCATACACACCCTGAATATCATTGTCATACCTGACCAGAAACGAAATATAGTCCTCTGAATAAACATATTCCGCACACCCGTTATCCATATATTACCTCTAAATCTAACAGTATATAGATAAATATATGCCTATTTTGCCCTGACTATGGCTTTAATCATTTGAATTCTCCACAGAAGCATTGATTTTATATCTGCATGATAAAGCTCACTTGCGTTTGTCCCATGCCGTCTGTACTGCATAAGCTTTCTGGATGTAAAAATAACCGTTCCCTTTTTTTCAGCAACCAGCCCAATCCACTGGTCATGCATCGATATATTCCTCGGAATGGGTAAAATGTGCGGAACCAGTTCTTTTTTAAATGCCATGGCAGAACCCATATAAGAATTTTTGATTATATTTTTGATAAAACCCTTACGACTGTTTTTCAATCGGTAAAAGGACTCATGAATAACCGTTTCAAGCTGTTCATCCATGATACGGACGTCATGCATGACAAGAATTGCCCCTGTCTTTTCAAAGCATTTTTTTACAAAGCTCACCTTGTCCGCTTCCCAGACGTCATCCTGATCCGAAAGGAAAATGATATCTCCCTTACACATGGAAATGGCATGCTCAAAATTTGCAATAATGCCATTGCCCGGTCCCTGCGACAGACGAATTCTACCCTCTGCCTCTGCAGCCTGCCGAAGCAGCTCCTCGCTTCCGTCATTTGACGGGTCCACTGAAATACAGATTTCATCCTCTTTATCCAGTTGTTTTAAAATGGAGTCAAGCTGCTCTTTCACATACCTGCTTCCATTGTAAACTGCCATAGCTACAGACACCATATGCCGTTCCCCCATCACTTTAAAAATCGTATATCCCTGTACTGAAATGCAAGCTTAAACTTCTTTTTTAGAATGATATAATGATATATCAACTTTCTGTCCCCATAAAAAATCCTAAGGTCTGATTTTTGCCCCGCAAATCTTTTTGCCGCCTTTTTTTTGCCATCCTCCACAGCAGAAAAATGCTGACGTATTTTAAAATTTAAAACCGTCGGATAAATCCCCTTTTTCCTCATATCATATAGAAAGGAATGGTCAATATAGTCCAAAAACAGGGCTTCATCATACCTGTAATTGTCATAGCAGTCCCACCGCACCGCCATACAACTGTTGATTCCCGTAAGTTGTTTTTTGTCCGCTTCCATTGCAGCCCTGACACTGCCAAAACCTTTCACAATCTTGTTTTTCATACGGCATGGCGACATGATTTTCGTGCCATCACTGACGATGGGAAGCAGTATTTGCTCATGCCTTGCTTTTATCTGACTTGGATATTTAGATGGTATTTCAGTATCATCATCAAACAGGCATACATAATCAAGCTTATTTGGTGACAATTCATCCCTTATCATATCAAGTGCCTTATTGTATGCACATGCAAGTCCTTTATTTCCACCCATGGAAATATAATAAGCACCAATATCGGCAGCTGCATCCCCATTGCCCATGGTTTTTGTACTGTTATCGCATACAATAAGAGTCACACCATTTTCCATAAGCTTCTTATATGCAATTTTATCAAAAGTCCTGTTATACAAAACAACAATTCCGTAAATTGACATGAATTATCATACCCCTAAAATTTGATTCCCCACTTAAAAAAATATTTGGTGAGCGAAGACATAAACCGAAAGACCCCTTTCAGGCTTCGCGTATTTTCCCTTTCCCATCTGTGAATGACACTAACCTGCGGGTAAAAAACAATATATCCTTTTTTTCTTATGCGTCTCGATAAATCCGCATCCTCACAGTACATAAAAAATCTGTCGTCAAAGCCCGCAAGCTCCTGAAACAGCTTTGTCCTCACAACAGAAAAACAGCCTGTGGCAAACTCTATTTTTGTAGGCTTTTCAAGACATTCCTCCTGCCTTGTATAGCGTCTCCTCAGATACCGGAACGGCTTGATTTTGCTTATGATTACATATCTTATGGTCGGACAATACTTAGGCAGATACTGCTCCGTCTTATCCTCATTTAAAATCCTCGGTGTGACCATGGCGACAGTCTCATTCTGCTCCATAAATCTGCACAGTGCCGAAACAGTATCCGAATCCAGCCTGATATCAGGGTTGATAATAACGTGATATTTTGAGTCAATAAGGGGAAGCACCCTGTTGTGTCCCTCACCGAACCCCATATTTTTGTCATTTTCAATCAGCGTTACACTGCCGTACTTTTTCCGTATAAGCTCCTTTGTACCGTCAGTGGAGCCGTTATCAACGATATACAGCTTAAAATCTACGCCTCTTGTGTACTGTAAAATGCTTTTTATACAGTCCTCTATCACATCTATATTATTGTAGGTTACAATACATCCACTGACCTTCATACCATGTATTTCCTCGTTAAAATTTTATATTTTCTTTAAGCGGTCCAAAAGCTCATCATCGCTCATCTTAAATACATTGTCTATAATCCAAATGTGCATATCCTTTGCTCTCTGTTTAAAAAATTGTGTACCCGTGGTGTCATCACATCCTCTTGCAAGCACGAGTGCTTTTCTGGCATATTTTCCGCCAAACTTCCTCGACACCGTCTCCAGCTCGTGAAGTGCCGCACCTCCTGCTTTTCCGCTCTTACAGGATATAAATATCGGGCAGACCTTTTTCATCAGAATAATGTCTATTTCATTGATAGTATCATACCCCGGATTTTCCATATCATGTATTTCCCCATCCCAGTCTATATGGGCACCGATAAGTGCATCGGAAAATGCATAGCCGTCTCTGGTTGCAACCTCGTACACATGCAGCTCCAATATATTTCCCGCCTTGCCGATAATCCGCTTTATCATGTTGTTCTTATACCGGAAAATAACCCTTTTTCCCGCCTCGCTGTAATCCCGGATCAGTCCGCTTTGGTACAAATCCCTCAAAAGCTGTATTGCTTCCCCCAAAGGATTGCGAAACAGCTCAATCCAGCCCTCGAACTGGTCAGGCATATTCTTTTTCAGCTCGTCTATTCTCGCACAATAGCGGTTCCAGTTCCCCTTGTGCTTCTGGCATATTTTCCATGCCGCCCTGATATCCTGCCGAAACTCCTCCGTAAAATTCCACACAGAATAATTTCCCGTCTGCTTTGTAAGTAAGCCACCATGCAGAATAATGTCATCGGCGATGCTTAAATTGTAATGATAATCGGAGGTAACAACCTCTGACCCCCTGATATCAATTTCCGTTCCCGTAAAAGGGTCAATTCTAAGCTTGCTTATGTCCATTCTTGCAGCGATACATCCAAGTGCAATCAGTATAAGCTCACTTCCGCCCGTCAGCTCAAACCGCACGCCAGGATTTTCTCTTATTATCGTTGTCATAAGAGAGATGGCTCCGTCCAAATCGTCCTTCGGAACCTCAATAAACGTAAGCTCCGTGTCACTGCACTTTCTGTCACGGAACTGCTTTATATCATTAATCCGCTTTGTAATCATATTATCCTTGTGTCCCAGAAATATGATTTTTTCAGGTCTGTATTTTATCATCGCCATTATATTTTCCAATGGCTCCTCAGAATAAAATTCAACTATAACCTTTGTTCGCCCCATAGAAAGCCACCCCCTTGTCATGACACTAATATTTTATCGTTGTGCGTATTAAAAGTCAATATAGAGCCTGCATCATCAGAAAAATCCTGCTCCCATTTGCAGTTTTATATCAAAAATCAGAGCATGGAATTTCTGGCAGGGAAATACATTAAAATATCACCTCAAAACACTGGAATAATTTTTTATGATATGATAAAATAAATATGTTTGTAATTTAATTTTAACTATATTCGGAGGATACCTTCATGGATGTATTATACAAAAGGCTTATAACGGTAGGTATGATAAGCATTACATGTGTGCTTGGCTGGATTTACTGCATTATGGAATACCGAAGCCAGCCTATTTATATTATAGTTGTTTCACTTGCTTTGGTTGTTTCCGTATTTGCATTTTTAAGTACGGTTACAGGACTTAACAACGCAAAGGAAGCAAACCTAAAGGAATACATAGACCAGACGGTAATAACCGGCTTCAAGGCACTGGCAAGCGGAAGTGAAGATGCCGAACGTCTCAACAAGGCAACCTATGTACAAATCCGTAAAATTGCCACGACCCTTAAAAAAATGGATGAAGAAAATGCCGTGCTTGCGGCACGTCAGGAAGCCCTAATCAAAGAGGCGGCTGACGTTTCAAACCATACCACGGTACAGACCATTAACAAAGCAGTAAAGGTGCTTATCAAATATAATGCCGTAAGCACAGATAAATTAATTGCATCAGTTGACAAGCTGGATAGCGATTTGGATGTTTTGTCAGAGTTGATTGAACAGTGCTCCGAAAGTGAGAAGGCTGCATTTGCAAGCTCAATCAATTCACTTTCCGATGGCATTACTTCCATTAAAAACCGTGTGGTTTCCATGTCAGGAAAAATTTCAGAATTCTCCCTTTCACCAGCCCCTGCACCTGAGGTTCCAAAGGACAGTCTGGAAATATTTGACGGTGAACCGGATGAGCTTCCTGCGGATATTCCTGATGAGGAAGAAGATGACGGCCTTGTACTTGCAACCGATGATTTACCTGATGACTTTGATTTACCGAACAGCACAGAGGAAGACCTCACGGATGAAAGTATTGCCGATGAAAGCCAGTTCATAAGCGAAATACCTGAGGCAAATGTTGTTCCTGAAGCTTCTGATATTGACATTGATTCTTTATTTGACGAGGTTGCAGAGCCAGAGATAGAGCCGGTTACAACACCTTCGATTGCAGTTTCCTCAGAGGAGGAGGCAATGAACAGGTCCCTTGAAGCTATGTCTGAGCCTGTGAAGGCACCCGAACCAGCAGTCATTACTGCACCTGCCAATGATGATATGAATAAAAAGATGTCGCCAGATGAAATTGCTGCTTTGTTTGCTGCCGCTTCCACACCTGCAAGCGAGCCAGAACCGGAGCCGGAACCTGTTGCACCTGCTCCTATCAGTGATGACCCGAATAAGCAAATGTCACCGGACGAAATTGCTGCTTTAATTGCATCCATGCAATAACTAGCAGGAGCGTACCTATAAATAGCAGGTTCCGCAGGAGCGTACCTACAACTGGAAGATTCCATAGGAACACGTCAATAACAAATACAACGGCTGTCGCCCTAAGATATCTTAGAACGACAGCCTTATCTATTTCATGCAGTCTTAAACGCATATTTACTTAGGTGAAATCCCACTCTAAGAATCTCTGCAGCTATCATCTGCTAATGCTTGGAGAAATATTCCGTATATGCTTTTACAAAGTCCTGATACTTATATTTTGATATTGAAAGCATATCTCCATTTTTCATATATATATCCGTGCGGTTGTACCGCTCGATAAAATTCAAATTGACCAAATAGCCTTTATGTACTCTGAAAAAGTCAGGCTTCAGTGCCTCCTCAAGGTCTGTAAGTCTTCCGTAAAACTCCATACATTTATCCCCTAATGATATGGAAACCTTATGGTCGTTGCTCTCAATATAATATATATCTTCCACCTGAATTGTTTGAGTGCTTTCTCCCTTTCCTACTGTAATGCTCTTCTTGTCATCGTCACCCACTATTATAAGCAACTGTATCCACCTCCAAGTAATTCTTAATCCTCAATTATTTTATCGGCATAAAATCATTCTTGGAAGCTGTTTTGACGCAACTGGACAGTTTTTAACGTAAGTGGACAGCTTATGATATTTAACAAGGTACATCACCCTTACCCTCTAACGTCATATCTGTTTTGACGTCCGCTTGATGACACCCCACTTGGCAGATAACTGCTCGTGGCAGTCTCTATATTCGCCTCCGCATTCTCACCTATATGCTGGGAAACAAATGCAAGCTTGGAGATAAATGCACTTTTTTCTCCTAATATTTCCTCCACCTTTTCAAAGGCAGCATCGTTAAATTTCGTCTTGTCGACGTCAAGGCTTCCATCAGAACCTACGCTTATTCCTATCTCGGCAAGTGCCTCCTTATTTTCCTCAACAAGTTCTTTTACGCTCTTGCGGTAAAACGAATTTAAATTGCCCGTGGTAAACTTCATTGTGGAAAGCATCTCATTAAAGCTGTCAGCCATAGCCTCAACATCCTTATAAAGCTGCGACCTGTCACCGCTTTCCTTAGCTTTATTCATAACGCTGTCTTCCTTGTCACTTGTAAGCTTCTCTAACTGGCTCACCAGGTTATCCGCCGCCTTATCCAGCTTTTCATATCTCGCCATGCCTGCTGAGTTTACGGCAGCTCCTGCTTTCGTATTCATAACATTAAACAGATTGGAATTTTTACCTGTTTTTATGTAGTCGAGCAATGTATGTCTCTGACCGCCCACACCTGCTTTTTTCATGTTTTCATTCAGCATTTGTGATGTAATTCTCATATAGCCATCTCCTTTTCCTTTTTAGTGCCAAAATATTTTCGCTCTATAATAACTATCGTCACCAACCTGTCATATCCTTACCCAAATAGCGTCAATGGACAGTTTTTTGGCGTAAATGATTTTTCAAAATCAAGACACTAAAGTTCTGTCATTTCAATTGGCACAGTTTTATTTGAAATATGGTCTACAAATAGCTTCAAATGGTTTTTCTGCTCCTTTAAATCCGTTCCAAATTGATGACTTGGAATATACATTTTCATAATAAATCCGCCATGCTGTGTTTTGCCATAAAAAGAAAAATTCATCCCGCCAAATGCTTTCTTCACCATTATATTTGAAAGCTCATGTAACTGCATCTGGTAACATTCGTGAAATTTCCCATACAAATCAAACACGGCAACCAAAAGTCTTCCTGCCGTCGTTGTTGCCGCAAATGCCTTACATGTAGCCACATAATGAGAATGCTTTGCAGGCAGTAAGGAAATTTTAGCCCCTCTTGGTTCCTCCATATCAGCCAACACTTCATCCCCACATGTTCGTTCTCCATCAACCATGAATTTTGAAAAAATAAACTGATATGTCTCTGTTTTAAATGGGGTTTTGGCTTCCATTACATCTCTCCTCCTAACTACTTCTCATCATACACCAGCTTTTTGTTTCAAGGCTCTACGTCTTTCAATTTCCATTTCTGCATCTTTCCCACAATTATTATAATATTCTACTTTTTGCTCTATTGTCATATCTTTTGTCCGTTCATAATTCCATTCACGAATTTTATGAATATCTTCAATCGTAAAATTTGGACTAATAACTAATGATTCCATAATCATCCCTCACTTTCCAATAATACAGATGGATTAATAATATCTATTCCTTTATAACTTTCTAAATCAGTAATTGCTCTTATACCTCTAATGGTTTTAATATTTACAATATGTCTAAAATTCCATGATATGATACAATCACAGTTATTCACAACTGCTGCGGCTATATGCTGGCAATCATCAAAACTTTTTGGTCTTAATATACCCATATCAATAATCTTTTGTGCAAGTTCCACAATCTCAGCATTTATTTCCAACTTTGTATACTCAATATCACTCAAATAATCAAATAGCACATTTTTCTTTGGCTCCGAACACTTCCCAATCTCATCTATCGTCACCTGTGAAAGGTATATATCATATTTTCCATTTACGAATTCTTTCCAGAGTTCTAACGTATCTTTCATACGTTCCGGTGCATCGTCCTGAGACAAATAACTAATAACCGATGTATCTAAATATACCTTTAATTTGCGCATATAACATCTCTCCCTCAAATCTATTTCTTATATATCAACTATCTTTCCCACTTTGACATTTATTACAGCATTTTACAATCAGCCGCCTCCCAAAACCTACAACTCACTACAAACCTGAAAAATATAGAATTTCAAATAGTACGACTCATCAGCCGCCCAAAGTATCGGATGGTCGGGTGCCTGCGTTTTAAACTCCACCTGTCTTAACCGCTTGTGGGCATTATTTGCCGCCTGATGAATGGTCTTTGTGAACAGCTCATAATCCATAAAATGGGAGCAGGAGCAGGTCGCAAGAAATCCACCGTCACGCACAAGCTTCATACCCCTTAGGTTAATCTCCCTGTATCCCTTTATGGCATTTTTTACAGAGCTTCTTGATTTCGTAAATGCAGGCGGGTCAAGAATTACAACATCGTAGCTTTTTCCCTCCGCCTCCATTCTCGGCAAAAAATCAAATACATTTTCACATACAAAATGAACCTTCTCCTCGAGAAAGTTCAATCGTGCGTTTTCCCTTGCACATTTTATTGCAAGCTCCGATGCATCAACACCCACTACGTTCCTCGCACCTGCAATACCTGCATTTAATGCAAATGAGCCGGTATGGGTAAAGCAGTCAAGCACATCTGCATCCTTACAAAGTGTCTGTATGGCTTTTCTGTTATATTTCTGGTCAAGGAAAAACCCTGTTTTTTGTCCATCCTCTACATCCACAATATACTTGACGCCATTTTCCACGATTGGCACCTTTGTGTCAAAGGATTCACCGATAAAGCCCTTGCTTCGTACCATGCCTTCTTTTTCACGCACCTTGGCATCGCTTCTCTCATAAACCCCGCGAATATTGATTCCGTCAGCCGCAAGCACTTCCTTTAAAATGTCAATGATATCCTGCTTGAGCCTGTCTATTCCAAGTGCAAGCGACTCAACAACCAAAACATCGCTAAACTTATCTACCACAAGTCCAGGAAAAAAATCCGCCTCACCAAATATGACCCTGCAGCTACTTGTATCCACAGTCTTTTTTCTGTATTCCCATGCATTTTTAACACGTAAATATAAAAAGTCACTGTCAATTTCCTGATTCACATTTCTAGTCAGCATCCGTATTGATAGTTTCGACTTCCGGTTTATAAAACCCTTCCCCATAGGGTATCCGTCAAAATCCCGCACAAGCACAATGTCCCCATCGTCAAAGCTTCCCATGACACTCTCTATCTCGTTGTCGTATATCCAAAGCCCGCCTGCTTTTAGAGTTCTTCCCTCCCCCTTTTTGAGAACCGCCACAGCCCTTGCCTCATACTGTTTATATTCCACGTGATTTTCCTCCACTCATGCAGCTGTTTCCGCTACATTTTCATTTCTGCATCCGCCACGGAATTATATCCGTATCCCTTTGCAGTATTATTCATAATAATGTACGCCAGATTTCTTCCACCCTTTTTGGTATCTACAATAAACTGACCATACCGCACCAAGGTTTCATCTGAATAGGTTCCAAGCTCTCCACGTAAATATGTCTCGTAGGAGGTATCTACGGGATTATCCTCATATGTGTGGATTTTTCTTGCATTTCCTGCCATCTTCGGATATTTTGCAGCAAATTCCTCCATCCACTCAACCTGTATTTTAATAATTTCCTCCTGAATGGCAGTTCGTTCCTCGTCCCTTACAGGAAGGGTGTCCGCAAGTTCAGCATACTGTTCAGGCGACGTAGACTTCATCATACGTGCATATTTTTCCGTTATCAGATTCCAGCCCCGTTCCTCTGCATCAAGCAAATCGCCTCTGTAACTTTCCAAAAGGTCCTCGTTCCATGCCATATACTGGCTTCGCCGCATCAGCGAAAATGTATTCCAGTCATCCTGACAGTCAGCACGACCGCCCTCATTTTCCACCTTATCAAACTGCTGCCACTCATGCATGACAATGTCATCCACAAGCTCATCCTTTTTTGTCTTGACAGGCTCCTGGGCTATCGTTTCCGTCGGTTCATCCACAGGTGTATCCTCCGTAATATCCTCCGTGCTTTCATCTGTTACCACAAAGGTTCTCGTATGCCCCGTTGCACTATCCACAAGCATCTGGCAGTAATGATCCAAAAAGGTACTGTCCCCCGTTATAAGACCTGCCGCAACCAGCTCTCCGTGAATTCTTTTTGCAATGGACTCAAACGAAAGGATAACCACATCATCTTCATTGATGCTATACGGATTATATTCCTTATCTGTCCATGCATCCATCTGGCAAGCCTGCCTTGAAATATCATCGAGCATAATTCCAACATCCTTAAGCTTATGCAGATTATCCATTCCCTTACGCATCCATTTATAATACGGTGCATAGGTCTTATCCAAAATATAAGCAATTCTCATGGCACACTCAGCTGCCTTTGAAACGCACATCATGGCTGTGGTGTAATCCTCCCTCGCCATCATTCTTTCGTAGTTGCTCTGTGCGTACTGCGAAAAATAATGTAGCTGCTCCGCCAGCTTGAGCATCCACACCTTTCGTGGATAATATCCGAGAAGACGTTCCCTTATCTTTGTAAACTCGCCCAAGTCATCCCTGAAAATCTGTCCGTTTACCGCTGCAGCAAGCTCCTCGTCCCGAATCTTATACCAAAACTCCTCTGGTATATCTGAGTAATCCGACAAATCCACCGTCCCCAAATCATTGTCTGGAAGCAAAAGCTTATTATAAAATTCAGATATTTTAAATACCCCGCGTCTTGCGTCAATAAACCGGTTGATACCATCCTGCTCCTGCCTGACAACCTCGTCATCCTTCTCATCAAGCATCCGGTAATTATCTCCGTATTTTGTAATAAGTGCCTCATACTCCATCTGAAGCTTGCCTGAAATTGCATCGTAATCCTCATCCGTAAGCCACATGCAAAAGCCGACCCCATAATCATGATCCATGGATATCGCATCATCAAAACCAAAGCAGTCCGAACCTTCACCTACAAGACCAACGGCTATCCGCTCTTCATACTGTGGAAACAGCCTCTGTATCATCGGCACTCCCTGCTCCCTGTAAAATGTCCTGCACCGCTGCATATTATTTTTGAAATATTTCTTTTCTTCCGCTTCTTCGTCCCCAGGCACTTCCTCATCTTCTTCGGCATCACCAGCTTCTTCCGTTTCCTCAGCCTGTTCAGGCACATCCCTGAATAACGTGTCCTTTAACACATTGACATCCATTTCCGAACGTCGGAATGCACTCTCATATTTTTCCTGTATCCTGTCATATGCCTCAGTGCGTCCCACATGCTTTTCCAGCTCAACCATTGCCCTGTCGTAATACTTGGCGGCACCTGCGTAATCCTCCACCATATAAAGTGCATCACCCATTGCAGAAAGTGCTGCACTGTAATGAAAATCCCTGCCACCATCCTTCTCGTATATTTTAAGTGCATGATTCAGATAGCTCATGGCTTCCTTGTATGTGTGCTCCGCCTCAGCAATCCGCTCCTCGCCATATACTCCGTTTTTCTCATTCTGGCTCACCTGAAACATTGTTACTGCCAGATTTGTCCGTGTGGTTGCCTGCTCAACAACAGCATTCGGATACCGGTCAACAATGCGGAGTGCCTTTTTCAGCATCGTCTCCGCACTGTCAAAATCATTCATTTCCTGATATAAAAGGCTCCAATTATTGTACAGACTGGCATAGTTAAATTCGTTTGGAGATAAATTATTTTGATAGTTTTCCTCCACAATATGATACAACTCCAAGGACTCCTCCAGCATTCCGTAGGCACGGTATGCATTGGCAACATTCAGCAGGCTGGTAGCATACTCGACCGTACCCGCAAGTTCCATTTTGTCCATAAGCTCTATTGTCTGACGACAACATTCCTTGCCTTTTTCATTTTGGCTTGTGTCACGGCAAAAGCCCATAAATTCATTTAAAAGTGTTATTGCGGCATAATAATCTGTCTCCTCATATGCCATCTCTATATTGGTCACGAGATAATTCTCTATATCTGCCAGAGAATTTTTCCCAAACATGCTGTCATATTCCATTAATACTCTGTTAATATTCATACCGTGCCTCCACACATAATATTTTTTATCTCTCAGGTATCTGTTCAATTACATTATAGATATCATCCAGCCATGTTCCTTTAAAGTCTTCTATATGTCCCTCATCCACCTGCCTTCTAAGGTCAGGACAAAGAGGAATTTTTGCAATATTTTTTACGTCAAATTTATCTGCGGTATGCTCTAAATTGCTTTCACCAAAGATATAATGCCGTTTTCCACATGTGTCACATTCAAAATATGACATATTTTCCACGATTCCGATAATCGGTATGTTCATCATGTCAGCCATGCGGACAGCCTTTTCCACAATCATCGAAACCAAATCCTGTGGAGATGTGACAACAATGATTCCGTCTATCGGAAGTGACTGGAATACAGTGAGGGGAACGTCCCCCGTTCCGGGAGGACAGTCTACAAACATACAGTCCATGTCGCCCCACATCACGTCACTCCAAAATTGCTTTACCGTTCCTGCTATAATCGGTCCACGCCATATCACGGGTGCACCTGCATCATCCAGCAGTAAATTAATTGACATAAGCTTTATGCCTGTTTCCGTGACAACCGGTACTATCATATCCTGCTCGGCATGTGCCGTTTTGTCCTCCAGATGGAAGGTTTTCGGTATAGATGGTCCCGTAATATCCGCATCCAAAATCGCAGTTTTTTTGTCCGCCCGCTGTGACATGACAGCCAAGAGGGATGTTACCAATGATTTCCCTACACCACCCTTTCCGCTGATTACCGCAATCACTTTTTTTACATGTGATGCCTTATTTTCAGGTGCCAAAAAGCTTTGCTCCGTTCTTTCACTGCAATCCTTGGCACAATTTCCGCAGTCGTGTGAACAATTTTCACTCATTGCCATATCTCCTTACAAGTTTCCCTAATGAATATTTTACTTTCCTGCCTCATATACCGCAGTAGCCAGTGCTTCCATATCCGCCATATTTTCCTGCTTCATCGTTGACTTTATCGTCACGACAGGTTCAAGCACCGTTACATCCTTCATCGGCTCAAGCATCGTCTTCATTGTCCTTGCCGCCGTCGGTGCCCACGAACCATTTTCAAGTATGCCCACCGTACGCTTTTGATATGCCTTAACCTGTAGCTTGGACAGGAAGGTCTGCATGCAAGGGAACACGGAACCATCGTAGCTTGCCGCCGCAAGAATCATTCTGTCATAACGGAAAGCATCCTCGATGACCTCCGCCATATCTTCTCTTGCAAGGTCACTTACCACAACCTTTTCCTCACCCTTTGCCCTGATAAGCTCAGCCAGCTTCTCCGCCGCCTTCGCAGTATTTCCGTGAATAGATGCATATGCGATAAGAACACCCTTATTTTCAGGTGTGTAGCTGCTCCATTTGTCATAAAGGTCTATGTAATAAGAAAGATTTTCCGAAAGAATTGGTCCATGCAGCGGACATACTATCTGAATATCCAGGGCAGCCGCCTTCTTCAGCAATGCCTGCACAGGTGCACCATATTTACCGCATATGTTGAAATAATATCTTCTTGCCTCGCACGCCCAGTCTTCCTCCGTATCGAGTGCACCGAACTTTCCAAATCCGTCTGCCGAAAACAGTATCTTTTCGCTTTCCTCGTATGTAACCATAACCTCAGGCCAGTGCACCATTGGTGCCATAAAAAATTTGAGGCTGTGACCACCAAGTGAAAGCGTTTCCCCCTCTTTCACAACAACGGTTTTATTCTCTATGTTTTCTGCAAAAAATTGCGGGAACATTGAAAATGTCTTTGCATTTCCCACCAATTTAATATCTGGGAAAAGTTCAATGGTTCTCGCAATACTTCCTGCATGGTCAGGCTCCAAATGTGATATAACAAGATAATCAGGCGTTTTTCCGCCCAATTCATTCATCAGATTTTGCTCCCACTCCTTTTGTCCTCTTGCATCAACTGTATCCATAATAGCAATTTTCTCATCCATAATCAGATATGAGTTGTATGCAATTCCGTTCGGGACCTCATACTGGCTCTCAAATAAATCAATATCCTTATCGTCAACTCCTATGTATTTTACGGTATCAGAAATCGTAATTTTCATTTGTATTACCTCCGATTAAAATAATAGTTAATTATATCATATTTACCATTAAGTGTAAAAGGGGTAATTTTGCTGAACGACCGTTCATACCCGTCGCAAGGCGGGCAATATTATATAGAGACATACTTTAGAAATTTTTTCCTTGACACATACAATTATGCAGTGTTATTATAACGATATCAAAATGATATCAACTTAATAATCAAGGGAGGATGATACTTATGAGTAATGAAGCAGAAAAAAATCAATCAACTACAGTTACAAACAAAGATGTAACAGAAAAGGAAATCACAAAGACAAATGGTTTTTCCATGCTGTTTACGTTGTTGTTTGGGTTAATTTTATCCATTGCACTTATAATTTTGGGTGCCGTATTACTGGCAGCAGCGGCAGGCTCCGCAACAACAGCCATGGGTGCCATCGCCATTATTTTGGGAGGCATCGCCCTGATTACGACATGTATTATGTTTGCAGGTCTTAAGGTTGTTCACCCAAATGAAGCAGTGGTATTCACATTGTTTGGTCAATATTACGGAACCATTAAACGTCCTGGCTATTACTACATTAACCCATTTGCATCTGCATACAATCCATCATCAAATGCAGGTTTAGGCTCAAATTTAGAGGCTGCCTTTACAGGGGACAGCCAGACAAGCGAAAAAAATAATGCGGCAGCGGTGGCAATGAACTTTGACAAAAAAATCTCAACAAAAACACTCACGTTTAACAACCACAGGCAAAAGGTAAATGACGCCCTTGGCAATCCTGTTATTATCGGTGCCGCTGTAATATGGAAGGTTGTAAACCCAACAAAGGCTGTATTTAACGTGGACAACTACAAAAGCTTTCTGTCTATTCAATGCGACGCTGTCATAAGAAATAATGCAAGGCTATATCCTTATGATGTCATGGAAAATGATGTTGACGAAAAGACACTTCGGGGAAGCAGTCAGGAAATAGCTGACAACATGAAACAGGAGCTTCAACGCAGAGTTGACGAAGCGGGAATCGAAATCAAGGAGGTCCGTATCACCCATCTTGCATATTCTGAGGAAATTGCGGCTGCAATGCTCCAGAGACAGCAGGCAACAGCGATTATTGCCGCAAGACAGAAAATCGTCGAGGGTGCTGTCAGCATGGTTAAAATGGCTATCGACCAGTTAGGTGAGGAAGAAATTGTTGTCCTTGACGAAGAACGAAAAGCGGCAATGGTCAGCAACCTGCTTGTTGTTTTGTGCGGAAACAAAGATGCCCAGCCTGTCGTAAACAGCAGTTCCATTTATTAACAAGGGGTGTCAAGTTTTTATGGCATGGGTTAATATTCAAAGGAGGATATTTTATGATAGAAAATGTACAAACCACAACCGTTGCCTTAAGCGATATCATGTCCAAGCTTATATTTATTGGTGCCTTTGCACTGATTGTACTTGTATTTCAAGTTGTATATGTATCCATAAAAAGCAGCCAATGTAAAAGCACAGGCATCAGCATTGACCTAAAACAATATAAATCTTTTGTTTCCATGCTTCTTGCCATGTGCATTACAGGTTTTATGTACACAATAGTAGAAATTCTGCTGATTGTAGCAGGTCCAATCTCATATGAAATGGTTTACGGAACATCATTTGTATATATGGCAATTATCGGATTGTTATGTGCCATATCCGGACTGATCAAGGGCGTGATTGCAGGTAACAGTCTCATTCGGATTGCCAATGACACATCGCAAAAAAGCCTCAGCATAACAATGCTGCTTATGGCTGCAGCGGAAATACCATCCATCATATCCCTTGTTCTGTTTTTGCTGAAGTTTTTCGTAGAATAAATGCAGCATCGGGCAAATAGATTCAAAGATAGGAGTGATAGCATGAATCAACCGTCCAAATCCGCGACACAAAACGGACAAACAAGCGAAGAAGAAACTATAAAATCAAGGGAAAAGCTCCTGTCAGAACGTTTGAAAAAGCTTGAAGAGATGGAACAGGATGTGAAAGACAGGGAGCGTTTGCTCAAGGAAAAGGAAAAAGCCAAGAAGCAGGTGCTCCTCCGTCTCTCCCCCTCCCTTTGGCAAGAGCTTGCAAGCTGGGCGGACGAGGATTACCGCTCTATTAACAGCCAGATAGAATTTCTTTTATCTGAATGTGTGCGAAAGCGAAAAAAAATTTAAGTATCTGCCTTGTTATATAAAACATTTTTTTAGACATACTGATTATATATACGAAAAACGGAGGTTGACATGAATATTCTTGTGATATTTACAGGCGGGACAATATGTTCATCCGTCAATGACGGATATATCAATACAAACGAGACAGGAAAAGACAGGTTGATACAGGAATATAAGAAGCTCCACGCATCAGATACGGAACATATTTATTTTACAACGGAAACGCCATATTATATTCTCAGTGAAAATTTAAATGGTTCACATATCAATAAGCTGGCAGACTGCATTGACAAGGCTGTTCTGGGTACAGAACATGATGGGATTATAGTCACACATGGTACTGACACGCAGCAGTATATGTCCGCTGCACTCTCCTATCTTTTCCCGAATTTGCAAATACCTGTTGTGCTTGTATCCAGCAATTACATCCTTGACGATGACCGTGCAAATGGTATTGCAAACTTTTCTGCCGCTGTTGACTTTATAAAGGAATGTTCCAATTGTCAGCAAACAGTGCATCACGGTGTTTATGTTGCTTACAAAAATGAAAATGAAGCAGCCGTTATTCACTATGGAACAAGGCTTCTGCCCCATATGCCATACAGTGACAGATTATACAGCATAGAGCAAAATTCCCACTCATGTAACAAGCAAATTGACATATACAACTATTTAAGCGGTCATCCCCGCTATACGGAAGCTTCCCCTGTTATGTATATCCGTCCTGTCCCGGGGCAACAGTACACTGACGTTCCTGGTTATGTTCGTGCCATTCTTTTGGACAGCTTCCATTCAGGAACATTATGTACAAGGGATGCAAGCTTTCAAAACATGCTTCTTGATGCCGCAAAAAGAGAAATCCCTATATTTTTAACAGGTGCCGAAGATAGAACCGGCTATGAAAGCACCCGAATATATAAGGATTTGTCTATATCAGTTTTGCCAAAGGCATCCCCTGTATCCATGTACATGAAGCTGTGGTTGCTCGTTTCCATGAGCTGCGAAACCATTTCTGACTGTATGGGCACGCCAGTCTGCCATGATATTGTAATTTAACTTACAATTACTGTTCGGCAAGCAGCTTCTTCATGTATGCAAAGTCCTCACATTTTTCAGGATCAACGGTTTCATTGTTTATGACACTGTCCGTAAACATCAGCTTTGTATTTACGCCTTCATTTATCTTGAACGCATTTCCAAAGTCAAATTTTCCTGAAAATACCGTTTCATAAAACATGTGGTCCATGCTCTTTACTGATGACGTATCAAAGGTATCGGGAAGCCTAAAGTTTTTTGGAACCCTGCACTCCGAAAACATGAAGTCCATTTCCTCCACCTTACTTGTATTAAAATTGTCATTTAAGGTGAATTTTTCAGGAAGTACACACTCATAAAACATGTATCTCATATCACGCACATTGTTTGTCGTAAATCTTTCACTAATTGTAAACACATCAGGAAGTATGCTTCCCGCAAACATAAGGTTCATATCAACAATATCCTTCGTGTTGAAGAGTGTATCAAGCTTGAAATTTTCAGGCAGGGTTGTCCAGGAAAACATACCGCAGCAGCTACTTGAATTTATCGGAACCTCAAACCTGCCGCCCTTGTAATCATCCTTATTAAATTTGAGAATTTTCTTACCCTTCCAGTTTTTGTCAGGACGAAATTGCACAGGATTATAGAGAACCCAGTTCTTATTTCCTGTTCCTTCCTGAAACCATTCATAATTATTTAAGCCGATTGTCTGCTTAAATACATCCCTTTCTGTCAAATCATCAGTATATACAAAATGAGAACTGCCCTCATAAACAATATGTGTATATCCAATGCTCTCATAGCGTTCGATATCTTCCTTACTTGCTATGCCCCTACTTATTTTTTTGCCGCTCCCTGAGCCCTTTAGTGAAAATGCCATTGTGTGCCTCCTTACATTTCTTCTTTCATATATTATATACCAATTATTTCTCTATTACATTAAAAATCTTTTCATCCACTGTCTCTGTTTTTTCCTGCTTTCTCATATAAATATACATCACTACGCATATACAAGCCGATACAAATGAGCCTGCAGGTGCCGCCCAGCCCATCGGGTACAAAGTATCGGGAAACAACTTCGATACCAGATATGCCCCCGGTATTCTTATTGCTAAGGCTGATATGATGTTATGGATAAAGGAATACACCGACCTGCCACACGCACAAAAATATCCACTGAAGCAAAAATGGATTGCCGCCAAAGCACAGTCAAATACATAGGACTTGAGATACTGCACACCCATGCGGATTACATCCCTGTCATCCGTAAACAAATCAACAATCGCAGGCGATGCAAACTGGCAGATAATACTGAATAAAATCCCAAATGCAACCGTTATTATAATTCCAAACCTGAGTGTTTCCCTTGCTCTTTTATGTAAGCCTGCCCCTATGTTTTGTGCCGCAATTGCAGAGATTGCCGCAAGCATTGCAGACGGAATCAGAAACAAAAAGCCAATTATTTTTTCCACAATTCCAACAGCCGCAGAGACAATCAACCCTCTCCTGTTCGCAATTATCGTTATGATAATAAACGATATCTGAATAAATAAATCCTGAACCGACACAGGTATCCCAACTTTAAATATGTAAGCTATAACATCTTTATCTATCATGAAATCTGTCGGTGTAAGTTTTATGCCAATATCCCTTTTTAGCAGCACAATCAGTGCCACTATAACACTGATTGTCTGGGATATCACGGTTCCAAGTGCGGCACCCGCTGCCCCCATATCAAGCTGTCCAATCAGGACAACATCTATCAGAACATTAAACACACATGCGACAGCAACAAAATACATCGGACTTTTCGAGTCCCCCAAGCCTCTTAAAATACAGCTTATAATATTGTATGCCGTAATAAACGGAATTCCTGCAAAGCAAATCATAAGATATGTTTTCGTCTGACCAACCGCCTTGTCAGGTGTTGACATCAAGGTCACGATTCCGTCCGAACAAAGGAGCAGCACTCCCGTCATTATGATGGATACAAGCAAGAATATTGTCACCGTGTTGCCGATTGCCCTGGCGGCACGTTTTTCATTTCCCGCACCGACAGACTGGCTAATCATAACAGTTGAACCCATGGCAAGCCCTACAATGACAAGCGTAACCATGTGCATGACCTGACTTCCTACGGATACCGCTGAGCTGCTGTCCGCACCATTGTATTGCCCTACAATAAATAAATCCGCCAATCCGTAAAATGTCTGCAGAAAGCTTGACAGAAGATACGGCAATGAAAATAATATAAGATTTTTCAGTACACTCCCTTTTGTAAGATTCGACTGCATACTGCCTCTCCTAATTTTAAAACAATGAAATGGGCGATTGCAAAACTAAGTTTTAATAATAAGACGTTTCGCAATTGTCAATTATTATAGTATAACACAAAATTGGCAAATAGGCTTGAAAACCTTGTAAATTATGCGATAATGTGTGTTAATACAAGCTCCTTGGAGGTATTATGGACGAATTGCAAATATTAAAGGCGCATATTTTGGACCTTGCCAAAAAAGCATACAGACAAAATATATATACATACACAGGCTTTTTGAATACCAGCGAACTGGCGGTTCTTTACTCTCTTGGCAGTGAGCTTGACGGCATTGATTTTGAAGCAAATGGCGGGTACGAAATGGCAGAGCGTCAGATGGTCCGCTTTGGCTCACCTGCAATGTTCGGATATGACGAGCCATGGCGGCTGACAATATTAAAAGCAACACCACTGGTAGAAAAGTTTGCCGACACATTATCCCATAGGGATTTTCTTGGTGCCCTTATGAATCTTGGCATAGAGCGGAGTGTCCTTGGCGACGTTATCATAAAAGAAAACAGGGATGCCTTTATTATTTGCCAGAACAGCATGGCAGAATATATAACCGAAAACCTTACAAAGGTAAAGCATACAAGCATACAGTGTCTTCCCGTCAACAGTGAGGAGGACTTAAATGCCCTGAAACCAACGCTTATTGATATTGACATTACCGTTGCCGCTCCACGCTTTGATGCCGTTGTCGCAGGTGCAATCCGATGCTCACGGAAGGAAGCCCATGCCATGTTTATTACAGGCAAGGTAACCTTAAACGGGATGCCATGTGAACGAAACAGCATGGCTCTGAAGGAGGGAGATATATTTTCCATCCGGGGATATGGCAAATTCCAATACGCAGGCTGCGGACATGAAACACGAAAGGGAAGGATTTATGTCCACTTAAAGCAATACAAGTAAGGCATCTGCATAAAGATTGTGTATAAATATAATTTCTAAGTTTACAATAATAAACATATTATGTTAGAATAACAAGAGTGGGGTCAGCCCTGCGGAAAGGAGCAGAATATGATTAGCAAATATATATCCGAACACGGAACATTAAAAGAAACACCGGAAAACATCAACGGAATGTGGATTAACCTCACTGCTCCCACCCAAGAGGAAACCCTTGAAATTTCAAAGCAGTATGACATTGACCTTACCGATGTAAGGGCAGCACTTGATGAGGAGGAGTCATCACGTGTCGATGTAAATGATAATTATGTACTGATTATCTTTGATATTCCAACCGTGGAAATCAGACACAATCAGGAGGCATATACAACAATCCCCCTCGGCATCATATGGACCGAGGAAGCAATCATTACTGTCTGCTCCGCCGAGACACCTGTACTGAAGCATTTCCTGACCAATTCCATCCGTGATTTCACGACAAAAAAACAGGTCAGATTTACGTATCAGATTTTGTATAGGACAAACACACTTTATCAGTCCTATCTTCGCATTATTGACAGACGCAGGCTTGAGATGGAGGAGTGCATGGGCGGTGCCACTGAGGATGCCGACATCATAAACCTCCACGAAATGGAATCCAACCTTGTATACTTTGATACATCCCTGCGTGCCAACCGTCTGATTGTTGACAGACTGACCAGATACAGCGGTGTCAAAAAGTTTCCGGAGGACCAGGAGCTTTTGGATGACCTCATCATCGAAAATCAACAGGCAATCGAAATGACCCAGATTTACCGTGATATTTTAAAGGGTACCAGAGAGCTGATGACTACAATTATCAACAACCGCCTTAACAACATAATGAAATATCTTGCAAGTATTACCATTGTTATGGCTATCCCTACCATCATATCCGGTCTGTTCGGTATGAATGTAGATGGCAGATGGATGCCTTTTTCTACTACCCCTTACGGCTTCGGTATTATTTGTGGAATTACTGCACTTATATGTGCCATTGTTCTTGTTGTGTTGCGGAAGCGGAAGATGCTGTAGTCACTCCTGATGCAGCACTCGGTTTCCACTTCCCCTGCCCTAATGCACGACAAAACCCAAGTGCCAAGGATTCATCGTCTTCAATAATGAATACTATTTTTGATAATCTTCGAATCCATTAATTTCACAAAAAAATCACTTGTAAATATTACACGCATGTATTAGTATATTTTAAAGCATTGTATTCTATTTTACATTGTGGCTTAGCCAATCTTTGACTAATCTGTTATCAAATAAACTTCGATGCTTTATTTCACAATTAGGCAGCGGAGTGCTGTTTGAGAATAAAATTTGGATTGAAAGGTTAGCCTACGCCAAAATACATGCACAGATTCAAAGAGTGTAAACGCACTTTATTCAGAAGTTTAAAGCAGTCTTGTATATATTGACTTTCGATACAAAATGTATTTGTTCAAAAATCTTCTCTGTCTGATGTAATTACTGTCAAGGGAGGAAATTGAATGAACAAAAACGAAAACAAAAAGAGAACTGCCAAAAACTTTGAGGAACTGGAACTAAAGGATGATTTCATGTTTGGGGTTATTATGAGAGAACCCAAGTACTGCAAGCCGTTTCTGGAAACAATACTTGGCATAAGCATATCCGACATAGAATATCCGAGAACACAGGCAATCATAGCCCTTGCGGCAGATGCAAAGTCTGTCCGTTTGGATGTTTATGTTGAAGATGACAAAAGTACGGTATATAATATAGAAATGCAGGTATCCGTAAATAAAAATCTGCCAAAGCGTTCAAGATATTATCAGGGAATGATAGACCTTAACGTACTGGAAAAAGGTGAGGACTACCAAGACTTAAAACGGAGCTTTGTCATTTTTATCTGCACCTTCGATTTATTCGGCAAGGGCAGGCATATTTACACATTTGAAAACCGATGTTTACAGGATTACGAAATCGGTCTTGGCGATGAGACGACAAAAGTCATATTAAACACAAAAGGAACCATGGACGATGTAACACCTGAAATGAAACGATTGCTTGATTACATAGACGGGCAGGCGGCATCGGATGAATTTACAAAAGAACTGGAAACGGCAGTCAAATCCGTTAGAAGCAATGAGAAATGGAGGCTGGAATATATGACGTTAGAAATGCATTATCAGGAAAAATACGAAGAAGGCGTAGAGGATGGTATTGAGCAGGGTTTAGAGCAAGGTATCAAACAGTGTGCAGAACAGTTAGCCATAAAAATGCTGAAAGCTGATAAATTGTCTATTGCGGAAATTTCCGAATACTCGGGGCTTACCATCGAACAGATAACAGGACTAAAAGCTGAAATTTCTAAATAATAGTATTTACAAATACAAACAATAAGGCAGGCGATTTTCCGCCTGCCCGTTTTTCATTACTTATATTTTACGTTTTTCCCTACACCTTTACTCTTTAACAGCTTCTTGTATGCAGCTTTTTTGCTCTTTGGAACCTTGATAGCAGCCTTGGCATTGATTCCCTTGAACGCATTGGAACCGATATTTGAGCTTTTCAGCTTGGTTGTCTTTATTGTAATGCTCTTTAGCTTCTTACAGCCATAGAATGCCTGCTTGCCTATTTTCTTTACGTTTTTAGGTATTGTAACACTTGTTAAAGCCGTACACTTGCTAAATGCACCATTACCTATCTCAGTTACATTTGTCCCGATTGTAACTTTTTTAAGCTTCTTATTTCCTTTAAAAGCATTGGTTCCTATTGCTGTCACTTTATAAGTTGTCTTTCCCAGCTTCACCGTTGCAGGAACCTTGATTGACGTTGCCTTTGAGCTTGCCTTCATATAAGTCACTGTGTTTTTTCCCGTAACCTTGTATGTAACACCTGATACTTTACACTTATCTCCCTGTTCAGGTTCTCTGATGCGGAAGCTGCATGTTGTGCTTGCCTCGTCATACAAACCCGTTTCTGCAACTGTAGCCTTCAGGTAATATGTTCCCTGATACACTGGTTTTTTCGTTGTATATGGTCCTGACGGGTTTTGTGCATATGTATATGTGACCTTACCTTTTCCTGTATTCCCATACAGTTTAGGCACGGATGCTTTTTGTCCATATTTATAATCAGACATCGTTACAGCCAATGTTTTCAATTTTTTCTTTGTGTTTGCAGCAGTAGCCGTAAATACCTCGGGCTTTATCTCCGCAGCAACGCAGCTTATCCCCGCATAGCTTTCTGTATATGTGCCTGATGGATTTGCAGATATTTTTATTGAACCTTCTCCCAGTGGTGCATTGGATTTGCAATAGAAAGTTATAGTACAGACATTACCTGTTTTTGTTGTCTTTTCCGTACCTGTCCATATAATTTTAATTTCATTTGTTTTGGAAATATCTATATTGTCATTTTTCTCTCCTGCACCGAATACTTCCGAATACTCCACACTTACAGGTACAAAACGCTCCTTATCGTAAACGACATTCAGTTCCATTCCCATAATACCGCAATTTTTGCTAAGAACTATAGGTACAACAAGATTTTCTCCCCGACGGACATTTTTTACTTCCGTACTTATTACAGGCTTATCATAAACCTTTACCTCCACTTGTGTACTTACTGTTTTTCCTGCCTGAGAATACTGAATCATTACCTGCTTCGTTCCTGCAGTTGTAAAATCATACTTGACATCATAACCGTCTGAAATTATGTTTACATTTCCATCACTATATTCTACCGTAAGCCTCATTCCACGTGTATCAAAGCTATCTCCAACACAATATTCCAATACCTTAGGGTTACTTAATACTTCTATGCTCACAGGTGCTGCCTCTGCCGCATAAACATTTGCACCTGAAAATATTGCTGCAACAATGATAGACAGCATCAATATGTTGGAAATTATTGTTTTTTTCATACTGCATCCTACCTCCTATTACTTTCTGACTTTTCGTTTTCTGCAAAGCAACACTGCAATAATTACGACTAAAAGCACAACCGTAACAAAACATATCACAACAATCAGCAAGCTCTTATTTTTCGGTAATTCCTTCTCTTTTTGGGCATCACCCCTGCTTGCTATGTCATGGTTTTTTATGCTTACAACATCGTCATTTGTTATCGTAATTTGCTCAGATATTTTTTCAAAATTAAGATTATTCACTGATATAATATCAACTCCATAATCCTGTACCAATGTTTCCCTTACATCGCTCCAAAACTGTTCTTCCTGTTCGCCGGAAAGCTTTGACAAGGAATCAATGTTATACCCTGTCATCGTTATTACAACCGCATCCTTTATTATGTCCTCACCAATATCATTTATGGACAGATTGGAATTAAAATCTGCGGCTGCATGAAAAGAATATTCCTTTTCGTCCTCATTTGACATTACTGCTTTCACATCCGGAGGTATATCCTCTATTTTCCCACTGTTTGTATTATGTTTTGTCCCCGCCACAATATTGTCACAATTTAACGCAACGTCCTCCCATGCCTCATTAAATGTATCCGCAACACTATAACTTACCTTAATTTCAATATTATCAGCATTTTCATCTATCACCGTAACGCCTATATACAGAATGGTTCCGTCAATCGTCACATCTTCCGTGGAATACCAAATAACATCTATTTTGCCTGCAGCCTCACTATCCTTTCCATAATTAAAGCTGCCCGCTTCCGTAACCAGCCCTTTCGAAACTGAATCTATTTGCAGTATACTGCTGTCATATTCCAAGGAGATTCGAAACCCCATAATACCTTTATTTTCTGTTATGTATAACGGTATAAGGCATTGCGTTTCATTTAACCACTGTATAGCTTCCCCCGCTGTTGATACCCTATAAGCATCAACAGCGTAGGAGGTTATGTACACATTTCGAAGCAATGCAGCTATACATACAAGTGTTATGAGTATTATCTTATTTTTTCGAATCATAACTCCTCTTTTCCAACAAGGTATCTTGCAAGCATTGCCGCATCACGGTTATTTACATTACCGTCACCATTAACATCCATTGCACGAAGCTTGGCAGCATCCGCCTGCTCTTTTCCAAGCAGACACCTTGCTATTCCTGATACATCCTTTCCGTTTATAATTCCATCACCATTGTAATCTCCTAAAATTATAACCGTTATCATATCAAGAATATTTCCGTCTCCGTCCAACATACGTATAATCGTATTTGTTCCGACATTCGCATTATCTTCAAGCTTGACATTATCACAATCGTAAAACTCCAAGCTGTCCGTATCAATGTTCTTTCTGACATCAGAAACCTTATTCTTTCCAATCTCTATGTTTCTTAAAAACGCTTCATCAAGGTCATACTTAGAATTTCTAAAGAGACAAATGGAATTGTTTGGATTTCCTGTCACAGTAATTACACATTGTGCAGTTTCCCCGGATGATTTAAGCTTTGCAGTTATTGTTGTACTACCCTTTTTGAGTGCTGTTACATTTCCCTGTGAATCTACAACTGCAACGCTCTCATCTGTACTCATCCACTCTTCCGTCTCATCATTACATACTGTTCCGTCACTGGCATAAGTCACTTTTGGCGTAACCTTAAAAATTGTATCTTCCATAATTGAATATTCATTTCTAGGGAACGAAATCACGGCATACTCAGCTTCCTCGATATATTTTGCCTTCACAGTTATATCCTTCACAACACAGTATGCGTCATCCTCACTATCCCATCCGACAAAATGATAACCGCTTTTTTCAGGTGCCACAGTGTCGTCTGCTGAATTTCCATAGGATACTTTGCCTGTCTTAATTACATCTCCATTTTCATCTAAATATGTAACATTAAATTGCTTTGCATCATACATGGCATATAATGTAAGTGAGCTTGTTATGGTTTCTGCCTGTTCCTGCCATGGCTCCGTACAGCCGCTGTCATAGAATATACCCTTCAACTCCACGTCATCATATTCTTCATTTACAAATTCCAACACATTCACCATCGTATTATCCTTGACAAAATCACGATATGACTGTACTTTGCTTTCATTGAAGAAATTGACTGCCTGTATGTTAATGATATGCATTGGTACATTTCCTGCGGTATTAATTGCATACCATTCTTCTCCCGCCGCACTGTCATTCATGCCAAGCTTTGTTGCATAAAATCGGAGTTTGCTTGTTTTGGAAATTGTAATTGCTCCATTGTATATTTTCACATTATCATTTTCACTGTCTGTCGGATCACTTCCATCCAATGTATAATAAATCAATGCATCTTCTGTTTGTGATGTAAGAGCAACCTTTTGTGAATTGTCAAATTCACCTGTCTGAACAGATGCCATCGGCATTGCAACCGTTTCATCAAATTCATAAATGGCACCTACAACCAAATTGCCTGTAATACAGCTAAGGTCAATATTTTCACCCCAGCTTAAAAAGTTCATATTGTCGAGTACCTCAGGAACGGTATTTTCTCTTTCTTCCTCATCAGGTGCTGTTACTCCTGGCGACATTGCCGCATCCCCATGCTCAACCTCCTGTTCCTCAACTATATTTCCTTCCCAGTCAACAAATGTTACGGTATATACAGGTTTCTTATAAACTGCTTCACATAACAGATTTTTGTCTACAACCGTGCCTTCAGAAATTGTCCAGCCTGTAAGCTCAAGACCCTCCGGCACATTTTCAACCTCAGGCAATGTTATGATATCGCCGTAGCTATACTCCTCATTTGCAAATGTCCGGTTTTCCCAATCTACAAATGAAACAACATACTTCTCCGGCTCATAATTTGCCTTTACGGTAAGGTTTGCATGAATATTTGTAACTCCCGTATCCCAACCTGTAAACCGGTATCCCGCTTTTTCCGGTGCATCAGGCACCGTAGCATTATGTCCTTCCTCCACCTTTTGCGAAGTGATTTCTTTCCCATCTGCATCAACAAAGCTTACAGTATATACAGGTTTTGGTGCTTCTATCGTTCCAACCTTCACATAATTTGATGTTCCTTTCACACCAAGAACTACCGTATAATCACCTGTTCCTTCATACGATTGTTCTTCACGTGGTATAAAGGAAATATTTAAGCCTCCGTCTGCCGCAATCTTTGTTGCACCGATATATTCAACATTATCCTCAGCAATTTGATTTACCTTATTTTTAAACACAATGACAACCGCATCCTTACCAGCAAGGCTCTTTGCCTCATCGGGAAGAACACATTTTGGATTCATCACTTCACCTGTTGTGGTCGCCGTCTTCGGGTCAATCTTAATGCGGTACTGTGTTTTTGTTTCTATAAGCTTCTTTGTGGTACCTGCTTTTATGGCAGTATCTCCTGTAATGGCAGTATCCTGCCAGCCTGACCAAGTATCATCAACCTTATAAAAGCTGTATGTATATGTAGTTGTTGCCGTACTGTAATAATAGCGGTATAACGGATCCGAATTAAGCTTACTCTGCATTTTGTTTCTCGTATCAGGTCCAACGATACCATCAACTGTAAGTCCATTTGCTCTTTGGAAATTCTTTACTGCAGCGGCAGTATTATAACCAAATATTCCATCAATATCTGTTCCGCATCCATATCTGTTCAGGACAGTCTGTATCCATCTTACCATGCTTCTATAACTGTCCCCACCTGTTGTGCTGACAGAAATATTGTATGTCGGAACCAAATACGGACTTGGATTGTATGTATATGATATCGCAGATGACCAGCATCTGTAATATGCCGCATTTGGTGCAGGTGCTGAGCTGCTTCTGCCCTGTCCATAATAATGGGAATCGTTGTTATCCTTTACGGATTTTTGCGTATTGTATAATGTCCATCCACTAATCGAATTTGTACTGGTGGATGTTGTGTAATTTACGTTCTTGTATCTGTACAAGGTTCTTGTCTGATACTCCGTGCCTGATGCAGGCTTCTTATCTGTCCATTCTCCGTATCCCTCAACAACAACAGGAACATCTACCATTTCCGCTAACGGCACTGCTGATTCATAATCATCCAGCACAAGAATACGAGCCTTGTCTGCAGCATTACTACAGGCAATATACATATCAGAAACTTCCTTTGTTCCCTCTGCTATAACATTGCCGTTATCGTCCGTTTCTGCTGCCGGAACACGAACGGTTCGTGTTTCTCCCTGTGCCACAAGCTTGCCTTCATCCGTAACCATGTATATCATTACACGGGCATTTTTTGTCTCTGCAGAATGGTTCTTAATCGTAAAATGTAAATAATACATTTCTTCCGCATAATTTGCCGTACATGCATCTTTTCCTACTGAAACAGCCATAGGAAGCTCACTGTCCGCCCACTCATAAACAGGATAAATCGTCATATCTGATTTAACATTATTCGTCGATTCACTCCAGCCCTTAAAGGAATAGCCTTCAGGTATGTCAAGTGCATCGTTTGCGGGTGCGGACGCATTTTCTCCATGGTATACCTTCTGTGCAGTTCCTATCACCTTTCCATTTGTCTCTTTAAAGGTAACCGTATACTGATTTTTTGTGTATGTTGCCTTAACCGTTCCGTTGTCCTTAACATTTTGATATGTTCCACTCCAGCCTGCAAATGAATACCCCTCTTTTTCAGGTGCCTGCGGTGCTGTCGCACTTCCGTTCCAATCAACCTTTTGAACACTGATTACGGTATCATCGTCATTTACAAATGTTATGGTTCTCTTATCATGTACATTTACCGTACAGGTAGCAGTTTTTCCGTTATGGGTTTTGGCAGTTATCTGTGCCGTTCCTTCCCTTACTCCTGTAATTGTGCCATTGCTTACTGTGGCAACCCCGCTGTTTGAGCTGCTCCATGTTACATTCTTGTTTGTAGCATTTGACGGTTCTACCTTTGCTGAAAGCTGTTGCTTACCGCCTGTTGTAAGGTTTAATGTTCCACTGCTGATAGAAACGGAGGACGGATTTACAACCTGCCTTTTCTGCCATTCCGACTGCATTTTATTTCTCGTGTCAGGTCCGACGATTCCGTCAACCGCCAATCCAAATTTACTTTGGAAGCTTCGAACTGCATTGTATGTATTTGTTCCGAAAATTCCATCTTCCGATAGTCCTGCTCCCATGAGGTAATTCAGCATTTGCTGAACCCATCTCACATCGGAGCCTGAGCTGTTTCTGCTGAGATTACGGGTTGGCACGGCTGTTCCTGATGATACCGTAGAATATGTACTCTTATCCTTATTAATCCAAGTATCAACATTAGGCATGGTTCCGTTAGACGGATAACTAATTTCCCCAAACCCCATAAGATATGGATAGGTCTTATAATTATCTATACTACGGTGATGGACACCTTCACTATATGTATTACCAATTGTTGTATTACCCTCTATGGTAACTATGCTGTTTCCACTAACTTTTACAACAAGCCCCACATGGTCAGCGTACTGACTTCCACCATCCCACTCATATAACACATAATCTCCCGGTTTAGGGGTATAACCTGAATTTCTGGCATGGTACTTATTTTTATTTCTGAACCATGCTTCAAGTCCATCATATCCACTACCATCATTATGCTTCATACTCGTCCAAAGCGGATTCCCACATCCTGAAGAATAATTAGGATAAAGGGATTTATCTATGCCTGCCTGCTGCATGCACCATAAAACATACGCTGCACACCAATCATTGTTTGTTCCATATTTAGTTCTATCGTTTAAGGAAATCTCCTGCAAAGCAACTGTAAGCAGTCTTCCTCTTGTTCCTGATTCTGCCGGTTTTGCCTGATTTGAATTTAATAAATCCAACCTTACAACATAAACAGCACCTGCTCCCATCTTCCAAAGAGAATAGTCTTTTCTATTACTTGTATGTGCAGAAACTAGTGGATTTCCATTATCATATCCCGTACAAATTCCTGCATGGTCAATATCATTAGGGTTTGTCTTGGACAAATCCTCTGTTCCCCATACATAAAATATCGGGTCTCCTATTTTCACCTGTGATGCAGACGGATTTTTAACAATGAGATTTTTGTATTCCGCTTTTCCTTTAAACCATTCGTACAAATAATCTGCCCGATTCCAGCTTTGGGAATATTTATACCAAGTTGAATCTGTTTGCAATCCACCTGCCACTAAGCATTGCGAAACAAAATTTGCACAGTCATTCCCAGAATAAATAGGATATGCTTTGTTATATGAACCCGTATCGTCTTTGCCGCTATCGTTTGTATACTTATGGGCATACTCAATCGCTGCTTGTGCATTATATGTTCCTGCCGCTTTTGCATCCTTCACCCCAAACATCGTCGGTGGTGCAAGTGTCACAAGCATCACTGCAGTAAGTGCCATGCTGACGAAACGTTTTAAGCTCCTGCTTAAACCATGTTGTCGTTTTTTAGATTTTTGCTTTTTATCCATCTTGCTACCTCCTTACTTATACCTCGCATTCTTCCCTGCACCTTTCCTCTTTAACAGCTTCTTATATGCAGCTTTTTTACTCCTTGGAACCTTGATGGTTGCCTTGGCATTGATTCCCTTGAATGCATTGGAACCGACATTGGAGCTTTTCAGCTTGGTTGTCTTTATTGTAATGTTCTTTAGCTTCTTACAGCCATAGAATGCCTGCTTGCCTATCCTCTTTACTTTCGATGGAATTGCGACAGCAGTAAGAGCAGTACACTTATAAAATGCCTTATTACCTATCTTTATCAGATTTTTGTTAAGTGTCACCGTCTTAAGCTTTTTGCATCCACTAAATGCTTCACTTCCAACCGATGTAATGTTTTTCCCAAAGGTAACTGCGGTAATACCCGTCTTATTTCTGAATGCCCCTTTGTATATAGCTGTTACCTTAAATGTTTTGCCCTTATATGTAACCGTTGCAGGTATGGTTACTTTGCCTGATGTTGCGGTTGTCTTTATTAGTGAAACAGTCTGCTTGCCTGTAATCTTATACTTTGCCTTTGATTTGGCGTCCTTGAAGGTTTCACCAACCTTAGGTACAGTAACCGTTATAGCTGGTTTTTGCGGTGTCGGTTCCTTCGGCGTTTCTGTACTGATTTTTACCGGTAATACTTCTTCTTTTGTCTCACCACATACCGAACAAACATATAACTTACTTCCAGTTTCTGTTGTAGTCGGATTTTTTGTTACCGTTCCTTGATTCCACGTATGTACACCCGTTGCAGAATTTTTCAGAGTAACCGTATTTAATTTTCTGCATGTTGCACATGTTGCTGTTGCTGTACCGTCATTTATACATGTTGCATCATTATTGTAACTATAATTTGTGTAAGTATGTCCAAGTGCCTGTACATTTTCGGTATATGTACTTCCGCATCCCTTACATGTATATAAGTTACTTCCTGCCTTATCACATGTCGCCTGTGATACAACCTGCTTTGTCCATGTATGTGTATGGCTTTCTACTGCATCAGATATTATTGTTACAGTTTTGTCTCCACCCAGCTTTGGATTATTTCCGGATGGATGGTTTATCGCATATAAATATATAGGCTGACTGCCAGTCTTTTTAACCGAAATCGTAGTTTCAAATCCATGATTTCCACTTATCCCATACATTTTATTTGCATCCGACCTAAGTAGATTTGTATGTAATATAATTTCTTCCGTACCAGCTTCTCCCTGTAAACCACCTATGCAAATCTTGACATCTATGGATTTCGATGGTTCATCCGGGTCAAAAGCCCAACCCGCAACTTTTATTTTTTGCGGTTCCGTTGATTCCGCCAAATCAAAATGTCCTATCGGCGGTATATTTACATTTACCTGATCTAACCTTACAACATAAACAGCACCTGCTCCCATTTTCCATGAAGAAAAATTTTTTCTATTACTTGAATGTGCAGAAACAAGCGGGTTACCGTTGCTGTCATATCCCGTACAAATTCCTGCATGGTCAATATCATTGGGATTTGTCTTGGACAAATCCTCTGTTCCCCATACATAAAATATCGGGTCTCCTATTTTCACCTGTGATGCAGACGGATTTTTAACAATGAGATTTTTGTATTCCGCTTTTCCTTTAAACCATTCGTACAAATAATCTGCCCGATTCCAGCTTTGGGAATATTTATACCACGTTGAATCTGTTTGCAAACCACCTGCCACTAAGCATTGTGAAACAAAATTTGCACAGTCATTTCCTGCGTAATAGGAATAAGCTTTGTTATATGAACCTGTATCATCCGTGCCACTTGCATCTGTATACTGCAAAGCATAATTAGCAGCTGCCTGTGCATTATATGTTCCTGCCGCTTTGACATCCAACACCCCAAATATCGTTGGTGGTGCAAGTGTAACAAGCATTACTGCGGTAAGCACAAGACTAATGATGCGTTTTAGTTCTCGTGCCATTCCGCTTTGTTTTTTTATGTACTTTCTTTTCACATCCATAGCTCTTCCCTCCATTTTTACTTTATTTTCACTTTCTTTACCGTGCTCCATGCGGAATAATATTTAATACCGCCTACCCTTTTGCATGCCCGCATTCTCACATAATAATATTTTCTGCTTTTTAGCTTCGTAATTGCATACTTCGATTTGCTTTTTGATACCTGCTTTGTCTTTGCTCCACTGAATTTTTTATTCGTGGAATACTGTATCTGGTATCCACTCAGTTTTTTATTTGTTTTCCACTTTAACGTAAGCTTGCCTTTTCCATTGCTTTTCACATACGTTGGCTTGACTAATGCAACATATGTCATTTTCCTTGTGTTTCCATTTTTACCCGTCACGGAACCCATTGTAGGGATAACCTTGTAGCTGTATGTTCCGCCTGATTTTGCCGTTTTATCCACATAACTTCCTACCGAAGATGTAGCCGCAAGCTTTTTCCATGAGCCGCTTCCTGCCTTGCGGTAAACAATATAACCGGTTGCATTTTTTACCTTACCCCATGAAACCTTAATGCCTGAAGCTGTGTTCTTTACCGTGTCAATGTAAACAGGATTTAATTTTGCTGAAATGTTGAAGGTGTAGTTGCCTGTGTAATATGAGGTAAACCAGTCGCCATCACCGAACATCCCACTGAGGCTTACATAATATGTGCCTGGTGTCTCTATTTCAAATTCAAAGTCACTTTTAATTTTACCCAAAGCTTCATCCTTATCGAAATTTTTCTTATATGTTTGATTTCCCTTTGAATCATATAATTTCCATCCAATCCACTTCATGTCCGAATTTACATTAAACGTATAGCTTCCTGTTTTATTAATGGTAAATTTATAAAAATCATCATAATCATTTTTTGCTATCTGCCCTTTATAGCTCTTGCCTAATTCTATTTTGTTTGCTGATATCATATTGTTATTGGAGCCGCCCTGGCTTTCCGCAAAGCTCTCTCCTGCACTTTTGAACTCGTATTGAAAGCTGTAGTCGCCATTATACCGATCACTTGAACCACCTTTTTCAACACTGAAATAATAAGTTCCTTTTGTCAAATCCAGCACTTTTTCATAGGTACTTTTTCCCATAACATCACTAAAAGTGCTAAATTTATAATCAAGCTGTGAGCCTTCATTATCATACAAATAATAGCACACACTCATTTCCGCACTTGCATTGATAGACAATCTACCCGCAGACGTAAGCGTTATCTTATAAAAATCCGTTTTGTTACTATTATCCAGTGTCCCATAATACCAATTATTGGCATATATCTGCGTTGCATTGGACATATTGTCGCCTGCTGCTTTGGCATCACCCACCGGTGCTTCTGCAACAATCATAATTACTGTCAATAAAAATGCCAGTATTTTCCCTTTGAGCTTCATTTTTTTCACATCCATTTTTTCTTTCATAATAATCCTTCTCCTCTACTTATTTTTTTCTATGTAAATTTTTCTGCTCCAATACTCCCTATACTTTTTCCGCACCGCCTTTTCGTATGTTCTGCCTAACGGAATTTTCATGTTATTGCTAAGTTCAATAATATTTTTCCGTATCCCTGTTACTTTATTAAAATTCACAATATAGCCGCCATGAACCCTTATCATATTATCCCTGAAGTTTTTCATAATCTCGACAAGTGACTGATAACAGGTATATTTGTGTTCTTCCGTAACTACATTTATTTTGCGGTCTTCCCGCTCAATATAAAGGATTTCTTTTTTATCTATAAATACCGTGTGTCCATCGCACACCAAAGGCATCACATCCCTGTGTGCATTATCATCCAACTCCAGCAATGCCTTATTAATAGCAACAGGCAACATTTTTTCTACTTCCTGTTTCCACACATAATAACAATGTCTTGTTTCATATACCCTTAATGAGTACTCAATATGGCTCGAAAAAAATATTATTTCACACGGCGGAAAAGAACGGTTTATCATATTTGCCAAATCGATTCCATTGTAAGTTATACTTTTGAAATAAATTTCAAGCACCAGTATGTCGCAATGAAACAGCTCTTCTTCAATGTCTATCAGAAGTTCCTCAGGGTCATACTCTTTTACTCTTAGCTCACCATTATGTATGTTGGTTTTAATCGCCTGTGTTGCCTTACCAATATCTTTTTTATTGTCATCACAAATTCCTAAAAGCATGGTACAATCTCTCTTTAGCATATTATCCTTTTGATGTTACCATAAATTTTGCCCGATAAAACCGACCGTGCATTTCTTACAACATATCTTGCAAATTACGCATATGTTGACACGCGGGTATCATTTTTGCGGAACAAATTTCAGGCTCAGCTGCAAAATAAACGTTGCGGTTTATAAATATGGTTTACTTTTGAAAATTCACGTTTTATTTCATGCCATATTCTTATACCACAATATGGCTCCTTAAACGCGAATTTGTCCTAAACGCATGGAATTTTGTCCTGAACAAAATTTTTTTCGTTGTTTTTACTAAAAATTCCTACTAAAAACAAGGTCTGATTTGTTGATTTCATTGAAAGAAATTTTCTATGAAAATAAAAAACGCCCCTGCAAATAAATGCAGAGGCGAATGCAAATATACATGTGCCAACCTTACTTTCATCTACACTCCATATCTTTGTAACAACCAGTTCGGTCTGAAAGGACGCATCAAATTCCAGTATCCGCCACCTAAAAATCCATACTCTTCTATCGTTTCAAAACGCACCTGCATGCTCCTCACATCCTCAAACCAAACCTCATGGGATACTCCCCCAGATACATAATTAAAAAATGGTGACTGTGCAACATCGTCATACCGGATAACCGCACCATTTTCTGCAGCAATTTCCACCGCCTGTATATTTCCGATGCTGGTTGCCCTTGTCACACCCTGAACATGCGGCAACGGCCAATCGTAGCCATAGTTTGGCAGACCCATGTAAATTTTATTTGCAGGAATTCGAGAAACACCATAATCCAATACCCGTCTCACACTTGGAATTGGTGCAACTGCCTGTGGCGTACTGTAAGTATAACCCCATTCATACGTCATAAGCAGCACCTGATTTGCAGCAGTGCCAAGCCCTGCATAATCCACTCCCTCATATAAAAGTCCCTGCTGGTCATCCGATACTTTAGGCGGCAATGCTATTGTAACATAAAAACCATTTGCATTCATTTCCGCTGTCAACCGCTGAATAAATGCGACATATGCATCTTTATCTGTCGCAAGCACATATTCGAAATCCACGTCAATTCCCACATATCGTTTCTGCCGCATAACCGTCAGCAGGTTTTGAATTATTCTTTGCTGAACCTCTATATTTTGAAGCAATGCATTTACCAGTTGATTATTAAATGTACCACCCTCAGAAAATGGTGTTAAAACTAACACGGGTTCTACCCCAAACTCCTCGGCAGTCCGAATCAGTCTTTCATCATCAATGGCAATTAGCTCCCCACTTGTGGTAAATCCATAGGAAAAAATATAGAGTGCCTGCATGTACAACAAACACTCTCTTAAAACTTCTTCCCTGATATAGGGGTAGGCATAACCGAAATACCGTTTACCGTTATTTTGAACCTGACTACCATTCCTTGGCAAAATATAAAGAGCCTGCCCCACAACCAACGGCTGCCCCTCGGCAATCTGGTTATTGTATGCAAGCTCCTGCGGTGTGGTATTATATGTACGTGCAATGCTATACAGCGTATCCCCATAATTTACTACATAAATCATATCGTGCTCCTTAAGGGCATGTTAATATAATATATGCATGAAACACATTATTTACATCCGAAACCGAAAAAATATCTACCGGTTCCGCCCCCCCCGCTTTCCATTCTTATCCCTTTATTCCCGGAAACCACACTCCTAGTTCCCGCTCACAACCTCTTTCACAGCCACATCTAAATTCTCAAACACATTGATTACATTGCCAAACTGCTCTGCCATCTTACCATCGTCTCCCGATGCAAGAGCCTCACTCAGTGCGGTAATCGTTTTGTTAAAGCTTTCCTTATCAACCCTTGTTGTTCCCTCATTTAAAATGTCCATGGTTGCATTCACAACCTGAATTTCCCAATTAAGGGCATCAATGACTGTCTTTAAAAGCTTATCCGTATCGTCTAACCGCTTTCCTGAAAGCTCATTTACAAGTGCTTTCATGTTGCCAATTAAACGTCCATTAAACTCCTGCAATACCTTTAAAGCCTCAATCTGTTCATTTCTGTTGTTTTCCATGATTATCCTCCTGATTTTTTATAGGTAGTGTCAAGTCTAATGCCTAAAAATTGCCGCAACCCAAGTAAATTCAAAGGTTTCAGTCTCTCGGTGCCTTTACCCCCTCTTTCTACCTCTTAGTGACCAGTTATTTTGCTTCCAAATTTCTGTCAAGCCCGGACTAAAAGCTCGTTAATTTCAGGCTTGACAGAGATTTGCGGAGCATAAATATAATGGTCTAAGAGGTTGGAAAGAGGAACGATTTTTTCATAAATCACTTTACACTACCTTTTTATACTATAACTTAACCAACTTCTGCAAACACAACATCTGCTTTCAATAAAGTGTCGTTGGCATTCATCTTCTTACATTTTACTGTCAAGGGACTTCCCTGCTTCTATATGCTTAAACTCAGGC